>NZ_RAXT01000019.1 GCF_003611475.1 Acinetobacter rongchengensis | reverse complement strand
TAGTCAAAAGCTTTGAGTTCTGATTGATTGGCACTGCATAGGTGAGGCAATATCACCAGTACCACTGCAAAAGTATCTTGTATGTGTTCAATATGGTTGTTGATACTGGAGGCAAGTTTAAAAAAAGCCTCTAGGTGGTAAGTGATAATGACGGGTTTATCTTGGTGCAACTCGCCATAATAAGCAAAACCTTTGGCCAAGCCATCAGGGATGATTTGAATATGTTGTTTATCCTGTAGTACGGCACATTGGATAAGCTCTAATTCACCATTGACGATAGATAAAATTAAAGGCTTTTCATAGGTGAAGCCACTTATGTCTACATTGCATTGGTCAACATAGATCGGTTGTGATGGACTGCCAAAACGCTCAATGATGGGGTGATTGATATAGCCGTCATTCATTGGACTAAGCATTGTACAATTTGCTAAAATTGAAGTCGGTTTAATAGAGGTGGCGATATTCATAGTATCGCTACCTTTTTTATTCCCAATGATTTTTTAACTGTTGAGGCTTGATCATTTTTCATGTTCTAACTCCAACTTAGCTGCACTTTGCATTTGATAATTGTGCCATTGCATAAGGTCTGCATAGTCGAAGTAAACTGGGGCTTGTTTCGTATTTCCTGTTTTTATTGGGCGAGGAAACGTTAAATCAGTACGTACAATATGGCGTAATGATTCGCGACTTATGTCCAATAATTCGCAAACAGTTTTAAATTGAACGCGTATAGGGGGAATATTCATAATTATGCCTAAGTATGTAAGAACTTAAGACATTCTCTAAAATTTAAGCAATAAAATGTGGAATGAGATAGTTCTTTAGAAATCTGGAAAAAAATAAACTAAAAAAATTCCGAATTTGCTAAAGCTAAGGCTTTTAATTCATCAAATAACTGAGTTGGATACTTTAGATCCTCATCATGTATTCCATGTGAATTAAATAATCGATCAACAATTGGTTTTACACTTTTTCGGAGTGTTTCTTCCCCACAATATGGTTGGTACTGATATAGAGCTCTACTCAAAACTGGTCGTTTTATATCTTTGTTATTAATAAGTGACCATAAATACAAATCTATATAGGCTAAGAGTTGATATGTTGCCCAATTTATCAATTTATCAATTTATCAATTTATCAATTTATCAATTTATCAATTTATAGTTAGTTAACCCTCTAACTGGCTTAACACTACTAATTTGGTATCTTAGTGTTTCTAAAACCTTTTTAAATTCTCTTTCTAATATTTCATCTGATTGTGTTAAATCAACCATAAGCGGAGTTTTTTTAATACTCTCTAATGATTCATCATAATTAATAATTTTACTAATAAACAATTCATCATCAGGGGTATAAAGATGCCCATAAAACTTATGATTACTATAAAAATCTTTTGTTGTCATAATTTTTACGTTGCTATCGGTAATTGTAGATGGTAATTGTTCATATTTCTCATAGATGGTAATAACTACATTTTCATTAAAATTATTAGAAAAGAAATTATATAGGCGATCTATTTTAAAAGGTTCATCAAAGTAATCCGCTATAATTCTATTTAAGAATTGTAGCTTTTCATCTTTATTAATTTTTTGACAACTATCTGTAAATATCTCAAAAGATTCAATAGCAGCATGTAATTGATATCTTGATTCTAATTGAAATAACCAATTTAAGGCTGATAAGCGATCCATACCTTCATATTTTTTTATATCAAAAGCTGTTGGTATTACATTAATCTTTTTTGCCATATTACTTACTCAAATTGAACTATATAAAACATTTATTGAAACTTCTTAAACTGGATAATGCTTTGATCTGCTATTTCTTCTAAATAATTGGCATACCATTGCATCATATTAGTTCTATCCTGTAGATACTGAGCCTTGTTATACACGCCTGCCACACCATCTTTAACATGTGCTAAAGCCGATTCAATATGACGCTCATCAAAGCCCCTATTGTTTAATAGCGTACTAGCAATATGTCTAAATCCATGAGGTGTTTGTCGCCCCTCATAACCCATTCGACGCAAAGCCATAATAAAAACCGTGTCTGACTTGGGCTTACTCTTATCCGAACGACTCGGAAATAAAAAATCAGAATCCGTTTCAAAACTTCTCAATTCATTCAAAATGGCAATGGCTTGAGTCGGTAAAGGCACAACATGCTCACGGCGTTTCTTCATACGTTCTTCGGGTATATTCCATATAGCATTGTCAAAATCAAACTCATCCCATTTTGCGCCACGTAACTCACTAGGACGACAAAACAACATTGCAAGCAACTGCAAGCCGATACGCACATCAAGCGTAGGGTAGTTATTGATAGCTCTTAACAATGGTGGTAATTCTTGCTCACTCACATGAGCCATATTTTCTTTTTTACCTTGTTGCAAATATTTTTGAATACCTTCTAAAGGATTATAATCAATTCGACCTGTGACCTTTGCATAATCATAAATATCACGGCACATTGCCCGAACTCGGTTGACCTGTTCATAAATACCTAGCTTTTGCTGAATACCTTGTAAATGATTCATCCATTCAATCGGTTTAATTGTGGTGTACAAGCGTTTACCAAAAACAGGGAATATATGCTTTTCCAATGCACCTTTATTTCTAGTCATGGTGTCATTTACCCAAGTATTCACTTTAGTGTCTAACCATTCTCTAGCCAATATTTCAAAGGTGGCATTATTCTGCTCTAATTCTTGGCGGTTTCTTTCTTGTTTAGTAATGATCGGGTTATCGCCGTGAGAAATATCTTTAACAATCTCAGACGCTTTTTTTCTTGCACCTTTACCCGATAATTCAGGATAAGTGCCTATCCCAAGCCATGACCATTTACCATCAGCCTTCTTGTATCTGAATAACCACGCTTTTTTTCCATCAGGCTTTACACGGAAATATAAACCCTCACCATCCAATTCCCGATATTCTTTTTCTTCAGGGTCAAGGTTTGCAAGTACGGTGTCAGAAAGGGGACGGCGTTTAATATCTGTTCTTTTCATGGTTTGTACACCAGCGAGTTCAATAAAATGTGCAATGTACAAGACAGTGTACACGGTGCATGTACACTATAGCTAGCTATGTTTGGTTATGTTTAGGCAAGAAAAAAGGCTTAAACCCTTAAGATTCAAGCCTTTTGTCTGTAAAACTTGGCATATTTTGCTAAGTTTTGGAAGGTATTTGGTGGAGATGGCGGGAGTTGAACCCGCGTCCGCCAACACTACACTCGAGAATACTACATGCTTAGATATCGTCAATTATTTTAACATTAAGTGACCCGACGAACAGGGTACAAAACGCGATCCTCTAAGTTTGGTATAAAGCCCCGAGGCGTGACTTTATACGGACTTGTGTGCGTGCGCTTCGGTCGGGTTCACTGACCACAAGTATTCAGTGAAGCGGACAAGCTGCCCTTAGGCAGCTAGAGCGTATGATTCGTCGTTTGCGACTAAAATATGCAAATTTGATTTACGAGAGAAAATGCGCTCTCGGCATGCATCTATGAGCTTCATCATCAGCGTCGAAGCCAATAACATCCCCAGATAACGACGCTATCATAACATAACTGTTATAAATTATGCAGATAATTCATGCCAGTTATAGCAAATGACGCGTTTGAATATATAATTGCGTTACTATCAACATTTTACAAGAGTTAAAACAAAAAAAGATGAGCTATTTACTCGCACTTGATCAAGGAACGACCTCTAGCAGAGCAATTATTTTTGATGAACATGGAAAAGTCTATGCATCTGCCCAGCGAGAAACGCAAATTAAGACACCGCATTCAGGTTGGGTTGAACAAGATGCTATGGAAATATGGACGACACAAATAGGTGTTGTTCAGCAAGCGATTGCATCAGCGAGACTGCTTGCTAAAGACATCAAAGCATTGGGTTTAACAAATCAGCGAGAGACAACAATTGTTTGGGACAAGCGCACTGGTCGCCCACTTGCACCTGCAATTATTTGGCAAGACCGACGTGCAACAGATTGGTGTAATCAACTGATTCAAAATGATCTTGCTAGCAAAATCCATAAAAAAACAGGCTTAAGAATAGATCCTTATTTTAGTGCAGGAAAATTAGTTTGGTTGTTGGAAAATGTCGATGGTTTACGAGCACTTGCTGAACAAGGTCATGTTGCTTTTGGAACAGTGGACAGTTGGTTGATTTGGAATTTAACCCAAGGTGCTGAACACGTGGTAGAAGCCAGTAATGCTTCTCGAACAATGCTCATGAACTTAGAGTCTCAACAGTGGGATGCTGAATTGATTGAATTATTTAATATTCCTGCATCCGTACTGCCTAAAATTATTCATTCTGATTGTTATATTTCCAACACGGCTTCAGGTTTATTGGGTGCAGAAATTCCAATTTGTGGTGTTTTAGGTGACCAACAATCCGCTTTATTTGGTCAATCTTGTTTTGAAGCAGGAACAGCAAAGAATACTTATGGTACGGGCTGTTTCATGCTATTTAATACAGGAACCCAGATCCAGTTTAGTAAAAACCAATTATTAACAACCTTGGCTTGGAGTTGTCAAAAGCAACCACATTATGCACTTGAGGGTAGTGTCTTTATGGCAGGTGCTATTGTGCAATGGTTACGTGATGGTTTAGGAATTATTAAAAATAGTGCTGAAGTAGAAAGTCTAGCTCGCCAAGTAACAGATACGGACGGTGTGGTGCTCGTTCCTGCATTTACTGGGCTTGGTGCACCTCATTGGGATAGTGATGCACGTGCATTATTGTGTGGAATGTCTCGTGGTACCAATAAATCTCATATTGCCCGTGCAGCATTAGAGTCTATCGCATTTCAAGTGTCAGATGTTTTAACCGCAATGCAATCTGATATTTCACAACCTTTAAAAGAATTAAGAGTGGATGGTGGTGCAAGTCAGAATGATATGTTAATGCAATTCCAGGCTGATATTTTAAATGTACCCGTTTTGCGTCCTAAACTTTTAGAATCAACGGCTTGGGGTGCTGCTGCAATGGCTGGATTGAGAGCTGGAATTTTTAGTGACTTAAGTGAGATATCAGCATCGTGGCAGTTAGATAAAGCTTTTGAACCGAATATGAGTGAAGATCAGCGACAGTATCATTTAACGTTATGGAATCAGGCATTGCAAAGAACCAAATCGCATGCTTGATCAATGCAATCAATGAAAATTTAATAGACCTAAATATTCAGCAATCTATTCATAAACATAGATTGCTGAATGCATATTAAGGAAACATCTTAAGACGTAAGTTTTCTAAGCGTGTTTGATATTGTTTTTGCCATTCAGCATCAGAGAGTTGGGCTCTTAATGGCTCCATCTCTTGCTGTAATTGACTCACTGCTTGTTGATATTGATTGGCTTGTTGTTGCTGTTGAACCTCACGTTGGTCTCGTTGTTGAATCTCTAACCGTTCCTGTTGTGTGAGGTAGCGCTGTTGTAATTCCTGCTTTAAACGCTCAGTTTCAGCAGTCTTATTGCCTTGATTGAGGAGGGTCACCGCTTGCTCATAAAGCCCAATTTTACTTTCCTGTTGATTGTTATTTGGGTATTGACGTTGTAACTCTTCAAAAGCTTTTAAACGTTGCTCAGCACTAAGGTTCTGATTTTGTGCTAAATCTTGGTATGCAAAACGATAATCTGCATAATGACGTTCTTGCCCAAAACCAAGCATTGCTTCAGCTTGCCCTAAAGTTTGTTCTCTTATTTTCCATAAGGTATCAAAACGCTCTTTAGGTGATAAGGATGTTGATAACACAGTACTTTGCATACGTTGTTCATATTGCGGCATGCGTTTTAATAAATTCTCAACCAACTGCGCAAATGTTTGATCAGGGTAATTCGCCAGCGCTTTTGCTAAAGCAGCATCGCAGTCTGCTACCTGACAGTTTGCTTTAAAGTCATTGAGAAATTGGGTGATATTTCCAGGTTGCTTTTGTAAGCTTTGTAATTGTTTCAATAGGGTTGTTTGCAGTAGTTCATCCTTGCTTTTGTTTTGTATTGTTTCATCGGTTACATGCGTTGATGAGTCAGGTGAAGAAGGTGTTGTTTGCTGGACTGTAGCGGAAGAGGCGGTGCTCTTCCAAACTACAATTGCAACCAAGACCGCTAAAACAACAATGATTGTTAGCAATAGTCTTTTATTCATACAGCTTTCCGTTTTATGGACTGTAATTAAAGTGTCCCATTACAGGGAAATGATCAGAAAGATCCCACGTCATATACAATGGGTCAGCTGTAGTACGTAAGATACGAACATCATTACGAGCTTGTGTCGGTTGGCGATGTGTATTTGAAGCCACGACATAATCTAGATATTCAACCGTTGTACCACCTGAACCTGCTGCACCAGCAAGTTTATTGACACGTGGGTCAAATGTAGAAGCAGTATAGCCTGTACTGATTGGTGCTGTTGCATTGAGGTTGGTCAGCATATTTTGATAGTCTTGTGGCCATAAAAACTTGTTGACATTAAAGTCTCCGCCCATCAATACCGCATCAAAACTTGGGATGTTTTGTTGATTAACCAATTGGCGAATTTGTTGGAATTGAACTTGACGAAGAGCACGTGCTTCATCTGTATCAAATGATGCTGTGTGGGTAGAAGTCACATGATATGCTTTACCATTTTTAATAATCTCAGCATACAAAACGCCTTTATCCGCGAAACAATCTGTACCAGTACAATCTGGATAAATCAGTTGTGCAGTTTTTACAATTGGATAGCGGCTAATGATCACTAAACCACTGTCAAATAAGTTATAGCCAGAACCTACTGGAATATGAGTTTGATATGGATATTGTTGTGCCAATTGATTCAACATGCCTGTGCGAGAAGAAGAAAAAGCTTCTTGCATCATAATCACATCGTATCCGTTTAAGTGGTTGGGTAATTCAGCCAAACGCTCACTAATTTTACTTGCAACCATAGGTAGCGCATAAATATTATAAGTCAGTACTTTTAATTCATCTGCATTGTTAGAAACAGGTTCTTGCACAGTGTTTTGATGGATTGTGTAATGAAAATCATCATATCCCCCCGTATATTCAGCTTTAACAGCAGCTTGAGCTGATAAACCACCATAAGTTGTATTAAGACGATAGATGTTGCGGTCTGAATACCATGGTGATGTGGTCGAAGCTGTTTGAATGCCGTGTTTAATATTACTGCCAGTCCATGTTCCCGTCATGGTTTGTTTCAAAGTGATTTTTGAGCTACCACTGCTGACCACTGTATCAAAGTTATAGGTTTTTCCTGTTTTTAAACCTGTATAACGGTTTATACGAAGGACACGCTTAGTTTCGTAAGGCGCAATTTGTGTTGCTTCCTGAGCCCACTCATTTCCTTGTTGTAAAATATGTGTACCTGTTTGAGTGGCTTGTATCGATACGGTTTGCGGTGTGGTGTTGGTAACAAAGACATAAGAATCTGCCAGTGCGTTTTGCGTTGCAAAACCTCCCACCAGTAGCGCTACTCCTGCGCTTAATTTTAAGCTCTTCAGCCCCATAATACATCTCTCCATAACGTTTAATTATTTGTGAACAAAACATAATCAATAATTTTTTAAATTATTCATTAATGAAAATTTTATGATTTTTATTTGTTCGAAAATTATAATAATGAAAAAATGTTGCTAAATCATTTAAATTCTCGGTTATTCATCTGATTTTATATAAAACAATATGTTATTGATAATTTTCAATATGATAGAAGAAAAGTAACGAAATATTTTTATAGAGGATAGATTAATAATGATTCAAAAATGAAAATGGAAAAGTAACGCTTATTAAAGATTATGGTTTAGCCATCATTTAGAGAGTCATAAGCCTCCCTAAATGATGGCTTGTTTTTTGCTAAAGACTTATTTTGCTAAAGCAGTTGCGGCTTCATCAATTAAATCAGCGACTTCTTTTGGCTTAGATGCCAAAGATGCATGGCTTGCACTTAAGGAAATCACTTTTTTTGCATTTAAACGTGAAGACATAAGTACTTGATTTTCATGATTAATCATTCTGTCTTCAGTTGAGATTTGATACCAAGATGGTTTGGTTTTCCATGCAGGGGTTGAGATTGTGTCGCCAAAAGTACTGGCAATCGGTGCTTTTTGCGTTACGCCCATAACCAGTCCTTCGTCTGCGCTTAAATCTTGACAAAAGCTTTCATGGAACTTATCGGCTTTAACCCAAAGATAACCATCACTGTCAGGTGCCAAATTCGCTGCGGCAGCAGGTAAATTCTGCTGGGTAATACTACCAGGGCTTTCGTTAGAATCAGGAGCAAAAGCAGCAATATAAACGAGACCAACCACATTAGAATGATTTCCAGCCTCAGTAATCACAGCACCACCATATGAGTGGCCGACTAGAAGTACGTCACCATCTACTTGAGCAATCATTTTGCGTGTTCTTTCTACATCATCTGCAAGTGAGGTGAGAGGAACTTCAACAGCATGTAATGCTGCATAACCACGATGAGACAGCTCAGTAATCACTTTACTCCAGTGTGCAGCACCACCCCAAAAACCGTGTACGAAAATAATGGTTGGCTTATTATTCATATTTGTTTCCTCGCTAAAAAGCTATCGTATTTGATTTAATAAAATTGAATAGTTGAAGTTTTTTGCATAAAGATTAAATAATATATGAATAATTTCAATGCTAGAAAAACCTGCTAGAAATGATTATTTGTGATTCAACCCGCTTAAACAATGATTGAAACACCTATGTTTTTGCAGAAACACTTTTTTAAGGATTGAGAAAAAGATGCAGCATGAAAATGATAAAAGTGTTTTAACGGATATATTTTTTGATATTTATCGATTTGCGGAAATTTCGGGTGATATTTATCGCTTGGATTATTTTAATGATAAAAATAAACTAAGTTTTAATAAGGATTATGCTTATATTCATATTATTCAAAAAGCGACCTGCTCACTTAAAATTGATCATGTTGAAACCGATTTAATATTAAAAGATGGAGATATTCTGGTTTTACCTGTTCAGTGTGCTCATTCGATTGAATTAGTGGGAAATCGAGACGCCGATGCCTATGTGATTAGTTGTATTTTTCAATTGAGTGGCATTTATGGAGAGGCGATAGCAGAAGGATTGCCAACATATATTCATGTTCCATCGCATAATGATGCCGAAAAAGTCGCTGAATGGGTTCCAATGACAGTAGCAGCGATAAAGCTTGAACTTGAACATCCTATGCTGGGGAGTCGAATCATGCTTTCTAGGATTATTGATTTACTATTGGTTTGGTCAATACGCTTCTGGTTAGCAAAACAATCCATTGAGCATAAAAGTTGGATTTTTGCTTTGCGTGATCCAGCGATAAGCAAAGTTTTGTCGCAAATACATGAACATCCTGCTCATGATTGGGATGTCGTTAAATTGGCGAAAATAGCCAATCAATCCAAATCAAATTTTTCCAAAAAGTTTGTTGATTTAGTGGGGGTTTCACCCATTCAGTATTTAAAAAATTGGCGTATGAAATTAGCCAGTGAGTTAGTCAAAGAAACAGATAAAAGCATTTTTCATATTGCTGAATCGGTTGGATATTCTTCACAGGCTGCTTTTACCCGTGCGTTTACCCAAACTTTTGGTTGTGCCCCAAAAATATTTAGAGAAGTTTCAATTCAAACGGATCGTACATTTGAAGCGGATTTATAAAGGTTGATTAATCAATAAGATCAATGCCTAATGAGCGTGATTAGGCATTGTAAGCTTAAATGATAAACTTTATTTTTAGCGAATTTAAAATGCCCAAATGAATTTTAGTAAACCTGTATGGCCTTCAGGACGATTTTCAACTTGGGTTTCTGTTAAATACTTTGCTTCTATTGACCAGTTTTTATCCTGATATTGTACAGCAGGGCCAACAGCCAGTACTTGCCCACGCATTTTAATGTCTTCGCCATGTAGTTCATCTGATTTGACTTGTTTAAATACATAACCCTCAACTGCAACTTTAAACTTGTCTGTCAGTTTGTAGCCGATGCTGTAGTCTCCTGCAAAATAGTCTCCAGATGTGTAATGTGTATCGTCATTTTCATCATTAAAGCTATAAGAGAGTTTTGTGGAAATGTCTATACCATTTGGGGGAGCATAGCTATAAGCCAAAATAGGGCGAATAGTGTTGTAATTCTTACCAATATTGGCAACAACCGGCTGAGTTGCTGTAGGTGTATCATATTTTCCTGTTGCCAGTACTGTTTCAACAGCACCGATCCAGTGGTGGTTTCCTTGATGCCAACCTAACATCGAACCCAGCATTAAATCACCTAAAGCACTGTTATGATCTGACATTCCTGCTGCGGAAAGACGTAAGTCCACCATGGGTTGAATAGCATAGAAACCCAATTGACCACCGAGATAGTTTTTTTCTGTCATCCAGACTAAACGCGGAATAAGTGCATTTACATCTAAATGAAAATTCGGAGGTCCATTGTCAAAACGACCGGCATGATAATTTTGATAATATGTGAGTAAATAGATTCCTGGAGGTGGTAGGGCACCTGCCATCATTCCCTCAGCACCTAAAGCATATGAGTCAGCTCCATTTTCTGTAGCAGAGCTCATGCTACTGCTTATACCAAGCATAAATAATACGGAAAGTTTTAAGATTAGAGGTTTCATAAAAAGTCCTTTTTAATGATGTGCTTATTACATATTTTGTCCCTATACATTGCGCATAGGGACGAACTAATTAAGCTTCTGCTCGACGGCGATCCACTTCCGTAGATGGGAGTTGGTTAGTATCTTTAACTAACTCAAAGTTAAAAGTAATTTTCTTGAAAGGTTGATCTAAATTGTATTTGGCCATTTCCACGGGATCAGTCACATCAATTGCTGTCGCAATGAGGCCATCACGTGTTGCAAAGGCAAAGTCATCCCAAAGATATTTGTCACCTTCAATATTGAATTGAGTGGTAAGTTTGCGATAGTTCGGTGCAGAGACAAAATAATGAACATGAGAAGGTCGATTACCATGTCGACCTAATAAGTTCAGAACGGCTTGAGTCGTGCCTTCTGGAGGACAACCATAACCAACAGGCATGGTTGTTTGTGCAATATATTGACCATTGGCATCTGTGATGATGGTACGTCGTAAATTGAAGTCAGACTGTGATTTATCAAAGAATGAATAGTTGCCTAAACTATTGGCGTGCCAAATTTCAACCTTTGCATTCGGAATCAAATTTCCTGCGGTATCTTTTACAACACCTTCAATGATCAATGTATCAACATGCGTAGACTCGGAACCATCATCCATACGAGCAAAACCAATAGATTCAGGCGCGCCAGCAACATAAAGGGGCCCTTCAATCGTACGTGGTGTACCACCTACGATTCCTGCCTTCATATCAGCTTCATCTGCACGTAAATCTAAATAATGCTCCAGTCCCAATCCTGCTGCTAAAAGACCAAGTTCGTTGGCTTGACCTGCATCTGTTAAATATTCCAAACCTTTCCAAAGTTCTGTTTGAGAAATATCTAAATCTTCAATGGCTTGGAATAAATCTCCCAATAGGCGGACAATAATTTGTTGAATACGTGGATTGACTTCACCTGTCGCTGTATCCACATTCATTTGTTTAATTAATACATCAATTTGTTGTCTATTCATCATCATTTCCTTTTGATTGGCATGTGTGTGGATGTGATGACCCGTCATATACGGATCATCTAAAAAAGTTGTATGCTTTTAGAGTGGTAAGCTTTAAGGGCGCGCTAAATATGTCTAAATAATGCCGAACGTGATTGTCCATTCGCACTATCTGCGGCACTTAAGAATCGTTCTGTGTGAATATCTTTTTCAAATAATCGACTTTGCATCAGGGTTGAAATTGCAGCATCAATCATGGGTGGTGGGCCACACAAATAGGCTTTGTGTCCACTGCATTTATTTTCAAAATAATCAGCAACGGCTTCGTGTACAAAACCCGTAAAACCTGTCCAGTTATCTTCAACTTTTGGCGCATTGAGTGCAGGAATATAGCGGAAGTTCGGATAGTCTTTTACCAGTTGTTGAAAGATGTCACGGTTATAAAGTTCAGCCACATCTCGTGCACCTTGAAATAGGTAAATGATCCGCGTGTCATTTTGCTCTAGTAAATCTAAAATCATTGATTGCGGACTCGATAGACCTGAACCACCTGCAATAAAAATGACATCTTTTTCATCAGACTTTCGCACAAAGAACTGCCCATAAGGTCCTGAAATATCAAGTTCATCACCGACTTGCAGTGATTCGTGTACATATGTAGTCGCTGCTCCACCTTGTACTTGGCGGATGTGTAATTCAATAATATTGGATTCGCTGGGTGGATTTGCGATCGAGAAAGCACGTGTACCGTCAATATGGGGAAATTGAATATTAATGTACTGTCCAGCCTGAAAGTCCATTGGACGGTCAATTTGCAAACGGATACCTTTAATGGTCGGTGAAAGCTCAGTGATTGCTATAACTTTTGCTTGATAGTCTTGGACTAAATAGCCTAAGAAATCCTCATCTTCGTCAACATCTGCTTCAATGACCATGTCCGATTCAGGTTTGCAGCAGCAAGCTAAAACTTTATTTTCTTCACGTTCAATGTCCATCAGTGCAAAAGGAGAGGCATCTCCAACGTCGTAAAAACCGTCTGTGACTTGAACCTTACATGTCCCGCATGTGCCGTGACCGCAGGCAAAGGGTAGCCATACACCTTGACGTAATGCAGCATCTAAAATGGTTTGATCTTCTTCAACATCAATGGTGGTTCCAATGGGTTCAATGGTAATTTGATAGCTCATAAACTTGCTCCCTAAACATGCGCGCCTTTGTAACCCTGCAAATGTGGTGTTACAAAGCGTAGGAGCGATTTATGATCAAAACCTAAATCTTTTAAAGATTTAGAGTAGTCAGCATTTAAAAGGTTACGATTTAAACGGAATTCAACAGTTGACCAATCTATATGCTTAAAGTCTGGGTGTTGTGAGAAACCTGCTTGAATTTGTCCATCTAACAACTCTTGAAATGTTTGCTCTGGCGAAACGACAAAAGCATGTGCAGAACAAAATAAAGTGTGATGGTCCCAACCAATAAACAACAACATGTTTTCGCCGTAATTTTGCTGTAGGTCTAAAGGTTCAAATTGATAATTTTCAACAATCGCTTGTACAGTCATGGGTAATTCCTCAAATTTTTTTAAATAAATCCTTGAGAGGATGTTATTTATCTAGATAACATCCGTTCCTTTTTGCTGATTTGTCATCAATGGATCAGGCTGCGTTACCTTTCCACTTTTTCCAGCGTTGTTGGTCTGGTGAACCTTCAATATCAAGATTGTCAGCACCAACATTGAAGTTGTAATAATCTCGTAAGATGCTTTCTAAATCAGGACCACCACAGTTACCCTGCAAAATTTGATGAACGGGTAACCAAGCTTGAATATATTTTTCTGGTTCACGTTCAAAAATATCGTGACAGCCATCCGAACAAGTATGGTAGCGTTCGCCCTTATAAATCGATTCACGGTAACTAAACATGGTTTGGTCACCGTCCATCTCGGTAAAGGTCATTGGAATTTGGCAAATTTGGCAGAGTTGAGGTAAGCCTGCGCTGTAGAAGCGTTTGCCTTCCGCTTCCATTTTGCGGGCAAGTTCCCAACGTGGACGGTAGTATTTATCAAAGGTGTCAGGGTATTTTGCAGAGAGCCAATCCATTTCTTCATCTGTTGGAATCCATGTATGGAAACCTGCAGCATGTCCAAAGTTATAGAAAATCCACCATGCTTGATGCGAAACATGTTCTTTTTCCTTGGTAATGACTTCGCTGTATTTCGGCATACGTATCCCATAGCGGCTGAGGTCTTTGAATAAAGCACCACCTGCTTCTTCAAAATACGTTTCCCACGCTTCTTTCCAAGACATGACTTTGTTTGGCAACATGTAATCCATCATCATGCCAACGATTGAAAGCAGACGCGTACCACGCCAAAACCATTTATCTATCCATTCTTGAACGATTGGCACGTTGTCTTCATGTTGTTCGAGTAAGAATTTGACGATTTCTAAACCAAGTGTCATATGACGTGCTTCATCTGACTGGGCACTGAAACCGAAAGTTACCGTTGCCATATCGCTGTTATAAGCCGCACCTGACATGAATGGAACAAATAAGAGGTTAGTGAGCACGTATTCAAAAGCAAAGCTGATTGCCAATAGAAATTCAAATGGTCCAGCTGAACGTGCATCTTCAAAGAAAGATTTTGGAACGGATAAATACCATACACGATCATGCATATGTGCCCAGTCTTGGAAACCATCAAAGAATTTGTTGTAGTGGCTCATGGCATGAATCTGGGTTTGCACATGGCGTAATTCATCAATCGATTGCATCTGTGATGCAATACGTGCCCCTATGCCACCAAATTGACGTCCTACATGTGCATAGCCTTGGTATGCTTGGTATTCAAGTGGTGTAACAGCAGTTAAAAATAGCTTAATCGCATTGACATAACGTTCATTTGAAACATTCATCTGTCCATTATTTTGTGCAAATGCATCAAAAATTGCGTAAAGCTTCTTTTCTTTTTCTGCTTGGTATTTCCAGTAAGCATCCATGGTTAAACGGAATGGATCTTCCCATTTTGACCAGTCAGTGATTTTAATGCCTTCAAACTCTTCATAAGGGAAAGCTTGTTTGCGATCTGCGTAGGAAAATTCCCAGTCTAAATCACGGGTTAACATACGATAACGGTCTTTGGCGTTCAGCTTTTTTGTGGCTGTTTTAGCTTGGCTAGTCATTTTGATCATCCTTTAATATCTATGAAGCTACCTGCTTCTCATTCTTTAAACCAAAGGCTGTTTTGCTTTGGTTGATTTATGGTTCAATGGCTTAGTTCCATTTCAATGTAAATGTGTCGTCATCTTCATCAACATTGCCACCCAGTGTGATCATGTTGAGTTGCAGTTCTTGGATGTCCCAATCCTGTCCTAATTTTTCTGATACAGTTTCAGCACGAACGATTAATTCACCGACACTTTCCACACGAATCATGGCAGGAAGGTATTGAATTGTTGCTTCAGGGTTATCCTGCTCAATCGCTTCAATGATGTAGCGGGAGGTGTCATTGTCTTGCAGGGCTAAATAAACTTTAGAAGTCATGATGGCAATTCCTTATGCTGCTGAATCAAGTAAAACGACGCCTGCTTTTTTGCTACGCTCAGTGATCGTAGTTAAAGCGCTATCAATAGAAGAGTCGGAGAGTGCTATTGCTGACCAAGCACTAAAAGCATTTTTCACTTGAGGAAGTAGTTCAACAATCCATGCTTGGATTAAAAGTTTATTTTCTTCAGATTCTGAAATGGCGGTTTTCAAAACACTGTCTGACCATTTGCGTAAATCCGTTAAGCAGTCTTTGATAAATTCAGTAAGTATGGCGATATCACGTCCACCATTTTCAACCAACCATTGATCAAACTGACCGAAAACCAGTTCTTGTAACATGCTGTCAATGAGTAAGCTTTGTAAAATGTAGAGTTTGAACCAATCTTGTTCTGTCAAACTTTGCTCGCAAAGTTTACGTAGAGGTTGCCACATTTCATCATTCATCCACGCTTGTTTTGCATGTTGTAATGATTCACCTGTATTGCCATCCAGTATTAAACCGATACGAGAAATATATTGCGCTATTCCTAGACGATCCATGGCAGCAAAAATGCAGGCTTGGGTAATGACTGTGCCGTAACCGTAAGCACTGCCTGACATCATGTGTAAATTGGCAGTTTGTTCGACATACCGAAATGGCAATAAACAGGTGATGATTTTCTGTTTCACTTCGTCATTCAGGTTTTCTACCAATTGACGTTTTTCAAAAAATGCATAGTTACTCTCGGCAGTATCTTGCATACGTGCACGATGTTGTACATAAGCGCCATAATAAAACTGGCGAGGGTCTTTAAATGCATACCAATCTTGCATGTGTAATGCAGTATGGGTTTTATCATTTAAGGTTTTTTCAGGCTTCCATAATGGGCGATAGTGAAAATTTGTTGAAGCTTGGACATCAAAACTGACCTCTTGATAACGAGTCGCAGGTTTGGTACCAAAACGACGTTCGATATACGCATAGGTTTGGCGAATAGGTTCCAAATTGGATGTTTTAATTTCTAAAGTCATTACAGGCTCCATGTATATTTAACTTTGATCTTCTTGATCGGAAGGTTTACGGGCATTACTTAGAACAGTGGGTTCAATGCCATAACGCCATTTATCTTCTTGTGCATCATTCCAAGCCTGTTGCTCTGCGGTCATTTCAATGACATGATTTATTTCACAAAAGTGCTGAAAGGCTTGTTGGGGCAGCACCAATTCAACAAAAAGCGTCGGGTCTTGAATAGCGAAATCAAATTCAACAAATTTGGCATTACGGTCACCCGTAATACGGATGTATTTCACGAATGAGTGCGTTGTTGTGGTATCTACCATTGGAGGTATCCTTCTTATCACCATCAAAATCGTTTTGATGTAGAGCGTCATGCTCAGGATGATTGACTGGATATATTTCAAAAGTCGTGCCAATTTTTATATTTATTTAAAATACAATGAGTTATTGTTTTTTATGGTTTTGAATGTCGTGTGTTAATTGGAGATTTTCATGAAATGATGAAACTAAATTGGAGATGATTTCATCAAAAGAATAAAAACCATATTTGCAGATCAATATTTTTAATCGTGTTTTGGGTCAAAAATTATAATTTCTAAATTATTGATATATATTAGAATTAAAATAGCATACCTCAAAGGTATATAAATATAAGAATAAGGTTGTCAATCTTTCGAGTTGGATTTAGGTAATATGGGGAATGAATATATTCACAAAACATATAGCCAAGGATGGATATTATGCCGCAAGCCAAGGATGTGAAGTTATATAAGCAGATACTTGAACAGAATAAAGATATTCAAGATTTGTTGGATAAAATTATCTTTGATAGTCAACATGGACAAATTTGGTTTGATGAAAATCGAATGTTACTGATGCATACCAGTATTCTTGGATTTTTAAGAAAAGATCTTTTTCAAATGTTAGGTTTAGAAAGAACCAAGCGTTTCTTTATTCGATGTGGATATCAAGCAGGTATGCGTGATGCAGAAGTGACTTCAAAACTGCGCCCAAATTTGAATGAAACGGAAGCGTTTATGGCTGGACCTCAGATGCATGGTATTCGGGGGATGGTCCAAGTTGAAGTTAATGACTTGCATTTAAGTCATGATTTAAAACAGTTTTATGCGGATTTTAATTGGTTAAATTCATTTGAAGCTGAAGTACATTTAAGCGAATTTGGCTCATCAGATGAACCTGCATGTTGGATGCTTTTGGGCTATGCATGTGGCTACAGTAGTTATGTGATGGGACAAACGATTATTTATCAAGAGACACATTGCGTTGCACAAGGGGATGAGCATTGTCGAATTATTGGTAAGCCACTCAGTGAATGGGAAAATGCTGATGAACTGATTCGATTTATGTCGCCTGATGCTATTTCAGATGAAATTATTGCCTTGCAGTCTGAACTGAATGAACTAAAGAAAAATATTTATACCGATGCGGAAAGTGATTACACCATGTTTAATGCAGTCGGTGAGTCAGTTGCTTATCGTAAAGTGTGTGATTTACTTAAAAAAGCAGCGGGAAGTAAAGTTGCTGTTTTATTGCAAGGCGAAACTGGTGTGGGTAAAGAAGCATTTGCACGTGGTATCCACAATGCAAGTCAACGTAAAGAACAGCCTTTTGTGGCCGTGAACTGTGCTTGTATTCCGCCAGACCTCATAGAATCAGAGCTCTTTGGGGTAGAAAAAGGGGCATTTACAGGTGCGATCCAGTCTCGAATGGGGAAATTTGAACGTGCACATGGTGGAACGATTTTTCTTGATGAAGTGATTGAGTTGTCTCCACGTGCCCAAGCGGCTTTATTACGTATATTACAAGAGGGTGAGTTTGAGCGAGTAGGTGATATTCGGACACGGCAAGTGGATGTGAGAATCGTTGCAGCAACAAATGAAGATTTAGAACAGGCTGTTCAGGACGGAAAATTCAGGGCAGATTTGTATTATCGTTTAAATATTTTCCCAGTGATCATTCCACCATTACGAGAGCGCAGAGAGGATATTCCCTTATTGATCAATCATTTTCTAGCTCGTTTTGAAAATATGTATGATAAAACCTTGAAAGGGTTGAGTGATAAAGCTAAAAATTTTGTGATGAAATATGATTGGCCTGGAAATATCCGTGAATTAGAAAACTTATTAGAACGGGCAACCTTACTCACTGATCATCAACAGGAAATTAAACTCAATAATTTATTCCCACAAATTAAGCAAGATGTTGAAGACAAGCCAGTAAGTTTTAATTTTGATTCATTACTTCAAACAGGGTTTAGTTTAGAAGAACATGAAAATCAATTAATTTCCAATGCTATGCAAAAATCAGGGAATAATATTTCTGAAGCAGCGCGATTATTGGGGATCAGTAGAGCATCTTTAGATTATCGCTTAAAAAAGCAAATTGTGAAGGGACGCTGAATATGTGCTGAGTATGTAAAGGTAAAGAGAACACAGCATAATATTTTATATACTGTAGCTTCGTATGTATAAAAAATTAAAATTTCAAAATTATCAAAAATTTATAAGATTGCTAGAAACTAATGATGATGTAGATAAATCGCTTAAAACAATACTCGAAAGAATGACGCACCTTTCTTAAGAGTATTGTTTAATTCAAAAATTAAATATAAATAAATTGAGAAATCTTATTTGCATGCTCAATCACGCTTTGAGCAATGTTAGTCCTAAATACATCTTCAGAATAAGTACTGAGTGGGCAACTTACAGATAAAATAGCAACCATTTCCTGTGTCGATTGATTGAAAATAGGTGCTGCGCAAGCCGCCATATCGGTATTAAAGTGTCCCCAGCTGACCATAAATTTCTGTGTTCTTACATAGTTTAAGCGTTCTAAAAGAGACTCCAGATCATGAGGGGTACGTTCAGAATATACCTTCCAGTCGGTGAAATTTGCGTAACGTTTTCTCACTTCAGCTTCAGGTAAACCAGCCAAAATTAATTGACCAATCACTGTGGCATGTGCATGCCAGCGTGTACCAATATGTACATTACTGGTAAATGGCCCAATGGATTGGACATTGTGAATAAATACGATGTCTGTGCCTTCAAGAATGGAAAGGTGAACTGCAATTTTAATTTCATCACGCAAACTTTGCATGATCGGCGCAGCCAATTCATTTAAAGATAATTTAGACAGGCTATTAAAGCCCAAAGCCATGACATTACTGTCCAAGGCATACGTTTTTTGTGATCTCTTTCGAAGATAGCCGCAAGACTCAAGTGTATAGATTAAACGGAAGGCACTGGAGCGATTCACCTCTATTTTTTCAGCAATTTCTGAAATCGTCATTTCCTGATGGTCTTGATCAAATAACTTTAAAATAGCCAAGCCACGTACCAAACCGGGTACTAAATAACGCTCATCTTTATTTGTTTCTGTTTCTAGCTCTAAGAGCGCGTCTGTATTTGTTGAATTCATCAATAAACGAACCTTAATTAATGATGCAGTCTGCTTAAGCAGGATGTTGTAAATAGCATTTTAACGTTCAAAATTGCAGATCACAATATTTATATATAAAACGTAATTTCACATTCAAAACGTTACAAAATGTATTTTTAATCTAAATGCATGAAATTTTTACTTAAAAAATATTTGACTTTTATTTTGCTGAAAGTTTATTCTGAGCATGTTGTTTTGGATATTAAATAATGTTTTATATATAAAACATGGAAGGTGGTGACATGAATTGGATATCCGTTTGTAAAGTGGATGAAGTTACAGAGGACGAGCCAAAGGCAGTTGAGGTTAATGATAAAAAAATAGGGATTTTCGTCATCGAAGAAGATTACTTTGCAATCGAAAATGTATGTCCTCATGCCTTTGCATTATTGACTGAAGGCTTTATCGAAGACTCAACAGTGGAATGTCCTTTACATGAGGCCATTTTTTCTATCCCAACGGGGCGTTTAGAAAGTGGGCCAGGTTGTCGGGATTTATGTACATATCATGTTCGAGTCGAAAACGAAGAAATTCAGATTCAGCTTTAAAAGTTGATTAGTTGATTATTAGGGACGTTATCAAATGAAACAGTTTAATGAAAAGCTGGCGAAATGGATCAATGCAACACCCTCAAATGATGCAGGGATTAACAATATTCAAGTGCCAGGCCAAGTCGAGCATTTGGTATGGCAAAACCGTTACAAAGAACCGAGCGCATACGAATTAGATTTTGTACAACAGCTAATACAAGCTTTTTCTAATGGCGTAACTGAATTAAATGATTTGGTTTTGAGCTTAAATCAACAAGGATTTAGAAATGATGCTGGTGAGTTGTGGACTGTTGAAAACTTTTCAACAGAGATGCAACGCTTAGGATACGAATAGGAATAAGGACATGATCATGACAACAGCAATTGATACGGAACATTATCTAAATCTTGGATTACGTGACCAATGGTATCCAGTTTTAGCAAGTTGGGAAGTCAGTTCAAACCCAGTTGGTATTACTCGTTTAGGTGAAAATATTGTCGTATGGCGAGATGAAAAAGGCACAGTTCATGCCTTAGAAGATCGCTGCCCACATCGTGGCGCACGTTTATCTTTAGGTTGGAACTTGGGTGATCGTGTTGCATGTTGGTATCACGGTGTTGAAGTGCGTCATGATGGTGTAGTTGAAGATGTGCCTGCTGTACATGATTGCCCATTAAAAGGCAGTGATTGTGTCAAATCATACCAAGTACAAGAAATGCATGATGCAATTTTTATTTGGTTTGGTCTTGATCCATCTGAACAGCCTGCTGAGCTTTCTCTCCCAGATCAGCTTGCAAGTGAAGAATGGAGTTCATTTCTGTGTATGGCAGATTGGAAAGTCAATCATCAGTATGCCATTGATAATGTAATGGATCCTATGCACGGCTCTTATTTACATGCCACATCACATTCGATGGCAGAAGGTGAACGATCTGCGGAAATGAAACATCGTTCAACCCAAGATGGTTTTATCTTTGAAAAACAAGGGCAATCAGGTGTGAACTTCGACTGGGTTGAATATGGTCACACAGGAGCGGCTTGGTTACGTCTATCAATTCCATATCGCAAGCAGTTTGGTCCGGGTGGCGAGTTTTGGATTGTGGGTTTTGCTACACCGATTGATGCAAACAATACCCGTGTTTTCTTCTGGCGCTGCCGTAAAGTTTCAGG
Organism: Acinetobacter rongchengensis; assembly: GCF_003611475.1. Lineage (GTDB taxonomy): Bacteria > Pseudomonadota > Gammaproteobacteria > Pseudomonadales > Moraxellaceae > Acinetobacter > Acinetobacter rongchengensis. The sequence goes on along the minus strand of NZ_RAXT01000019.1, from coordinate 41,227 downwards.
TTGGCAACGTAATGTATGGCGTTTTTTATATCGGAACCATTTAGAACAATTGCATTGGGATGTTTTGGAACAAGACCGAATTATTTTGGAAAATTTAGCACCGAATGCACGTCAGCATGAATTCTTATATCAACACGATGTCGGTTTATCTCGATTACGTCGTTTGATGAAAAAAGAGGCGGAAAAGCAAATCAAAAAAATTGCCGCACTTCAAACTGCTAAAGATGAAAATCGTATCGAAGTCAAGGAAGTGTCCCATGGTTAGTTTACCTATTCTAGCAGGTAAACGTATTTTTGTTACGGGTGCTGCTAGAGGTTTGGGGCGTGATTTTGCTCAAGCAATTGCAGAAGCGGGTGCAACAGTTGTGATGGCAGATGTTTTGACAGATCTCGTACAACATGAGGCTCAACTACTTGTAGATCAAGGTTTAAATGTATCTGCGGTCAGCATTGATTTAAGCCAAAAAGAATCTATTCAAAAGGCTGTTCACACGGCGGTTGAACGACTTTCAGGTTTAGATGGTTTGGTGAATTGTGCTGCTATTGCAACGGGTGTTGGTGGTTCGACATTGATGGAATATGACGAGGATCTTTGGGATCGAGTCATGACCGTCAATGTTAAAGGGACTTGGTTAGTAACTCAGGCATGTACACCGTATTTAAAAGCCTCTACTCAGGGGAAAATTGTCAACATTGCTTCGGATACTGCGTTATGGGGTGCACCCAAATTACTTGCCTATGTTGCGAGTAAAGGAGCAATTATTTCCATGACACGGTCTATGGCAAATGAACTGGGTAAAGACAATATTTGTGTAAATACCATTAGTCCAGGTTTAACTTTGGTTGAAGTGACTGAGCAGGTTCCTCAGGCACGTCATGATTTGTATGTCAATGGAAGAGCAATACAGCGTCAGCAATTACCACAGGATTTAAACGGCACAGCGATTTATCTACTTTCAGATATGGCTTCGTTTGTGACGGGACAAAATATTCCTGTGAATGGCGGTTTTGTATTTAATTAAGGAACAAAACATGATTACAGGAATTGAGGTTCTAAAGTTTGGCGTTGAAAATCGACAAGAGGCCAATACTTTTTTAACTGATTTTGGTTTGAAAGCAGCTATTTCCGACATAGAAAATACTGATTTATATCAAACTCAAAATGGTAGCAAAATTTATTTATTTGATGTTGCGGATGAACGGTTACCACAAGCCATTGAAGCGGGTTCAACTTTACGTGAAGTGACGTGGGGCGTTGACAATGAACAGGACTTTGAATGGCTGAGCATTAACTTGATGCATGAACCTGATTTTTTGTGTACAGCATCTAAAGTGCAATGCCGTGATCCAAATGGAATGACCATTGTTTTCGAAAAAAGTATAACACGTGAGCTACCAACAGCAGCAACAGCAGCGATTAACCAATACGGCAATGTACAGCGTATCAATGCGGCTAGTCCTGTCTATGAAAAAGCAGAGCCTGTTGCGATTGGTCATGTGGTATTTTTCACACCAGATTTAGCCAAAACACAAGCTTTCTATATCGAAAAAGTTGGTTTCCATTTATCGGATGCTTATCGGGAGCGTGGTGCATTTTTACGTTGTCGTGGTGAAGGTTTTCATCATGATTTGTTCCTACTCTCAATTCCAAATAAACCAGCAGGTTTAAATCACGTCGCCTTTGTCGTAAGAGATATTCACGAAGTAATAGGTGGTGGTTTAAGTATGAATCGTCAATCTTGGTCAACCTTTATTGGACCAGGTCGCCACCCTATTTCTTCTGCTTATTTTTGGTATGTAAATTCCCCATTGGGTGGTGCTTTCGAATATTACACCAATGATGATTATCTCACAGAAGAATGGCAACCGCGTGAAGAAGAGCATCGTTTGGAGTTGTTTACTGAATGGGCAATTGAGGGTGGTTTGGATCATGAAACCCGTAGGCAAGTCAAACCAGCCTAAAGGCAAAGTCAGATAGCGAAAGAGATAAGGAAATCGACATGAACAAAATTGTGATTGTAGGTGCTGGGCAAGCCGCTGGTTGGGCAGTGCATACCTTGCGTAATCAAGGATATGCAGGTGAAATCCATGTGGTATCCAATGAAGATCACGTTTTTTATGAGCGCCCACCATTATCAAAACAAGTGCTTTCTGAAGAGGCAACATTAGAAAGTTTAAATTTGTTTTCTATTGACCAAGTAGATGATTTTTGTGTGATTTGGCATAAGCCTGATCATGCTGTGAAATTAGATAAAGCACAGAAAACGGTACATTTGGAAAGTGGTAAACAACTGGTCTATGACAAGTTACTTATTGCAACGGGAAGTCGTGCACGGATACCTGTCTCAGCATGGAGTTCAATGGAACATGTCTATACGCTCAGAAATATTCAGGATTGCCAACAGTTAGCACAACATTTGAAAACAGCCCAGCGTATCGCCGTTATTGGTGGTGGATGGATTGGTTTGGAAATTGCAGCAACTGCACGTAAGCAAGGAAAAGACGTCGATATTTTTGAATACGGTTCACGTCTTTGCGCACGCAGTGTCAGTCCAGAAGTCTCTGACTTTCTGAAAGAGCTACATGAAAAAGCAGGAACACATGTTCATTTAGATGCAACCAAATTGCATTTAATAGAGGCTTCGAATAAGCAAGTGGAAGTTTTTAATGCAGATTCTTCGTTGCCATTATTCGATTGTGTTGTTGTTGGAGCAGGCGCTGAAATTGCCAAAGAGTTGGCAGATCTAGCACAGCTTGAAGTAAAAGACGGCATCGTGGTGAATGAGTTTGGTCAAACCTCTGACTTAGACATTTATGCAGCAGGCGATGTGGCCATTCATCCTACCTTAGGTTATTGCATCCAGTCTTGGGCAAATGCGCAAAATCAAGCGATTGCAACTGCAAAATCCATGTTAGGTGATTTAACCGCTTACCAAGATATTCCATGGCTGTGGTCAGATCAGTATCAAGCCAATATCCAAATTTTAGGCACATATCAACCTGAGCAAACGAAACAGGTAGTGATACGTAAAACAGATGAAAACCAAATCAGCTTTTTTTATTTAAATGAGCAACATCAACTCATCAATATGATTGCTGTAAATGATGCCAAATTGGTGAAGTTGGCTAAGCGGTGGATAGCCAATTCTAAACAGTTAGATCCAGCTCAATTGCAAGATATCAATTTTAATTTAATGAAATTGAAATAACTGTTTTGGGGTAGCGAATTTAGCCAAATTTAAAAGGATTTAGTATGGAAAATGATGCAAAAACAGGGATGAAGCATTGGACACCAGCCATTATTTTAATGATCTGTGTGGTCTTAGCTTTTTTTGACAAAATTAGTATTGCCGTCTTGTTCTCTGATACGACATTTCAAAATGCCATGGGGATTGGTCAAGACAAAGCAAAACTCGGTTGGTTAATGACGAGTTTTCTATTGGCATATGGTTTTTCATCCATATTTTTAAGTTCTTTGGGGGATATCTTTAGCCCAAAGAAAATGCTGTTTTGGAGCGTTGCATCGTGGGGTGTGCTCATGATTGCAATGGGTTTTACAACCCATTATGGAACGATGCTGACCTTACGAGTATTACTTGGTTTAGCGGAAGGACCATTGTTCGCTCTAGCTTATACCATTGTAAAACAGACTTATACCGACCGTCAGCAAGCACGTGCATCGACCATGTTTTTATTGGGTACACCCATAGGTGCTTTCCTCGGCTTTCCGATTACGGCATTTGTTTTAGGCCATTATGACTGGCATTCCACTTTCTTTGTGATGGGTGCAATGACTTTTGTGGTCCTTCTGATTATTACTTTTGGTCTACGTAATTTAGAGCTAAAACGTACTGTTGATCTTGATGGTGTCGGTAAGCGTGTCAATTTAAAAACACATTTAAACAATAGCAAAGCTTTATTCACCAATTCCGCATTCTGGTTATTGTGCATCTTCAATATTGCCTTGATGACTTATCTATGGGGCTTAAACAGTTGGGTACCGTCTTATTTGATTCAAGACAAAGGCTTAAATTTAAAAGAGTTTGGTATTTATTCAAGTCTTCCATTTATTGCCATGTTGATTGGCGAAGTGATCGGTGCATTTCTTTCTGACAAATTAGGTAAACGTGCAATTCAAGTCAGTGGCGGATTATTGATTGCAGGTATTTTCATGTACGTCATGGTGATTGCAACCAATCCGATGACGGTGATTCTTGCAATGTCACTGAGTGCGATGGCATGGGGATTTGGTGTCTCGGCTGTATTTGCTTTATTGGCACGAGTGACGACCGCAGATGTTGGCGCAACAGCAGGCGGAATTTTCAATGGATTAGGTAATTTTGCCAGCGCGGTCGCACCTGTGATTATTGGTGCAATTGTGATGCAAACAGGCAGTTTCAATATCGGAATTACCTTTTTAGCTGCTGTTGCTGTTATTGGTTCATTTTTCCTTATTCCACTTTTAAAACGTTATTAAAGATTGAGTTTTGAGTCGCTAAATCGTGCTGCTCAAAAAATAAATTAACCCAATGAAATGGTCGAATATTGTCAGCTGTATTGGCGTAGTTCGATGAAATGTAAGGAGATAACATCATGTCTATACAACAATTTGAATCATGGAAACAGCCTGAAAATCAATCTTTAGAAGAGTGGATTGGTGGTCGTATTGCTCGCTTTGAAACACGTCGTTATGACTTCGACGCATTAAAGTTCCAAGCAGATTACGATCCTAAATATCGCCGTGCACAAATGCGTTATATGGGGACGGGTGCAACAGGTGTTGCGAATGATAGCAATACCGTTCCTGCTGAAAATTTCACATTTTCAACCATGGTTTTACCACCTCAGTGTGAAGGTCCTTTGCATATCCATCACGATGTAGAGGAAGTGTTCTTTATGCTTCGTGGTGAAATTGATTTATTTATTGAACATGAAGGTGAGCGTTTTGAAACACGTTTAAAAGAACGTGATTTGATATCAATTCCGCCAGGTATTTATCGTGGATTATTTAACCCAGGAAGTGAAGATGCATTGATGTGCGTGATGTTGGGAACAGGTAAACCTACTATTCCAAACTACCCACCTGAGCATCCTTTATCTCAGATTAAACGTTAATTTTTTAAGTGTTTTAAAGGTGAATCATGATGACTTTAGTTGAGCAACTGGCACAGTTTGAATTGAAAACAGTTCAGTTCAATGGTGTGAAGCAATCTTATCGTGAAGCAGGAGAAGGGAAGCATTTGGTATTGCTACATGGCATAAGCTCTGGTTCTGGTTCATGGGTAAAACAGTTGCAAAGCCTAAGTCAACATTTTCACGTGATTGCATGGGATGCACCAGGTTATGGATTATCAGACCCATTGGAAATGACTCAGCCAAATGCGATGGACTTTGCTCAACGATTGAAAGCAATGGTCGATGCATTAGGTTTGGAACATTTTATTTTGGTTGGGCATTCACTGGGTGCACTTCAAGCTGCTGCATTTAATGCTTTATATCCAGACTCTGTGGATGCTTTGATGATTACCAATGTCGCACAAGGCTATAAAGGGCACGATGAGAAGCAGCAGCAAGCTGTATTTGAGAAACGTCCCAAAATGCTCAAAGAATTGGGCGCTTCGGAGATGGCTCGTTCACGTGGTCCACATTTGGTTGCACATGCATCAACAGAAGTGATGCAACTGATTGAAGCCGTAATGCAGCAGATTAGTTTAACGGGATTTATTCAAGCGTCATATCTATTGGCATATGACGCTATTCAAAGTTATTTAAAAATTCAACAGCCAGATACATATGTGATCAAAGCCATGTCGGATGGCATCACGCCTCCGCAAGATATTCAAGCCTTGGTTGATGGTTACAAACTTGAGCATTGTTATCAAATTGAAGATGCAGGTCATTTGAGTTATTTAGACCAAGCAGATCAGTTTAATCAAATTTTATTGTCGCTTAATTAAGCTTTGATGTGAGATAGGGAAATGAGTTTCCAATTAAATGGAAAAAATGCAGTGGTGACTGGTGGCTCATCGGGTATTGGGTTAGCAACAGTAGAACTGTTAATCGCTGAAGGTGCCAATGTGGCATGGTGCGGTCGAGATGAAAAGCGATTAAGTGATTCAAAAGCAATGATTCTATCACGCTATCCAAATGCAACTGTATTGACTGCGGTATGTAATGTTTTAGATAAAGCAGAAGTACAACAATTTGCAGATCAAGTGCAAAAAGAATTTGGTGGTATTGATATTTTAATCAATAACGCAGGGCAAGGGCGTGTTTCCAATTTTGACACGACAGAAGATCAAGATTGGTTAAAAGAAATTGAACTGAAATATTTTAGTGTTTTACATCCGATTAAAGCCTTTTTACCTGCATTGAAAAAGTCAGATTGTGGTTCGATTACCAATGTAAATTCGTTATTAGCACTCCAGCCTGAACCGCACATGATTGCTACCTCATCTGCACGTGCTGCTTTGTTGAATCTCACCCATTCTCTTGCGCATGAGTTTGCGCAATACAGCATCCGTGTGAACTCGATTTTATTAGGTATGGTGGAGTCTGCACAGTGGAAACGTCGTTTTGAAACCCGTTCGGATCTTGAACAATCTTGGGAAGAATGGATTGGCAACATTGCAAAAAAACGGGGTATTCCAATGGCACGTTTAGGTAAGCCAGAAGAACCTGCACGCGCTTTGGTTTTTCTTGCATCGCCAATGGCGTCTTATACCACAGGCTCAACGATTGATGTGTCTGGCGGTTTTAATAAGCATTTATAAGGTGAGCACATGAAACAGTTAATGATGATTGGTTTGGGTGCAATGGCAAATGAGGTACTCACCCATTTACCAAAAGACCTAGCATTGAAATGGGTCGTGGTTCCTGAACGTAGTATTGAAAATGCCAAACAAGTACTTCCAAGCGATGTACAGGTGATTTCGAATATCAGTGATTGTATTGGCGTACCTGATTATGTGATTGAAGTTGCAGGTCAAGCGGCCGTCAAAGAGCATGCGGAAAAAGTATTGGCACAAGGTTGGAATTTAGGACTGATTTCTGTCGGCACTTTGGCAGATACCACCTTTTTTGAAAAATTACAGAGTGTTGCACAGCATACAGGGGCACATTTACATCTCTTAGCAGGTGCGATTGCTGGTATTGACGGTATTGCCGCAGCCAAAGAAGGGGGCTTAGAAAAAGTCACTTATAAAGGCTGTAAAAGCCCGAATAGTTGGCGTGGTAGCTATGCTGAGAAATTAATCGATTTAGATCATGTCACTGAAGCCACTGTTTTTTATCAGGGAACTGCACGTGAAGCTGCTTTAAATTTTCCAGCCAATGCCAATGTGGCAGCGACTATTGCATTAGCAGGGGTTGGTATGGATGAAACCAAAGTTGAGCTGATCGTTGATCCGAATATTAGCCAAAACAAACACACTATCGTTGCGGAAGGTCGTTTTGGAAAAATGAGTATTGAAATGATTGGAGTGCCTTTGGAAAGTAATCCAAAGACTTCGACATTGGCTGCATTGAGTGTCATCCGTGCTTGTAGAAATAGCGTAGACGCAATTCAGATTTAAAGAATAAGGTGTGAGTGCCATGGTAAAAGAAATTTATGTTGCAGGTGAATGGCGTTTAGGTCGTGGAAATGTGATTCAAAGTCTATTTCCCGCAGATAATTCTGTGAATGCTGAAATCTCGACGGCAACTTTAGACGATGTTGAAGAAGCGATTGTTAAAGCAGATCAAGCTTGGCGTAAACCAGAATGGCGCCATTCACTTCCTCACGAGCGTGCCAAAATTTTATATCGAGTTGCCGATATTATTGAATCACGAGTGGATGAATTATCAAAGTTACAAACACGTGATAATGGGAAGCCTTTAGCCGAAACACGTGCTTTGGTGATGAGTGCGGCAGCAACCGCACGTTTTAATGCGGCAGCATGTGAAACGTTTAATGAGGAGTTAACCACTCAACGTGCACCTGATTTTTTAACGATGAGTGTGCATGAACCTGTTGGCGTAGTTGCTGCAATTACGCCTTGGAACTCTCCAATTGCCAGCGAGGTACAAAAATTAGCGCCTGCGATTGCAGCAGGGAATGCCGTGATTTTAAAACCGGCTGAAGCAACCTCTTTAATTGCACTTGAACTAGCTAAAATTTTTGAAGAAGCAGGGCTGCCAAAAGGAATCTTAAGTGTTTTGATTGGCCGTGGTTCAGTCATTGGTGATGCAATTGCTCAACATCCTTTGGTACGTAAAATTTCTTTTACTGGTGGTACTTCTACTGGACGGCATTTAGCACATATAGCTGCTGAAAAATTGATTACCACATCGTTGGAGCTCGGTGGTAAATCTCCAACTATCGTACTGCCTGACGCTGATATTGAAATTGCAGCTAAGGGTATTGCATACGGTATTTTTAGCTCTGCAGGTCAAGCGTGTATTGCGGGCTCACGTTTATTTATTCATCAATCAATTTATGAAACTTTTCTAAAACGTTTAGTTGAAATTACCGAAGGTTTACGTGTCGGACATCCTGAGCAGCCAAATGTACATATGGGTTCTTTGATTAACCCAAAACATTTGGAATCCGTTCATCGTTATGTCGAATTGGCAAAAGCTGAAGGCGGCACTGTAGTTACAGGTGGTGAAGCGATTACAGCGGGTGAGTTTGCTAAAGGAAGTTTTTATAAGCCAACCATTATTACGGGTTTAGACAACAGTGCACAAACTTGTCAGGAAGAAATTTTTGGCCCTGTTTTAGTGGTATTGCCTTATCAGGATGAACAAGACTTGATTGAGCAAGCCAATGACAGTTGTTTTGGACTAGCAGCAGGAATCTGGACTGAAAATTATCGTAAAGCTTGGAAAATAGCACGGAGTTTGGAGGTCGGTACGGTATGGATCAATACCTATAAAAAATTCTCCATCAGTGCGCCATTTGGCGGGTTTAAAGATAGTGGCATAGGGCGTGAAAAAGGACGTCTAGGTATTTTGTCTTATATGCAGCAAAAAAGTATTTATCTGGGCTTAAACGAACAGGCTAATCTTTGGAGTGATTAGCACTCGTTTAACCATAGATCAGGAATTTGAAAATTAAGGAATTATGAAATGACAGAAAGAGTAAATGTAGGTGAAGCGATTGTCCGTGTATTGGAAGAACATCTTGTAGATAGTATGTATGGCGTGATTTCAATTCATAATTTACCCATCGCGGATGCTGTTGGACGTCGTGAAAAAATGCGTTTTGTTGCTGCTCGCGGTGAAGCTGGATCTGTAACCATGGCAGATGCACACTCCCGTTTTAAAGGTTTGGGGGTTGCATTGACCAGTACGGGTGCAGGTGCAGGGAATGCAGTTGGATCCCTTATTGAAGCGATGAATGCAAGTAGTCCTGTATTGCATTTAACGGGTCAAGTTGAGCGTGAATATTTAGACCGAGATGCGAGTTTTATTCACGAAACCAAAGACCAACTCACCTTTTTAAAAGCATCAAGCAAAGCCGCATTTCGTATTACCAGCCCTGATCATGCTGTTGGGATCATTCGAGAGGCGATTCGAGTTGCGACCACCGTTCCAATGGGACCAGTTAGTGTTGAAATTCCGATTGATGTACAAGCTGCTGAAATTGATTTACCTGCAAACTTAGGACCAGTCAAAGCATTGCAACTCCCAAAAGCAGAAGATGCAGAAGTTAATTCAATTGCAACTGCTATTCAAGCAGCAAAGCGACCAATTTTTTGGATTGGAGGCGGTACGCTGAATGCAACTGAAGAAGTAAAAGCGATTGCAGATTTAGGTATTCCAGTGGTGTCTTCGACACATGCACGTGGTGTTTTGGCAGATAGTCATCCACGTTCTTTAGGGGCTTTTCACAACGCTGTTGCAGTTGAGAAATTGTTGAAAGAAGCTGACTTATTGGTTGTGGTAGGTTCACGTTTACGCAGTAATGAAACGAAAACTTATTCAGTTGAATTCCCTGATAATATTATTCAGATTGATGCCAATCCAGTTGCACAGCAACGTAATTATAAAATTAATAAATTTATCTGTGCAGATGCCAAAGATGTTCTAGGTCGTGTGATTCGTCAATTGACAGGTATTTCTAAAGTCGATGCGGAATACGATGCAGCAATTGTTGCAGCACATGAGGATGCGATAAATGCTTTACGTACGCAAATGGATCAGTATGCATTGATCTGTGATCACTTGAGAGCAGCATTACCTGAAGATGGTATTTTTGTACGTGACATTACGATGTCTGGAAGTACATGGGGAAGTCGTTTGTTTCCTGTTCAGACACCAAACAAAAACATTCATTCTTTGGCTGGTGCAATTGGTCTTGGTCTTGCACATGCAATCGGTTCATCTATTGCAAACCCTGACAAAAAAGTAGTCGGTTTAGTCGGCGATGGTGGTTTGATGTTAGGCATCGGTGAAATCGCAACCATGGCACAAGAAAATACCGACATGGTGCTTATGGTGATGAATGATGGCGGTTATGGCGTGATGCGTGGCATTCAAAATAACTATTTCGATGGTCGCCAGTATTTTAATGAATTGCACACCCCAGACTACCGTTTACTGGGTGAATCGATGGGTGTGAAAAGTTGGAAAGTGGGTAGTGCCGATGAATTTAAAACAGTGATTCAACAAGCGATTGACTTAAAAGGTCCAGCAGTAATTGAACTGGATATGAATGCGATTGGACCATTGAAATTTGCAGGTCCACCGCAGAAAAAACTGTATTAAATTTTGTTGAATGTACTCACAACAAAAGTCTTTGATCATGCTGTAGTTCAAGACTTTTAAATTGCGTATGTAAATCAACTTTCCGATCTTATTTTAAATCTCAAGATGAGGTCGGTCATACATTCTAAAACAATATAAAGCATTCAATATGTTGTGCTGTCTCAAGGATATTTGACGGTACAGAATGCCTTTGATTTTTATTGGGAAAAATTGAGCAAAAGCGCTTAATTTTTTTTAAATAAAAAATCAGATAAACAAAGTTTTGTATATAAAACAAGAGTAGTGTCAGTAAAGGGAAATTATATGAATAACATCGTGTTAGGTTCAACAATTGTAATGATGCTCATAGCTGGATCATCTTTTGCTCAGGCAAAAGATGATCCATTGGAATGGAAAAGTAACGATGGAACGCAGTCTTTAAAAGTTGGAGGTGTACTCCGTTTTAATCATCGTTATGAGCAATGGAAAGCCAGTGATAAACGTGGTTTTGGTAAATTAGATTTTGATATTTTCCGTTTAGATTTAAAGGGTAAATCAGGTGATGCCTATTTAAATGCGAGTTATCTTGTTCAGGATCAGGAAAAGACTTCTATTGAAAAAGCCTATGTGGGATATCATCTAGATCAGCACAACAGTATAGATGCTGGCTTTGTATATAAACCTTTTGCGATTTATCCATATCCACAAAATGGTTGGACATATCATATTCCTTTCTTTTTAGGCTATGGTAACAATGCTGCACCAGGGATCAATTGGAATTACACTAATCCCGATTGGGATGTAAAATTGGGCTATTACCCAGAAATGTTACAAACCAATTTACGCTATTCACCTGAAGTCGCAACCTATGATGATCTATCAGCCAATCATTTGCCTTTTCAAAAGAGTTATCAAAATGAAAAGAAAAATCAATTCAATACTCGGATTGTACGTAAGTTTGGTAATGATGAAATCGGTAAACATGAGATTGGGCTATCAGGTGCTGTGGCGCAACTTCACAATAAACTGACCGATAAAAATGGGAGTTATTACGCAGCTAGTGTACACACCAACAGTAATTATCAGCGTTGGAATTTGCAATCATCCGTCATCCATTATCAATACGATGCTAAAAATCCTGATGGGGTTGATGATGACATGACTCTCATGGGAGCGAATGGTTTAACCCCCTCTTATTTTATTGCTTCTGAAGGAACGATTGCCAGTCTGAATTTAGCATATACATTACCGATTCAAAATATGGGTAAATTAAAAGCAATCCGTTTTTACAATGATTATAGCTATTTAGACAAAGAGCGCAGTGATTGGGATGCCTCGCAAATGAATACCACTGGTGCGATGTTTATCGCTTCTCCATTTATGCTATGGGCTGATTATACTTGGGGTAAAAATGCAAATATCATTGGTGGTGCGACCAATGGGACAGGCTTTACTTCTGCAACTTCGATTAATAGCGATAAGTGGATGTATCGTGTTAATTTAAATATTGGTTTTAGTTTTTAATGAGTTTTAAATCAGTAATGTATTTAAATATTGAACAAGAACATGTTTCAATATTTTGATTTTCATTCATAAAGTGATATGCGTTGAAATGATCAAACTTGGGTCTAAACTGAAAAATATCGGTCATGATATATTTTAGTTATGAAGAAAAAGGACTCATGTTTGGTCATCAATCAACAGAGTGGGCGAATATTGATAAAATGAATATTATCTAAACAAGTTATTGTTGACTATAATAAAATACAAATTAAGTAATTCTTATTGGCAGTCAAAATGAGTAAAAAAGGGTCATCCATTACTAGAGTTTTAGATATTATTGAAGCGATTTCTACAGCGAAACATCCACCTACACCATTAGACCTTGCCATTGAATTAGATATTCCAAAACCCAGTATTCACCGTTTATTACAAACATTAGAACAAGAAGGGTTTATCAAAAATGATATATATGGGGGATATATTGTCGGTGATCGAACTTATAAACTATTGATGAGTTCTTGGGAGCAAGAACCACGAAAGATGGAACGACTGGCGATACTTCAGAAACTTTCAGATCAAATCAATGAAACTTGCGGGATTGCAATATTAAGTAATAATCAAATGCTGTACACAGATCGGGTACAAGCAAATTGGCCATTACAAGTCTATTTGCCTGTTGGTTCAACTGTTCCTTTATGGTGTACCTCAAGTGGAAAATTATTTTTAAGCTTTCAGCCAGAAAACAAACGTAAGAAAATATTAGAAAATTTACCAATTACGCAACTCACAAAAAATACAATTACTGATCCAGTTTTACTCGAACAAAATCTAAATGATATTTTTCTTCATCAGATTGGAACAGACAACGAAGAATTCATTTCAGGAATGGTGGCATGTTCTGTACCGATCCAAAGGAAAGACACGATTGTTGCTTGTTTATATACTCATGCACCGACGATACGAAAGTCTTTGGATGATCTATTGGCTTTTGAACCCTTGTTACGTCAGGCTGCCAATGATCTCAATCAGCTTATCGATTTTGATTAAAAAAGATTGAATATAAATTGAATAAAAAGTGCAAATAGCTTGGCTATTTGCGCTTTTCAATGAAATAGTTTAGTTCAATGTAGGCATTGAAAATTGAGCACCTTCACGCACATTGGCTGTAGGCCAACGCTGGGTAATGGTTTTACGACGTGTATAAAAACGAGCACCATCAGGTCCATAGGCATATAAATCACCAAATAATGAGCGTTTCCACCCACCAAAGCTATGATATGCCACAGGTACAGGTAGCGGTACGTTTATTCCAACCATTCCAACTTTGATGTGATCACTAAAATAGCGAGCAGCTTCGCCATCACGGGTATAAATACAGGTTCCATTGCCATATTCATGATTATCAATCAGATCCATAGCTTGTTGCATGGTTTTTACTCGCATGACTTGTAAGACAGGGCCAAAGATTTCTTCTTTATAGCTGATCATGTCTGGTGTAACTTGATCGATGAGCGTTGCGCCGACATAGAAGCCATTTTCATAACCTTGTGGTGCTGCATTTCGCCCATCTACTACAATTGTGGCGCCTTGTTGTTCTGCACTGTCGATATAACCGACAACTTTTGCTTTATGTTGTGCTGTAATCACTGGGCCGAAATCATTGGTTTTGTCAGAAAAAGCCCCGTATTGAAGTTTACGAATAGCGTCCGATAACTTGGAAATCATTAAATCAGCAATCTCATCACCCACAGCAATCGCCACTGAAAGTGCCATACAACGCTCACCCGATGAACCAAAAGCAGCACCTAATAAAGAGCTAACAACATTATCAATATCAGCATCGGGCATGACAATCGCATGGTTTTTTGCACCGCCTAGGGCTTGGCAACGTTTACCTGTAGAGGTGGCTGTTTGATAGATATATTCAGCGATTGCTGTTGAACCGACGAAGCTCACCGCTTGAACTCTCTTGTCATACAATAAAGTATCTACCGCTTCTTTATCACCATTAACAACATTCATCACCCCATCGGGTAAGCCTGCTTCTTTGAGTAATTGAGCGATAAATAAAGTAGATGAAGGGTCTTTTTCTGATGGTTTAAGTACAAAGGTATTTCCACAAACGATAGCCATCGGAAACATCCACAACGGCACCATAGCAGGGAAGTTAAAAGGAGTAATACCTGCTACCACACCTAAAGGTTGAAACTCACTCCAAGAATCAATGGATGGCCCTACATTTTTACTAAATTCGCCTTTTAAAAATTCAGGAGCACTGCATGCGTATTCCACATTTTCAATGCCTCGTTGTAACTCGCCAGCAGCATCATGCACAATTTTTCCATGTTCTTGGCCAATTAAGGCACAAATTTGATCTGCATTTTGTTCAAGTAATTCTTTAAATTTAAACATGACACGGGCACGTTTAATTACTGGAGTATCACGCCATTCTGGAAATGCAGCTTCTGCAGCAGCAATCGCGTGTTCAACTGTGGTTTTACTGGCGATCGCAACGTTTTTGCTATGCTCACCTGTGGATGGGTTATACACAGGTTGAGTTCTTGTATGATCAGTGTTGAGCTGACCATTAATTAAATGTCCAATAAGATCCATGGGTGACTTCCTCTTTAAATTGTTCTAAAAATATTGGTGCAAAAATAATGATGTCTCGTTTACCAAAGTTGCTGATACAGTGAAACCATTTCAGCAATACTCGGTACACGTGGGTTATTGAGTGGTGATCCAGATGCCAAGGCTTGTTCTGCCATGGTTTGAACAAGATCATCAAAGGTCTGTTTGCTCACTCCAAATTCGGCTAGGGTTGGAACTTGTAGATCCGTATTAATATGAATAAGTGCTTGAACTAGTTTTTGGTTCGCTATCTCAAGCTCATCATCTTGATTTGCGACACCAATCGCTTTTGCACAATCTGCATAACGCTCAGGTGCTGCTTGTATGGAATAAGAGGTAATCATCGGCAATAACATGGCATTGGAAAGACCATGTGGCACATGGAAAAAAGCACCAATTGGACGGCTCATTCCATGGACTAACGCAACCGATGCATTGG
The DNA here is from genome assembly GCF_003611475.1 of Acinetobacter rongchengensis. Lineage (GTDB taxonomy): Bacteria > Pseudomonadota > Gammaproteobacteria > Pseudomonadales > Moraxellaceae > Acinetobacter > Acinetobacter rongchengensis. Next base: position 25,926 of record NZ_RAXT01000019.1, on the reverse strand, counting down.
AAAATGCAATCCCTGCGAGTGTAGAGCCAAGCATCATTTTTTCTCGCGCGATTTCATTATCAGGTTGGTGATAAACCGTTTGTAAATTTGGCCCGATCAGTTTCATTGCTGCAATTGCTTGAGCATCGCTATACGCATTCGCTTTTTTACTGACATAAGCTTCAATGGCATGAGTTAATGCATCAATACCAGTATCTGCTGTTGTACGTGCTGGCAATGACATAGTGAGTTCATAATCAATAATGGCTGCTACTGGTAAAAAACCCAGTCCAGCACAGAGCATTTTTTCACTGGTTTGATCATCGGTAATAATGGTAAAACGAGTGCATTCTGACCCTGTTCCCGCAGTTGTAGGAATCGCAATAATTGGAAGACCTGTTTCATTGACTTGTCGAGGAAATTTATAGTCACGTATTTCGCCACCGAATTTACCTAAAATACTAATTGCTTTAGCACTGTCAATTGGACTGCCACCGCCTACAGCAATAATGGCATCATAGTGATGGCTTTTTACATGTTGCACACCTGCGGCGATCGAACCAGAAGTCGGTTCTGGAATCGTTTCATCAAAATAATCGGCATATATCTCTGCTTCTTTTAGAAGTTGTTGAATTTTTTCGATATATCCTAATGAAACCATCATTTTATCGGTAATGATTAATGGATTTTTAGCGCCTAAAGACTTGAGAATATCTGGAAGTTTACTTCGGGAATTTTTCCCAATTTCCATAATTCGAGGTAGGTTGATGCTATGCGACATTTTTATATCCTTATAAAACTTTGAAAATAATTCACATTTTTAAAATGAGCCAAATATTGTGCCGAGGGTAATCACACCACTTAACGCAAACAAAGGAATAATGACAGCGACAATAAACATGTCGTAATAAGACTGTTTATGGGTTAAACCACACAGTGTAATAATGGTAATGACAGCACCATTATGAGGAAGTGAATCAAGCGCACCCGATGCCATCGAAGCGACACGGTGCATGAGTTCAGGGGATATTCCAAATTGAGTCGCGAGGTTCATATATGTTTCGCCCATGGTATTTAAAGCGATACTTAAACCACCAGAAGCAGACCCAGTAATACCAGCCAATACATTAATCACGATTGCTTCAGAAATAAGCGGGTTACTCGGTGCAACTCCAACAAGGAAATCACGCAGAATAATAAAACCTGCCAATGATGCAATCACAGAACCGTAGCCAACTTCTGATGCTGTATTGAAAATAGGTAGAAAAGAAGATGAAACACCTTGTTGAATGGAGTCTTTAATATTTGCGATCTGCTTCCAGTTCAAAACAATAATCGTCACGCAAGCCAATACTAAAGCACAAATAATGGCCCAAAGTCCGATGACGGAATTCAGTGAAGTATTGCCAAATTTATCTGTAGCGAGATAGGCCGTATCTAGGCTAGGTAAAATGAATTTAGTTAAAACTAAATTGGTAATGATCACGACCAAAATTGGGATCATGGCGATAATTAGGCTTGGATCAGTCGATCCAACTGAGTTTAGATGGGGGTGTGATTCAATATGCTGACCATAACCTTCTTGTTGAGATGATGCTGTTTTAATACGTCTATTGAGCCACCACATTCCCGTAACCAAAATAAAGATAGAGGCCAAAATACCTAAACCTGGTGCTGCATAAAGGTCTGTATTAAAAAAAGGCATAGGGATCGCATTTTGAATCGCTGGCGTACCCGGCAACGCTGTCATAGTAAAGGTTAAAGCACCTAACATAATCGCAGCGGGGATCAAGCGTTTAGGAATATCAAGCTCTTTAAATAATGCTGCTGCAATCGGAAATACAGCGAATCCAACCACAAATAAAGAAACACCTCCATACGTTAAAACTGCACATGACAATACGATTGAAAGCATGGCTCTTTTATGACCAAGTTTGTCTACAAAAAAGTTAGCAATGGTTCTAGCCGAACCAGAATCATCCATCAATTTTCCAAAGACGGCACCTAGTAAGAAAAGCGGAAAATATTTAATGATGTAACCGCCGAGACCAGTCATGAATACTTGAGAATACATACCGAGTAATTCATTGCTTAATCCACTCCACATGACTGCGAAAAGTGCAAGCAATGGAGCGAGAATAATGACACTAAATCCTTTATATGCCAGATACATGAGCAAAATTAAGGACAACACAATTCCTATTAAACCAATCATTTTAAACATCCTGTTTTTATATTCTTATATAATGATACAAATCGTATCATTATTGATGTATATAATTTAATCGCTCATAAGTCAATAGAAAATTTGCGAAGCCGTGCCAAAGCGATAAAGATCGAACTTGCGTCTTTAACATGAAACAACTAGGTGAAATAAAAGGCAGTGATAAAATCAGCGTATGACCTAAAAACTCTAGTGCTTTATAAATCATGAAAATTGTATAATATTGCTTTTAATAAATAATTATGTTTTTCAATCATTTATTTTAATAAAAAGCGTAAAACAGAAATATTATAATTGGTGTTCAAGCCTGTCTATTTATGCTTGATGATGAAAATTTTTTTATTGAATTGACGTAGAGTAATTATCAATATATTTTTAAAAACATATCGGTTATTTTATAATCCAAATGGGGCGCATGATGTTTCAAAATTTTAAGAATAACAGTGTTCGATCTGCCATATTATGTTGTGGGTTCGTTCTTACAGCGCAGGTACATGCAGAACAATCTGTTACCGTTTATGCCGCAGCAAGTCTAACCAATGCAATGACTGACTTAGATCATCTATTTGAAAAACAAAACAAATTAGCAGTAAAAACTTCCTATGCAGGGTCATCAACCTTAGCCAAACAAATAGAAGCTGGAGCACCAGCAGATGTATTTATTTCCGCCGATGAGCAGTGGATGAATTATTTACAAAATAAAAAATTAATTCAGTCAAATAAACGGGTCAATTTATTGGGAAATCGCTTGGTTTTGATTTCACCCAAATCTAAACCTATCAAAATAAAAATGGACAAAAGCTTCGATCCATCGACTGCATTTCAAGGCAAGATATGTACGGGTGATACCAAAAGTGTACCTGTAGGCAAATATGGCAAACAAGCTTTAACCTCACTTGGCTGGTGGCAAAAATTAGCACCGCGTTTGGTGGAAACTGAAGATGTCAGAGCTGCCTTAAACTTTGTTGCACGGGGTGAATGTCAGTTGGGAATTGTCTACGCTACTGATGCTGCAATCAGTAAAGATGTCACAGTGGTTGGGGTATTTCCAATCAGTACGCATACCCCGATCGTTTATCCATTGGGTCTGGTTCAAAATAATCCACAATCTGTAGCGTTCTACCAATTTTTACAAGGTAAACAAGCCAATGCAGTGTTTAAGAAATATGGCTTTACTGTGTTATTACCTGCTCAATAATAATGTTTTCGCTATCATCTGAAGAGCTTGAAGTTCTTAAACTCTCTTGCCAAGTTGCAGCAGCTTGCTTGGCGTTTAGTCTGATCCCTGCACTCGCAGTGGGTTGGGTCTTGGCTCGAAAAGAATTTTTTGGAAAATCATTATTTGAAACTTTAGTGTTTTTACCTTTGGTGCTTCCTCCAGTTGTACCAGGTTATTTGTTATTGCAAGTTTTCGGTAGCCGCGGCGTATTGGGACAATATCTAGAACAGTTTGGACTCAATTTAGCATTTAACTGGAAAGGAGCGGTTTTGGCTTCGGCAGTGATGGGATTTCCCTTATTGGTACAGTCGATCCGTCTTGCAATTGAGTTGGTGGATCAACGTTTAGAAATGGCTGCAAAAACATTAGGGGCATCTTCTTTTGGAACATTCTTTTATGTCACTTTACCTTTAGCGAGTAGTGGAATATTAGTAGGTGCAATCTTATGTTTTTGTAGAAGTCTTGGCGAGTTTGGCGCAACAATCACTTTTGTTGGGAATATTGCAGGTGAGACTAGAACATTGCCCTTGGCGATGTATAGTTTGATGCAACAACCTGATACTGAACATGCAGTATGGCGCTTAATCATTCTGTCATTAACAGTTGCGTTCTTTGCCTTATGGTTTGCCCAATGGTTTCATCGCTATCAGAAAAAAAAGAGAGGGCGTTAATTGGATGATTGATTGTCATATTCAGTTAAATTTAGGAAAATTTAAACTCGATCAAGCATATGCATCTGAACATCATGTCATCGGTCTTTTTGGTGCTTCTGGTTCAGGGAAAACCAGTATTTTACATGCCATTGCAGGGTTAAATACTCCTGCAAATGGATGGATTAAAATTAAAGATCAAACGTGGTTTGACTCAGAACAGAAAATCAATTTAAGTCCGCAGCAACGTAGTGTGGGTTTAGTCTTTCAAGATGCTCAGTTATTTCCACATATGACAGTTATGCGAAATTTATTGTTTGGATATAAACGGGTTGCAACGGAAAAACAGCGTTTTGATCCAGACTATATTATTGAATTACTAAAATTAAATCATTTACTGAGTCGTATGCCTACGAAGCTTTCTGGTGGAGAAAAGCAAAGGGTTGCATTAGGGCGAGCATTATTATATTCACCAAAATTATTATTATTAGATGAACCTTTATCTGCACTTGATGCTGCACATAAGCTGGAAATTATTCCTTTTTTTCAAAAGGTTCAACTGGAAACTGATATTCCAATGTTATATGTCAGCCATGATATGAGTGAAATTAAACAATTAACAGAGCATATTTGGTTGCTTTAAGTTGTTTTGAGCCAAATGCTGAATTAACTTCGTCGCAATCATTTTTTTGATAAAAGTAACATAGAGCGTAAATATAAAAAGCACCTCACATGGATAGGTGCTTTTCAATGTTTTGATCCATTCAGCTTTATTTAAGGTTTGGATCAGCTTTCTTTAAGAAAAAGTGTATCGCAAGTTTTTGTAACCAAGTGCCATAAGGTGGATAGAACAATTGGGTGGGAAAGAAACGGTGACGCATAAACACTGTTTTTGCATGTGAAAGTTCTCTAAAACCTTCTTCGCCATGATAAGTTCCCATTCCAGAATTTCCGATTCCGCCGAAAGGTGCATCGTGATTGACTACATGCCAGCCCCAGTCATTGACAGTGACACCGCCTGAATGTGTTTGTTTTAAAATATGATCACGTTCTTGTGAATCATGCGTGAAGCAATATAAAGCCAATGGTCGTTCACCTGCATTAATATACTGAATCGCATCTTGCAGCGTGTCGTATGCCACAATTGGAAGTACAGGACCAAACAGTTCTTCTTGCATAATGCGCATGTCAGCTGTGCAATTCAGCACAATATGTACAGGCATACGCCGTGCATCTTGTTCAGGATTGTATTCACCACATGCAATGACTTGCGCACCTTTTTGTTGTGCATCCGCTAGAATTTCTTGAATACGTTTTAAATGACGTTCATTGACGATTGAAGTGTAGTTGTCATTATCACGGATGTTATTGCCATACATCGCGGTAAAACTGGATTTACATTCTTCGGCAAACTGCTCAACATTTTCTTTAGGAATCAGTGCGTAGTCAGGTGCAACACAAATTTGCCCACTGTTTGTTGCTTTACCATGCAAAATACGCTTCGCTGCATCTGCCAGTGGGTAGTGACGACTAACAAGAGCAGGAGATTTTCCGCCCAGTTCAAGTGTTACAGGCGTTAGGTTTTCTGAAGCTGCACGCATCACCACACGACCGATCGCAGGAGAGCCTGTAAAAACAATATGATGAAAAGGCAAAGCGGTGAATGCAGCAGGATTGGTAATTTCCTCGCCAAAAACAGCAACTTGATCTTCTGTGAAAATTTCCGCAAGCATGCGTCGCATCACTGCATTGGTTGCAGGAGTTAGCTCAGAAAGTTTGATCATAACTCTGTTCCCTGCTGCAATGGCAGCAACCAATGGGCCAAGTGCCAAATAAACAGGAAAATTCCACGGTACAATCACGCCAACTACACCTTTGGGTTGGTATTGAACACTCAAGCGATTGGACAGAAAAAGTAACTCTGTGCTGCGTTTACTTGGCCGCATCCAACGACGTAAATGACGAATGGCATGTTCAGCTTCAAGAACAGAGCCGAGCAAGTCTAGCAATTTTGACTCATCTACAGATCTTGAACTGAAGTCGGTATTGATTGCTGTTGCAATCACATCTTGATAACGAATAATTTGTTTTTTGAGTTTAATTAAATCCGTACGTCGTGAATCTGAATCGGGATAGGGCGCAGTTTTAAACGCAGCACTTTGTCTGTCAAAAACCGATTGCATGTGTTCATGTGCTGTATGATCTGTTTCCTGCAAAATAGACATTTCTACTGTAACTCCATTCATACTGATTCTTGGTTAAACTTTATGCTTGATAGGACCAAGAGTCGATGTTAAATTGAGACAATGAAAGGTAATTTAGTGCCATTCAATGGCTTATTCGATGGGTGGTATAAATAAAATGACTCAACAGCATCGTTTTATTGAAGCATGTTATGATACTTCAGCATTAGGTCAAGGTACGGTAATACAAGGTTTAACCAGTCTCATCGATGAAATGCTCCGACAGGGACACTCTTTACAGGAACTACTTCAAGGAACTGGAATCACTTATACCGTTTTAAACAATGCAACATCTCAGATTGCACAACACCAAAAATTACAGTTATTCCAGAATATTCTTCGCTTATCAAAAGATCCTTTAACTGGAATCAAAGCGGGGCAAAAGCAACGGCTTTCAGATTTCGGGATTTATGGCTATGCACTTTATTCGTCCAAAAACTTTAAACAAGCAGTGGAATTAGGTATTCGCCATATCAAATTGGCTGGTCCCGTCCTACAGAAGTCTTTTCGAATTGAGCCAGATGCGGCAATTTTTGAAGGAAAAGAAGTCATTGCGTTAGGAAAATTATTACCCTTGATTTGTGAATTTTGGTTCAGTTCAATGCAAACTTTGATTGAGAGTGTATTGGAAGGTCCATTTCAAGCTAAAAAACTTTTACTTCCGTATCCTGCCCCTGAACATGCCGATGAATATCAAAAGGTTTTCCATTGTCCAATCGAATTTGATACAGGTGTGTTGCAATGGCATTTTGATTTGAAATGGCTTGAGGTTGCTTGTCCAAATGCTAATCCAATGACTGCTGATATGTGTAAATCTTTTTGTGAGCGAATGCTTGGAATTGAAGATGATGAAACGCCTGAATTGATTAGAACAATACGTCTTATTCTTATGGATCAAGTAGATAATTTTCCGACAGCTCAAGAAATGGCTGAACGTTTACATCTTTCCAAAAGAACATTGTATCGCCGTTTGGCAGATCACAATATCAGTTATCAAGACATTATAGACACCACCAGAAGACGGCTTGCAGATGAATATTTGCAAGGAACAACTTTAACGATTGATGAAATTGCAGCACGACTTGGTTTTTCGGATACATCAAATTTTAGAAAAGCCTATCGACATTGGACAGGAATGTCTCCAAATGAATATCGAATACAATTGGATCATGCTTTTAATCCTAGTCTTATCTAAAACTGTCTTTTAAATACCACTCAGATTAACGCTATATTTGATTCAACATAGATTATTTATGTATGTCTATGAATATGAGTTTCATCTGAATGATGGTGATGCTTTTCATCATGGTTGTGATCATAGTCTTGGCGAATACAACAGCCTGCAACATATTGGCTGCTTCCATCGCTATAAAACTCTTCTTTCCATACAGGAACTTCATGTTTCACTCGTTCAACAGCTTCTTCACAAGCTTGAAATGCTTCCCTACGATGGGGAGCGTAGGCAATCGCAATAATGGCTTTATCGCCAATATCTAATGTTCCAATACGATGAATAACACGGACATAGTGAATGTTATATTTTTCTTGTATTTCTTGTTCAATCGCTCGAATCATCTTTTCTGCAACGGGTGCATAGGCTGTATATTTAAGTGCCTGAACTGAACGTCCTTCATGGTGATTTCGTACAGTGCCAATAAAAATACCTGTTCCACCACATTCTGGAAATGCTTGAATGGTGTCAAAACGATCTAAATTGAGTGCAGTATCTTGGATGCGAGCAAACTGTAACATATTAACCTCCTGCAACAGGTGAGAGTAAAACTAAGGTACTGTCTTTTTCTAAGATACTTTGGCGGGAAATAATATCTTCACCGATTGCACAGGCACAGCGTTCTATCATCTCAGAAACTGAAGGATATTGTTGCTTAATTTGCGCTAATACATCAACAACCAAACTATTGGGTGCACAACTTAAGCTCAGGTCAGCAGGTAGGTGTTTTTCAATTGCACCATAAGATTCAACTTTTATATTAATTTCCTGCATATCTGCCTCTATATTGGAACTGTTTTAAACTTTAAAAGGATAAGTCATTTATTGATATTAAATAGGTATTCATGCACTTTAGCACGATCCAATTTAATCATCAAAAATTGAAAAGCACATGTCTGAAAGTGACCTTGTTATTTATCTTGTTTGGTAAAATAACTTGATCATCCATTTTTTACATAGCCCTGTGACCCAATTGAATTTTTTAAGCAGTGATCTTCTATCTGTTTAATGTTCAATGGATTATTTCTGATAGTGTTGTAATTCCTCAAAAGAGTTTAGGCTGTGGTATTTCAGATTCTGATTCTGAATATTAACAACTTGTGGCGCAAGTTCTGCAAAACATCGCCTTAAACTCAATTGTTGATGTTGTAGATGCTGAGTGAGCGTGTCAACACTGCTACGTTTGAGTAAGCAGAAAGGGTAGAGTGCTTGCCCGTTGATAGAAACATAAGCCACGGAAGATAGCGGATTTTGTTCTAAAGCTTGATGCAGATACAGCAATATATCTTGTGGAATTTCGGTAATATCGCATGGGATAAATAAAACATAATCAGATTGGACATAAGACCAAGCACTTTTCATGCCGATTAATGGTCCTAAAAAACCCTCTGTCTCATCTTTGAAATAGCCAATGTCCGAGATCAATTCTAGATAACGTTCATAGTCTCGATGACTATTGATCCATATTTCATCAACTTGCCCTAGAAAAGCCTGATATATTTTTAACAGCTGAACTTCATTGTCAAAGCTTTGTAAGAGCTTATTTTGACCATTCATTCGTGTAGCCTGCCCACCTGCTAAAATGACCAGTGCTGTTGTGGGATAGTTTTGCATCATATTGACCTTATATTTGTATGATGACCCTCTAGGCTAAATTTTCAAACCTCTGCATTTGCTTTAAAATAAAGCAAAACATTCATAATGACCGCAAATAATGCAATGCAGAAGGTTTCATTTGAAGCAATTGATCTGTACTTATTCATCGACGCTTATAGTGCAATAAAATCGACATAGTCCAATAATGGCGTATCTGATCGAGCAGGGATTCGAACAATCACATTGGCTTGGTTTAAATTGCTGAGCATATGTGACTGTTGTTTACCCAGTTTTGAAACAGTCAATTGGCCATAATCATTCACATTCACAACCATACGTAATAGTTGTTCACGACTGTCTTGTTTTACACTGTCTGTGAGGCGAGCTTTTTTCCATGCAGGCATCGGTGAGTGGCTACCTTGCAATGTCGCCAATAATGTCGAAACATGCACCGCAAGACAGGTAAGAACTGCGGCAGGATTACCCGGTAAGCCCAGTAAATAGGCATGGTGATGTTCTTTTTGATATTCAGCAAAATAGAGCGGTTTACCCGGTTTTTGTGCAACTTGCCAAAAGATTTCTTTCGCGCCTAAAGCCATAGATACAGGGCGAATCAGATCATAATCCCCGACAGAAACACCACCTGTGGTAATGACGAGATCATAGTGATTCATGGCATTGGATAATGCTTGAGTGAGAATATTTTCATCATCAATCACATGCTCTAAATGAATATCATTCAAGCCTTGTTCTTTGAGCCACGTTAAAATCATCGGTGCATTTGCATCAAAAACTTTAGATTCATTATCCAATTGGGTGCTAACTTCATCCCCTGTGATCAGAACCGCAATTTTAGGTTGTTGATAAACTTGTACTTCCTGCACGCCTGCCATACTCAACGCTGCGATTAAACCACTGCTTAAACGCTGACCTTGATTTGCAAGGATTGTACCGACTGTGAGCTCTTCGCCTTGATAACGAATGTCCGTCCCTTTTTCTAAAGGCTGATTTAAAATGGCTAAATTTTCAGTACGTGTAATAATCTCTTGTCGTGCAACAGTATCTGCTGAATCTGGAAGTTTTCCACCTGTAAAAATACGAACCATTTGACCTGTTTGAATTTCTACATGCTCAGCTATGCCTGCACGAATTTCTCCAACCAGTTCAAACTTAGTAATCCCAGCGAGTAAATCTTCACTTCTGAGTGCATATCCATCTACTGCGCTTTGAGTAAACAATGGGAGTGAAACCGCTGATTGTACATCTGCGGCTAGAACATGCTGATGTGCTTGAATTAACGGTACAGTCATAGGTTTGAGTGTTTTGACTGAACTGTAATGTGCTAAAGCTTGATTAAGTGTAATTAAGCCGATACCTGAACAACTCATTCATAACCTCCGGGATGTGGCAGATCTCGGCATACATCAAAGATATGCACTAAAGCAGGTAAAATAGCTGCCATCGATTCACTTGCACCACCACGACTGCCCGGTAGAGTAATCACCAATGAACGATCGATAAAGCCTGCAACACCACGAGACATCGCTGCATATGGTGTGCGCTTTTGTCCAAATGCACGTGCTGCTTCCATCAAGCCATTTAACTCACGTTCAAGTAAAGGCTGTAAAGTATCGACAGTAATATCTCGTTTACCAATACCTGTTCCACCCACCGTAATCACGCAAGCATAGGATTGTGTTAATTTTAAAACCAATTCTTTTAATTGATCTGCTTCGTCAGGCAAAATTTGATAATGAATCGGGTCAAAACCTGCTTCGGTCAAAGTATCTACGACTGAACGGCCTGCTGTATCTGGTTTTCGACCTGCTGCAACAGTGTCAGAGAGTACCAATACTGCTGCTGAAACGGGTTGGCGTAAATGGCGTTTATAATGCGATTTTCCGCCTTTTTTCAGGTCTAATTTACATTGTTGAATAATCAATTCATGCGGTTCGCAATGCGGTTTAAGCATGTCATAAATCGTGAGTGCAGCAAGACTAGCCGCAGTTAATGCTTCCATTTCCACACCTGTTGGTGCAATGGTTTCAACAGTCGCTTGAATAATGACTCGGTCAGCGAGTAATTCAAAATCAACATCGGCACGGTAAATCGGTAAAGGATGGCACAGGGGGATCAGTTCATCGGTACGTTTTGCAGCCATGATTCCAGCAATTCGTGCTGTTTTCAGGGCGTCACCTTTTTCAGTATTGCCATCTGCAAGAAGTTGTAAACAATGCGCTGGTGCAAGCAGTTCAGAAGTTGCGGTTGCAACTCGATAGCTTTCTGGCTTCATGCCAACATTTTTCATAGAATTTTCCGAAAAATTAAAATACAGATCTTCAGTATTGCCTAAGTCAGACTGTTTGATCAGGAGAAAAAATTATTACTTATTTAGATAACACAAAAATAAATCTAGTGACAGCTGAAGTGCCCGACAATATTTAAAATCATCCCCCAATGGCATGCATACTAATTTTACGTATCGGCGCTTGTTGATGTGCAATGAATCCAGCTTTTTTATGCCACACAGCATCCATAATCGTCGTTGTTAGTGAAGATAAATCATTTTTCTGAAGTAAATCACGTAACGGTGTACCAGCATTTGCAAATAAACAAGTGAATAATTCACCTGTTGCTGTTAAGCGCAAACGATCGCAAGTTTGGCAAAAAGGTTTACTGATGGTCGAAATGATGCCTAATTTGTAATCATTGTTGAGACGGTAAATTGTTGCAGGATCATGCTGTCTTTGTTGTTTTTTTATCTGAAAATGTGCTGTAAGTTTTTGAATAATTTGATCTTCAATAATTACTTTTTCAGGCTGCCAGTGCAGAGGTTGGTCTAACGGCATATATTCAATAAAGCGTAATTCTATATTTTGCTCATATGCCCATTGAGTGAGTTCAACAATTTCATGATCATTTTTGCCTGCAACTAAAACACAGTTTAATTTAATCGGAATGCCGACATGCAGTGCCTCAGCAATCCCTTGTAGTACAGGTTCGAGTGGGCGTTTGGTCATACTTTTAAATGTATCAGGATGAATACTATCTAAACTAATATTGAGGTCATCTAAACCCGCTTGTTGCAAAGCGTGCGCATACTTTTTTAAATAGAAGGCATTGCTTGTCATGGAAATACGTTGTAAGCCATGTGCTTTGAATCGATTCAAATCATGAATAAAGTTCACAACACCTTGACGCATCAACGGTTCACCGCCTGTCAAACGAATATGTTGGATGCCCAAATGCACCATAATTTCACAAAATTTTAATAATTCTTCAAAGCTTAAAATATCTTTTTTAGCGAGCCACTCTGGTTTATCTGGCATGCAATAACTGCAACGAAAATTACAACGATCCGTGAGAGATATTCTGAGTTTATGTTTATGGCGACCAAATTGATCGACCAACTGCGTTGATGCATTGGTGACTAGCGGCATTTTTACGGGTGTTGCTAATGTTTTAGTCGAGCCGTCCATAGTCGTAATTAACCTTGTTTAATCACAGGATAAGATCATTTATAAAGCAGTATGAGTCGTTTTATTTTAAATATCAACTTCAACAATTTAGTTTTTGTGTACCCTTGGATTCTTGTTTTTTATGTTGTTATGCAAATTCAAAAGCCAGTCTAAATGGCTATTTTAAGATACAATTCTCATTATAACTCATTATAAATTGACGATTGAAATCTCGTAAAAAAGAGAGGATATTAAAAAAATAAAACTGATATTTTTTTAAAAAGTTGCAATAAAACAACGTTGAATAATTTAAATGATGGTTTAATTATGTGATTTATACATATGTTTTTTAATTGTTATTGCAACCTATTTTGAACAATGAAGTAAGTTATATTAAGTAAAGTAATAAGCATCTTTTTATGGAAAAACGGACGCAGAGGGCTGGAATATGGAAAATGTTGAGGATCAAAAGCATAACGATGATCAGCCAAGTTATGCACGAATAGAACCTTATACGCATCCTGCTGGTGGTTGGGGCGCTTTATTAAGTGTTGCAAGAAATTTAAAACGACAAGAAGTATTTAAAAAAGGGGCGATTACACTCCTCAATATTAACCAACCGACTGGGTTTGATTGTCCCGGCTGTGCATGGCCTGAAAAAAAAGATGCACATGCCTTTAACTTTTGTGAAAACGGTGCCAAAGCTGTTGCATTCGAGGCAACCTCAAAACGAGTAACCCCAGAATTTTTTGCCACACATACGGTCAGTTGGTTGTCTGAACAAAGCGATTTCTTCCTCGAGGATTCAGGTCGTTTGACTGACCCAATGCGCTATGACCCTGTATCGGATAAATATACGCCAATTTCATGGGATGATGCTTTTAAGCTGATTGCTAAACATTTGCAAGCTTTGGATGATCCAAATCAAGCCGCATTTTATACCTCTGGTCGTACCAGTAATGAAGCTGCTTTCCTTTACCAACTCTTTGTTCGTGAATATGGAACCAATAACTTCCCTGATTGTTCAAATATGTGCCATGAAACCACCAGTGTCGGTTTACTCGACTCGATTGGTCTCGGTAAGGGGACGGTGACCTTAGACGATTTTGATATCGCTGATGCGATTTTCAGTTTTGGGCATAATCCAGGAACCAATCATCCACGCATGTTGGGAACTTTACGTGAAGTTTCTCGTTGTGGTGGCAATATTGTTGCGATTAACCCATTAAAAGAACGTGGATTAGAACGCTTCCAAGATCCTCAGGCACCTGTTGAAATGATGACCAATGGCAGTACACCAATAAGTCGTTATTATTTCCAGCCGAAAGTAGGCGGTGACTATGCGCTCATGTTCGGGATGTTAAAACATCTACGTGAATGGGATATACAAGCACTTGCTGCGGGCAAGAAAAGTGTCTTTGACCGTTCATTTATTGAAATGAACACTGTTGGTTTTGATGCCATGATCGAAGAGATTGACCGTACTGCATGGCCTGATATTCATGCACATACAGGTCTTTCACCTGAGCATTTAGAATCTTTAGCTAAGCTGTATCTAGATGCCAAAACTGCAATTTTCTGTTGGGGCATGGGGATTACACAGCATCGTCATGGTACTGCAAATGTACATATGCTCGCAAACTTAATGTTAGCAAGAGGACATATAGGTCGACCTGGGGCAGGTTTAGCACCGATTCGTGGACATAGTAATGTACAAGGTGATCGGACTATGGGAATTAATGAATTACCAAGTGCTAAATTACTTGACAATATTGATCGTGTCTTTGGAATCAAATCACCACGTCATCATGGTTTTGGGGTGGTCGATACCATCAAAGCGATGTATGAGGGGAATGTAAAAGTTTTTATCGGTTTAGGTGGTAATTTTGCCGTTGCAACCCCTGATACACCATACACACAAGAAGGATTACGTCGTTGTAATTTAACAGTACACATTGCAACGAAACTGAATCGTAGTCATTTGGTCTGTGGTAAAGAAGCACTCATTTTACCGTGCTTAGGTCGTACCGAAATTGATAAGCAGCTACATGGTGTACAGGCTGTTAGTGTTGAAGATTCAATGAGTAATGTGCATCTTTCTGCTGGACGTAATGAACCAATTTCCAATGATTTATTATCAGAGCCTGATATTGTGGCACGTATGGCTACAGCAGTCTTGCCCAACAGTGATATTAAATGGAAATGGTATGTGGAGAGTTATGACCGCATTCGTGATTCGATTGAACAAGTTTTTGATGAGTTCCATGATTTTAATGCACGTGTTTATCAGCCAGGCGGTTTCCACTTAGAACATCCTGCCAATCAACATGTGTGGAATACCCCAGTGGGTAAGGCACAATTTTTAATTACCCCATTGGCGGAAGTCTATACGGATAAAGAAAATAAATATGCTGAACAATACACTGGTGCAAAAGTCTATACCTTGATGACGACACGCTCACATGACCAGTACAACACGACTTTGTATGGATTAGATGATCGTTATAGAGGGGTCTTCGGTCAGCGCCGTGTCTTGTTTATGAATGCTGAAGATATTGCTGCGGCTGGTTTTGTTGCAGATCAATGGGTAGATATCGAAAGTATTTATTCTGATGGGGTGAAACGTATCGTTCACAGTTTCCGTATTGTGCCGTATAACATTCCTAGAGGGAGTTTAGCTGCGTATTATCCTGAAACTAATCCGTTGGTAGCACTCAGTAGCCATGATAAATATGCAAAAATTCCTGCATCGAAAAGTGTACCTGTGATTTTGCATGCAGGGCAAGCACCTGAACATTTCAATTTGGCAGAAGCCGTAGATCCTGAAGATGCTAATCAAATTGTGAATAGAGCAGGATAAAGTGTACAGGTTGTAAACATTGTATTGCTTTATAGAATGGTACTTGATTATAGAGTGCCATTCTAAACAAATGATGCTTTTCAGATGTTTATAGGGATTATAGCGAAAGTGAATATGAGGGAGTAGAGGTTGAATTCTCAGGGATATGAAAGCGTTGATATCCAGCGTTTAAATCAGAATACAACTGTTGAACAGTCAGATTTTGTGGTACAAGAATATCCTATTGCACTGGTTTATAATGGAATTTCACATGCTGTGATGATGGCAACCCCAGCAGATATTGCAGTTTTTGCCAAAGGTTTTAGCCTGTCTGAAGGTATTTTGAGTAATTTGAAAGAACTTTATTCTCTTGAAATACAAGAAACAGAATTGGGTATTCAAGTTGAAATGACCATTTCAGCCCGAGCTTTCATGGCACTGAAACAACATCGTCGAATGATGATCGGACGTACAGGTTGTGGTGTATGTGGAATTGAAAGCCTACAGCAACTTCATTTGGATTTGCCTCAAATCACCACACAACTCTCTGAGATATGGTTGACTCAAATTCCCAAAGCAATTTCTCAATTGAATATTCGGCAGAAAATCACTCAAGTCACAGGTGGAGCACATGCTGCTGCGTGGGTAGAAGGTGGCGAAATTATTGCCTTATTTGAAGATGTCGGTAGACACAATGCTTTAGACAAACTCTTGGGTTTTATTTCTGAAAATCAGTATGATGTCAGTCTGGGTTTTGTGGTCATGACCAGTCGTGCAAGTTATGAGTTGATTCGGAAATGCGCACAACTGAATATTGGCTTATTGGCATGTATTTCAGCGCCAACCAGTATGGCGATCAATATGGCAAAGCAATCTGGTTTAACATTGGCGAGTTTTTGCCGTGGTGATGGTTTTGTTTTATATACATAGATTTATTTTCTTAATTTTATTGATTGAATCATTTAATAGCGGGTTTAGGAACTTGCTAGCTAGAAACCAATAAATGTAAGCAGTTTTCAGTGAGCTTTATTCGAGAATGTCGTTATTAGAGTAAATATATGCATGATGCCAAATTAAAATTACAGTTAAGAGTGTTGTTTAACGAAGACATCGCATTTGGACCAGGGAAGGCTGAACTTTTAGAGGAAATTCGGCGTTCAGGTTCAATTTCTCAAGCTGCAAAAAACATGAATATGAGTTATCGACGTGCATGGCAGTTGGTTGAAACCATGAATCATAGTTTTCAGTCGGCATTGGTTGAAACCCAAAAAGGTGGCACGCATGGCGGCGGCGCAAAAGTCACAGATTTGGGAGAAAAAATACTTAATCAGTTTAGACAGATGGAACAAAATGCACGACATGCAATAGAACATGATTTTCAAGACATATCGAGTTTTCTAAAGAAATAGTCCTGCATTTGATTCACGAATGATATTTATACTTTACGGCTATTTAATCAAGACGATCCATTAATCAAGACAATGTCGATATTCCAGCTTCTCTTAAACATTGTAGTAAGACACCAAAAGCCATCAACATATCTTTTTCATTCACACATGCAAAACCTAAGAGTAATCCTCTTTGCATGGTTGGTTGCATGTAATATTGGGAAAGCGGTCTGACTTTTATGCCACGTTCTAAAGCCATGGTTGCAATGGTTATATCATTACAAAATTCAGGAAGTTTTAGAATGAGATGTAAGCCTGCTGCTTGATCATATTCATGAATAAATGCACTGCCAAGATATCGTGTAATGAGGTCAATTAAAAAATCTCTTCGTTTACCGTAAAGTAAACGCATACGTCTGATATGTGCTTCATAATGACCTTCGCTGATAAACTCAGCGAGTGCTTTTTGTTCCAGTAAATGTCCACCTCTATATAATTCTGCTGCGGCGATGCGTAACAGTGGAAATAATGGTTTAGGAACAACTAAATAGCCTATTCGTAAAGATGGGTAGATGGTTTTGCTAAAAGTTCCCATATACAAAACAGGTGCGTTTTGTTCCAAGCCTTGTAGTGATGGGTAAGGTGATCCTGAAAAACGAAATTCACTGTCGTAATCATCTTCTACAATCCAACTATTATTCTTTTGAGCAATGTGTATTAATTGTTTTCTTCGTTCTAGGCTTAAATGTGATCCTAGTGGATATTGGTGGGAAGGAGTCACAAAAATTAGTTTTGGCGCCTGATCAAAGCGTGTATTAGGAATAATACCATTAGCATCCACAGGCATTGGGTGAAGGTCTAATCCATTCATTCTTAAAGTATTCCGCATCCCCCAATAAGCAGGATCTTCAATCCATACTGGGTCTCCAATATCGCTGAGTGCTCGAGATACTAAATCGATGGCTTGGTGAACACCTTCGGTAATAATAATTTGGTCTGCATCACATTGAACTGAACGTGCAATACGCAAATAATCCGCCAACGCTTGGCGTAGTTCGATACAGCCACCTGCATTGCTATAAATCAGGCAGTCGATATCTGGTTCACGGCTTAATCTAGACTGAATTCTACTGAAAATATGATGTGGAAACTCTGTTACATCAGGTGCACCAGGAACAAAAGCTCCCCACTGATGTGGTGATGCAGCCGCATATTCGATTAAATTAGAACCACGTTTAGATAATGTATAGGAATTTTGTATTTTATCTCCTGAAGCATTATCTAAATGAATATGTGTATTTAAAAATGCTTCTGGTAGTTGTTCAGATACCCATGTGCCATGTCCAGTGCGTGCTTCTAAATAACCTTCAGCTTGCAATTGCTCATAGGTGGTTAACACTGTATTGCGTGAAACATGTATTTCTTGAGCTAAATCCCGAGACGCAGGTAAGCGTACTTTGGGTTGAATCACCCCTTCAATAATTGCACTGCGTAAACAATGAAAAAGTCGTTGATGCAATTTTCCCTCAGTTTCCTGCTGTAGGCGCTGTAGGACATAATCTCCAAGTAAACTACGCAATTGGCTCTCTCCTGCAGGTTGTAAATGGCTCTCGTCAGTTGTTATCAGACAGGCCAAATTATGAGAATCCTGTGATTACTGATCCAAAAATTAAATTATGGATATCGAGTCCCTAATTGTAATTGATGCTTATAAATATTGAGAGAATCTAATGAATGATAAACATTCTGCACTGAATGCGCGTAAACAGCAAGCAACTCCACGTGGTGTAGGCGTGATGTGTCAGTGGTATGCGGAGAAAGCGGAGAATGCCACGATTTGGGATATGCAAGGTAAACAGTATATCGACTTTTCTGGAGGGATTGCCGTATTAAATACAGGACATCGCCATCCTAAAGTCATAGCCGCTGTTACTGAACAATTAAGTAAATTTACACATACGGCATATCAAATTACCCCATACGAAAGTTATGTGGCTTTAGCTGAACGAATTAATGAAAAAGCCCCAATTACCCAACCCACAAAATCTGCTTTTTTTTCAACGGGAGCTGAAGCTGTAGAAAATGCAGTGAAAATTGCACGCTCGTATACAGGCCGTCAGGGCATCATTACTTTTGGTAATGGTTTTCATGGTCGTTCATTTATGACGATGGCAATGACAGGTAAAGTTGCACCGTATAAACGTGATTTTGGATTGATGCCAGGTGGTGTTTTTCATGCTCGTTACCCTGTGATTGCGCAAGGGATTAGCGTGGATGATGCAATTGAAAGTGTTGAAAATATTTTACATGAAGATATTGCACCACATGATGTTGCCGCGATTGTACTTGAACCTGTTCAAGGGGAAGGTGGTTTCCATATCGTACCTGCTGAGTTCTTAAAGCGCTTAAGAGCTTTATGTGATGAACACGGTATTTTATTGATCGCAGATGAAGTTCAGTCTGGTTTTGCTCGAACAGGTAAATTTTTTGCCATGAATCATTTTGAAACCAAAGTTGATTTAATGACAATGGCAAAAAGTATGGGGGGCGGTTTTCCTATTTCAGGTGTGGTTGGTCGTGCAGAAGTGATGGATGCTCCAAACCCAGGAGGCTTGGGTGGAACTTATGCGGGTAGTCCTGTTTCTATTGCTGCAGCACATGCAGTGATGGATGTGATTGAAGAAGAAGGTCTATGCGAACGTGCTAATCAGCTTGGTCAAAAATTAGTTTCAACACTCAATTCGATTCAAAAAGAGAGTAGTAACATCGTTACTGCAATCAGAGCGCTTGGATCAATGATTGCTGTTGAAGTACAAACATCCGAACAAGCTAAAGCTGTACAAAACTACGCAATGGAAAAAGGTTTATTGCTGTTGACCTGTGGTAAAAATGCGAATGTGATACGTTTCTTATATCCATTAACCATTCCGACTGAGCAATTCGATCAGGGCTTGAGTATTTTAATGGATGCTTTTGCCGCGCTTAATGCTAGTCGTTCAACTGCAATGGAGAAATCTGCATGATGCAAGGTGATCTACAGTATTTGTTGAAACATCCTGATATTACTTTTGAAGCACCTGTTTCGAAAGAGTATGTTCAGGTTAATGATGCGGCTACTGACGAAACATTGGCATGGGTAAAAAAACACGATGCGCTTGCAATCAATGCAGCAATAGGTCGTTCTGAAAAAGCGCAACAGCTTTGGAAAAAGCAGACTGCTTTAGTTCGTGCTGATGTATTGTGGGGATGGTATAAGCTAATTCTTGAACATCAAGATAATTTAGCGAAAATTCTCACAGCAGAACAGGGCAAACCACTGGCAGAGGCACGTGGTGAAATTGCTTATGCTGCTTCATTTATTCGTTGGTTTGCAGAACAGGCACGTCGTGTTGATGGCGATATTTTGACTCAAACACAGGCTCAGCAAAGACTTTTAGTTCTGAAGCAACCTATAGGTGTTACAGCTGCAATTACACCATGGAATTTTCCTGCAGCAATGATTACACGTAAAGCTGCACCTGCACTTGCGGTGGGTTGCTCAATGTTAGTGAAACCTGCTGCACAAACGCCTTTGACTGCTTATGCACTTGAGGTTTTAGCTTTACAGGCTGGTTTGCCAGAAGATGTTTTGATCACGATCAGTGGTCAAGCGGCTGAAATTGGTGAAATTTTCTGTAGTAATGATATTGTTCGCAAATTGAGCTTTACAGGTTCAACGGAAATTGGTCGTATTTTAATGCGACAATCTGCCTCAAATATTAAAAAACTCTCATTAGAATTGGGAGGCAATGCTCCTGTTTTGATCTTTGATGATGCAAACCTTGATCAAGCTGTACAAGGTATTATGGCAAGTAAATACCGTAACAGCGGACAAACTTGTGTATGTGCAAATCGTATCTATGTTCAGGAAGGCATTTATAACGAGTTGACAGAGCGTTTGGTGACTGCTGTTGCGAAATTAAAAGTCGGTGATGGCCGCCAAGGTGACACAACGCAAGGGCCTTTAATTGACCAAAATGCTGTAGAAAAAGTTCAATCACATATTGATGATGCAGTGTTGAAAGGTGCAGCAGTTCGTATAGGTGGTAAGCGTTCAGCTTTGGGAGGAACTTTCTTTGAACCTACTGTATTGAGTGGTGTGACTCAGGAAATGAAGGTTGCGAAAGAAGAAACATTTGGGCCACTTGCTGCTTTATTCTGTTTTAAAACGGAACAAGAAGCGGTTGCGATGGCAAATGATACCGAATTTGGCTTAGCTGCTTACTTATTTACGAGCAGTACTGCTCGTCAATGGCGTGTGGGAGAGCAGCTAGAGTATGGCATGGTGGGTATCAATACAGGTGCTATTTCCAATGAGGTTGCTCCATTTGGCGGTATTAAGCAATCAGGTTTAGGTCGTGAAGGATCAAAATTTGGGATCGAGGAATATCTTGAAATAAAATACCTTTGCCTAGATTTATCTGAATAATTCAACTCTATGTTGTACTGAACTGATCATGTTTTTCATGGTCAGTTTTTTATTCAATTTAATCGATATTTAAATCAATTTCTTGCACAAAATTTAAAACTAAATAAAAATAACAACAGGATCATAAGTTGTGAATATAGTGTGATTTATAGCGCTTTTCAGAATTTTTCTTTATAAAATATTGGCCTTTTTTAAATGCAAAGTTTATTAACCTAAATCACATGAATTGGCTCTTTCGTATTCTCATTAATTGGTTCTTGTTTGCTTTGATATGAAAGCACACATTAAGACTAAGAACTTTATAAAATTAAGACCAAGGATGTGTTAAATAATATTAAAAAACAATAGGATAGTTTTTTAGACTAGCAGCTATTGAAAAGATGTTTTTAACAATCCAGAAAATTTGTTTAAGTGGTTAAAATAATTTATTTATTTTATTGCAAAACAGAGAGCCTTATTTTTATAAAAAATATTTAATTAATCTAAATAATTGAATTGTATAGATTGGTTTCCTAAACATATCAAGAGGATTTCATGTTAAGCAATTTTGGTATAGCTGGTGTTCAGATGCAGATTTCTGCATTTTCAAGCAATGTTGAGCAAATGGGTAATTATATGCGTTACATCCGCATGCGTTATCCATGGGTCAAAATGGTGATGTTTTCTGAATTGGCACCTTTAGGACCAAAACACAGTACAGCTGAAGCTTTACCAAGTCAAACTGAAGCTCAACTCGCTGATCTTGCGAATGAAACGGGTCTTTGGCTAATCACAGGTTCTTTGTTTGAACGTGTTGAAGATGAGGAAAAGGGCTCGATTGTTTATAACACACTGTCGGTTATAGATCCGAATGGAGAAATTGTAACGCGTTATCGCAAGTTGTTCCCATTTCGCCCGTATGAAAAGAACGTAGAAGGTGGAACTGAATTCTGTATTTTTGATGTACCTGAAGTTGGACGTTTTGGTGTGTCTATTTGCTATGACATGTGGTTTCCAGAAACAACACGTACTTTAGCGGCAATGGGTGCTGAGGTGATTTTACACCCAACGATGACAGACAGTATTGATCGTGATGTTGAATTGGCAATTGCTCGAGCATCGGCAGTGCAAAATCAAGTTTATTTCATCGATATCAATGGTGTGGGAGATGGTGGTGTTGGTCAGTCCATCGTTGTTGATCCATCAGGTTATGTTTTGCATCAGTCTGGAGCTGGTCCAGAGATTATTCCAATCGAGGTAGATTTTGAACGCGTAAGGAGAGAACGTCGACGTGGATTACGGACATTAGGTCAGCCATTAAAGAGTTTTAGAGATCGAGATTGCGATTTCACAGTATATGAAAAGGGTAATCCTGCTTTTACCTATCTAGATACATTAGGAACATTGGCTAAAC
This sequence comes from Acinetobacter rongchengensis, assembly GCF_003611475.1. Taxonomy (GTDB): domain Bacteria; phylum Pseudomonadota; class Gammaproteobacteria; order Pseudomonadales; family Moraxellaceae; genus Acinetobacter; species Acinetobacter rongchengensis. The sequence goes on along the minus strand of NZ_RAXT01000019.1, from coordinate 3,238 downwards.
CTGAAAATTAAATTTCAGATAGCAAGCAGGTCAATGGAAATAAGGACATAGGATGCCAATATATGAATCATCAAGAACAAAAACATAATACTTCTTTAGGCAATCACCGCAGTGTATGGGAAATACGTTCAGATGGTTGGATTAACTTGGTCGATGATATTCGCTATTTAAGTAGTTTAGTGCTTAACGCTCATGATCGGGCATCAATTGTAAAACGTGTTCAACAAACGATTGGCCTTTTAACACCAATAGAAAGTTATTGGGCTTTTCCTGGGAAACGTGTATTTGCTGATTTGTGTCAGTATATTGAACGAGAAGAATTTGCTTCAGCTTATCAAATCGCACGTCGTATTCACCGAGCATTAACAGCCAGTACTTATCGACACGATCATAATGTTTTAGATAGTGATCGTGAACTTCCTTCTCAAATTGAAACAGACAGCGAGCAACAAGCACGCTTGGCTCGTCCATATTTTGAAGTACTCATTGTTGATGAAATGTCAGCAGGTGAAGAAGAAGCTTTACGCCGTCGCGTACAAAGCAAACGCAGTGTCGATGATAGTTTTATATTCGATATCGTCGTGGTACCAAGCTTTGAAGATGCGTTAATTGCAACCTTGGTCAATTTTAATTTACAAGCTGTTGTCATTCGTCATGGCTTTCCATTTCGTTCGGTTAACCATATTGAATTATTGGAACGTTTCTTAAATGGAATAGATACAGATATTGAAGCAATGCCTGAGTTAGAGCGTGGGCCGTTGCTTGGGCGACAAATCTCGAAAATTCGTCCTGAACTTGATTTGTATCTTGTGACAGATGTTGGCGTTGAAGATATTGCAGCATGTGTAGATGGTGAGGTCTTTAAACGGATCTTCTTTGGAGAGGAAGATCATATTGAACTTTATAGTGCCATTATGCGCGGCGTTGGCGAACGTCATCGAACGCCTTTCTTCTATGCTTTGAGAGACTATGCGAAACAGCCTACAGGGACGTTTCATGCTTTGCCACTAGCAAGAGGTAAAGCCATTCTAAATAGCAATTGGATTGGTGATTTGGCACAGTTCTATGGCATGAATTTATTCATGGCAGAAACTTCAGCCACATCTGGCGGTTTAGATTCATTGCTAGATCCTGTTGGGCCACTGAAATTGGCTTTGGAATATGCTGCTCGTGCATTTGGTGCTCGCAGAACATATTTTGCAACGAATGGGACATCGACTTGTAATAAGATTGTCGTTCAGTCTTTGGTGCATGAAGGCGATATTGTACTGGTCGATCGCAATTGTCATAAATCACATCATTATGGCTTGGTATTGACTGGAGCACAGGTTGCTTATCTTGATTCTTATCCACTCAATGAATATTCAATGTATGGTGCAGTACCAATTGCCCACATTAAAGAAACCTTATTGAACTTTAAACGTGCAGGAACATTAAACCGAGTTAAATTGGTATTGCTCACAAACTGTACATTTGATGGGGTTGTTTATGATGTAGAACGGGTAATGATGGAATGTTTAGCCATCAAGCCAGATCTAGTCTTTTTATGGGATGAAGCATGGTTTGCTTTTGCAGGATGTCATCCAATTTATCGCCAACGAACTGCCATGGCCAATGCGGCAAGACTTGCAGAGCGTTTTAAAGACCCAGCTTATGCGCAAAGCTATGCGGAATGGAGTGCAACAATTGATTGGGATGATACAGAGCAATTACTAAAAACTCGATTAATGCCGAATCCAGCATTGGCTCGAGTACGTGTTTATGCGACTCATTCAACGCATAAAACGCTCACGGCACTCCGTCAAGGTTCAATGATCCATATTTGGGATCAGGATTTTAAAGAAAAAAGTGAAGAGGCTTTCCTTGAAGCTTACATGACTCACACTTCAACTTCAGCGAATTATCAAATCTTGGCAACTTTAGATGTGGGGCGTAGACAGGTTGAATTGGAAGGTTATGAGTTAGTTCAACGTCAGCTTGAGTTGGCAATGAGTTTGCGTGAACAAGTGATGAACCACCCTTTACTCAAAAATCATTTCCAATTTTTAAGAGTGGGCGATCTGATTCCAGCAGAATATCGTGAATCTGGCATTAATAGCTATTTTGATGAAGGCAATGGTTGGACGAATTTAGAACGAGCATGGAATACTGATGAATTTGTAATGGATCCTACACGTGCCACATTAATGATTGGTCACATAGGAATGGATGGAGATACATTCAAGAACAAAGAGTTAATGGATAAATACGGTATTCAAATCAATAAGACATCTCGAAACACCGTTTTATTTATTACCAATATTGGAACAACACGTTCAGCGATTGCATATCTCATTGAAGTACTGATTAAAATTGCTCGAAATGTTGAAATGCGTATAGCAGATATGAGTTCTGTTGAACGTAAAATCCATGAGAAAAAGGTGCGTTCTTTGACTCAAGAGCAACCGCCATTACCTGATTTTTCTGCATTTCATCGCGCTTTTAGAGGACAAAGCCAAAACCCTTCATTTGAAACCTTTACCCGTGATGGAAATGTCCGACGCGCATTCTTCTTATCTTATGAAGATGAAAGTTGCGAATATATCGATATGAGTGAAGCTGCATTAGCCATTGCAGCAGGGCGAGAGTTGGTTTCTGCATTATTTGTAATTCCTTATCCACAAGGCTTTCCAATTTTAGTACCAGGTCAGGTGATCAGTATGGAAATATTAAAATTTATGAGCGCACTAGATGTCCGAGAAATTCATGGTTTCCGTCCTGAACTTGGGTTCCGAATTTTCAAACAATCTGCACTTGAAGAAGCTGAACTGGCCTTGGGATTAAATACTAAACAACGTCTACTCATACAGAATTTACAAGCTGGATAACGTTGCAAGATATGTGATGTAAGGAAGAACGATCGCATGAGAAATCAATATTCATTGCTAATAATGAAGATGTTGCGACAGTTTTTGAGCAGTATTTATCCTCAGAATGGACAAAAATTGATTAAGGAAACAAGTATGAATAATAGCAATAAAGTGACCAGTATTTCAGATATGTTATTGATGTTTCATCGTAACGAACGACCAATTTACTTTATTAGTGCAACAAACTTTAACTTGTTAGGTATGGATCGTTGGGTAAATCGCTTTCGATATATTAATTATATTGATTGCTTTGATGGACGTCACCCAAATGTATTTGTCCCGCAAGAGTCACCACATGCGGAATTTGAGTCTATTGAAGACATTAACAA
>NZ_RAXT01000189.1 GCF_003611475.1 Acinetobacter rongchengensis | reverse complement strand
TGATTTGTATTAAACCTCATAAGAAGTTTAGTCTAATCTATGCTGATACTGCTCGATTAGAGGCAAACGAAAAGGTTGTTGTTTCTCAATTATTTAGTAGCCTATTGATTGCAACTGCTTCTGGTCAACCTTTAAGTGCTCATTATCACAAGAAGGGAGATTGCCATCCAGCATTTGAGATGTCATATAAGGATCATGAAGGCAAACACAAAAAAATTACTGTACATAGATTAAGACAAGGCGACGTTCGCCTCTACTTTGTCTATAGAAGTGATAACACCATTATTTTATTAAAGTTATTAGCTAAATTCACCCAAAAGCTAGAAAAGACTCATCAAGGTGCAATTACGAAGCTTGCTCAAATTGTACTTAGGCTTAAAGACCCTGAACAAATTAGGGAAAGAGTAATATGACTAAATCATTAGTGTGCATACAAGATAGCTCTGGAACATTTTCGTTAGAAGATGATGAGCTAAAATTCTTAGAAGCATTAGTAGAAGATTTTGATTTTGACAATGAAGAAGATATTTGTGATTTTTCTAAACTAGATGCATTTGAAATAAAAAAAGAAATGATA
>NZ_RAXT01000188.1 GCF_003611475.1 Acinetobacter rongchengensis | reverse complement strand
CCAGTATTATTAATGACTGTGTTGCCTGTAGTTACACTTGTTAAATCTAAGGTTTTACTTAAGGCAAATGCTACATTATTACCTGTCTTCGTCGCTGTAAGGTTAGTATCCGCTGGTGTTGCTACACCAATATCAACTGTATCTCCAGCTTTGATCGCTCCTGAGTTCTTACCATTCGTTTGTAAGTTGAAACCACCTTTTAGGGTAGTGATATCACTTGTATTTGTTGCAATATTCGTTGTATTAGTCGCAATCTGATTGCCTTGATTCGTTACAGTCGTCGTCAAATTACTTACATTCGTATTCGTTGTATTAAGCTGACCGCCATTCACTGCGTCTTTTGAACCAGCTGCAATACTTCCATCTGCGACATTCGTAATCTTTTGATTGTTTGCATCAAAACCGTTCGCTTTTACCACTCCACTAAATACTGGTGCATCGACTACATTGTATTTATAGGTGTTGGTTGCAGCATCATACACTGCTGTTGTATTGGTGCCATTCGCAAAGTTAACCGTTTCTCCAAGCTTAACGTTGTCTGCAGTTCCACCATTCACACTAAAGTTTAAGCCTTGATTG
>NZ_RAXT01000187.1 GCF_003611475.1 Acinetobacter rongchengensis | reverse complement strand
GCCTATTACATTCAAAGTAAACTGCGTATCATTCGAATAGAAGTCTGTAGAGGAAACGCCTGCATCATCATAGTTACTCATTGAAATTGCAGGTGCTGGAACACTGATTGTTGTATCAATAACAATATCCTGTGTAGCCGTTGCTCCTATGTTACCCGCTTGGTCTACGATCTGTGCTTGAACTGTATAAGTCCCATCCATAAGCGGATTGGCCGTATAATCAAACGTCCAAGTTCCATTGGCATCACTAATCGCATCATTCCAAGTTACACCACCATCTAAACTGATCTGAACTTTTTCATCAGCCCCTAATGTTCCGTTCACTTGTCCATTGAATAGCAAAGTATTGTCATTGGTAATAAAGTCTGTAGAAACCCCGCTATCATCAGTAATTCCTAGAATTTCAACTGTTGATGTTGGCGGAAGGCTATCCACTGTGAAGTTCACTGGTGTGGTCTTCGGACTTTCATTACCCGCTGCATCTTTTTGGGAGATGGCAATCGCATGTGCGCCTTCTGCCAAATCAGTGCTTGGTGTGAAGCTCCAGTTGCCTGTTGAATCTACAATCGCTGTACCAATTTCTACG
>NZ_RAXT01000186.1 GCF_003611475.1 Acinetobacter rongchengensis | reverse complement strand
AATTAGATATAGAAAAAGCGGTTTTTCAGAGGGGCAATAAGCGAACTTTCTTTATGCCACTCGTAGACACTCGTTCATTAATTCAGTACAAAACAAACATAATTACCTATGGAAAAAAAACATGACTCAATATTGGCATATGCAGATGCACCCTGATGATCAAAGCTTTTCAGAAGTTTTACATTCAATTTTAGAGAACAAAAAAATTATAGGTTTAGGAAAATGGGCTGGAGGACAGGTTGAAAAAGAGGACTTTTTTAACAGAATGAAAGTGAATGATATTGTTGCTATTAAAAATGGTGGCAAATTAATTGCATTAGTTCAGGTAATTGGTGGAGCTTATGAAGTCAATGATGATGAAAGTGAAACCGATTGGATTGTTTTCAGGCGCCCTATTCGTGTATTGGATTGGGACATTTGGGGGAAAACACTACCTCAGCCAAGAAAAACATTAGTTATTTGTTCTAGTGAAAATGCAGAAACGACAAAAATAATTAAAGAATGGCATGAAAAGGTTAATGAAGTCCTAACCAAAAGAGGTCTATCACTCACTGTTTAATTCAACAGGCAAACTAAGAAAAGCGTCACTATCAGTAGTGACGCTTT
>NZ_RAXT01000185.1 GCF_003611475.1 Acinetobacter rongchengensis | reverse complement strand
TTTCGATACCAAAACATGGCTGAGCAGTTCAGGTGAAGCAATGCCTTTATCAATCACATAGGCGGGCATCGCTTGCTGAGTCAGGGTGTCACACTGATCACAGACCCATTTACCACGCACATGCTGTTCCTTATAGAACTGTGCCGGTCTGAAATGCAGTTTTTCACTGACATCTTCGCCGATACGACGGAGTTGGCAGCCACAAGCGCATTGGGTTGATGCAGGTTCATGCTCAATACGGATGGTGTGTAGATGATCTGGCAGTGGTCGACGTTTAGGTTTATTGGTTTTGGCTTTCTGTGTCGCTGCATCGGTTTTATCTGCATTTAGCCGTTCCAGTTCTAGATCAACCGCAGCAATATCTTCTTCAACCGCTTCATCCCACAGGTGGATTTGTTTTGCAGTGAGATGTTCGTTTTTACTGCCGAATTTGTGCTGTTTAAATAGTGCGAGTTCATGCTCGTATTTTTGATTGAGAATAGAAAGATGTTGAACTTTAGAATCTAATTGCTGATTGGTGACTTCAAGATGTTGAACTTTGGCATCCAATTGCTGGTTTGATTTTTCTAATTCTTGATTTGATTGTGCTAGAGACTGATGCTGCAT
>NZ_RAXT01000184.1 GCF_003611475.1 Acinetobacter rongchengensis | reverse complement strand
TCGTCGAGCGTCGGCGCGAGGCCCTGGCCAGCCTCGAAATGCAACTGGCCGCCATGCCAACCGAACCGGCACAGCACGCGGAGAGTCTGCCATGAACAGCCCAGAGCACTTGCCGTCTGAGACGCACAAACCGATCACCGGCTACTTGTGGGGCGCGCTGGCCGTGCTCACCTGTCCCTGCCATTTGCCGATTCTCGCCATTGTGCTAGCCGGCACGACGGCCGGCGCGTTCATCGGGGAGCACTGGGGTATTGCAGCCCTCACGCTGACCGGCTTGTTTGTCCTGTCTGTGACGCGGCTGCTGCGGGCCTTCAAGGGAAGATCATGACCGCTTCCCAGCCAGCCGAGAGTGGGCAGCTTTGAGCTTCGCTACCAATCTGGAGGAGTACCACCATGAACGCAAACGCCCCGAACACTGCCAGTTGCACCACCTGCTGCGTATGCTGCAAAGAAATTCCGCTCGATGCCGCCTTCACCCCGGAAGGCGCGGAATACGTCGAACATTTCTGCGGGCTGGATTGCTATGAACGCTTCCAGGCACGCGCCAAGGCCGCGACAGAATCTGACATTGCGCCTGTCCCTGGCGGTTCGCAGCCGTCAGATTGAGGCAT
>NZ_RAXT01000183.1 GCF_003611475.1 Acinetobacter rongchengensis | reverse complement strand
AAACTATTTTAGTTGGGAAGGAATGCTAAAAATTGGAGATTGATACATCTCATCGTTTGTTTAAATATTTTTTGATTAAATTTTCCCTTTAAAAATTCTATTTTTTTTAATGTCTTAACTTGTATTTAATATAGGAGATCCCCATAACAACAAAAGCACTACAGGAATACAACAATATGGCGAATCCACAAAAACACTATGCTAAGTTCCACACAAATATTCGATTAGGTCGTTATGACGAAGAAAGTACATTACGTGAAAAACGTGACCTTTTGATTAGCACCTTAAAAGATGAACTCAAAAAGGATCCAAATGGTCCTCAATTTGTTGAATACTTTAATCAAGGTAGTTATGCCTTGGGCACAGGGATTAAGCCTAAGAATGGAGATTATGATATTGATGTAGGAGTTTTATTAGATTGTGACAAAGAGGAATATGGCTCAGTAGAAATTAAAAAAATTGTTAGAGATGCTTTAACTCATTCAAATAGAACTGTAACGATCAAACGACCTTGCGTAACTGTCACTTATCTCAAAAATGGTAGTCCCGATTATCATGTAGATCTGCCCATCTACGCTGAAGACGACAAAGGCAATATGTATCTAGCTCGAGGTAAGGAA
>NZ_RAXT01000182.1 GCF_003611475.1 Acinetobacter rongchengensis | reverse complement strand
TCTGTGCCATCTGCAACTACACCAATGTTGTTATCACTGAGTTTGCTTAGATCTGTGACGCCACCTTTAACATTCACTTTCTCGCCAAGTTTACGTGCAACGTCTGTGCCTGTATCGCCTGCAAAGTTTAAGCCTTTGTTGGTCACATCTGACACCGCATTGTTCAAGTCGCCTGCATTCACACCTTTGTACGCATTCGCTGTATCTGTGTAATCTCCCGCACTTGCTACGTTGTTCAGACTGGTTCCACCTGACATTGTCATTTTACCTGTCGCTGGATCAACAACAGGAGTTGTTCCCGCCTGACCTGCAAAGGTCACGCTGTCTTTGTTTGGTACACCTGCTTTGTCGTCATATTTAACAGCGTAGTCGTTTGTTTTTGTCTGCGCATCATTCACAATCTTTAATTGTTCTTCTGTTGCCGCACGTCCTACTGTTGCAAAGTCTGTTGCACTTAAGTCTTTGTTGCTTAAGCCTTCAAGTGTGCCTTTCGTTGCATCAAGCGCTAGGCTGTTTGTGCCATTGCTAACACTTAAGCTACCCGCACCAATCACTGTATTGCTGCTGCCTTCTGTCACCGTCAAGCCGTCTTTGTTCAAGACAGTTTGGTCTGTACCTGTGCCCGCTGTAA
>NZ_RAXT01000181.1 GCF_003611475.1 Acinetobacter rongchengensis | reverse complement strand
ATAGCTTTTGAAAAAAAATATATAAATAATCCTTTGCCAACTAAAGAAAAAGATTGTCTAAAAATTCCAATCAACACATTAAAGAAAGATACACCATACTTAGTTTCATTAGAAATGAGACGCACATATATCGTAGAAATCTGTCTAAAAAACAACAATAATCGAATACTTGTTCAGAAAATCATTACTGGTGAGAAAACTTGTCCTGCAGATTAATCATGAATAAATCAGTATTCTTATATGTCAGCATCGGTCTATTTATTTCAGAATGTGCACAACCACTTAGTCATAAACTAAATATTGATGTGAAAGATAATAAGTTATGTATTTACACCAACAATAAAAATACATACCTAAGTAATGATAATTACTTTACTATTTTTGTAGGTGAATACAACCCAAACGAAAAATTTAAAAGCCTTTACAATAAAGTATACACAAATACAAAATTTCCGATTGAGAAAAATGATTGTTTAACTATACCATCATATGTTTTTAAAAAAGATAAAATATATAGAATCAATATAGAAACAAATAAAAATTTATCAGTGCTAGTTTGTGTTTCAAAGAAAAAATCTATTTTAAGCTTCAAAATTATGAAACCAGAAGATAGCTCATGTTCAAACTGACTCTAGCAGAG
>NZ_RAXT01000180.1 GCF_003611475.1 Acinetobacter rongchengensis | reverse complement strand
GGCACTGTTGCAAATAGGCTGACATGATAAGCTAAATATCTTATTTATTTCGAGATACAGCAGATGAATCCCTTCCATGGTCGGCACTTTCAAGGTGAAATCATTCTTTGGGCTGTTCGTTGGTATTGTAAATATGGCATCAGCTATCGTGAACTTCAAGAAATGCTCGCTGAACGAGGTGTGAATGTTGACCACACCACAATTTATCGTTGGGTTCAGCGTTATGCTCCAGAAATGGAAAAACGCTTACGCTGGTATTGGCGTAATCCTACAGATTTACATTCATGGCATATGGATGAGACTTATATCAAAGTGAAGGGGCGATGGACTTACCTGTATCGTGCAGTTGATCAACGTGGTCATACGATTGACTTTTACCTTTCCGCTAGACGGAACAGTAAATCAGCCTATTGTTTTTTAGGAAAGATCTTCAATACGGTGAAAAAATGGCAAATTCCACGGGTCATCAATACAGATAAAGCAGCGACCTATGGCCATGCTTTATCACGGTTAAAGCGAGAAGGAAAATGTCCAGTAGATATTGAGCACAGGCAGATTAAGTATAAAAATAATGTCATTGAATGTGATCATGGTAAGTTAAAGCGGATCATCAGGGCCACATTAGGATTCAAATCTATGAAGAC
>NZ_RAXT01000018.1 GCF_003611475.1 Acinetobacter rongchengensis | reverse complement strand
CCACCCGTGCTCGGTCGTATCAGTATCGGTAAAGTTGTACAAAAGAACGGTCAACGACTGCCTGAAAAGGATGACCAATTTACCATTACCAGCCAAATTCAAAACAAGGACGGTTGGGTTAAACATCCTTTAGATGAACAACTCCGTGCCAACGCACCGAATCAAAAACTTAGAGCCATTCCAGTGCGTATGATCTTCAATGATCCTGAACTGAATCTTAGAGCAGAGTACAGCTTATTTGATCGACAGACAGGACGTTTAATTTGTTCGGGTAATGGAGAAACCTGTCAGCGACTTGGACAAAATGGTATTGAACAACATCCATGTCCATCACCTGATTTGTGTGCTTTGGCGCAAGGCGGACTCTGTAAGCCTTACGGTAGACCCTACGTCAACTTAGATGAATCGGACGAGTTAGGGACATTTATCTTCAGAACCACAGGCTTTAATAGTATTCGGACGCTGGCAGCTCGTCTTCGTTATTATCATGCCGCTTCGGGCGACTTACTGTCATGTTTACCGTTACAATTGACCTTGCGAGGGAAAAGCACTACACAAAGCTACCGTACTCCGATCTACTATGTGGATTTAACTTTACGTGATGGTACAAATTTGAAAGATGCGATTAGCTCAGCTAAGCAAATGGATGAACAGAGCAAGGCCGCAGGGTTTTATCAGGAAGCTTTAGATCAGATGGCAAGACAGGGTTTTGCGAATGCACAGTTTGAGGTGAATGGTGAGGAGGGACTAGATTTGGTGGAGGAGTTTTATAGTGATGAAAATCAAGAAACTGAAAATGATCAAGCACAAAATGCAACCACAGCGAGAACTAATGCTAAGCCTAAAACGAATCAGGGGGAGGGTTTTGCGCAGGATATGCAGAAAGGGTTGCAGAGGAGTGTAAGTGTGGTGAATTGAGTAATTTATGTACTGGTTGAGCAGCTTTTTTGTTCCATAATTCTAATTTTAAGAGCTAATGCGAAGTGGGGGTGAGCCCCCATTTTTTTTTTTTAAACTCAATTGGGGATTATGTGAAATGGTTTAATATGATTTAAGATAGTCTTATTATTCTAATATTTAACAATATGAGGGCTCAATGGATTTAAAATCAGTACACACAATTTTTACAGATAGAATTTTAAGAATCCCTTCATATCAGAGAGGTTACTCTTGGGCTAATGATGCTGAAATTAAAGAGCGTAAAGATCTAGTAAAAATTAAAGGCCAATTGATGGATCTTTGGAATGATATTCAAAATATTCCTAATGATAAATGGCATTATACTGGATTACTAACGTTAGCTGAACATACGAGTCCAGATTACAAAGAATGGTTACCTAGAAAAGCACAATATTCGATAGTTGATGGCCAACAGCGGATCACTTCGATTTTGATATTAATCACTGTGTTGGTTAAATATTCGAAACAATTCGAGTATGAATTTGGGGATCGTGATGGAGATACTGAGTTTCATTATCTTTACATCTCTAAAGGTACTAGAAAAGCATATATTTTTGGTTATGATCAAGATAATCCAAGTGATAAATATTTTAGAAAACATATACTTAATCTTGATGAAATTGAAGGTGATAGTAAGGAAAGCATTTATACAGAAAACCTGATTAAAGCACGTAAGTTTTTTGAGAAAGTTGTTGGCTTCTATCTAGAGGATGCTTCCAATAAGATAGAAGCATTGCAATTTCTGTTTGATAAGGTAACAACAGGATTAAGGCTTAATGAATATATTTTACCTAATGAGCTGGATGAATATGTAGTTTTTGAAACTATGAATAATCGGGGGAAACCTTTATCTCAACTTGAGAAATTGAAGAACAGACTAATGTATCTTATTGATAAAATGAGTCTAAGTTGTGATGAAAAAAATGATCTTATTAAATCAGTGAATACGGCATGGATCACAATTTATCAATCTTTAGGTGCTGAAAAAAGTACACCTTTAGATGATGACGATTTTATTAAGGCTCATTGGATAATGTACTTTGGTCAATATGATCGTTCAGAGTCCAATGTTTATGCTCAGCATCTATTTAATCATTATTTTACGATTGATCGTGTATATGTAAATGAATTACAAGCATTTGATATTCAAAAATACGTTAAATCTTTGCAAAAAAGTTCAGTTTATTGGAATCAAATACATCATCCTAAATATTTTGAAGATGCTGACAATAACATTCGAAATAAAATTTTAGGACTACATCGTGTTGGATTTAGAGCCGCATTTAAACCTTTAGTATTGGCGATATTACATAATACAGAGAGATTAAATTTACCTAATATTTGCACACACCTAGAAAAATTTGCTTTTAAGGTTTTTCATGCTGCTGATCGGCAGTCAAATACAGGTGATAGTAAGTTCTATCGATTGTCTGCATCAGTTTATAGTGGAAAAATTGATTCTCAAAAAATTTGTGATTCCATTGATACTTATACAAAAGAATATTATAGCTTTACTAATTTTAAAAACTTGATTGAATACCTTGTTGAGGAAAAGAAAGGTTTTTATAAATGGAGTGGTTTGAAATATATTTTTTTTGAGTATGATGAATTTTTAAGAACTAAAAATAAAGTATCTGCTATAAGTTCACAGTTAATTTGGCAAGATTTTAAAAATAGAGATTCGATAGAGCATATTTACCCGCAAAGTGCTTTTCAGAGTTTAGAAACCTTTTGTAATGGTGACGACTCACCAGAACGTAAAAGTGCGTATGACGAGTTACAACTCAATTGGCATGAATTTAGTATTTTCACTGAAGGTGAAAGAAAGCGGTTATGTAATAGTTTGGGTAATCTATTAGCGATTACGCACTCAGATAACTCGAGTATGCAAAATGATCCTTTTAAACATAAAGTGGATCAATCTGAAAAAGGTGCTCAATATCGTAACCGAGGTTATAGATATGATTCTTTAAGTGCTCAAATTGTTGCAAATAAATCTACTTGGACTCCAGATCATGTTAAAAATCGTGGTTTAAAAATTTTAGATTTCATATTATCCAAATTAGATGAAGACCAAAACAAGCTCTCAATAGAAGAAAAGATTTCACTGCTTGGATTAAATTTCTTAAGTAATAACCTGGAACAGTTGGGTGAGACTAATAATGTCGAATATCAATAAAGCTCAGCAAGAAGCACTAAACACCTTAGATGGCCCAGTATTGATTATTGCTGGCCCTGGTTCGGGTAAGACTTTCACACTGGTGGAAAGAATCGTTAAGCTGATTCAAGTTAAAGGGATTCAGCCTGAGTCGATATTGGTAGTTACTTTTACTGAAAAGGCGGCAAGAGAGTTAACGACACGTATTTCAAATAGGTTGCTTGAACTAAAGATAGACTTAAATCTGAATGAAATGTATCTGGGGACATTTCATTCTATTTGTCTGAGAATATTAGAAGAGAATCAGCAATATACACGTTTGAAGCGTAGTTTTACTTTGTATGATCAGTTTGATCAACAGTTCCTTTTATTTAAAAAAATGAAAGAATTTGCAGAGATTGAAAACTTTCATTTGCTAATTAAGGAAGAACAGTCCCGCTGGAATCAGGCGAGTGAGCTTTTAGTTTTAATCAATAAAGTGACAGAAGAGGCTTTGACTACTGCTGAGCTAAAAGAAGCACCTGATATTGAAGTAGCGATATTAGGTGAATGTCTAGAAAAATATCATCAATTGTTAGAAGAAAATAATGCTCTGGATTTTTCAACGATTCAATACGAGACATTAAAGTTATTAGAGAACCAGCCTACAGTCGTTTTAGAATTACAGCAAAAACTTAAGTATCTGATGGTGGATGAATACCAAGATACCAATACGATTCAAGAACGTATTTTAAAGTTATTGATGGGTGAGGCTCAGAATCTTTGTGTGGTAGGTGATGATGACCAAGGCCTCTATCGTTTTCGTGGGGCAACAATTCGGAATATTTTAGAATTTCCTAAGAACTTTGATGAACATAAATGTAAGCAAATTCAGCTCACAACGAACTACCGTTCTCATCCTGATATTGTGAACTTCTTCGGCCAATGGATGCAAAGGTTAGAATGGGGATCAGGTACTAATCGTTTTCGTTATGATAAAAACATACGTGCTAGAGAGGATGAGTTTCCTGAAGTTCCTTCGGTGATTAAAGTCGAAGCGGAAGGCCGAGAAGAGTGGTATGAGGAAAACTATCAGTTTCTTTTGTCTTTGAAGAAAGATGGATTGACTGATTGGAACCAAGTTGCGTTTTTATTTAGATCGGTACAAAGCGATCGAGCAGTTGGCCTTGCTAACTATTTAGAAGAAAAAGGGATACCTGTTTATTCTCCACGCTCAAATCAATTTTTTGACCGTGAAGAAATTAAGTTACTAATAGGCCTATTTATTTTTTTATTCCCGCAGTATTTTAATATCCGTAAATGGAATGAGAATCTTAAGCTTGCCATTTGGGACTACTATGATCAGCAATGTATTCCTTCAATTAAAGAGGAATTACAGAAACCTGAAAATCAGGATTTATTAAAGTGGGCACAGGAACGTGCTCGAACACATTATCAACTTGTTGAAAATACAGATTATGCTTTTACAGCCTTGTTTTATCAGGCGTTGCAATTTCCATTATTTAGTAAGTACTTTTCAGACGAGGCATTGAATGGTTTAGATAAAGGTCGTGCTGCTCGGAACTTATCTAAATTCTCGTCTCTTTTAGCAAAATTTGAACATCTTCATTACGTTACGGTCATATCTCGTGAATTTGTAGATAAGAATCTGACAGACTTATTTAACCAATATTTCAGGTTTTTGAAAGATGGTGGTATAGGCGAGTATGAAGATGACTCTGAATATGCTCCGAGTGGATGTGTATCATTCCTGACGATTCATCAATCTAAGGGATTGGAATATCCAGTCGTGGTCACTTGTAGTTTAGAGGGTGTTCCAAGAAAAAGTCACAATGACTTAGATGAAATTCTTGAAAATAATTACTTCAGCAAGCCACCTTATGAACCTTTTGAATTAATTAAAAACTTTGACTTTTGGCGTTTGTATTACACGGCGTTTTCTCGTGCTCAGAACTTATTGGTACTTTCAGCAGAAGTTAAGAAGGGTGCTGGTAGTTCACCATCGAAGTATTTTAAATCGGTTGTTGATGGCTTGGTCGATTGGAAGCATCCTGAATTAGATTTATCAAAGATCGAATTTGCTCAAGTGAAAGAGATGAATTTGAAACGGGAGTATGCTTTTACCTCACATATTCTTTTGTTTGAGGCATGTCCTGAACAATATCGTTTCTTTAAAGAGCTTGAGTTTCATCCAGTTCGAGCAGGTGCGCAGATTTTTGGTACTTTAGTTCATCAAACGATTGAAGATATTCATAAAGCTGTATTGCGTAATGAAGGCCACTTGGTAAGTCATGAGCAAATACAAAATTGGCTGAATGCCAATTATATTTATTTGTCTAAAAAAGAACGACAGTTCTTGGCGCCGAATACCTTAAAAGCGATTGAAAGGCATGTTGTAAATTACTACGATCGTGAAAAGAGACAGCTTGATCGTTTACAAGAAGCTGAGGTTGAAATTTCATTGGTGAAAGATCAGTACATTTTAAAAGGAAGTATTGATTTAATCCGTGGTGAAAATGGTACGGTAGAAATTATTGATTTTAAGTCAGAGCGTAAGCCTGATTTAGAAAAAGAAAAAACAAGATTTGAAACGTACCAACGCCAGCTACAGTTATATGCGCATTTGCTAGAAGAAAAGACAGGGCAGACTGTGAGTCGAATGCATCTTTACTATACGGGTGAAACAGAAGGTTCACCTTATGTCAGTTTTGACAAGAGAGATGATCAGATCGAGCAGACTGTGAAGCAGTTTGATCAAGTTGTGTCTCGTATTGAAGCTAAAGATTATGGGATGAGTTGTAGACCTGATAAGCTGTGCCCCAACTGTGACATGCGTTTTTACTGCGATCGTAAAAACTGGAATTTTGTGAAGGAAAGCCCTTAAATGACGACTGAAAATAATACCTTGGATTTGCCTGAAGAAAACCTTCAAGAGGGTGTATTTAAGTTCGAGCCAATTAAAGGCTACCCGATGTTGAACTGGAAAGGAAAGCGCCCTTTTACTTCAACTCGTTATTATCCAGCACAATTAAAAGAACAACATGGTGAAGCGGTTAATGGTTGGCTCAATAAGATTTTTTGGGGCGATAACCTTCAAGTCATGTCACATTTGCTACGTGAGTTTCGTGGCAAAGTAGACTTGATTTATATTGACCCACCGTTTGACTCAAAAGCAGATTATAAGAAAAAAGTAAGTTTAAGAGGTGCAGAAGCAGAGAATGATCAAAGTGCATTTGAAGAAAAGCAGTACACGGATATTTGGGCAAATGATGAATATCTACAATTTATGAGAGACAGGATTATTCTACTAAGAGAGCTTCTCTCGCCTAAAGGATCGATATATTTACATTGTGATAATAAAGCATCGCATCTATTAAGATGTATTCTAGACGAAGTATTTGGTAGTGAAAATTTTCTTAATGAAATTATTTGGTGTTATAAAGAAAGAGAAACATCAAAACGTAACTTTAACCATAAACATGACACAATATTTTTATATAATAAGAACAAGAATAGTGATTATATTTTTAATTATGCCGAAATTGTGGAAACTTATTCTCCTGTAACTTTAAAGAAATTTAAATATCTTGATGAAGATGGAAGAAAATATCGATTACGTGGAAAAGATGGAACAAATGACCCTAAAGAGGAAAATGAAAATACTTATAGACAATATTTAGATCAACAAACTGGCCCTTTGGCTCGAGATTGGTTTGAGTTGGCTTTTGTAAATCAAGCGTCAGACGAAAGGTTAGGTTATCCAACTCAAAAACCAGAAAAATTATTAGAAAAGTTTATTAAAGTTTCATCTAACCCTAATAGTATAATATTTGATTGTTTCATGGGGTCGGGTACAACACAATCTGTTGCTATGAAGCTAGGTCGACGTTTTATTGGGGCTGATATTAATTTAGGATCAATTCAAACCACGACTAAGCGTTTGATTAAAGTTGCTGAAGAACTTAAAGGTATTCAGCTTTTAGAGGAAGAAAAAGAATTTTATACTGGTTTTGAAGTCTATAATGTTAATCACTACGATGTGTTCCGTAACCCTGTTCAAGCAAAAGAATTGCTCATCCAAGCGTTAGATATTCAGCCAATTCCGAACAGTGTGTATGATGGTGAAAAAGATGGCCGTATGGTCAAACTTATGCCAGTCAACCATATTGCCACTAGAGCTGACGTAGCTGATTTGATTCACGGCGTAGATTACAAAGCATTTGAAAAACGTAAAGAAGAAAAGCCAAATCAGCCTGTTGAAAAAATTACAATTTACTGTATGGGACATGAGCCTGACTTAGCTGCATTTGTGCAACAGTCGATCGGCTATAAACTAGATATCGAAGTTGTAGATATTCTGCGTGATCGTTCAGATCTACAATTTAAACGTGACTCAGAAGCTCTCTTTAAAGTTGAAAATGGCCAATTGGTGGTAGATAAGTTCTATCCGATGAACTTACTACAAAAACTTTCACAAACCAAAGATACAGTGTCTGATTGGCGTGAAATGGTCGAAAGCATCATGATCGATTGGAATTATGATGGTGCAGTTTTCCAACCTACACTAACAGATATACCTGCGAAAAATGAACTTGTACAAGGCCAATATACAATTCCTGAAGATGCGGGCACGATCCGTATAAAGATCACAGATCTCCTTTCTGAGTCACTAGAGCGTGATTTGACAGAAGAGGAGTTAGCGAATGGCTAAAAAACCTAACTCTTCGGCAGCTTTAGACTTTGCCTTCTTTAATTACTTGTGGGCATTTTACGAAACTAATAAAGGTACTATTCGTAAAAGCTACAAAGAATTGAGTAAAAAGTTTTTAGATTATAACGATCCTAAAAATCGTCCTGATGCATTCTTACGTCGGCCACAGTTTGAAGCCCTAGAAACCTATATCTTTTTGAAAGAGTTTTTAGGAAATTCAAAAGTAGAGCAGATTTTTGAAGATTGGTTTGAATCAAAAAATCAATTTCAAGGTCGTAAGGCTACAGGCTTCATTAATTATGATTCATTACAAGGCAGTTTATCATTTGATGATGTTCTTGAAGTAAAAAACTATCAAACCGTTTTGAAAAAAATGAAGGATAACAGCCGAAGTTATCCGAACTATATTTTTGCCTTAACCATGGGTACGGGTAAAACCTTACTCATGGCAACCTGTATTTTTTATGAGTTTTTATTAGCAAATAAGTTTCCTAAAGATAAAAGATTTTGTCAAAACGCACTGATTTTTGCACCCGATAAAACTGTTTTGCAGTCTTTGCGTGAGATTGAGACATTTGATATTTCCAAGGTCGTTCCAAAAGAGTACGTGGGTATTTTTGATGCAAACTTGAAGTTTCACTTCCTAGATGAAGCTGGAACATCATTAAGTACAATAGATGGATCAAAATTTAACTTGGTCGTTTCGAATACTCAAAAGATTATTCTTAAGCGTCAGCATGCTGAGAAGACAGCAACTCAAAAACTATTTGAAAATGATCAGCCTGATTTTGGTGAACTAACTGAGTTGTTGGGTGATTTAGGCTTACCTGCCAATGAAGATGATCTAAAAACAAACCAACGTTTTGAGAAGTTATCACGTTTGCCTCAGCTTGGTATTTTTGTAGACGAGGCGCATCATTCTTTTGGGCAAGCTCTAAAGAAAGATATGTTAGGTGGTACATCTAAAACTGATAACAGTTTACGCAGAACCATTGATGAATTAGCTAAAAATTTAGAAGACGCTAACTCACATGTAGTTGCTTGTTTTAACTATACAGGTACACCTTATGTAGGAAAGGATGTATTACCTGAAGTTGTCTATGCGTTTAATTTAAAGAATGCGATTCAAGAGCGCTATTTGAAAAGCCCAGAAGTAAACTCTTATACAACGACTCGTACAGAAGAGTTTGTGAAAATTGCTGTAAAAGATTTCTTGGAAGCTACTCAAGGTCTTAAACCAGAAGGCCTTTTACCTAAGCTGGCTTTTTTTGCTTCGACTGTTGAGGAGCTTACCGAAGAGTTAAAACCTGAGCTAGAGCGCCAGCTAGCAGAACATGGCATTTCGGCTGATAAAATCTTGGTGAACGTTGGTGATACATCCCATACAAGCTCTGATGATATTCGAAACTTCAATAATTTGGATGTGGTTGGAACAGAGGGTTCTGAAAAGCAATTCATTCTTTTGGTGAATAAAGGCCGTGAAGGGTGGAACTGTCGTTCATTATTCGGCGTTGCAATGTACCGTTCACCTAAATCCAAAGTTTTTGTTTTACAGGCAACTATGCGCTGTTTACGTTCAATTGGTAAACAGCAATATACGGGTTCGATTTATTTAAGCAAAGAAAACTACGATATTCTTGATACAGAGCTTCAAGCGAATTTCAGGATGACGGCTTCTGAATTTTCAGACCAAGGCCCTAAACCGAAGACAATGCTAAATGTTCAAGTGAGGGAAGATGTAAAGATCAAACTCAAACATGTTAAGCAAACGATTAAGCTTAAAGAAAAAGAGTTTGTGAAAGGGACAGTGCTCGACCTCGATCCGAAAAATGAAGAAGCTTGGCATGAGCTTACGAGTAAATATTTAATCATTCAAACGACGACGACAAATCTACAGGCCAATGACTTCAACACGGCGCAATATACAAAGTCCAAAGATCGTACGAATGAGAAAGAAAAAGTTGAATATACAAGTTTAAGTTTAGTTGCTGAGATATCTCGATATTTAAATCTAAGTCCGATCAAAATTGAGAGAATGCTTGATCAAACCAAAGAAGGCTTAGAAAGTATTTTATTCTGTGTTAATCAGTTCAATGAGCTTTTGTATGATGTCGTAATTCCTCGACTGTTTACAGCATTGTACGACCAAGAAATTGAGTCGGAAACGACAGAGAAAGAAGTACAACTTATCATTCCACCAGCGATAGGTGAATTATCTTTTTATGAAATTGCAGAAGGTAAAGGTGGAACCTCGACTTATGCTGATACACAAGAAAAATATAGAGATAAGAGTTTTAATCTAGATACTTATACCTTTGACTCAAACCCAGAATATGCTTTGTTTTGGGATTTATTGAAAGACGATGATGTTGAAAAAATCTACTTTACAGGTATGTTTACAGATAAATCTAAAACAGAATTTTACTTCCAATATATTGACCCAGATTCATACGCATTGAGAAATTATTACCCTGATTTCTTAGTACAGTTGAAAAATGGTCAGTACATTATTGTAGAGGTGAAAGGCGATCATCAATACGATGATCCGATTGTTTTAGCCAAAGCTAAGGCAGCTAAAGAATATGCAAGCCATAGTCAAATTGAATATAAAATGATTAAGGGAACTGATGCAAATGCGCATATTTACCAACAGTTACTTGGTCGAAAAGTATTACCTAGTCATGTAAGTTTAATTCAATGAAGTGAAAAAAGTATCATGGTTTTTCCATGATACTTTTTCTACAAGGTATTTGAATATGAATCATTTGCCATACAGTACTGATTGCTTGGGGTGAAAGGTATGAATTTCATTCTAAAATACCCCCTTGGAGTAGCCTCTGTAAAATACCAACAGATTTATAATATCACTTCAAAAATTATTCATCTGATTGCTCATACCAGTGAAAATATCGGTCGACTATTTTGAGTAAATTTAGGGCATATAAAAACTTAGAAAAGCCAACTGTACCCCCATGATTTGAGGTTCTTTAGCAATTGAGAAATACGATCTGTACAGAACAAATTACTGCATCTTGAATGTCCTTATAAGTCATTTAACCATCAACTCATTATTAAAAGAACATTTTTCCCCTCTATTTTCAATCAATTCCCTTTATTTCATAACCTTGCTTGAGACTGAAAACTCAACTTGATAAGGTACTTTGGTGATTAAAAATTGAGGTTTTACTATGGCTAAAACTATAGTCCACATGTGCTGTGAATGTGGCAAGGAGGAAGATAAATGGGTAGGAAAATGTGTTCAATGTGGGGCACACAATAGTTTCAGAAAAATGACAGTTGAACGAAAGGCTCAACATCGAGCTACAGCAGGTTTAAGTCATTCTGGCTATGCAGGACAACAACATCATATTACCAAATTAAATATGGTGAAGATGAGTCAGGAACTTAGGTGTTCAACAGGTATTGATGAGTTTGATCGTGTATTAGGTGGTGGTCTGGTCACTGGATCAGTGGTATTAATTGGCGGTGATCCTGGCATCGGCAAATCAACTTTACTTTTACAAACAGCAACCCATATTGCAAAAAATCAATCGGTTTTATATATCACAGGGGAGGAATCACTGGCACAAGTTGCTATGCGGGCTAAACGATTAGGTTTGCCAATGGACAGACTGGATGTCATGGCAGAAACGAAAGTAGAACGCATTTGCGAAATATTGACGGAACAAAAAACATCTATGGTGATTTTGGATTCCATTCAAACCTTATATACGGAGGCTATTCCTGCTGCATCAGGCAGTACATCACAAATTAAAGAATCAGCCTCAATTTTAACCCGATTTGCCAAGCATGCAGGAATATCTTTACTGATTGTTGGGCACGTCACCAAAGAGAAAGAATTGGCAGGACCAAAAGTACTTGAGCATATGGTTGATTGTGTCTTGCATTTTGAGGGACAAAGCGACTTACAGTATCGAATGCTCAGGGTGGTTAAAAACCGTTTTGGTGCGGTGAATGAGCTAAGTGTATTTGACATGACAGATCAAGGGTTAAAGGAAGTCATCAACCCAGCAACGATTTTTTTGGATCGCTATGGTGAGGCAGTTGCTGGTTCTGTTGTCATGGTCAGTCGAAATGGGGTGCGACCATTTTTAGTCGAAGTACAGGCTTTAGTGAGTGAAACAAAAACTACACCTAGACAACTTATTTTAGGACTGGAGTATAATCGCCTGACTTTGCTGTTGACCATTATGAAAGAACAAGCCAACGTGGATATTCTTGAACATAATGTCTATGTCAATATTGTGGGTGGATTAAAAATTACAGAAACAGCGTCAGATTTAGCAGTTCTATTAGCTTGTGTATCGAGTTTGAAAAATCACCCCTTACCTCACGATATGGCTGTATTTGGTGAAGTAGGTTTGTCTGGCGAGATTCGGTCTGTACCCAATGCACAGGAACGTATAAAGGAAGCACAAAAGAACGGATTTAAAGCTGTAGTTATACCCAAAGTGAATCAGCCAAAACAACCTATAGATTCTATAAAAGTGATTGTTGTGGAATATTTATATCAAGTCTTACAGATTGTTTTTGAACAGAATGGTGAGGAACTCAGGCAAGTGGGATAAGCCAAATTAATTTTACCTGACATTATTTAGAGTGTTTGCTGTGAATAATGAGTTTCATCTAGTAAAGTAGCGATTATGGTACAGGTAAATTTTGTTGTGGTATCTACTTAATTTATTGCCAGTAATGTCGTATTGAAAACCCATACATAAGAGAACTCAAAGATAGCTAATGAATGTTGAACATCCACTACTGCTAGAGATTCAAAAGGGCGAAAGCAAGACGCTTGAATTTAAACAGCAGTTACCCAAAGGGCAGCAAATCGCCAAGACTTTAATCGCCTTTGCAAATAGTAGTGGCGGTAAGTTGATTGTTGGGGTTTCAGATGATCGGCAGTTAGTTGGGATTCGGGAAGATATCTTTGACCTACAAGATAAAATTACCTCAATGATTTATGAGTTGTGCAGTCCGCAACTGGCAGCACAAATCTATATTGAAAATATTGCAGGCGTAGAATTATTGGTTGTGGAAGTGGCTCGTGGAAGTTTATTTCCATACCACCTTAAATCTGTGGGGCGTGAGCAAGGTACTTATATTCGTTTAGGTGCAAGTAACCGTGTTGCATCACCTGAAAATATTCAACAACTGGAATTACAACGGCTCAATATTAGTTTTGATTCGTTAGCAAACTATCAATACCCTTTAGAAAAACTAGATTTAACATTACTGGAAACGGCTTTTAAAGCTGCTGATAAGGCACTTACCTTAGAAAAAATGCTGAACCTAAAGTTGGTTATTGAGGAACAAGGGCAGCATTATGCTAGTCATGGCTTATTGATTTTATTGGGTAAATATGAGCATGTCATGACTCAGTGTGCCAGATTTAAAGGCACGAACATGAGCGTGTTTTTAGACCGTAAAGAATATACAGGAGATTTGTTTTCTCAAATTGAGCAAACAGAAATTTTTATTAAAAATCATTTGTCTTTGCGTGCAGAGATTCGTGGATTAAAGCGTTACGATTATTTGGAAATTCCAGAAAATGCCATCCGTGAAGCCTTAGTCAATGCTTATGTTCATCGGGACTATAGTAATTTTGGACGCAATATTAAAGTTGCTGTTTATGATGATTTGATCAATATTGTATCTCCAGGTGGATTACCTAATGGTTTAACTGAAGCAGATTTGTTGCAAGGACGTTCAGAAATTCGTAATCGGGTATTGGCTCGTGTGTTTAGAGAGCTAGGTTATATAGAGCATTGGGGTAGTGGTCTGCAACGGATAAAACAAATCTGTGAAGCAGAACATTTAACCACACCTGAATTTTTGGAAACTGGTGATTTTTTTGATGTGAAGTTATATCGTCCTGTGATTGAGTCATTAGGTGGCTCAATAGGTGGCTCAATCGAAGATTCAGGTGGCTCAATGGTAGACACTGAAATATTGACTGACCGACAAAATGAGATTTTAGTTTTAATTCAACAAAATCCCAAAATTTCTTATCGTGATATGGCGGTACAGTTGGGTATCAATGATTCGGCAGTAAAAAAACACCTAAATCATTTAAAAGATGCAGGTTGGCTTGAGCGTGTTGGTGGAACACGAGGATATTGGTTGGTTAAAAAGGAGGTATAATCGTATTTTGTTATATATGACGAATCTCTTGATGGTGAGTATTCGCTAAAATGAAATATCAACCACCTTACAAGATTAACTCTAAAATTATTCACTTGATTGCCGAGATTAGTGAAGCTTTAGGACTTTTGACGGTACTTGCTCAGATTCAGGATGAGCTAAAACTTAGAAAAGCCAATCGAATTAGAACCATTCAAGGTTCACTTGCCATTGAGGGAAATACACTCAGCGAAGAGCAGATCACAGCAATTTTAAATGGTAAACCTGTTATTGCACCGCCTAAAGAAATTCAGGAAGTCCGTAACGCAATTAAAGCCTATGAACAGTTTCAACAATGGCAACCAGCTAGTGAACAGGACTTATTAAAGGCTCACCAAGTTTTAATGGCTGGATTAATTGATGAGGTTGGACAGTACCGTCAAGGTGGTGTGGGGGTGATGTCTGGTGATCAAGTTGTACATTTAGCTCCACCACCAAGCCAAGTTGTACGCTTGATGAATGATTTATTGCAATGGTTAGAGCAAAGTGATGAACATCCTTTAATTACCAGTTCTGTATTTCATTATGAGCTTGAATTTATACATCCATTTTCTGATGGTAATGGGCGTATGGGGCGACTTTGGCAAACATTAATCCTGACAAAATGGAAACCAATTTTTGCCAATATTCCTGTAGAAATTTTAATTTACCAGAATCAAAGAGCTTATTATGATGCTTTACAGGCAAGAACAAACCAAACTGATTCAGCACCATTTATAGAGTTTATTTTGCAGATGATTTTTGATGCAATCCAGAGTTCATCTACAACCGATCAAGTCACCGTACATGATACCGATCAAGCTACCGTACAAGACGACGATCATGTTCAGCGTTTGATTTCAGTTATGGAACATAGGGAATATAATTTAACAGAATTAATGTCTTTATTGGGATTGTCGCACCGTTCAACATTCCAACAGAATTATCTTAACCCAGCGATAGAAGCAGGGCTGATTGAACGTACTATCCCAGATAAGCACAAAAGTCCTAAACAAAGATATAGGCTAAAAAGAATGTAAGTATTTTTAACAGAAAATTTACGCCTTTTTTACGCCATTTCAAAAATATTATTTAGTTAAGTTTTTGATTTAATTTACTAAAGTTGTTTTAAGTGTCCAATCCATCATAGGTGCAACGGATATACGAGGAAGCCTTGGTATATCTACGTTTTGTTTTAAATCAGTCATTCAGACACCTATGGAAGATTGCAACATTCACATTTAATATTTTTATATCACTGCAATTCTATTACAACTAAACTTTTTATTTAAAGTCATCAGAATAGATCAAAGCACTGTGCTAAGTAGAAAGGCCTTGGCTTTAGAGTAAAATAAAAATCAGGACAAAGAGATAGAACCTTTAGAGACTAAAAATATTCAGCGCTCACATGTCTGTGAAATATTGGATTAAAAAATTGAAGGCGAATTAGAAAAGAATCTCGAGCTTTTGTCAAATCCTAAAGCTTTTTAACCATATTAGAGTATCGTAGGATGTTTAAATTATATTGAAGCCTCTGAGCAGAGTACATACTAAAATGAAGAAGGACAGAAAAATGATGGTTCAAGGTTTTCACTGGACTATTACTCTATTTATGCGAAGTATCTTGAAGTCGAATATCAAAGCTGTATATAGTTCAAAGTATTCAAATCCTTTAAGTAGTTTGACTAAGTTATCAAATAATGGCAATAAAAGTGACTTAAATTGAGTGTATTAGAAGGAGCTTCTTGACACTTGCTTATGCACGGAGACGTGGTTATTGAAGCGAATAGCAATGATGTTTTGAATGAAATGTATCGAATAAACTAAAGATAATTGTGGAATTCATGCAAATGACCACAGATTAAGATGGAAAGCAGATGAGTGCTGAAGCAGATTCAATAAGTTTGATTGGACCAGTGGTGTTATTAAGTGCAGCTGTGATTGCTGTACCTATTTTTAAGCGTATTGGTTTAGGGTCTATTTTGGGTTATTTAATTGCAGGACTGGTGATTGGCCCATTTGGTTTTGCTTTTTTTAATGATCCTACTTCAATTTTGCATATCGCTGAATTGGGGATCGTCATGTATCTCTTTATTATCGGATTGGAGATGCAACCCTCTCATTTATGGAGTTTGAGGAAAGACATCTTTGGACTAGGTAGTTTGCAAATCCTTATTTCTATTTTTGCTTTAACTGGAACGGGGATGCTATTTGGTTTTAGTTGGCAAATCGCATTTATTGGTGCTGCGGGCTTTGTACTCACATCTACAGCCATCGTTATGCAATTATTGAGTGATCGTGGTGAGTTACATCAGCCTCGTGGTCAAAAAATAGTCGCGATATTATTATTTGAAGATCTGCTTATTGTCCCACTATTAGCATTGGTTGCTTTCATGGCGCCCAATAAAGCAGTTGAAAGTACATCTGTGGGCATGCAAGGGGTTGGAATAGGGCTTCTAGCGATTGCTGGGTTAATTATCGCGGGTCATTGGTTATTAAATCCTTTATTTAGAATTTTGGCAGCAGCAAAAGCCAGAGAAGTCATGACTGCGGCGGCTTTATTGGTTGTATTAGGCGCAGCTTTGCTCATGCAGTTGAGTGGTCTTTCTATGGCATTGGGAGCTTTTCTTGCAGGCGTCTTACTTTCAGAATCAACCTTCCGCCATCAAATTGAAACAGATATTGAACCCTTTCGAAGTTTATTACTCGGCTTGTTCTTCTTAGGCGTAGGTATGTCTTTGGATTTAGCAGTTGTCGCTAAAAACTGGCCGTTAATTCTCAGTGGTGTAGTTGCTTTAATGTTGACTAAAGCTCTCATGATCTATGTTGTTGCCCGACTCACGAAAAGTAACCATTTTGAAGCATTGGATCGGGCCTTATTAATGGCACAAGGTGGAGAGTTTGCATTTGTTTTATTTAGTGCAGCGACCACAGCACAAATTATAGATAATACAATCAAGTCTAATTTAACTGCAGTCGTTATTTTGTCCATGGTACTAACACCAATTATTGGTATTGTTTTTAAACGTTTTACTGAACCAAGCGATGAAAATTTATTAGATCAAGTGAAAGTAGCAAATGGGCTAACTGGGAAGGTGCTTGTGATCGGCTTTGGTCGTTTTGGTCAGGTTGCAAGTCAATTATTGTTGGCAAGAAATGTAGACGTTACAATTATTGATACCGATGTCAATATGATCCAAAACGCTGAAAAATTTGGATTTGACGTTTATTATGGTGATGGATCTCGTTTAGATATTTTACATACATCAGGAGCGGCCACAGCAGAAGCCATTTTAATTTGTGTGGATAAAAAGGAAACAGTCAATAAAATTGCCGAGTTAGTCAGTGTAGAGTTTCCTTTAGCAAAGTTGATTGTACGTTCTTATGATCGTGAGCATTCTTTATACTTATCAAAACACAATGTTGATTTTATGGTGCGAGAAACATTTGAATCTGCCATTGCTTTTGGAAAGATTGCCTTACAGCAATTAGGCGTGGGCCCAGAAGAAATTGAACAACTGGGTGATGATATTCGATCTTTAGATAATCAACGATTTGAAACTGAAGTCGCTGCTGATGATGTGTATGCAGGTGTAGGTATGCAATATTCACAGCGAAATCCTCGCCCAACAGCACCTTTGATTAAGCCGCAACACAGTGGGCAATTATTAAATAATATTGAAGCAGAAAATAAAGAGGTCGCTGAGAAGCCCTAAACAAGTCTGATCTCATTGGAATAAATTTCTTCAAAAGAAATTGAAATTATATTTGAGTAGGTTGAAGCTTCTACATACTGATTCAGTGGCCCTATAGAACGAACTTTAGTGGGCCATTACATTTTGTCTATCAATCAATACGTTTCAATAAAGTGTCTTTGTACATCTTAAACTCGCGGATCAGGCTGAAAATTGGTTATTTAACTGTAGTAGCTTTGTGGTGTTCAGAAGTATCCAATCTATGTCAAAAGAAAAAGCAGTTGGATAATCATTCATCTTGTACTGCATTTTTTGAATTGAGCTCATCAATTAAACAGATTGGCAGAGTGCAATACGGGTTTATCAAGTCGAGTGCTCAAATCAAAACACTTAAAAATATCTTGAGTAGTTTTTTTAAATCCAATAGGATTAATTTAATAAATAACAATATGATATTGAGAAAGTAGATGTTTGTTTTAGAAGAAATTTATAAAAGTAAAAAGCCAGAAAATTCAGATTACTTTAACTTGCGTATTCAGCGCAGTCTCAGTTGGTTTAAAAAAGCGACCCAATTAGATGAGGATATTGACCTTAAATTCATGAGTCTATGGGTGAGTTTAAATGCAGCTTATGCACAAGAAATTGGAAAAACACTGGATAACCAAGGCTTCACGCGAT
This sequence comes from Acinetobacter rongchengensis, assembly GCF_003611475.1. Taxonomy (GTDB): domain Bacteria; phylum Pseudomonadota; class Gammaproteobacteria; order Pseudomonadales; family Moraxellaceae; genus Acinetobacter; species Acinetobacter rongchengensis. Next base: position 46,313 of record NZ_RAXT01000018.1, on the reverse strand, counting down.
TCCTGAGTGACGTTCTAAAAGCAGACCAAGAACATAAAATCTATCATTTAGTTTGGGATAAGCTTAGTCCATTGATGAGTCGAATCATAGAAAGCCCATACACTTTTCAGCTATTTTGGGATCAGCAAAATAAAACAATCAGCCAAATGGCTTGGAAAGACGCTTTTGAAATGGAAAAAAAGCAAATTCATCAAGCTGTGCAATCTAAAGATACACTTACTTTGCTTTTCGTTGTTTTTAATCGACTAATTACCTTGAAAAATCAGCTCCAACAAGGTGGATCAACATATAATAGTGCGATAAATCGTAAGCAACTTTATGAGGGCTGCATGATTTTAAGCGCAATTTTACCGAGATTGCTGTTTATCCTTTTAGAAAATCCTGCCAAGTTTGACTTGGGTAAACCGTTTTATCCTGTGCAACAAATGTCTTAATGTATTGCGCATGGACATTTTAAAATAAGAGAGCTAAAAAAAATCCCTCGATATTCGAAGGATTTTTTCTATTCAATATTTAAGTATTCAAGCAGTTTGAGTTTTTGGTAAAAGCAAACGGTCTAATAATGCAAACAGTGCAGAGCCTGCCACTAAGCATAAACCGACCATACAGGTCATTGTCCAACCACCATGATGCCATGCGTAAACACCGAGCGCAGAACCACATGCGCCACCCGTAAAATATACAGTCATGTAAATAGAGTTGATCCGTGATTTGGCATTTGGACGTAGTCTAAAGATAATGTTTTGATTGCTGGTATGTACAATCGCTAAACCTAAACTAATAATGCCATAACCTAAGATATAACTGATGAGTGAGGTTCCGCCAAAATATAAAAATATCCAACTGGTCGCTAAAATGGCAACGCCAACCCAAGTCAGTAAAGAGGTATAGCCTTGATCTGCGATTTTTCCAATTTTAGTCGTACTGAGTGCACCAAATACACCAATAAGTGTCGTAACACCGACCATAACATCAGGCAGTTTAAACGGTTCAGATGTGAGTAAAACAGCAATCGTTGAAAATAGGGTACTCATTGCTGCAAAGGCAAAACCACCAATCAATGAGCGGTAAATTAGACGTTTTTCTTCCAATAAAAGTACTGCCATCGACTGGAAAATTTTGCCATAACTCATTTTAGCAGTCGGTACATGAGGCAGACGTTTTTTGAGCATCAATGCTAAAATTAACATCAAAATAGAACTCACGATGTAGATCAATTTCCAATTGACTAAATTTGAAAATAAACCTGCCAAACTGGTGGAAAGTAATAGTCCAACCAAAAGCCCACTCATTAAAAAACCAACAACTTCACCTGTTTTTTCAGGCTGTACCGCCATTGTTGCTAGAGGGATCAAAACTTGTGCAGCAACGGAAAATAGCCCGACCAGTATCGTACCCGCCCATAGCATCGGCAGATTGACAGCAAAGGCACAGATAAATAATCCGATTGCGGCAAAAAACATGAGAAGTGGAATGAATTTAGTTTTATTAACAATATCACCCATGGGGACAATAAATAATAATCCGAGGGCGTAAGACACCTGAGCAAAAGTTACGGTTAAAGCGACTTGTGACTCAGGGACTTGAAAATATTGTTGAATTGAATGAATCAACGGTTGGCAATAATAGTTTGCTCCTGCACATAAACCACAGGCAATCGCCATTAACCAAAGCAGTGCTTTATCTTGGCTAATATCGAGTTGAGCATTCATAAAGGTTTCCTAGTTCTTGGAGTTACATACAATAAGCGGTTGCTTCAACTTCAATGAGCATCCCTTGTAAAGCAAGACACGGGACAGGAATGAGGGTACAGGCTGGAAACGCGTGACCTTTCCAACGCTGTTGCATTTCCTGAATTAAAAACTGATGTTTTTTAGGGCTGTGATCAACCACGAGTATTCTTAAAACAGCAATATCCAATATTGATGCATCGACTTCATCTAAAACATGTTGAACATTTGAAAACGCTTGATGAACTTGTTGCGCAAAATCTTTGGATAGTTGTCCTTGTTGGTTTTCACCACCTTGTCCAGATATGTGAAGAATACGCAAATAATGACGCACTTCAGCGACATGACTATACGCAAATGCATTTGGATTATAAAGGGTATTTGGGTTAAACATCTCGAATGATTTGATTTGCCACAATTCAGGTGTTGAATTCACGTTGCGTACTCACAATAGCTTAAAATATTTGCTAGTATCAAAGCTCAAGTTAACTTGAGGTCAAGTGTAAATTGGAAGTACACAATGAAAAAGAAAATGAAAAGGGGTTACACCATTGGTTAACGATTGGCGAATTGGCACAACGTAGCGATGTCAGTGTTCCTGCGATTCGTTTTTATGAAGAAAAAGAGTTGATTTGGAGTACACGGACTCAGGGCAATCAGCGTCGTTATCAACGGGCGATGTTACGCCGTGTTGCCATTATCAAGATTGCGCAACAGGTGGGGATTAGCTTGCAACAGGTTAAAGATGCATTTCAGGTCTTACCTAAACATCAAGTGGCGAGTAAAGCAGATTGGCAAAATATGTCACAAACTTGGCAAGCTCAATTGGATCAGCAGATTATCAATTTATTAAAATTGCGACAGCAATTGGATAAGTGTATTGGCTGTGGTTGTTTGTCTTTACAACAATGTCCTTTGCGTAATCCTGATGATCAAATGGGGCAGGAATCTGCGGGGGCTCATTTTCAAGATGTTTTGATGAATTTATTAAACTCGCCAATAGACGAACAGTTGGATGAGCGTTAAGATTATCGGTAGATATTTGAATTTTATATAAATACATAACTTTCATTTCAAATTTTTGACTAAAATATAGAAATACATAATCAATAAATGGGGGCGTAAATTGTTGATTTTGGGTATGTTGGTCTTTGGTGCAATCTTAACACTTGCTGTATTTTTTGTTTTTTTCATAGGCAAAGAAAAAATTACTGAAATAAGAAATATCTTAGAGAAAGTGGAGCAGGATATTGTATTACTGAATACAGTTTTAAATGAAATAAGGTTAAAGCATCTGAAGAAACTAGGATTAAAGTATCTATTTAGCATTGCTTATGGACTAAATCACCATCAGCCTATGTCACTCAGTACCTTGCAAGAGGTCGCTTTAGAAGAAGGTTTTCCAATTTTAAAAGTATTTAAGAGTGCACATGAATATCGCAATGATATTGATGTTCAAGACATCACCTATCAATTGAAAATGCGTAGGAAGGTCCAAGAAGATTTACAGTTCAACGCAAATTACAGCAAAGCCCCTTTTTTATTTTTGGGGATTTGGTGGTTAATCACCATATCGATGGTTGTATCAACGCAAAACTCACTGCATTTTACTGCTTTCTGGTTTTGGGTGATTGCGCTGTATTTCACGATTAGTAGCACTCTAACTTATTATAAAGATATTGATCAATTTACAAAAAAGCTAAAAAGGCATTGCTCAGTAGAATGAACATTACATGAATTATGCCCTGCTTACTTTTGTGTTGTATCAGCAGCAAAACCTCAGCTTTATAAAATCAATTGTGAGTCAATAATCTTGCCATTTTTACCAATCCAAAACGGACGATTATGTTGCCCATGCCCAAACCATTCACATTGATACAGAGCTATGCCTAAAGGTTCTAAATGTTCATTGGCAATTTCAGCAATCGTTTGCGGAACATTTTTTTGAGGGCATTGATAAAAGTCACCTAAAATTACCGCTTTTAAATTCGAGATATCAATGCTTTGTAAAAGCTGAGTCAAACAACGCTCAATTCTATAAAAGGGTTCGCCGACATCTTCTATCAACAATACACTAGGTTGACGAAGTTGAAGATGGTATGGCGTACCTTGTAGCGTACATAGAACAGTTAAATTTCCACCTAAGATTTTTACATCTTCAAGTACTTGATCTTGAGTAAAACCATTCAAACTGGTTAATGCATAATGCTGTACTCTATCTTGATCAGTATTGAATAAGCTGATGGTTTTTAACGCATTATAAGACAATAGGCTACCATCTAAATTTTTAACAGCAATTTCTTGGAAAACAGGTGCATGCAGTGCTTTACCACCATGCATTGCGACATAATTTAATAAGACGGTTGTATCTGAATAGCCAATAATCGGTTTATTTAAAATCCATTTATCTAAGTAAGGGAGTAACATTGCTGCCCCTGTACCACCACGACCACACCAAACCGCATCGACTGTTGGGTCTAAACAGGCTTGTTTTAAATCTTCAATGCGCTGTTCGATTGTTCCTGCCAAATAACGATATTGTGAAAATACATGCTGCCCCAAACTGACTTGATGTCCCAAACTTTCAAGCTGAGTTTGAGCCAATTGAATATTTTCAATATCGACGCATGCGCTTGGCGATACAATTTTGAAGTGCATATATGTCCCGATTGATGTATTGAGTATTTAAGCTTTAATGTGCAAGTTTCTTTTTAGACAAGGTGATCATCATGACACCGATGATATTTAACAAGCAACCCAACCATTGTATCGCATTCATGTGCTCGCCTAACAAAGCAACGGCTAAAATAATGGTGAGAATAGGACCAATTGAGCCGATCATGGCAGATTGAGCAGCACCTAAGCGTGAGATACTTTGCGCAATAAATATGGTAGGTAAAACAGTCACCAATAATCCCAAGGCTATGCCATACCACAAAACTTGTGTAGGAAGTTGTGTAAGTAATTGAAGCGGATTTGGCGTTGCGATCATAAAATGAACCAATGTCCCGAAGCATGCGATGCTGAGAGCTAAACCTGTATAGTTCCAAGAGCCAAACTTTTGAATTAAGCGTGGCGTCATTAACAAATAGCTAGCAAAACACACGGCACTGGCAAAGACTAGGCTGACACCCCACCAAAAACTGCCTTCATGCGATACCGTATTTTGTTCCTGTAGCATCACAATTACAGTACCACCGTAGCTTAAAGCAATAGCAATGATGGTTTTTAAACTTAGTTTTTGCTTATAAATAACACTGGTCAATACAACGGTAAGTGTTGGGTATAAAAATAGAATAATTCGTTCTAATGAGGCACTGATGTACATTAAGCCTGCGAAATCCAACCAACTCGAAAAATAGTAACCAATCAAACCTGCTAAAATTAGCATGCCCCAATCTTTTGCTTTGATATTTTTATTATGATGGCGATTAAACCAGCAAAGCAGTAAAAAGAAAGGAAGCGCACTTGCCATTCTCAAAGCCATTAATACAGTTCCATCCACCAATGGAGACAGTGCATAGGTTTGTTTAATGAAAATCGCTTTGGTGCTAAATAAAAATGCAGCACCAAGTGCGAACAGCGAACCAACCTGAGTGCTGGAGAGTGTGAATTTCATGTGAGCTACTTTGTTGATAGGGGATAAATCAAAACTGATAAGAAGTATAGTGGTAGGTGATGCAGAGGGAAAATGCAAAAAAAGAATCAATTCAATCAAAAAATGTAATAGGTCTATATGGAATGCAGAGGAAATATTTAAAATGCAATAAATATGTATCAAAATAATAAAAACATGAAAAATACAGGAAAATATTTGAGAAGAAGGAAAAATGCCATCTGAATAGGTCTAAAAACAGCACAAAAATGGTGCATTTTTAAGATATACCCAAAATATTCGATTGTAGTATTACTTGATAAAATGATGAGGGCGTTAAAATATGTTTTTTATGTATTTAATCTAATGGTGGGAATGTGTTGCATAGCGGGATATTTTAAGTACTTTTTTTTATTAATTAAATTAAAAAAAGGAATCAATTAAACTCACACTTTTGACATGAAGAATGACATAAATAGCCAATTTAGATCTTTAAAATCATGCTATATCTTGTCAGAAAGGCCAATTTGAAATTGTATCATCACGAATAGGCTGGTTTTCTTAGTTATTTAAAGATTAAAAAATTAAGCCCAATAAAGTGTGGTATGCCTAAAATGCCAATTTATGATCTTTCCTAAGAAAATTACAGTTCAGCACTGAGCATAAAAAAACAGCAATATAGTGCGTAAAAATACAGATTTATCAAAAATAGTAGAAAATTGTTCAAATTAAGTGCAATGAAAATGAATACCTGGTATGTCGTAGAATGATATTTGTGAATCATCAGTTCAAAATATGGGTATTTATTAAATAAATACTGGGTGGCATTTTATTGAAGTTCAATTAGAATCCAAAAGTACATAAGAACGCATCCTGAGGAAAATATCGTGTTTCACGATGTTTACTTGAAGAAAAATTAGCTTGAGGAACGCTCATGCAGATTGGTATCCCAACAGAAACTGTTACTGGTGAAAACCGTGTTGCTGCTACACCAGAAACAGTAAAAAAGTTGATCAGCGCTGGTCATAGTGTAGTCATTGAACGTGGAGCTGGTAAAAAAGCCGCTTTTATTGACAGTGCCTATGAACAGGTTGGTGCAAAAATTACAGACGATGCTTATGCAGGCAGTCAAATTATTTTGAAAGTTCGTGCACCGTATGGTGACGAAATTCAAAAACTTGCTGCTGGTACAACCGTCGTTGCAATGTTTGATCCTTACCGCAATACAGAGCTCGATCAATTTGCGTCACAACAAGTGTCTGCATTTGCGTTAGAACTTTTGCCACGTACCTTATCTCGTGCGCAAAACATGGACGTATTGTCTTCTCAAGCCAACCTTGCGGGTTATAAGTCAGTACTTTTAGCTGCTGCGGAATATCAACGTATGTTCCCAATGCTAATGACGGCTGCTGGTACGGTTAAGCCTGCCCGTATTGTGATCATGGGTGTTGGTGTTGCTGGTTTGCAAGCGATTGCGACTGCAAAACGTCTGGGTGCGGTCGTAGAAGCAACAGATTTACGTCCAACTGCACGTGATCAAGTGGAATCACTGGGTGGTAAGTGGTTAGACGTGCCTATGTCTGATGAAGAAAAGCAAAAAGCTGCTGATGCTGCTAAAAATGGTTATGGATGGATGCCAGGTGAGCAATACATCAAAGACCAAGCCATCATCGTAGATAAAGCGGTATCAAATGCGGACATCGTGATTACAACTGCACTTCTACCAGGTCGTGATGCACCTCGTTTAATCAAAGCTAAAACTGTTGCCAAAATGAAACCGGGTTCAATCATTCTTGATATGGCGGTTGAAACAGGTGGTAACGTTGAAGGCTCTAAGAATGGTGAAAATGTTGTCACTGACAATGGTGTAACTATTTTGGGTATTCCAAACATTCCTTCTACAGTTTCGACTGAAGCATCGTCACTGTATGCACGTAATGTATTTAATTTCATTGAAACTTTATTTGATCAAGAGAAAAACTTTGTGATCAATCAAGAAGATGAAATTCAAAAAGCACTTCTAGTAACTCATGGCGGTCAAGTACTGCTCAAGCGTGGTTAAGGAGAGTCATCATGGTTGAAACTATTACTATTTTCGTCTTAGCCATCTTTGTTGGTTACTACGTGGTTTGGGGTGTTACACCTGCATTGCATACACCGCTTATGGCTGTGACCAATGCTTTGTCATCGATCATTGTAGTCGGTGCTATGATTCAAACAGTCGGTATACCAGCGATTGGTGTCGATGCAAATGTTGCATTCCAAAGTGTCAATGTGGTGAGCATCTTAGGTGCGATTGCAGTGTTCTTAGCAAGTATCAACATTTTCGGTGGCTTTGCAGTTACAGCACGTATGCTTGAAATGTTCAAGCCAAAGCAAAAGAAAAAAGAGGGCTAATACATGGAATTTATTCGAGACTATGCGGATTGGTTCTACCTAATCGGTGCTGTCCTCTTTATTTTAACCTTACGTGGTTTGTCAGGTCCTAAAACTGCGATCGCAGGTAACCGTTACGGTATGATCGCAATGGCGATTGCTGTAATCACGACCTTCTTCGTGGCAGATCATCCTGTGATTTGGATGATTGTGGGCGCAATGGTACTTGGTGCAGTCGTAGGTATTGCTCGTGCACGTACTGTTCCAATGACACAAATGCCTGAAACTGTGGCTTTAATGCACTCACTTGTTGGTTTTGCTGCTGTGTTGATTGCAGTTGCTGCAATTTTGCATAATAACCAACTGACTGCTTTATTTGCAGAAAATGAAACTGCATTAACTGCTGCGGGTGTACAACATGCACATATGAGCAAAGTTCATTTATTTGAATTGTTCGTTGGCTGTTTTGTTGGTGCAATTACTTTTACGGCATCTGTATTCGCTTATGGTAAGCTGGCTGCGAAAAAATGGGCAAAAACAATTTCTGGTGCATGGGTTAAACCTGTCCAAGCAACCATTTTCCTAGCGATGTTGGCGTGTGGTATCTACTTCTTCACGACAGGTAACATGAATGCATTCTGGGCAATGACAGTATTGGCATTGGCATTCGGATGGGTATGGATTGCACCGGTCGGTGGTGGTGATATGCCTGTCGTGGTATCGTTACTCAACTCATTCTCTGGTTGGGCTGCTGCTGGGATCGGTTTTACACTTGAAAATAACATGTTGATCGTTGCGGGTTCACTTGTTGGTTCTTCTGGTGCGATTTTGTCTTACATCATGTGTAAAGCGATGAACCGTTCTATCATCAACGTATTGTTTGGTGGTGCAATGGGCGGAGCAGCTGTAGCATCGGCTGATAAAGGTGAACAAGTTCAACGTAACTACCGTTCAGGTTCTGCGGATGATGCTGGTTTCTTGATGTCAAATGCGGACAGTGTTGTGATCGTACCAGGTTATGGTATGGCACAAGGTCGTGCACAAAATGCAGTAAAAGAATTGTGTGAAATCCTGAAAGAGCAAGGTGTAACTGTTCGTTTTGCCATTCACCCAGTTGCAGGTCGTATGCCTGGTCATATGAACGTACTTCTTGCAGAAGCGGATGTTGCTTATGAGGACATCTTGGAAATGGATGAGATCAACTCAGATTTCCCTGCAACAGATGTAGTTCTTGTCATCGGTGCGAATGACGTTGTAAACCCAGCTGCTAAAGATGACCCAAGTTCGCCAATTTATGGTATGCCAATCCTTGAAGCACATAAAGCACGTACAATCATGGTGATTAAGCGCTCTATGGCAACAGGCTACGCAGGCTTAGACAATGACTTGTTCTATAATGACAAGACCATGATGATCTTTGGTGATGCTAAGAAAGTTGTTGAAGAGATGACCAAAGCAATTAATGGTGGCGGCCACTAATTCTCGCGTGATTGAATAAAAACCACCTTCGGGTGGTTTTTTTATTTGAGTATTTAAGGGTGATTGATGTGGCATGTCAGTGTAAAAATGGACTGGTCTAACGCATTTATTTGTATACAAAAAAATAAACAGGAGAAATGGTATTTTTCATCGCTAGATTCATTTCTTGTGTTTTATAGCGTAGAAAACATATAGTTAGTATTTTCAACAATATGAAAGTCTAACCGTAGAAGATTTAACTCATTTTTATCAATTTTTACTGCTAGTATATTGATTGAATCAGTAATAAGTTGTTTTGTTGTAATTTTAAGTATAATCAACTACTTGTCAGTATTTTGTTTTGGGTGTGTATTATTTTCTAAGCCCCCTATATAACAATAGTTATTAAGTTATATTTTATGCATTTTTGCGTATATTGAATAAAATCGATAAAATAAATTTATCAAAAACAATAAGTAATAAGCAATCCGATGTAATGAGGTTTTTTATTTTTTGAGAAACTTTATACTTGGCAAGCTAAGTGATACCTAGGTGTCGAAATTAATGATTATTGTGAAATTTTAAAAAATCAGAAACTCACAGTAACTTTGGATGTACCAATGATGAAATTAAAGTGGTTAATAGGTTTAATTTTAATCCTATTGACCTTTCCAAGTTATGCATTCACTTCCTCTCTAGAAAATGATATTGCTGTATTTAACTCAGTGCCTGACTTTAAAATCTTATTTTATGGTAGTGCCTTTGTCATTCTGATGCAGACAGGTTTTGCTGTTGCTGAAGGGGGGTATGAGCATAATCTCAAATCCATTTATAGCCTGATAATAAATTATATTTCAGCTATTGTTGGAACTGTACTTTTTGAAATTGTCCTTTCAAAACTAATGGTTTGGGGTTTTATCGATAGTCCTAGAAACCTAACGCATATGCAGGGTTGGCACTGGAATATATTGTTTTTTTATACTTTGATGGCTACAACAATTACCACGGTTGTCGGAAGGATTATTCCCAGTACATCATCAATTCTAGTCAATTGGACGACAGGTTTGCTGATTGCTGCTGTAATTTTCCCGTTTTTTAGTGGTTGGGTGTGGGGTAATCTTGTTTTAGGTGGTGGTTGGTTAAAATCTTTAGGATTTATTGATTTTGCAGGTTCAACAGTCGTTCATTCAACGGCTGCATGGATTGTTTTAGCTGCTTATATCTCCTTAAAATCTAAATATAAACAAGAAATTATTAAAAAAGATCTTATCTTTGAAGATTATAAAATATTATCTCTAGCTTTGGCTGGATTTGTACTTTGGTTGGCGTGGTCTGGTTTAAATGTAACGTATATCTCTGCGATTCATGTCGATATTGGCAGGGTGGTGAACAATGCATTTTTAGCTTTATTCGGATCAATCATTTCTCCTTTGTTATTTTCTTTATTTTTAAATCATAAAATGATTTCAGGCTCTGAATTGATTAAAGCCACTCTGGGTAGCTTGGTGGCGATCACGGCAAGTTGTGCATTTGTTAGCTCATCTTTGGCATTTATTATTGGTTTAGTGTCAGGTTTATTAACGTTATATGCCCCTCGAATTTTGGCACGATGGATAGATTCTCGTTATGTGCGAGATGTGTTAGTTATGCATGGTGTTTGTGGGATGTGGGGAACATTGGCGGTTGCTTTTAACCAGAATGCCACAGTTGAATTGGCTGGTAAGGGAAGTCTAATCGCTCAGAGCTTTGGTATTTTTGTGAATTTTGTTTGGAGTTTTACCATCGCCTATGTGGTTTTTAAATGTATGTGTTGGATCACCACAAGAAAACAAATGGTAAATTTAGATGCAGGTTTAATCAAATAAGTAAAATGTATCCAATAGAAAAAATCTACCTCTTAATAGAGGAAATAGCTAAATACTAAGCATTAAAAAAGCGACTTTAAAGTCGCTTTTTTCAAATCAGGCTACACTTTCAGGTGTGGTGCGCCATAAGCTTTCTAAGTCATAAAACTTACGAGCAGTAGGTAGCATTACATGTACGACGACTAATCCTAAATCGATTAGAATCCATTCAGCATCTCTCTCACCTTCGACACCAATTGGGCGAAATCCTGCTTTACGAGCTTCCTCAGCAACATTGTCAGCTAGTGCTTTAACATGGCGAGTAGATGTTCCGCTCGCAATAACAATTGCATCGGCAACATTGCTGATTGCACTTACATTGAGCTCGATTATATCTTTGGCTTTAACATCAAGTAGGGCTTCTTGCACGACTTTTAAGCAAGTACGTACATCTTGTTTTTGGGTGTTCATTGCAAGTTCGTGAGAATTAGAAGCGCTGGGCGATGGTTCTAAATTCATATAGTGTGTATTTTCCAAACAATATCTCACCTTCTAATATAGCGCTTTTGTTCTAAAAATTCAAATTCTAGAACGCTTAAGTCTATTTTTAGTTGATCAGTTCAATATGTATGGTTGTTGGAGAAATATTTATCTTTCCATGCAAAAGATTGATTTGAATGAGATTGTGGTCTGTATTCAGCCGCAATATAACCAGTGTAAGCACTTTGTTTTAACCATGTAAAAATCGATGAGTAATCAATTTGTGCTGTATCTGGTTCATGGCGTCCTGGGCAATCAGCAAACTGGATATGTCCAATCCAATCCATATTTTCTTTCAAAGCTGAGAGTATATCCTCACCCATCATTGCCATGTGGTAACAGTCGAACTGCATCTTTAATGCGGGATGGTGAACAGCCTCTAACATCTCTTGAGCTTGGGCGATATTTTGGATCAAAAAGCGTGGCATATCCGTACCATTGATCATTTCAAAAAGAGGTTGAATGCCATGATCGGTCAACATATGACATGCGAGTTTCAGGTTGTTGGCTAAAGTATTTAAGCAAGGAAGTAGGTCAGCATCCTCAGGTTGTTTACCTGCTAAAATATTAACACTGGGTACATTCAGCGCATTGGCGTATTCAATCGCAAGCTCTAATGCTTGATGAAATGCAATTTCTCGTCCTGGAATTCCTGCAAGCCCATAGCCACCATGCATTAAATCGCCAGCAGGAACATTAATCAGGCAAAGATTTAAATCATATAATTTAAGTTGAGATTGAATATCGTCAATACTCAGCTCATAAGGGAACTGAATTTCAATGTGCTGAAAGCCATGTGAATGAGCCAATGCAAATCGTTCAATGAGTGGCACTTCAGTAAATATCATCGATAGGTTTACTGCGAGTTTAGTCATCGTCGTGCTCCTTGCTTTAGATTGTCTCTATTCCCAATGTAGTTGGCAATCCATTATTTTTCAACTGCTTTATGTTCAACCTGTTGAATAACTGTTGCTAAGTCCGATTCCGCAAAACCACGTTGTTGATGATCTTGTAGTTGGATGAATGCTTTTTTTGCCACAGGAATGTCTAAGTTAAATTGTTGAGCAAGTTTGATCGCATTATTTAAATCTTTTGACAAGGTTTGTACTTTCCACTGTACAGGCTCAAAGCTATATGTTGCCATACGTGGTGTCAAAATTTGAAAAGGCTTAGAGTCTGCGAAACCACCTGCAAGTGCTGGAGCGAGTAATGTGGTATCTACACCTGCTTGTCTTGCTAATGCGACAGCTTCTGCGATGAGAGTACTGTTGGCTGCCACGATTAACTGGTTGCAAATCTTGGTAGCTTGTCCAGTGCCAGTGTCTCCCATGCGTGTTACACGTTGTGAAAGCACATTATAAATTAAACTGAGATCTTGAATGATTTCAGCATCACCCCCTGCAAAGATAACCAAAGTGCCATTTTCAGCACCCGCAGTCCCACCTGAGACAGGGGAGTCAATCCAAGTCACCTGCTGTTGTGCTGCAAGGCTTGCAAGCTGTTTGGTTTTGTCTACGGATAGACTTGAGAAGTCAACAATAACTTGCGCAGGTTTCAATTGTTTATGAATACGCTCAAAAACAGCTTGTGCTGCTTGATCATCTGCAAGACAGGTGAGAATAATCGGATATTCTCCAATATTCTCCAACTCAAGTGCATGTGCGCCCATATCAATAAGTGGCTCACAAGCACTGGCTGTTCTATTCCAAACAGCAACATCAAATCCTGCTTGGACTAAACGGGTGACCATACGGCTTCCCATCAGTCCCATCCCTAAAAAGGCAATTTTACGATTACGATCAAAACTCATTTTGCAACTCAACGATTTCGAATCATTTTGAAAAGACGATCAAAAGACTATTTATATTGGCGAGGTAAGAATTGTACTTCTGGATGTTTATCCTTTTTACGTGCAATTTGACTATTTTTACCCATAAGTAATTTTAATTGCCAAATTTTTTCTAAACGAAGAGATTTCTTTGGCTCATGTTCCATTGCATCTAAAACACGTTTTGCTGCCATCAGCGCATCAGGTGAGCGTTGTAGCATTTCTGCTGCAATGCTTTGAGCTTTCGCCAAAGGTGCATTATCGACATGGGTAATCAAACCAATTTCTTTGGCATAGTGACCATCAAAAATTCGTGCAGTGAGTGTGAGTTCTTTGGCTAAATCGATGCCAATAACACCTTTGATTGAACGGGTTAAGCCCATGTCTGGCACCAGTCCCCAACGGCTTTCCATGATCGACATTTTTGTGTCTGGGTGAGCAATGCGAATATCCGCCGCAAGTGCCAATTGCATGCCAGCACCAAAACAAAAACCTTCAAGTGCAGCAATGACAGGTACTGGAAGTTCTTGCCAAATCAGGAATGCTTTCTGAAATAAACTTTGGCCCGGTTTAATCAACTCCCAAGCCGCATAGGCTTTGTTTTTCGGGTTATTTAAATCAGCTAAATCAATTCCAGCACTAAACACATTGGCTTCACCAGTCAGAATTACACAACGAATCGAACGGTCTTGTTTGATTTTCTTTGCTGTGCTGACCAATTCACGCAGTAGTGCAAAACTCATTGCATTGCGCTTATCTGGACGATTGAGATAAACCGTTGCGATGCCATTATTTTTTTCGATACGTAATAGTGCCATGAACTCAACTCTGAACTCTTATTTTTCCTTAATCATCAGCATAGCATGGACTTTAAAACAGTTGCATGACACGAGAGTCACGGAAAATGATTTCAAAGCCACTGAAAAGTATAAGTCCTGCCATAGATTCAAATCTTTAGGGCGAATTTAGGCTGTCGGAAAAATTTGTTGTGCGGCTGTTTCAACTTCATGGATCACCAGTTGTAAATGATCTAAACGTTGTATGACTTCTTGAATAAAAGCTTCATCGGCTTTACGACGTTCTTTTCTGAGTGTTGATACGAATTGTTCAAATTCCCCTGTTGCACGTTGTAGTTTAGGTGTCCCGACATAACGCGTTGCACCGTATAGACGATGTAATACATGTTCAAGTTGTGGGAAATCCTCAAGCTCAACCAATTGTTGAATTTCATCCAATTCTGTTGGGAAGCTATCAACCAGCATTTTCAATAAATCTTGAGCAAGATCTTCCTTATTGGCAGCCAAAGCTAGACTTTGTTTCCAATCTAAAATATCAGAATCAAAGGCTTCAATATAAACAGAATTTTCAACTTGTTGATGTGTTTGAATAAAAGTATCTGAAGTCCAATTCGTGAGAATCTGAATAATTTGTTCAATCTGAATTGGCTTGGTGACATAGTCATCCATACCGACTTTGAGGAGTTTTTGCTTTTCATCTGCCAACGCATGAGCGGTCAAAGCAATAATTGGCATACGTAGATCATCTAAGGTTGACTCAAGTGAACGAATGGCACGAGTGGTGTCAATGCCAGACATCACTGGCATTTGAATGTCCATGAAAATTAAATCAAATGCTTTTTCATCATGATCAATGCGATGTTGAATTAAATTTAATGCTTCTTGTCCACTTTGTGCTTTGGTGGTTTTGACATTCAATTCACCGAGGAGCGCCTCTAAAACAATAAGGTTCGGTAAGTGATCATCTACAGCCAAAATATGTAAATCACGACCTTTGAAGTCTTGATGATATTCTTGATCAAATACAGGTTGATTGCTCAATAATTGAATCACTGAACTACGGCTCAGTGGTTGGTACAATGGGCGTGCTTTATATTCATTCAACATGTTTGGATCAAGCGACATTTGATAGCCATAAACAGCTAAATGACCTTGATAACGATGACGAATTTCTTTCAATAAGGCTTCAGTATCGCCGCTATGATCCACAATCAGCCATGTATTTTCAGACTGCTGATCGAGACTGTTTAAGCGACTAAATAGATCCAAAATCGATTGAGCTTCGGTATGTTGAACTTGATAATCTTCTAAATAATGACGTAGTACATTGGCTGTCGCAGGATGTGCCAAGAACGATACAACTTTCATTTCTTTAAATGAAGGATGAACAATTTCTTCATCTTCATTCACCACGAACATTGCAGTAAACCAGAAGGTCGAACCTTTTTCTGTTGGCGCACGTTCTTGGTTGTCTTCAAAGCCAATTTGACCCTGCATTAAGTGAACCAGCTGTTTAGAAATGGCAAGACCTAAACCTGTACCGCCAAATTGGCGAGTGACGGATGCATCACCTTGTGAGAATGATTCAAATAGTTTTTTACGGTCAGTGCCACTTAAACCAATACCGCTATCTTGTACACTAAAATGCAGTAAACATTGTCCAATATCATCATGTTCCATACGTACACGAACAATAATTTCACCATCAGGCGTGAATTTGATGGCATTGGAAATTAAATTGGTCAAAACTTGTTTAAAGCGTAAAGCATCACCAATCACATACTTGGCAACGTTGTCGGCAAAATAAAATGCCATTTCGATATGCTTTTGTGCAGCCAAAGGTGACAGCATATCCATAACGTCAAAAATAGCTTCTTCCAAATCAAAAGGAGCAGTTTCAAGTTCTAATTTACCTGCATCAATTTTTGAGAAATCTAAAACATCATTGATGAGTGCCAATAAGTGTGCAGAAGATTTGCGAATGGTTTGTAAATATAAGCTTTGGTCATTACTCAGATTGTCCTGACGTAACATCAAGTGAATAAAACCATCAATACTGTTTAACGGTGTACGCAGTTCATGGCTGATATTGGCAAGGAAGACCGATTTAGCCTGATTGGATGAAATTGCTTGGTCACGTGCTTGTTTATACGTAATATTTTGGACTTCTAGTGTGTCTAAGGTGCGACGTAAATCATCTTCAGTTTGTTCAGTATGTTCTTTAAGCTCTAGAAAACTGAAATGTAAACGTTTTACCACATTGGCAATATCGCGCTGCAATAAACGCAGCTCACCAGTGCTATTGATGATCATATGCTGATCTAATGTATCTGCATTCAAACGTTGTAATTGCATGCGAATTTCATACATCGGCGCAATCCAGCGTCGAGAATAAAAATTTAAACACAGTAACAGTAAAAGTAAGGTGAATAATGCAGTGGTGATGAGCACAATCATGACACGATAGTGTGCAATTTCTAAAGGTTGATTATCCAACTCAATCACCAACCACATATCTTTGGCCGATTCGGTTGGATTAAGTTTTAGTCCATAAATATTGTTATGTTTACTCGATATTGGACCAAAAAAAGTATCAGTTTTAGGAATATTGGGCCAGTCACGCTTATTTTGATAACCAATACTCAAATGATTCACGTTATGTTCATCTAAAACTGCAGCACTAAGTAAATATTTTTCATTAAACATTTTTTGCAAAATGTTTTCAGCTTTTGCTTTTTGAGCAGGGCTTTGATTGATGATACTGGTGAGTTGCTCAGTGGTATATTGATAACGACTTAAGATAGCAATCGCAGCAAAGCGTTGTTTGGATTTTGCCGCTGCAGATGTTTCGGACAGAACCAGTGCAGTACCTACACATGCCATAATCATAATAGGCACAAAAATCATCGCAATAAGTTGCCCATAAGCGTGATTGAGCTTTAAGCGTTTAAACAGTTTTTTATTGAAATTCGACATGGATCCAGCTACTTATTGCCCATGTAAAGAATATTAACATGCTTTATTCATCCTGCATGACAATATGATTAAAAAGCTTTTGAATCGAGAATAGTTATGCTTATTTAAAGATAAGGTTATCACTTCTAATGCTAAGTTGTGGGATCTTGGTGTTATCTATTTAATTTTATTGAATTAAACGTTATTTTGTTATTTGGGTTTAACTTTCCTTGATCGAGTTGTTTTGAGCATTGTTCTTAAAATGACCTTGAAAGATGTGCAGTTATACACTTTTTTTCATACAATACGTCCACCTCAATATAGGTGCAATTCATGAGTAATACACAATCTGATTTCTTAGCCAATGAATTTTTATTAGACCACTATGTCGGGAAAACTCCTTTGGTGCGTCTACAGCGTTTGGCAAGTCATACTCAAGCAACAGTATTGGCAAAACTAGAAGGGAACAACCCTGCGGGTTCTGTAAAAGACCGTCCTGCATATAATATGATTATGAAGGCTGAACAGCGTGGTCAGATTAAACCGGGCGATACTTTGATTGAAGCGACCAGTGGAAATACAGGAATTGCACTGGCAATGGTTGCTGCAATGCGTGGCTATAAAATGAAGCTGATCATGCCGGGGAATTCCAGTCAAGAACGTAAAGATGCAATGCGTGCTTATGGTGCTGAATTGATCGAAGCACCCAATATGGAAGCTGCTCGTGATATGGCTTTACAAATGCAGGCTGAAGGTCAAGGTTTGGTGTTAAATCAGTTTGGTAATCCTGACAATGTTGAAGCGCATTATCTCACTACAGGCCCTGAAATTTGGCAGCAAACAGCGGGGAAAATTACCCATTTCGTGAGTTCTATGGGCACAACGGGCACGATCATGGGGATTTCTAAATATTTAAAAGAACAAAATTCTGAGATTCAGATTGTAGGTTTGCAACCTTCTGAAGGTTCAAATATTGCGGGAATCCGTCGTTGGCCTCAAGAATATTTACCGACCATTTTTGATCCTAAACGTGTTGATCGTATTATGGATATTCCTCAAATCGAAGCTGAAAAAACGGCACGCCGTTTAGCACGCCAAGAAGGCATTAGTGCAGGAACATCCTCAGGTGGTGCGGTGTGGGCATCGGTTAAGCTGGCTGAGGAAAATCCAGATGCTGTGATTGTCTGCATTGTCTGCGACCGTGGTGATCGTTATTTATCAACAGGATTGTTTTCTGTAGATGATGCTGATTCATAACTGATTTCATAATAAATCATCTATAACGATGATGAATAATCGGCTTCTTTTTTAGCCTTAGAGTAAATTTATTTATGCGCCTTCCTGTTTTAGTGTTCGATATTGAAACCCTGACTGATCTTAAATCAGGGGCGCATTTATATGGTTTAGATTTACCTGAAGATGATTTAGCACAAGCTTTAGCAAAATTGCGTCGTCAAGAGTCAGGTATGGATTTTCAACGCTTGGCCTTGCATGAAATTGTATGCATTTCAGGCTTATGGCTCGATGAAAATGGTTCAATCAAACTGTTTTCATTTAGTCGTGAGCATTATTCAGAAGCTGAAATTCTACAAAAGTTTTTATCTATTTTTGATAAGCGTCATCCAACCTTAGTGAGTTGGAATGGTTCACAATTTGATATTCCTGTGATTTTATTCCGTGCGATGTATCATGGACTTTCTGCACCAAGTTTATTTGATCAGGGTGAGATTGATTCGCAAAAAAGGTATAATAACTATCAGAATCGTTACCACACACGTCATGTTGATTTGATGGATGTGATGGCAATGTTCAATGGACGACATTTTCAGAAGTTGGATGATGCTGCTCATTTACTGGGTTATCCTGGTAAGCGTGGTATTTCAGGTTATTTTGTTCCCGAATATGTGAAAACGCAGCAATGGTTGGCATTGACCAGTTATTGCGAAGGTGATGTTTTGAATACTTGGTTGATTTATTTAAGATGGTCTTTGCTCAAAGGGCAGATTTCTTTGAATGATCACCGTCTTTGGATTCAGGCGACTATTCATTATTTACAGGGTCAACCGCAGCAGCAAGAGTTCTTGAATGTTTGGCGTGAAACTTCACAACGAACGGATTTTACTGCTTCAGATTTTTCTTCTATTCCCAATTAGGTATTCCTTTGAAACATAGAGCTAAAACTCGTCCATCTCAGCTTCCACAGTATATTTTTAAAGTTGAGAGATTGTCACACGAAGGGCGAGGGATTGCACACTATGGAACGGATACAGATCACCCGACTGATAAAAACGGAAAGAAAGTTTTTATTCGTTATGCTTTACCGGGTGAAACTGTTAAAGCACAGATTACTCGTCAAGTTTCAAAGCTTGAAGAAGCGGACAGTATTGCGTTAATCAGCGACCCAAATCCGAATCGAATAGAACCATTCTGTCCTCATTTTGGAATATGTGGTGGCTGCAATATGCAGCATATTCACCCAGATGAGCAGATCCGTTTAAAACAAGAGGTTTTAAAATCGCATTTGAGTCATTTTGCGGGTTTAGCGCCGCTACAATGGCTTGAACCAATTCGTTCACAGCAAACGGATTACCGTCACAAAGCACGGATTGGTGTGCGTTATTTGCCGAAGCAAAATAAGTTGCTCATGGGTTTTCGAGAAGCGCAGAGCAATCATTTAACCGAAATCCAAAGTTGCAATATTTTGGCTCAAGCCTTGAATCAGGCTTTACCTGAGTTAAAAGTATTACTCGAAAGTCTAAAAGGCAAACATGCGATTGGTCATATAGAATTAGCCAAAGGTGATCAAGAAATTTCTCTTTTAGTTCGTCATACTGAAAAATTAAAAGCGCATGATGTCAACCTATTGCGCGAATATGCGTTACAGAAACAGTGGCAGTTGTATTTACAGCCGTTTGGTGTAGACAGTTTACATCGAGTAGACGATGCTCAAGCAGCAATGCATTTACATTATCGTTTAAATGATTTTGATGTTGAATTTGAGTTTAATCCTACAGATTTCACCCAAGTCAATCCAACAGTCAATCAGCAAATGGTTAAACTGGCATGTGATTTGCTTGAATTGCAACAAGGCGAAACTGTTTTGGATCTATTTTGTGGATTGGGGAATTTTTCACTTCCGCTTGCAACACAAGTAGGCGCGACAGGGAAGGTGGTTGCGGTTGAAGGGAGTGAAGAAATGGTTAAGCGCGGTACACAAAATGCACTGAACAATCGTTTAACCAATGTTAAATTTTATTCACAAGATTTAACAAAAGACTTTTCACATTATTCTTGGGCAAATCAAGGATTTGATGCATTATTGATTGATCCTCCGAGAGCAGGTGCTGAGCAAGTTATGCATTATGTTCCAAAGTTTGGTGCAAAAAGAATCGTTTATGTGTCATGTAATCCAGCAACCCTAGCGAGAGATGCTGGAATTTTGGTACAACATGGGTATCAGTTAAAAAAAGCAGGTGTCATGGATATGTTTACCCATACGGGGCATGTTGAATCCATCGCACTGTTTGAAAAGAAATTAGAGATAAACGATTTATAATGAAGTATAGAGTTAGAGGAGAAGGGTATGGTCACAGTTCGTGAACAGCTTCCAGATCAACTCAATGAGTTATCTGACGAAGCGACTGTAGAGCATGCCGATAAAGCGCAACAAGCTTTGGCGACATGGCTAGATCGTGTGCGTGGAATTTTAGACGGTGCTAAATTAATACAGTTAGAAGAAGTTGCTCAATTAGTATTACAAAAAGAATTAGCGACCACAGTCAATCATCGTACCAATACTTTTTCAACAGGTATTGGTATGGCGGATATTTTGGCACATTTGCATGTCGATGAAGATACGCTGGCAGCAGCAGTGCTTTATCGTAGTGTGCGTGAAGGCTTAACCACTTTAGATGAAATTCAACAACGGTTCGGTGAGCAAGTATATAACCTCGTCAAAGGTACTCTGGCGATGGGTAAACTTTCTGAATTGATTGAAAAAAATAAACGTTTAGAAGATCATTTTAATAATAATCAACGTGAACATTTGACAGGTATCTATAAGATGCTGATTTCTGTCACAGAAGATGTTCGTGTTGTACTGATTAAATTGGCTGAGCGTACCTTTGCGTTACGTGAATTGGCGCATTCTCCAAGAGAGCGTCAGGAGCGTGTGGCACGTGAAATTTTAACTATTTATTCACCTTTGGCACATCGTCTAGGGATTGCCCAATTAAAATGGGAGCTTGAAGATCTTGCTTTCCGTTACTTGGCACCTGAACGCTATAAAGAAATTGCCTCGTTACTGAATGAAAAGCGTTTAGAGCGTGAGCAATATATTCAATTCGTTGTGGATCGTTTGAAGCATGAATTGGCTGAACATGATATCGAAGCTGAAATTTCAGGTCGGGTAAAACATATTTATTCGATCTACCGCAAAATGAAGAGTAAGAGTCTGAGTTTTGATCAGCTTTATGATATACGCGCACTGCGTGTATTGGTGAAGTCTGTTTCTGAGTGTTATCACGCTCTTGGGATCGTACATCAAATTTGGCGACATATTCCGCATCAGTTTGATGATTATATCACCAACCCGAAAGCCAATGGATACCGTTCTTTACATACTGCGGTGATTGCTGAAAACAAATCTTTGGAAATTCAAATTCGTACCAAAGAGATGCACAATGAAGCAGAGTTGGGCGTGTGTTCACACTTCAACTATAAAGAAGGTTCTAAAACCACAGATTACTCATTTAACCATCGTTTGCACTCTTTACGTGCTGTACTTGAGCATTATCAAGAGCGGACTGAAACCAGTGCACATGCCAATGACGATGAACCTGAAAATTTTGAGCAGATTCAAGATTTTGAAGGGTTTGAGAAAATTTATGTATTTAGTCGTGATGGTGATATTAAAGAATTACCACGTGGCTCTACAGTGCTTGATTTTGCTTATCATGTGCATACTGAAGTCGGCAATAAATGCTATGCAGCACGTGTCAATCAACGCTATGTACCATTAACTTACACCTTGAAAACAGGTGAACAAGTTGAGATTTTAACCAAAAAAGATCGTGAACCAAACCGTGACTGGTTAGTGAACTCTTTGGGGTATATCAAAACCTCTCGTGCTCGTGACAAGTTACGTCATTGGTTTAGACAGCAAGATCGTAGTAAGAATTTAGAAGTTGGGCGTGAAATTCTCAACAAAGAACTTTCTCGCTTAGCGATTCATCCAAAAAGTATTGATTTGAGTGATTATTGCAATCATTTCAATGTTAAATCGGGCGACGATATTCTTGTTTCATTGGTCAGCGGTGATATCAGTCTTCATGCCCTGATTAATCAAGTCAATCGCCATATGCATTTGGATCAGGATGAACCTGAGTTGGTGTTAAAGCCGACGTTGAATCCTCGTGCAAGTCATACGCTATCTGCGCATGGTATTTTGATTGATGGTTTAGATAACGTTGAGTTACATATTGCGCAGTGTTGTCAGCCTGTACACGGTGAATCAATCGCAGGGTATATCACACTCAATCGTGGTGTGAGTATTCATAAAGTTGCATGTCCTGATTATCTGCGTATGATCAAATTGGAGCCCGATCGTGCTGTAGAAGCAGATTGGGAAATGCAGCCAACCCGTGGTCAAAGTGTACAAATTGTTGTTGAAGCTTATGATCGCCGTGGTCTGTTAAAAGATTTAACCCAAGTGATTTTCTCTGATCAAATTAATATTCGTCAAGTAAATACGATTTCTGAAGCAGATGGTATTGCCAATATGAAATTGTTGATTGAAGTGAAAGGTTTAGCTCAACTTTCTCGTTTACTGGCAAGATTAGAACAACAACCTGGCATTATTAGTGCACGACGCTTAGTGCAAGGGAACTAAGTGTTGCAATAAAAAACCTGCTAAGCAGGTTTTTTATTGCCTAAATGGCGCTACGTTATTTTTGTAAAGTATTCGTTTTGAATATTTTTGGATTCATTAGAATATTGAATTGAGATCGCCTTATGACTTTCGGGTCAGCACCAAATTACTCAAACGATTGAGAAATTGAGGGCTTATACTGGAAAGTTGGTACATGACTTTAGTTTTTATGCCTACAGGAGTATGTGTTGCCGTCAGAATCGTCCCTTTGGCTTTAGCTAAAG
The DNA here is from genome assembly GCF_003611475.1 of Acinetobacter rongchengensis. Taxonomy (GTDB): domain Bacteria; phylum Pseudomonadota; class Gammaproteobacteria; order Pseudomonadales; family Moraxellaceae; genus Acinetobacter; species Acinetobacter rongchengensis. Next base: position 23,037 of record NZ_RAXT01000018.1, on the reverse strand, counting down.
CGAAAATTTGATGAGCCACATCTTGTGGAGTTAAATCAACACCAATGTTTTTTATACTTCCCGCATCCATGTCTTTGACCATACTGGTTTGTACAAACAGTGGCATGACATCCAATACACGGATCCCGTATTTTTGCCATTCGGTATCCAAGCCTTCGGTAATACCTCGGACTGCAAATTTACTGGCTGAATATGAGACTAAATCTGCTTGTCCATAAATAGCTGAGGCAGAAGATAGATTAATCACACGTGCAAACGCTGCTTTTTTCAGATAAGGAAGAGCTGCATGACAACCATTCAAAACACCATTGACATTAATATTGATGGTTCGGTGGTGTGCGGCAATATCTGTTTTCTCAAAATCACCTGAATAGAGAATCCCTGCATTATTAACCAAAATATTGAGTTCTCCTGCCCATTCGACAAATTCGCCTAAAGCCACTTGCCATTGATCGTATTGACTGACATCTAACTTTCCAGCTTTAGCGTGAGGACCTAATTGGTCTGCTAAAATTTGAGCTTGATCGACATTAATATCATAAATACCAACTTTATAACCTTGTTGGTAGAATAGGCGTGCAATTGCGGCACCTATCCCTTGTGCAGCACCACTAATGAAGATACTTTGACGCATTGAATTTCCCTTTTCTTGTTTTTGCATGTAGCGAGTTGAACATAAAATATGCATGGGAACAAGGGCCGATAAGTCATTTGTTATTGATCTTTAAGGATATAAAAATGGAACAGCTACTGGCGATCATGAAACAACTGCGTGCAGAATGCCCTTGGGATCGTGAGCAAACACCTGAAAGTTTAACGCAATACGCGATTGAAGAAGCGTATGAGGTCGAAGAGGCTGTTCGTTCTGGCGATGTGAATGAAGTGAAAAATGAGTTGGGGGATTTGTTGTTGCAGGTGGTGTTTCAATCGCAAATGTATAGTGAACAAGGTACTTTTGATTTTTCCGATGTTGTTGAAGCGATTTGTCAGAAATTAATTCGTCGTCATCCGCATGTTTTCCAAAAAGATCAATTTGAGAATTTAAGTCCTGAACAAGTATCTTCATTGTGGAAAGAGATTAAACAACAAGAAAAACAGGGTAAATCTCTATCTCGCTTAGATGAAGTAAAACATGGTCCTGCTTTAACTCAAGCAGAGGATATTCAAAAAAATGTGGCGAAGGTTGGTTTCGACTTCCCAGATGTTGCGCAAGCCTATGATAAAGTCAAAGAAGAGTTGGCTGAATTTGAAGAAGCAATTCAGTTGCAAAAATCCGATGAAATCACTGAAGAATTTGGTGATTGTTTATTTTCATTAATCAATGTTGGGCGTAAACTAGGTATCTCAAGTGAAATGGCGCTTCTTCGCACTATTCATAAATTTAAATCACGCTTTGCTTATATTGAAAACCAAATAAATTTAAAAAATAAACGATTAGAAGATGTGAGTTTAGAAGAAATGGATCAACTTTGGGATCAAGCAAAGCAAAAATTAAAACACTAGGTTATTCATGGTTTTTTCAGAATTAAAAATGATTAAAGCAATAAAATTAAATAATTGGCGCTTTTATTGGATTGTTTTATTCTCATTGTTGAGTTTGCTATGTACAGTGCAAGCTCAACAATTTGATCAAAATTATTTGAAATGGAAAGCCAAGCAACAAGAGCAAGATGCCAAATTAAATAAACAATCCAATAAACAAGATGAAAATTATTATTTGTCTCGTCCTGCTGTGGCATTGCAAAATAAAACTTCTGTCAATCAAATTGCAAATCTTAGTTCTACAAATAAAGTGAGCATTAATACTGCAACTATAGAGCAATTGCAGCAACTGAATGGTGCAGGTCCAAAGAAAGCTCAAGCCATTTTCGATTATCGAAAGCAAAATGGTCAATTTAAGTCGATTGATGAGTTGCAAAAAGTGAAAGGAATAGGCGTGAAGTTTATTGAGAAGAATCGTTCAATTCTAACTTTGTAGTTGTTATTATTTGTTATTTAAAAGAAAATTCAGGTTAGATGTTAAATTTCAAAATAAGTTGGTGAGAATCAAATTGCCCTTTAGCTGTGTAAGCGATATCATTAGCACAATTATGATTTTTACGTCCTGACGTAGGAGACAGTGTCTTTTGCAAACTTTGCGTGCGTCAAAGAGTGGTTTATCTACCGCCCAATTACCTTCTTCCATTTTAGATGTTATTGATTCACTCACCAAAGCTGGCTATCAAGCATATATAGTCGGTGGCGGTGTACGTGATTTGATGCTTGGTCTAAATCCTAAAGACTTCGATGCTGTAACCAATGCAACACCTTCACAAATCAAGGAAGTGTTTGGTCGCCGTTGTCGCATTATTGGGCGACGTTTTGAATTGGCTCATGTTTATTCGGGGCGCGAGTTAATTGAAGTTGCAACTTTCCGTGCACCCCCAAAGAAAGCAATTACTTCTGCTCAAGGGATGATTTTACGTGATAATAATTGGGGCACGATAGAAGAAGACTTTTCCCGTCGTGATTTCTCGATTAATGCAATGTATTACCAACCGCGTAAAGGCGAAGTTTTAGATTTTTGTAATGCAATTGATGACATAAAAAATAAAACATTACGTTTATTGGGTGATCCAAGCTTACGTTTTGAAGAAGACCCTGTACGGATGTTACGTACTTTACGTTTTGCGGCAAAATTAAACTTCAGTATCGATCCTAAAATTTTAGAAATTTTTACTGAAGATATGACTCAGTTATTAAGAGATGTGTCTCCGCATCGTCTTTATGATGAGTCGCAAAAGCTGTTTACCATGGGGCATTTGCATCGTGTGATGCCAATGTTGATTGAGTTTGGTGTATGGAAGCAGTTATTTGCAGACATTGACACTGAAATCACACCATTCATTGAACGTGCGGCGAAAAATACCGATCAACGGATTCAAATAGGTAAAACCATTAACCCTGCATTTTTCTATGCGGTATTGCTGTGGAATAATTTCTTAGCACGTTGTGATGTTTATCATGCAAAAGGGATGGTCGCGGCAGAAGCACGTGCTCAAGCCGGTTTAGATGTTTTAAAACGTCAAGCGACACGTACCATTATTCCTCGTTTTGCGGAAACCTTTATTCGTGAAGTTTGGGAAATGCAAAGTCGTTTGCTTAATCCAAAACCTCAGCAAATTGAAGCGCTTTCAGGGCATGCACGTTTCCGTGCAGGTTTTGACTTTTTACTACTCAGAGAAAAGTCTGGTGATACTACGACCAATGGCATGGGTGCTTGGTGGGAAGCCTATCAAGACATGTCTGCGGATGAAAAAGAACGTGCAATCAGTCTTTATAATCGTCAACGTGCCAAGAGTCGTCGTAAAGCTACCGAAACTGCTGTAGATGAAAAAGCAATATCTACACAAATTGAGCCATTGGTGAAAGAGCAAGAGTCACGTAGTCGTCGTACGCGCAATAAAGCTACCTCACATACTTCATCTAGTGACTCTCGCAGTAGAAATAATGACTTTAAAGCATCGGTAAATACTGGCGAAATCAATGCGGATCATCCAATTACTAAGCGCAGACGAGTACAGCGTGATCTCAGTCAAGTGATTTTTGGGCCGATACAATGATGACAAAAACCTATATTGGTTTAGGTAGTAATTTAGGTGATTCTGAACAGATTTTACGTGAAGCTGTCCTAAAGCTCAGAGCTTTAGGCGAGGTTACGGTTTCAAAACTGTATCAGAGCCCACCAATGGGACCACAAGATCAACCACATTATTATAATGCTGTTGCACAATTGAACACTCATTTAGAACCTTTAGCTTTATTGGATGCGTTGCAACGTATTGAAAATGAAGCAGGTCGTGTACGTTTACGTCGTTGGGGTGAAAGAACTTTAGATTTAGATCTTTTGCTTTATGCTGAAAAAAACATTATAAATGAGCGACTCACAGTACCGCATATGGGTATTTTAGAGCGTGATTTTGTAATGGTTCCTTTATTAGATCTTGATCCTTCACTTCAGGTGAATGGGCAATCATTACAAAATTTAGATCTCGTGCAACATTCAACGCTCAATGCCCTTGCTGATCACACTTGGGCCGATTGAATTTTTGAATGTGCAAGAACTCTCATCGATAGAGGAATATCGTCATGATTAGTCTAAGTGATTTAAGACAGTTTAAAGCTCAGAACCGTAAATTTTCATGTCTAACTTGCTATGATGCAAGTATGGCAAAAGGTATGGAAGTTGCTGAAATTGATACTATTTTAATTGGCGATTCTTTGGGGATGACCATTCAAGGGCATGATTCCACATTGCCTGTGACTGTAGCTGATATGGCATATCATACCGCTGCGGTGCGTCGTGCAAATCAACACTCGTTTATCTTTTGTGACTTACCATTTATGAGTTATGCAACGCTAAATGATGCGTTGATAAACGCTAAAACTGTGATGCAAGCTGGCGCTCAAATGATTAAAATTGAGGGCGGAGCTTGGTTGGCAGAAACAGTTCAAGTGTTAACACGAAATGGTATTCCTGTTTGTGTACACTTAGGCTTAACGCCACAATCTGTTCATGTATTTGGTGGTTATAAACTACAAGCGAAAACACGTGAAGCAGCTGATCAGCTGATCGCAGATTGTAAAGCGGTTGTCGAAGCAGGTGCTGCAGTATTACTGTTAGAGTGTGTACCCGCACAATTAGGTAAAGAAATTACTGAACTGTTCCCGCATGTCCCTGTGATTGGTATTGGCGCAGGTGCGGAAACAGATGGTCAAGTTCTAGTGGTGCAAGATATGCTGGGTTTGACTTTTGGTAAAGTTGCACGTTTTGTACGTAATTTTATGAAAGATCAAGCAGGTGAAACTGCTATTATTGATGCATTTAAGGCATATCATGTAGCTGTGCAAGACCAATCTTTTCCTGCACAAGAACATACTTTCCAAGTCGAGCTGTAAACATGAAAACAGAAACTACCATTCAAGGATTAACTGCATCGCTTAGTCCTGCTCGATCATCACGTAAAAGTATTGGATTTATTCCGACGATGGGTAATTTACATCAAGGCCATTTAAATCTAGTACGTGAGGCACGTAAGTTATGTGATGTTGTGGTGGTCAGTATTTTCGTGAACCCAATTCAATTTGGACCAAATGAAGACTTTGATAACTATCCTCGTACATTAGAGCAAGATCGTCATCTTTTGGCAGAAGTGGGTTGCGATATTGTTTTTGCGCCTTCTGTAGAACAAATGTATGGTAAGCAACCACGCTTAACCAATATTAGTGTGAGTGATATTACCAATGATTTATGTGGTTTACAGCGTCCAGGGCACTTTGATGGGGTCGCAGTTGTTGTAACCAAATTGTTTAATATTGTGCAGCCTAATTTTGCTTTTTTTGGGCAAAAAGATTATCAGCAATTGGCTGTGATTAAGCAGTTGGTTCGTGATTTGAATATGGCAATTGAGGTGATTGGTGTTCCAATTGCTCGTGCAGAAGATGGTTTGGCTTTAAGTTCTCGTAATGGTTATTTATCTGAACAAGATCGTCAAACAGCACCCGTGATCTATAAGTCTTTAAAAACAGCGGAACATGATTTACAAGCGGGTCAAGCATTGTCAGAGGTACTTGCTCAAATTCGTGCAAGTTTGACTGATGCTGGTTTAGTTATAGATTATGTTGAGGCACGTAGCCCAATGTTACAAAAGGTTGATCAATTTGACCAAGATGTTGTATTGTTTGTTGCAGCAAAATTGGGCAAAACACGTCTGATTGATAATTTGCAGGTTAAACATTCTGCTTAAAACTTTGCTTTTTAGGATTGCCGTGCCATGAAGCGCATACTTATCGTAACAGGACAGTCTGGTTCAGGTAAATCATCTGCTTTGCAGGTGCTTGAAGATCTAGGTTATTACTGTATTGATAATCTGCCTTTGGCATTGCTTCCTGAAATTGTTGAAAAGTTAGATAAAGAAAATAATTTGGAATTGCTTGCGCTGGGGATTGATGTTCGAAGTGCAAAAGAAGATTTACATGGTTTTGATGATGTATTTCAGCAGTTACAAAGACATGGTAGTGTGGATGTCATTTATTTAACCACACGTGATCAAGAGTTAATTTCTCGTTTTAGTGCATCAAGACGTCCGCATCCATTATCCAATCGTTTTCAAAGTTTGAATGAATGTATACAAGAAGAAAAACATTTATTACTGCCAATTCAACTAAGAGCAACGGCGCATATTGATACGACAGACAAAAGTGTACATGATTTAAAGGATACCTTATTGTCCAAACTAGGGCAGTCCGATAAACTCATTTTAATTTTACAGTCTTTTGGTTATAAACATGGTATTCCATTAGACGCAGATTTTGTTTTTGATGTGAGACATTTGCCTAATCCGCATTGGGACTTAGAGTTGCGTAAGTTTTCAGGTTTAGATGAACCTGTACGTCAGTTTTTAGAAGCCAGTGACCAAGCAAATGAGATGTACCAAGACATCTATCAGTTTTTAAATAAGTGGTTGCCTGCTTTCGCAGAAGGTCATCGTCATTATATTACGGTGTCTATCGGCTGTACGGGTGGTCAACATCGTTCGGTTTATATTGTGGATAGGTTGAAGAAGGCTTTAGAGTCTCAATGGCCTGTTCAAGTATTACATAGAGAAATGAAGCACTGGTCATGATTGACACAACTGTTGACGTAATTAATAAATTAGGATTACATGCGCGTGCATCTGGAAAACTAATCGAAGTCACGACTAAATTTAAATGTTCTATTCAAATTGGTAAAGGCGATAAATTAGTCGATGCAAAAAATATTCTTTCTTTACTCATGCTTGGCGCTGGTAAAGGAACCACCTTGCGTTTAGTGGTTGATGGGGCAGATGAAGAAAAAGCTTTGTCTGAAGTCCTTGCACTATTTGCAGATAAATTTTACGAGGCAGAATAATCGTGGCACGTCGTCCGCAACGTTTTACTGAAGATGATTTTGATTCTTTAGAAGGGCGTGCAAGTAAAACCGAACAAAAGAAAGCTGTGCAACGCATGGCTGCTTTAGGTGAACAGCTCGCAGAGTTGTCAAAGAAACAAATTCAAGCTTTACCTGTTGAAGAGCGCTTAATTGAAGCATTACTTGATGTGCAATTAATTACATCTTTTGAAGCACGTCGCCGTCAGTTTCAGCGTATTGGTAAGTTATTGCGTAATGAAGATGAGGCTGTCATTTTATCTTATTTGACACCTAAGCAAGGGGTTAAAAAGTTAGCACAACTCGATCGTTGGGTTGATCGCATGATTGAGCAACGCGATCCTGCGATTAAAGAATTTTGTAAATCTTATAATGCAGCGGAAAGCCACTCTTTACGTCAGCATGTTTTACGGATTCATCGTGATATTGCCAAAGAAGTATCCGCAGAAGAATTAGCAGCTTCTAAATTGAAGTTGTTAAATTATGCGCAACAAGTGGCATTGATTTCAGACAACTCAAAGTAATTCATTTTGCTGTAAAAACGACCTGAAAAGGTCGTTTTTTATTTTAACCTCTCCCTGCCCCTCTCCTTGGAAAGGAGAGGGAATTATTTTAAAACCTCTCCCTGACCCTCTCCTTTTAAAGGAGAGGAAATTAAACTTCTTAATAGTTCTTCACTTGAGAAGGTGAGCGTTTCACTTTGAGAATGACTTAACCCAATTCACTCTCGGCACGTTGTTTTGCCCAATCCCGTAAGATAAATTTTTGTAATTTACCTGTCGATGTTTTTGGGATTTCACAAATCACCACATCTTTCGGGACTTTGAAACGTGCTAAGCGTTGTTTGCAGAATTCAATAACTTCTTCTGCTGTAGTTTCAGCATCTTGCTTTAATTCAATAAATGCACAAGGCACCTCTTGCCAATGTGAATCAGGTTTGGCAACAACAGCAGCAGTCATAATCGCAGGATGGGTATAGAGTATTTCTTCAACTTCTAATGATGAAATATTCTCACCACCTGAAATAATAATATCCTTGGAGCGATCCATAATTTTGGCATAACCATCTGGTTGACTTACAGCTAAATCACCTGAATGAAACCAGCCGCCTCTAAAGGCTTCTTCTGTGGCTTTGATGTTCTTTAAGTAGCCCTTCATGACAATATTGCCTCGGAACATGATCTCACCCATTGTGGTACCATCGTTCGGCACAGGTTGCATGGTTTCAGGGTCAAGAACACGCATACTGTCTTGTAATGGATATGGCACACCTTGTCGCGAATGTAATTGTGCTTGTTCTTGAATGGACAAGTCACTCCAACCCGCTTGAGATGCACATAATGCAGAAGGACCATAAGTCTCAGTTAAACCATAGACATGATTGACTTGAATACCAATATGATGCATACCTTCAATAATCGCAGCAGGAGGCGCAGCGCCAGCCACCATCACTTCGACATGATGACTAAACTTGATCTGTTTGGTTTTAGGTGTATTGATCAACATAGATAAGACAATCGGCGCACCACATAGATAATCAATTTTGTGTTGATCTATCAGTTTAAAGATCCACTCAGGATCAACTTTTCTCAAGCAAATATTGGTACCACCATTGGCTGCTATTGTCCAAGCAAAACACCAGCCATTACAATGGAATAAAGGCAGTGTCCAAAGGTATTTACAACGTGGAGTCATGCCACACGCAAGGATATTACTGGCCGCATTGAGATATGCACCACGGTGATGATAAACCACCCCTTTGGGGTTACCAGTAGTACCAGAAGTATAGTTTAAGCTGATCGCATCCCATTCATCATTTGGTAAATGCCATTCAAAATTGACATCACCACCTTTGAGCCAGTCTTCATATTCAATTTGACCAATACGTGCGGTTGTATCATTTTTCTCGTATTCAATATCTGCAACATCAATGATATCAATCTGTTGTGGCACAAGTGCAACTGCTTCTGCGGCCAATGCTGCAAACTCAGGATCAACTAAAAGCACTTTAGTTTCCGCATGTTCAAGCATGAATGCAATGGTTTTGGCGTCTAAACGAGTATTCAGGGTATTTAAAACAGCACCTGACATTGGCACTGCAAAATGTGCTTCAATCATGGCAGGAACATTGGGTAATAGCACAGAAACGGTATCGTTCTTTTGGATGCCTAGATTTTGTAATTGATGTGCAAATTGGCGACAACGCATGTAGGTCTCACGCCATGAAATACGACGTGAGCCATGTATTATTGCATCTTGGTTTGGGTAGATATAAGCAGCACGTTCAAGATAACGTAATGGTGATAAAGCTACAAAATTTGCAGGGGTACGAGGTAATTCATCATATGCGCTTACCATTTTAAACTCCATGTATATTATTCTAATTTCTCGATTCAAAGATATGCATAACGACGCTGAAATGCAGTTATGCTTTAGTCGAGTATTCACGTTAATCATAGCTAGAATAGATAATTTATTTTTTAAATTAAGTATTTAAGAGTAATCTTATAAATAGATGATTTAACAACAAAAGCCAATTTAAATCGTAGTTAAATAAGCTGGTTCAATTCAACTTTTTTAAAGTTTGTTGGTGAAAATCCAGTCCACTTTTTAAAAGCTCGTCTAAATTCACGGGATTCACTAAATCCTAGAATGTGGCTAATTTCATTGATGGAATCATCATTCCTAAGCATTTTTTTAGCTTTATTTTCTAAAACGTGCTGTCTGATCAATTGAAAATTAAGCCCTTCACTCTTTAACAAACGTCTTAAATGCCGTTCACTGAAATGGAAATGCTGAGCGGCTTGTTGCATGTCAAAACGTTCAGGAAGATGACTTTCAATCAAATACTGTAACACCTGAGCAAGGCTAGGTTGATTGATTTGTTTAAATTGTTGCAAAGCCAAATCGCACATTTTAATCGCAGTCTGGTAATTGGCAGGGCTATGGTTTTTCAGCGTTCTAGACAATATATTTTTGTGAAAACGTATGATATTTTTTGGACTATTGAAGTGTACTGGACAATTAAAAATACGTTGATAGTCTGCTAAATAGCTTGAACCATCATAGCTCAACTCTAAATCAACCAGCTCTCGATGATCACCTAACATCATGTTTAAACAGCTCATAATACTGGCAAGAACTTCATCACAAAAAAAAGCATTTAAAGCACCACATGGGCAACGCTCTAAGATTTCAATTTCACAATAATCTTTTTGAATATGAAGTTTTAAGTCTAAAACACTGCCAGAAATAGGATGATAATGCAGTGCTGTTTGCATGGCTTCAGTGACATCTTTGCAGGCTTGCATGGCAAAACCAAGGATGCCCATCGCTACTTGTCCTTCGCTGCTTCCCAATAAAAGTCCTAGATTGGGTTGTTGAGTACGTTCAAGCGCATGTTGTACCACATTGCACAGCGCTGAAAAAGGAACAAAACCTTGATTTTGAATGACTTGATCAATATCGAGATTGAAATTTTCAAACCAAGCATGATAAGACCAGTCTTGTTGTTGAGCATAATGAATCAAACTACTCAGCAGGATAGGGGGAATAAAAAATTGAGAAGTATTGAATTCTGTTTGTTGAATAGGCATAAAGTCCGTTTAGCCCCCCATGTTTTTGTTGCTTTAACCCTAGAGGGTATCGCATATTTTTGATTAACTTTCAATTCTAATCCTCAAGATGAGATGTCGGATTCGGATATTAAGGACAATAAAAATGTACATGGTTGGTTGGAGTAAACAAGACATACAGATTCAACCCAGAGGCTATGCCATGTTTGGTTATGGGATGTGGACACATCGCGCAGAAAAAAAGCGTACAGCATTATTCGCACGTACCTTTTCAATTCGTGAAGTAAAAGCAACACAATCGATTTTAATTTGCTGTCTAGACTTCGGTTGTATTACCCATGCGATGCGCAGTGGTGTGGTGAATGTGCTCAAGCAAAAATTAGCAGAACGCTTTGATGAGCAGCAATTTGTTTTGATGGCAACGCATACCCATTCAGGTCCCGGTGGTTGTGCTCATGAAGCTTTGTATAACATGCCAACGCCCGGTTTTGTTCCAGAACATTTAACTGCAGTTGTAGATGCAGTTGTGGTGAGTGTTTTAGAGGCTTTAGAGACCGAGCAAGAAACACAGATTCGCTATAACACGTGCCAGTTTGATGAAAATATTCCTGTTGCATGGAATCGGGCTTTAAATTCTTACAATCGAAATCCAGATGTGGTTCAGAGGAGCATAGATGAAGCACATCTTGCACTGAATCGTGAAATGCAATTACTTGGGTTTTATCGTCACCAACAGCTTTGTGGCTTGATTTCTTTATTTGGTGTGCATGCTACTTGCTTAGGTAACAAACTGAATGCCTATGATGGCGATAATAAGGGCTATGCAGCGGCATTCACTGAACAATATCTTGTCACACAAGGCATAGACCAGCCTGTGACGATTTTTGCACAAGCTTCCGCAGGCGATGTGTCACCACATTTTCATGGAAAAAATCAGGATGCGATTCGCCGTAAAATCCAAGGCGAAGCTGAATACCAATATGCACAACAAAATGGACGTTATCAAAGTGATTTAGCCATTCAAGCTTTGTCATCTTCAAGTGAAACATTACAAGGAGCATTAGATGCAGTTTTGTCTTATGTCGATTTAAGTCAGGTTGAGATTCCGACTGAGTTTTCTAGAGGAATGAATAATGCCAAGACCAGTACAGCTTGTCATGGCGTGGCTTTCTTTGGCGGAACTCCTGTCGATGGCAAAGGTGCAGCAAAACCGATCACTATGGCCATGTCTTTGTTGTCTAAGCAAGTTCGAAAAAAACGTCTAGCTGATCCGAATTCAGCGGACTATTGCAAATATCAAGCCTTATACAGTTCTCAATTTCCGAAAGATATTATTTTGGAAAGCCCTGATAACCAACTGCTTGGAAAGGAATTAGATGCACAGCCTAGCTTATTCGATCCTTTAATTCGAGAAATGAATCGTCAAGTCAAAGCAGGTGCAATTCAATGCAGCCCATTGGTTCCGAGTGTGGTGCCATTACAGATTTTAAAACTGGGGCAATTAACCTTGATTTGTTGTCCGGGTGAAATTACCACGATCTCAGCAAAACGATTGATTCAGACAGTATACCAATCTTCACCTATGTCTAGCTCAATGCACAATGTGTGGTTGGCCTCTTATTGTAATGATTATATGGGCTATATCACCACCAATGAGGAGTATCAACAACAGGCTTATGAGGGTGGGCATACTTTATATGGTCAATGGACTTTGGCGGCTGTGCAATATAAGTTTCAAGGCTTAGCAGTACAAATCAATATAGCAAAAGCCTTACGGAAATATGATCAAACCACACGACCAGCTGTTATTCCTCAGTATGAAATTGATCGAAGAACCAATTTTGGCAATACAAAAACAGCAGTACGTTAAGGGAATCGTGAGATGAGTTCACAAAGAATGAATCAGTGGAAGAATTGGTCTGGTTATCAAACGGCGCAACCTGAACAACTGCTTAAGCCACAAAGCATTGAACAATTACAACAATTGGTTCAAGTGCAACAGAAGATTCGCGTCGTCGGCGCAGGGCATTCTTTTACACCGTTGGTGTGTACAGATGCTGCAATGGTTTCATTGGATCATATTACAGGTGTGGATTGGGTTAATGCTGAATTATCACAAGCCCGTATCGGCGCAGGTACACGCTTATTCGAGCTGGATCAATATTTACAACCGATTCATCAAGCTTTAATGCAGCAAGGTGATATTGATCAGCAAAGCTTGGCAGGTGCAGTATCGACAGGGACACATGGTACGGGAATCGATTTGCAATCTATTTCCGCTTATGTGAAAGAATTTGAATTGTTAACGGCTTCAGGAGAAATCCTACGTTGCAATGCGCAAGAAAATAAAGATATTTTTGATGCGGGGCGAGTGTCTTTGGGAAGTTTAGGGGTTCTGACCAAAATCACCATGCAAAATAGACCACGTTATAAATTAAAAGAACAGCTGGAGTTGTGTCCTGTCGAAGATTTTATGGACAATATTGAACACTGGAAAACACAGCATCGACATATTGAATGTTTTGCATTTTCACATGCCAAACAATTGATGTTGAAAACATTGGATATTACTGAGGGCGAGATTCAGCCACACAAAGCACAGTGGCCATCGGAAGATACTTTATTGACGGTATGTTGTGAATTAGTACGGAAATTTCCTGCTTTGAATCCACAACTACAAAAGCTGTTGGCCGTGTTTGTGAAACCGACAAGTTGTGTTGATTGGTCAAGTCAAATTTTCCCAGCGGTACGTGAAACCAAATTTAATGAAATGGAATATCAAATTCCTGCTGAGCTGGGTGTAGATTGTCTTAAAGAGGTTTTAGCTACACTCAAAACAGCAGCATTTTCGACTTTTTTTCCAGTCGAATTTCGCTTTGTTAAAGGGGATGATATTTGGTTGAGTCCTTTCTATCAACGAGATTCCGTTTCTATTTCAATTCATCAATATTACAAACAAGATCCTCGATTACTTTTTGATGTGATTGAACCGATTTTACAACATTATCAAGGTCGCCCACATTGGGGCAAAATGCATAGTATGAGTAGTGCACAACTGAAACTGTTGTATCCAAAGTGGCATGATTTTATGGATATTCGAGATCGACTTGATCCATCATATAAGTTTTTAAATCCTTATTTAGAAAGCTTATTTTTATGAAAAATGTTGGCAGAACTCATCGTAAATATAAATGCTGAAATATAAGATTGTGAATAAATGAGACCAGTATGGATGACTTCTTTGAACAATTGAATCGTGATTTAAAACAGCAAGACTGTGCCTTCCCTCGTTTGGTTATTGATGATCAGGCGTTTGAGCAAAATCTGCAATATGTGGTGTCTCAATTCCAATCTGCGCCACATGTGCAAGCCCGAATTGTAGTGAAATCTTTAGCCAGTCTTGAGCTATTAAAACGGATCAGTCAAAAGTTGGCGACACAACGCTTTATGGTATTTCATTTACCACAATTGCTTCCGATACTGGAAAACTTCTCAGAGGCAGATGTGTTGTTGGGAAAACCCATGCCAGTAGGTTCACTTGAATATTTTTATAGCCATCATCAGCATTGGCAAGATTCAAATATTCAATGGTTAGTCGATACACCTCAACGCTTACATCAATATCTTGAGGTTGCTAAACAAAGGTCTTTAAAGCTGAAAATTAATCTTGAGATTGATGTTGGTTTACATCGGGGCGGGATTAATTCACTGCAAACATTGTCAGATATACTCAAAACAATACGCCTTCACCCTGAATATTTACAGTTCTCAGGTTTGATGGGTTATGACGCGCATGTCACCAAATTGCCATCGATCATTAAAAATGCAAAAAATGCATATCAGGAATCTCAAGCGGTTTATCAACAGTGCATTACATTGATTCAGCAGCATTTTCCTGACCTTTGGTCAAATGATCTTTGTTTGAATGGTGGGGGGAGTCTGAGTTTTAATTTTCACGTGAAACATAGTGTCTGTAATGATCTGTCATTTGGTTCAATGTTGCTTAAACCGAGTGATTTTGACAGTGAATATTTAACTGAATTAACAGCGGCATTATGGATTGCAACACCAGTACTCAAAGTTTTGCCTTATACACAACTTCCCGGATTATCGGTATTGAATAAGTTACCCCATCGATATCAGGCTTTATTTATCTATGGAGGCTATTGGATGGCGGATTATATTTATCCTAAAGGCATTCGTCCGCATCTGTTGTATGGACGTAGTTCAAATCAAGAGATGGTGAATGTTCCTAAAAATACAAAGATTGATGTGGATGATTATGTATTCTTAAGACCAACCCAGAGTGAGGCGATTATTTCTCAATTTTCTACACTGTATTGTTATAAAGATCAAACATTTGAAACATGGAAAACATTTAGGGAGTAGAGACAATCATACAGGTGTTTAGGTGAATGATGAGTTTGTTGCTAGAATCACAGAAATAAAGATATTTGTTATTCGACTTTAATGATGAAAAAAGATTCACCACTATTGCAGAAGTTGCTTCAATTACCATCGCTTGAAGAGAACTATCCACGACTCAAGAAGTTTCCAACACAATTAGAGCAACTTGGGATTACACTTGCAGATGCTGAAGAGCTTGCAGAAATTGCAACCAATAAAAGTTTATTAGCAGGTACAGCTTCTGAATTTTTTGCTGTTCATTATGCATTATTTGCACTTGGTGGCTTAAAGTATGTAGAAGCATGTCCTAAAATTTTTACTCAATTTTACCGACTTGATGATCTTGATGATGAGTGGACATGTAGCTTTTCAGATGTTTTCTTAATCATGGGGGAAGCCGT
Organism: Acinetobacter rongchengensis; assembly: GCF_003611475.1. Lineage (GTDB taxonomy): Bacteria > Pseudomonadota > Gammaproteobacteria > Pseudomonadales > Moraxellaceae > Acinetobacter > Acinetobacter rongchengensis. Next base: position 7,705 of record NZ_RAXT01000018.1, on the reverse strand, counting down.
TATTCCTTATTTGCTTCAAGGTTTACAGACAATTAAATTAGATATTGTTTATGTGTTTACAGAGTGTTTAGGTGACTTAGCTCTTCGATTTCCACAATATCGTCAAGAAATTTTAGGTGCTTTAGATCAATTACATGAACGCTTTGAAAAGACAATGTTTAATCCCAATGCGCTTTTTTATGGTGAAACTGCTGTTCTAATGGCATGGATGGATATGAAGGCTGTTGAGCGTATAGACTTAATTCGTGAGCTTAATCAAAAAGGACGCTTTGACCCACAATATGCAGGTTCAATAGAAGAGATTGAGTATGAATTCGGATTACGAGATACCCCACCACCAAGACCTCATTCGGCATTGCTAAACATGTATGGAATGAATCAACCCTTTCAAAGAACTGAAGAAAAAATTGGACGAAATGATCCTTGTCCATGTGGTAGTAGTAAAAAATATAAAAAATGTTGCCTGAAATGAGTTTATAGCGATTTATTGAAGACAAAGGTTTATAAATATTCAGCAAAGGTGTAAAATTCGACACACTTTTATTTTGTTCCACCGATTTTATCTTGAGGATTTTCCTCGATCATAATCTCGCGGTGATATGCTCCATTGTACGGGGCATCACTCCTTAAGGATTTTTAAATATGCCGATTATCACATTGCCAAATGGCGATCAAAAAAGTTTTGATCAAGCTGTGTCTGTTATGGAAGTTGCTCAAAGTATTGGGCCAGGACTTGCTAAAAATACAGTTGCAGGAAAAGTAAACGGTCGTTTAGTTGATGCAAGTGATTTGATTACCGAAGACGCTACCTTAGAAATTATTACACCTAAAAATCAAGAAGGTGTAGAAATTATTCGTCACTCATGTGCACATTTGGTGGGGCATGCGGTAAAACAATTATTCCCAGAAGCAAAAATGGTGATTGGGCCTGTCATTGAAGAAGGTTTCTACTATGACATCTGGATGCCTCGTCCATTCACACTTGATGATATGGCTGCGATTGAAGAGCGTATGAAAAAGCTCATCGATCAGGATTATGACGTTATTAAAAAAATGACGCCTCGTGATGAAGTCATCGCAGAATTTACTGCACGTGGTGAAGATTATAAATTACGTTTGATTGCAGACATGCCTGAAGAAACTCAAATGGGCTTGTATTATCATCAAGATTATTTAGATATGTGTCGTGGGCCACACGTTCCGAATACTAAATTCTTAAAATCGTTCAAGCTCACTAAAATCTCGGGTGCTTACTGGCGTGGTGATGCGAAAAATGAACAATTACAACGTATTTACGGTACAGCTTGGGCGGATAAAAAAGAATTAGCTGCATATATTAAACGTATTGAAGAAGCTGAAAAGCGTGACCATCGTAAAATTGGTAAAGCTTTAGACTTGTTCCATATGCAAGAAGAAGCACCAGGTATGGTGTTTTGGCATGCCAATGGTTGGACAATTTACCAAGTACTTGAACAGTACATGCGTAAAATTCAGCAAGACAATGGTTACCAAGAGATTAAAACCCCGCAAATCGTAGATTTTACGCTTTGGGAAAAATCTGGGCATGCTGCAAACTATGCAGATAACATGTTTACCACACATTCTGAAAACCGTAACTATGCGGTTAAACCGATGAACTGCCCATGTCACGTTCAAGTGTTTAACCAAGGTTTGAAGTCATACCGTGATCTTCCAATCCGTTTGGCAGAGTTCGGTTCGTGTCACCGTAATGAACCGTCGGGTTCTTTACACGGGATCATGCGTGTACGTGGCTTTACTCAAGATGATGCACATATTTTCTGTACGACTGAGCAAATTGGTAAAGAAGTTGCAGACTTTATTAAGCTGACTTTAGATGTGTATAAAGACTTTGGCTTTGAAGAAGTACAAATGAAACTTTCTACTCGTCCTGAAAAGCGTGTAGGTGCAGATGAACTTTGGGATGTTGCTGAAAAATCTTTAGCAGATGCTTTGGATGAAGCAGGTCTTGAATGGGAAGAACAACCAGGTGAAGGTGCGTTCTATGGTCCTAAGATTGAATTCTCATTGAAAGACTGTTTGGGACGTATCTGGCAGTGCGGTACAATTCAGTGTGATTTTAACTTACCATTACGTTTAGAAGCTTCTTATGTCACTGAAGATAACGATCGTGACCATCCAGTGATGTTACATCGTGCAATTCTTGGCAGTTTTGAGCGATTTATTGGTATACTAATTGAACACTACGCGGGCTTTATGCCACCATGGTTGGCTCCAATCCAAGCATGTGTAATGAATATTACCGATTCTCAGGCGGTTGCGTGTGAGCAAGTCGTCGCAAAACTCAAAGAAAATGGAATTCGAGCAATTTCAGACTTGAGAAATGAGAAAATCGGATTTAAGATTCGTGAACGTACTTTAGAACGTATTCCATATTTATTGGTTCTTGGTGATCGTGAAGTGGAAGAGGGTACTGTCAATGTGCGTACTCGTTCTGGAAAAAATTTAGGTACTATGTCAATTGATGCATTTGTTGACCTAGTGAAAGCAGCCGTTGCCGAACGCGGCCGGTATATTGTGGAGTAAGAAAGATTAAACAGCCTGACCGTAACCAACAACAAGGTGCTAAAAGCAATCGTCCTGCATTAAATGATGAGATTAAGGCAAAAGAAGTCCGTCTCGTCGCTGCAGATGGTGAGCAAAAAGGTATCGTAACGCTTGCAGAAGCGTTGCGTGCTGCTGAAGATGCAGATCTTGACCTTGTTGAGATTGTGGCAAATGCAGAGCCGCCTGTTTGTAAAATCATGGACTTCAACAAACATTTATTTGATCTGAAGCAAAAGCAAAAAGATGCTAAAAAGAAACAGCATCAAGTTCAGGTTAAAGAAATTAAATTGCGTCCAGCTACAGACGTTGGTGATTACAACATCAAGCTGCGTGCTATTCTGAAGTTTCTTGAAGAAGGCAACAAAGTTAAAATTACTTTGCGTTTCCGTGGTCGTGAAATGGCTCACCAACAGATTGGTCTAGCTCAATTACAAAAAATTGAAGCAGATGTGGTTGATCATGGTGTGATCGAACAAGCACCAAAAATGGAAGGTCGTCAAATGGGTATGTTACTTGGACCGAAAAAGAAAAAGTAATCCGTTCATTTGTTTAAAAAAGCACTGCATCAGCAGTGCTTTTTTATTGGCTATGACAGCGATTCAATCAGTTTTGAATGCTTAGATTATTCATTAAGTTGAGGTTTAGTTCCTGCTTCAACAATAGGAATATTTGCTTCAGTGGGAACATAAATGATTTGTTGGATTTTTCCATCACGCAGTGCTTCACCAAAAGCACCAATAAATTCTTGTTTACGATATTCAGGGTATTCTTTTGCAGCCTGTCCAACCAGTTTGATTGCTTCGGCACGTAATTTGGCACTTTCTAATTCTGCTTTAGCGACTTGTACTTGAATCATTTTTGATTGTTCAGCCTCTGCTAAGGCGGCTTGGCCATCCATCCCTTGTTTCCAAACTTTGTAATGTGGCCAGCCAAATAAAAATAAAATAATGAGTACAACAAGAAAGATCGCACCAATCAGTACGACAAACAGGTCTAAATTTTTTTGTCGCATATAGTTCATTTTTCACCTACGTTTGAATTGAAATAAGCATACTGGGTTTCAATATATGTATGCTTTAATCAGATCGTTCAATTTTTTGCTTCAATCTTTATAATGTTTCTTCAAAGAATTTAACATCTTATAGATATAATAAAAATGCTCTTTGAAAATCTACTTGATATTTATCTGAAATCAGTTGAGGTATTGAATATAAACTTTATTTGAAATGTAAAAAAGTTAAACAATATCAAAAGGTGATATTTATCTAAATTCTAAAGGTAGAGATCACAATTTATCTGATAATAATTGCAAAAAACTTATGTTGGTTGGGTGTTGAATCGTGTTATACAATGAATATTTCCCCCAGCTATAAAATTTAGAAATACATGAAAATGCAGAAGGATGAAACATGATTGATTTATATTATTGGGGCACACCCAATGGTCATAAAATTACCATTGCTTTAGAAGAAATGGGTTTGGATTATCAAATTTTCCCCATCAATATTTTAGAGAATGATCAATTTCAGCCTGATTTTCTAAGCATCTCACCAAACAATAAAATTCCAGCAATTGTTGATCAAGATGGACCGAATGGAGAGGCAATTTCCGTATTTGAGTCTGGTGCTATTTTGCAGTATTTAGGGCGGAAAACGGGACTCTATTATCCAAATAATGAACAAGATCGTGTTGAGGTAGAACAGTGGCTCATGTGGCAAATGGGTGGTTTTGGTCCAATGCTTGGGCAAAATCATCATTTTAGTCAATTTGCCAAAGAAAAAATTCCTTATGCAATTGATCGCTATGTGACTGAAACAAAACGCTTATACGGTGTTTTAAATCAACAACTAATCGGTCAAAAATTTGTAGCAGGTGAGTATTCAATCGCGGATATGGCGATTCTGCCATGGATTTTACGCTATGAATGGCAACAGATTCAGCTCGAAGATTATCCTTATGTTAAAGAATACGTTGAGCGTATGACTGCTCGTCCAGCAGTGCAAAGAGCATTATCGATTAAAGTATAAATATGTTTTTATGCTAAACTCAAAAACCACCATTTTGGTGGTTTTTGAGTTTTTGTATTTGGGCATAATCATGAAAGCATTCTTTTTAAACTTAACGGGTATTCTCGAATCAAATTCAAAAATTTATTGGAGTGTGATTGTTGGAATTGCGGGATGTTTAATTTTATACATTGCTGAAATTGTTCATATTCAAAATCTATTTTCTCAAATCAATTCTCAAGATACTTCTGTTGTCAGAGCAATGATTGATCCGATTGCTCAACGTTACCGAACCGCACGTTATGTCTTATTCGGTATTGCCATATTGTGGTCAGTGTTTGAATATTTCAAAGCAAAAAAGCGTTTGAATTTGCAGTAAGATTTTAAGCAAAGATTAAGTACTTGATGGCTTATTTCTTACTCTTTATTTCGGCATTTGGTGCAGCAACGCTATTGCCTTTACAGTCTGAGGCTGTATTGTTGGGGGTGTTGACACAAGCTCAGTTTTCCGCATATTTATTACTTTTGGTTGCGACGATTGGAAATGTTTTAGGCTCATGTGTCAATTGGTATTTGGGTTTAAAAATAGAACAATTTAAACATAAAAAATGGTTTCCAGTGTCTGAGAGAAACATGCTGAAAGCTGAGAAAATTTATCAAAAATACGGTTTTTGGTCATTATTATTCAGTTGGACACCGATCATTGGTGACCCGATCACTTTGGTTGCAGGTTTGATGAGGGAAAATTTTTGGCGCTTTCTTTTAATCGTGACTTTTGCAAAAGCCAGTCGTTATCTTTTTATTTATTGGGTTTATCTAGGCCTATTCTAAAAGGCTCTAAAATTAAAGACGCTATTTGCGTCTTTAATGTTGCGGTAAAAGCTTATTTACAATCATTTTGCTTAAATTGAATTTGATCCGTAAAACTGGATTTTTTATAGATCCATAAGGTGCGATATGAGCGCTTCACACTGACTTGAGCATGTTCAACGGCTTCAATAACCTGTTGATCAATTGCATTTACACCAGACAGTTTAGTGAGTTTCACCTGAGCAATTTCACCTTGTTTATTCAACTTAAATTTGAATTTGACCACACGATCCTTATTTTTCAGTAGTGATTGATCGAGTGCGAGTGAAGGTTGTTGCAGATAACGGAATGCAACTGATTTATCTTTTTCTTGTTTAATCCAATTTTGAGAATTAAATGAATAAGTACATTGTTTCGTTTGAGATACTCGATCTTCAGCATTGTTTAAACTTAAGGTAAATGTCTGATAGCCAACGATAGGAATGGCTTTACCATTCTTCTGTACAGATTTGACTTTTGCCGCTTCAACAGCACGAATCAGTTTTTGGTCTAATGCACGAAGTCCTGTACTTTCTTGTACATCAGCTTCAACTACTTTCCCAGACTTATCGGTCTGCACTCGAATAATTGCAGAACGATCTTCATCCTTTAAATCAGCTGTTTGGTAGCTAACTTGAGGAAATTTTAGCCATTGAATACGTGTGGTGAGATGCTGAGCACCTGATTGCTCAGTGGTTGTGCCTTCGACTTTAATCGTTGGAAGTTTTTCTGTGCCATGTGAGTAAACTGGCAGATATAAAAGGCAACTTAATACAAGAACTTTGTTCATAGAATTGGCGATCATGCATTGATATTGCATGAGAGTTGTTAAATTGAACGAAGTATTTATCGAATTTGATGTTCAAGCAATAGAAAATGCACCCAAAGGTGCATTTTTTTATCATTTCTAAATTATGGAATCAGCTATTTATGATTTATCAGAAGGTTCTGAGTGACCACGGGTAATATCGACATTAAATAAATCGGCTGTTTTGACCCAACTGATCGCCACAACGGCCATGGTCATACAACCGCCAAAAACTGTGGCAGCAATCGTACCCATATATTTTGCAGCTAAGCCTGATTCAAAAGCACCTAATTCATTACTGGAAGACACGAACATGCCATTCACTGCGGCAACTCGACCACGCATATTTTCAGGTGGATAGACTTGTAAAATGGTTTGACGCACGACCACAGAAATACTATCGCAAGCCCCTGTCATTGCGAGCGCAAATAATGAAAGCCAAAGATGATTTGAAAACGCAAACAGCAAAGTAAATAGACCAAAACCAGCAACAGCCAATAACATATTTCGCCATGCATGTTGAGTTGGTGGGAACTTTGTTAATGCAATCATGGTGATGAGTGCGCCTATTGAAGGCGCAGCACGTAAATAGCCTAAACCTTCAGGCCCGACTTTCAATATATCTTCGGCAAAGATGGGGAGTAGAGCAATCACGCCACCAAATAACACAGAAACCAAATCCAATGAAATCGCCCACAAGACAATCTTGGTTTTCCAAATAAAACGGAAACCTTCACTTAAACTGTCCCAAAGATTATCGTGCTCCATGGCAGGGAAGCTACGTTTCTTGAGTAAAGAAATAAGACAGAAGCAGATAAATAGAAGTACGGCAACAGAGAGTAAACTGGTTTCTCGCCCTAATCCAGCCAACATAAAACCACCGAGCATCGGGCCAATGATGACGCCACTTTGCCAGCCGATCGTCGTCCATGTCGCACCGTTGGCATACAATTCACGTGGGATTAAAAAGGGTTTTAATGATGTCGCTGATGGATTGTAAAATCCTCGAATGGTACCCAGTGCAAAAATAACAGCATAAATCCCCCAAGACAGTAGGTTTACACTGATGTGCCCTTGATCATAATTGTGAAATAACCACCACAACACTAAGGGTAGAGGAAAAGAAAAAAATAAACATACTTTCATAATGCTTTGTTTATTCAACTTATCTGCAAAATAGCCACCCCAAAGAGAGAGTGCAATAAAAGGGATCGCTTCTGCTAAACCGATTAATCCTAAAGTCAGTGGATCTTTGGTAATTTGATAAAGTGAATAGGCAACAATAATTTCTTGAATAAGGATTGCCAGTGTTAAGCAGAATTGGTTGATTGTGACGATTGAGAAATCGCGATATCGAAGGGCGGCAAAGGCATCCTGAGCAGGGTTCATAATTATCCAGCTTTATCATAATGTGATTATTATAGTGTGAATAATAAACATCATGAATCATTTTTAT
>NZ_RAXT01000179.1 GCF_003611475.1 Acinetobacter rongchengensis | reverse complement strand
AGGCACTGTTGCAAATAGGCTGACATGATAAGCTAAATATCTTATTTATTTCGAGATACAGCAGATGAATCCCTTCCACGGTCGGCACTTTCAAGGTGAAATCATTCTTTGGGCTGTTCGTTGGTATTGTAAATATGGCATCAGCTATCGTGAACTTCAAGAAATGCTCGCTGAACGAGGCATAAATGTGGATCACAGTACAATTTATCGTTGGGTTCAGCGTTATGCTCCAGAAATGGAAAAACGGTTACGCTGGTATTGGCGTAATCCTACAGATTTACATTCATGGCATATGGATGAGACTTATATCAAAGTGAAGGGGCGATGGACTTACCTGTATCGTGCAGTTGATCAACGGGGTCATACGATTGACTTTTACCTTTCCGCTAGACGGAACAGTAAATCAGCCTATAGTTTTCTAGGAAAGATCTTCAATACGGTGAAAAAATGGCAAATTCCACGGGTCATCAATACAGATAAAGCAGCGACCTATGGCCATGCTTTATCACGATTAAAGCGAGAAGGAAAATGTCCAGTAGATATTGAGCACAGGCAGATTAAGTATAAAAATAACGTGATTGAATGTGATCATGGTAAGTTAAAGCGGATAATCAGGGCCACATTAGGATTCAAATCTATGAAGACT
>NZ_RAXT01000178.1 GCF_003611475.1 Acinetobacter rongchengensis | reverse complement strand
CCAAGCCAGCAGAAGTCCGAATTGATGAGCTGATGAATGCTGCACAAACGCTTTTTTTAGCAAAAGGCGTTGAAGCCACCACGATTAGTGAAATTATTGCCAGTGTGGGCGTTGCTAAAGGGACCTTTTATCATTACTTTGAATCGAAACAGCATATTGTTGAAGCCTTAAAAAAACGTTATATCGATTTTTTTATCGCGGCCTTAGACACAGCTGTTGCAACATGTGATGCTGAAGATTGGGTCAGTCAATTTAAGGTTTGGATCTCTGCCAATATACAAACCTATCTCGAAAGCTATGCTATACATGATATTGTTTTTGGTGCACATCACCATGAACGAAAAAATAATGAAAAAAATATGATATTGGAACAACTGCTGCAAATCTTAAATGGAGGGCAGCAGGCGGATATTTGGCATTTAGAACAGCCAAGATTAACCGCTTTGTTGATTTATTCAGGTGTACATGGGGTTGCAGATGAAGCAATTGCCAATCAACTACAAGATAGCACAGATTTTTCTCAACAAATTGCGCTGCAATATTTAAAAATGCTCCATCATGATGGCTGACTTTCACTATGACCTTGAATCATATAAATCGCTTCTCGTCTGATATTCTTTTATTATCAATTTTAATTAGAACCCTAAACGATGCATTT
>NZ_RAXT01000177.1 GCF_003611475.1 Acinetobacter rongchengensis | reverse complement strand
AATTTCAGCTTCATCAGTGACATCCACAGCAGTCGCAACTAGACCATCACGGGTTGCAAAAGCAAAGTCATCCCAAAGGTACTGATCACCTTCGATATTAAATTGAGTGGTAAGTTTGCGATAACCTGGAGCAGAGACGAAATAATGAACGTGAGAAGGGCGATTACCGTGACGACCCAATAAATTAAGCACAGCTTGAGTAGTACCTTCAGGCGGGCAACCATAACCAACAGGCATGGTGGTTTGCGCAACATACTTTCCATCAGCATCGGTTAAAATACTGCGGCGTAAATTAAAATCAGATTGTGATTTATCAAAGAAAGAATAATTACCTAAACTGTTGGCATGCCAAACTTCAACTTTGGCACCTTCAATGATATTACCGTGTGTATCAGTCACAGTCCCTTCAATGAATAAAGTATCAATCTTATCCGTTTCAGAACCATCATCCATACGGGCAAAGCCAACAGACTCAGGTGCGCCAGCAACATATAAAGGGCCTTCAATGGTACGCGGTGTACCGCCTGTAATTCCTGCTTTGGCATCAGCTTCATCAGCACGTAAATCTAGATAATGTTCTAAACCTAAACCAGCAGCAAGCAGTCCAAGTTCATTGGCTTGACCTGCATCGGTAAAATATTCCAAACCTTTCCATAATTCAGTTTGAGAAATATCTAGATCTTCAATAGCTTCAAAAAGATCACCGAGCAAACGAACAAT
>NZ_RAXT01000176.1 GCF_003611475.1 Acinetobacter rongchengensis | reverse complement strand
AGGCTCTAGACTAGCAGAATAGATGTGTTAGTCTAGAATCATGATAGAAAACAGTAAATTAAGCCACTATAAGATTAAAAAAATTATTCAGTGCTTTTGCATTGATATTCCTGCTTCTAAAACAGCCTTATTGCTCAACCTGAACCGTAATACAATCAACTATTGGTACATGCTTTTTAGAGAAACGATCTATGACCATCAAACAGATTTAAGAGCAAAGTTCGTAGGTTCTATTGAAGTGGATGAAAGCTATTTTGGAGCGAAAAGACAACGTGGTTTTCATGGGAAGTTGAAACGAGGTCGAGGTACTTTAAAACAACCTGTATTTGGAATATTTGAAAGGAATGGTCGAGTTTATACAGAAATAGTCCCTGACTGTAAAAAGAATACATTACAACAAGTTATCTTAGGTAAAATCGCACTTGAAAGCGTAATTTATAGTGATGGTTGGCGTGGATATAATGGTTTGGTAGATGTCGGTTATTCAAAGCATTTCAGAGTAAATCATGGAGCAAATGAGTTTGCCAGAGGACAATGTCATATAAATGGAATAGAATCATTTTGGAGCTTTTGTAAAAGAAGGCTAGCAAAGTTCAACGGTATATCAAAAGAGTACTTTGATTATCATCTTAAAGAAACTGAATGGCGTTGGATGAGGGAGCCTAATGAGTTAGCAACAGAGTTGTGGAACCTCATTAGGTAAAATTAAATGTAAATCTGCTAGTCTAGAGCC
>NZ_RAXT01000175.1 GCF_003611475.1 Acinetobacter rongchengensis | reverse complement strand
GTTGTGATTTGACAACACAAACGTAAACTGGACATTAAAGTCCTAAACTTTAACAATATAGTTGTAAACAAAGAGAGATTAAAAAAAATGTCAAATTTTACAGAAGCATATATTCCAAGTTTTGGATATGGTTGGTATAACGAATCTATTTCTTATGATGCTTTAACAGGTGTACATAAAAATCTATATGCAAAAACAGATCAAAAAGCTACTAATGGCAACCAACGAACAGATAATTCAAGTAACCCAAGTGGGTATCGTGTTAGAGCAGGGTTTGTTGATCCTAAAAGTGATAAAAGATTTTAGAATGTATCCGGTACACACTATGAAACCCTAGATAATGGGTGAGCTGTTTCTCAATACACATCTGCAAAAGATTGCAATTTTAAATTTGGGCAGTTTTTATAAAATCTTATGAAAAAGAATAAAATTCTATTAATAGTTCTTGTGGTTGGTATTATTGTTTTAGGTATTGTAATTTTTATAAAATCTCAAGCAGTTACAGAAACAAAAAGATTGGGTAACGGTGAAAATACCAACCATAATGAAACGAGTTCATCTTCCAAACCATCTATCTAGTTTCCTTTGAAGAAGTTTTACCAATTTGGAAAGGCTAGGTTTACAACTATATTGTAAAAAACCGCTATTTTTCTAAACTGAAAAATCCATTGAGTTTAGAACTGTAATGTGGATTTATTCAATTAGATTTGATGTAAGTTGTTGATTTTACATTTTGC
>NZ_RAXT01000174.1 GCF_003611475.1 Acinetobacter rongchengensis | reverse complement strand
GACCTTGGTGCATTGCCGATCAAGGCTTTAATTGAACGTAATCCCAGTGTGGATTGGACACAGGTCGATGATGTGATTTACGGCTGTGCCAACCAAGCGGGTGAAGACAATCGTAATGTAGGTCGTATGTCAGCTTTACTGGCGGGTTTACCTGTAGAAGTTCCAGCCACCACAGTCAATCGTCTATGTGGTTCATCATTAGATGCCATTGCCATGGCGGCTCGTGCCATTAAAGCAAATGAAGCCGATTTGATCATCGCAGGTGGCGTGGAAAGCATGTCACGTGCTCCTTTTGTGATGGGTAAATCAGACACAGCTTATGGTCGTAGTCAAAAGATCGAAGATACTACTATGGGCTGGCGTTTTATCAATCCCACGCTGAAAGCGATGTATGGCGTGGATACCATGCCTCAGACTGCTGAAAATGTTGCAGAACAGTTCAATATCAACCGAGCTGATCAAGACCAGTTTGCTCTAAGTAGTCAGCAGCGTACAGCAGCTGCACAGGCACAAGGTTTCTTTCAACACGAGATCATTCCTGTAAGTATTCCACAACGTAAAGGTGATCCGATCATTGTGGATACCGATGAACATCCACGTGCATCAACCACTTTAGCTGGTTTAACCAAACTCAAAGGTGTGGTGAAAGCAGATGGAACAGTGACTGCGGGCAATGCATCAGGAATTAATGATGGGGCGGCGGCTGTATTGATTGCATCAGAGCAAGCGGTTGAACAGTATCAGTTAAAACCTCGTGCCAAGATTATTGC
>NZ_RAXT01000173.1 GCF_003611475.1 Acinetobacter rongchengensis | reverse complement strand
TACCGTCACACTCAAGCACCAAATTTGCAGATGGACAATAAAAATCCACCATGAAATTTAATAACGGTTTTTGCCAATAAAATTTTCAATCAGAAATTTGCATGTTACGAAGCCTCGACTACATCAGCATCAATTATATTATTACTAAGAATATGAGGAGGTTGCTTAATCTTTGAATCCCCTTTTCTAAAGGGGGACTTTTGCGTATCAATTGAACTCCGTGACAACCCCTCCCTTTTTTAAAGGGAGGTTGGGAGGGATTAATCTATTTCACAATCTAAATTTTGCCTAACCGCATCAAAAATCACCTCCACCACCCCATCAATCTCATTCAAAATCTGCCGATTATCAAACCGCAAAACAATCAGACCCAATTCAGTCAAAGCTTCATTCCCCCCAATCATCTTCTAAGCCTTCATCGGTAAAGTGTTGTCTACCATCACACTCAATGGCTAAATTCGCGGATGACAATAAAATCGACTATGGAATTTAAAAGCCGTTTCTACCGATAAAACTGCAAACCTAAAATTTGCTTATTACGAAGCCTCGACCACAACAGTTTTTCAGCATCAGTCATTATTTCTAAGATTACGAGAAGGCTGTTTAATCTTTGAATCCCCCTCTTGCGAAACATAGTTTCTCACCTTTCTAAAGGGGGACTTTTGCGTATCAATTGAATTCCGTGACAACCCCTCCTTTTTTAAAGGGAGGTTGGGAGGGATTAATCTATTTCACAATCTAAATTTTGCCTAACCGTGTCAGAAATCACTTCCACCAC
>NZ_RAXT01000172.1 GCF_003611475.1 Acinetobacter rongchengensis | reverse complement strand
AGTATTTTTAGATAATGCTTGGAATCAATTCAATTCATCAAGTTTTAAAAAATAATTCCTTTTGTCAGGTCTATCATTTTTTAAATGCTTTAAAAATATTTTCGCAGTTTCCTCCGATGCATCCTCTCTTAGGCAACGTTCAACAAAGGATATATCTACAAATTCATCTGCTAACCCAGCACGACCAAGATCTAAAAAATAAATTTCATTGAATTTATCTATAAAAATATTACTATCCGTGATATCGCCATGAGAAAAAACCAATCTTTCTTCAACACGAGTCTCGGTTAACTCATTCCATAGACTTAGGTAAGTTTTATGGTCTCCCCATAATTCAGTGTCAAAATCATCTTGATCTATATCGTCAAGGAGTTGGTTATCAATAAAAAATTTTGACTCTTTTAACCGATGATCAATGTTTGAAATAAATGGACAATCAATAATAGCAATTGAATTTAACAGATTGAGTGCCTCCTTATAGATAGCAAGCAATTCTTGGTCTGTTAAAAAAAGCGCTGAAATTGGTTTTGCATTGATCGCTTTAGTGATCATGAATTCAAACTGCTCATCCTGAAAAGTCATGATGAGTTCAGGCACCTTTAATTTCTCAGAGAGCCAACTCAACATTTTCGCTTCACGAGAGACACTGTATGTGGTCTCTGTATATAAAGTGCTAGATCGCTTAAGAAAAAAAGTTTCATTATTTCGATTAAAAGAATAAACATCCGATGGCGACTGACCAATTTTATTTGGCTCTAAAACGCTGTTTCCGATAAATTGTTGA
>NZ_RAXT01000171.1 GCF_003611475.1 Acinetobacter rongchengensis | reverse complement strand
ACTGACGCAGCAGGGCAAGCTGCGCGGCCGCTTCGTCGCCGTCCGCCGCATCCAGCGCCCGGCACAGCCGCGCCAGTGCGTCCAGGCCGATACCCGCTTCGAAGGCAGCCCGTACAAAGCGCAGCCGTTGCAACGCGGTGTCATCGAACAAGCCGTAGCCGCCCGTGGTGCACGCGACCGGCCGTAGCAATCCGCGCAGCAGGTAGTCGCGCACGATATGCACGCTCACCCCGGCATCAAGGGCCAGCCGGGACACTGTGTAGGCGCTCATTGAACACCTCCTTTTCCTCATCCGGCGCAGCACGAAAGCTGCTTCACGTCCTTGCTGAAGGTCTGCGCCGCGAGCTTCAGCCCTTCGACCATGGTCAGGTAGGGGAACAATTGGTCGGCCAGTTCCTGCACGGTCATACGGTTGCGAATGGCGAGCACCGCCGTCTGGATCAGTTCACCCGCTTCCGGGGCCACCGCTTGCACGCCGATGAGCCGTCCGCTACCTTCCTCGATGACCAGCTTGATGAAGCCGCGTGTGTCGAAGTTGGCAAGCGCACGCGGCACGTTGTCCAAGGTCAAGGTGCGACTGTCGGTCTCGATCCCGTCGTGATGTGCTTCCGCCTCGCTGTAGCCCACGGTGGCGACCTGCGGGTCGGTGAACACCACGGCCGGCATTGCGGTCAGGTCCAGGGCCGCATCGCCGCCAGTCATGTTGATCGCAGCACGGGTGCCGGCCGCTGCCGCCACATAGACGAACTGAGGCTGGTCGGTGCAGTCGCCAGCCGCATAAATGTGTGGCG
>NZ_RAXT01000170.1 GCF_003611475.1 Acinetobacter rongchengensis | reverse complement strand
GTAAGCGTCCGCTGAACACACCTTATGAATTCTTCCTATAAGCCTTAATTTAGTCCCCACTTAAAAACAAGTGGGGACTAAAATTTATGACTACAAATCACCAGACATCCATCGCATCTCTTGCGAAAAAACGAAGAACATACAGTGCTGAATTTAAACAGCAGATCGTTCAGGCTTGTAAAGCACCGGACGTTTCAATTGCTTCGGTCGCTTTGCAACATGGATTGAATACAAATCTTGTATCCAAATGGATTCGCTTAATTGATGGTAAGCCAGGGAATGATCGCTCACCACTACCGAATAAACCTGCATTTATTGCCTTATCTTGCTCTGCACCATTAGATCCTACTCCTACTGACATGTTAACGGTTCAAATTACTTTACCCCACTCAAAAGCAGAAATTGGCTTGAAATGGCAAGTATCAGAAATATCTGCTTTAGCAGAATTACTCAAGGCACTTGCAACATGATCCGCATTGATGAAATCTGGCTTTCTACCCAACCTCTGGATATGCGAGCAGGGATGGATACTGTCATGGCTCAGGTGGTGAGAGCCTTTGGCTACATTAAACCGCATTGTGCTTACCTGTTCTGTAATAAACGTGGCCATCGCATGAAAGTGCTGGTACATGATGGACTGGGCATCTGGCTGTGTGCCCGGCGGCTGGAACAGGGAAAATTCCACTGGGCGCAGGTTCACCAGGGTGAAAGCATGGCGATCAGTCCGGAACAGTTACAGGCACTGATCCAGGGTTTACCTTGGCAGCGCATTGGACGACAGCAGGTGGTGACGATGCTC
>NZ_RAXT01000017.1 GCF_003611475.1 Acinetobacter rongchengensis | reverse complement strand
TCCTGATAGGATAAGGGTTCTGTGAAATTTGTCGTGTACAGAGGTATATTTTATAACATGGGTGATATCTGTATGAAAAATGATAAATTAATGCTGAGTTTGCTTGGGGCTGTCCTACTGACAGCCTGTGCATCAAATCCTATATCGGGTTCTGACTCAGATGGATTTTCCGTGATTAAGATGGCTTCGCATGCCAAATGTATGGATGAAATTGAAAGTAATCCAACCTGGAAGTTAAGTAGTAAACTTTTATCTGAAGATCAAAAGCATAAGAAAAAACGTCAAGTATGCAATTGTGTGGGCGAAAACTCACCAAAGGTATTGTCTAAGGAACAGTTGGCATTAGCAGCAATTGATCCGAAAGCAAAAGCAACTTTTACCGCTTTAGCAACGACAAAAACAACAGCCGTTTGTGCCTCTGAAATGTTAAACTAAACATAAGCGTTTGTTGTTAAATTTTTAAATGGCTGTTGATCAGTCATTTTTTATGAGAGTAGAAAATGTTAATTGCTGGTGTAGATGAAGCAGGTAGAGGTCCTTTAGTGGGTTCCGTTGTGGCAGCTGCTGTAATCTTGGATCCAAATAATCCAATTGAAGGATTGAATGATTCAAAAAAGTTGACTGAAAAAAAGCGTGAAAAGCTGTTTATTGAAATTCAAGAAAAAGCCTTGGCTTGGGCCATTGCAGAGGCAAGCCATCAAGAAATTGATGAAATCAATATATTACAAGCATCTTTACTGGCAATGCGTCGTGCAGTAGAAAAACTAAAAGTTCAGCCTGAGCATGTTTTGGTCGATGGTAATAAAGTTCCACAAGGCCTTGCGATGGGCTGTGACGCAGTCGTTGGTGGGGATACATTACATGCAGAAATTAGTGCAGCCAGTATTCTTGCAAAAGTGACACGAGACCGTGAAATGGTGGCTTTAGATTTAAAATATCCGCAATATGGATTTGCTAAACATAAAGGTTATCCAACCAGAGCACATTTTGAGGCAATTGAGCAACATGGTGTAATGGATCAACACCGTCGTAGTTATGCACCCATCAAAAAAGCTTTAGGTTTAGAGCAATAATCATTTATTGAAATTCATATAAATTTAAAGCGGCCTCAAGAGCCGCTTTATTTTGCAAAAAGACTATAACCTTAACGATTATAGTTATTTTGCACTGTATTATCATCTTCAAAAGAAGGCTGATAATCTTGATCGATGTGTTGAAGATGTTCATGCATAGCACGTTCATGTTGAATTCGTTGATAGATTTCTTCACGATGAACAGATACTTCTTTTGGTGCATTCACACCAATACGCACTTGATTGCCCTTAACACCAAGCACAGTTACACTGACTTGATCCCCAATCATTAATGTTTCTCCGACACGACGGGTCAGAATCAGCATGTTTATCTCCTTGCTTAAACGCTAAACCTGCGATGAATTTCAAAATACGAAAAACAACCTCGATAGCAGAGACAATTTTAACAGAAAAATGTGACAAATTTTTCACTTTGCACGTTCTGTTGAAAATTATTCTTAAACCTCATAATCTAATATAACAGAGCCACTATAGTAAAAACTATAGTGGCTCATGTTTTTTATCACTTGGAATAGCGAAATACTTAATTTTTTAGACTAAATATTAAGCATGTGCACTTGATTCGCCATGTTCACGGTCTAAACCGAATGCAGTGTGCAGAGAACGCACAGCAAGTTCTAAATAATTTTCTTCAATAATCACTGAAATTTTAATTTCAGAGGTTGAAATCATTAAAATATTAATGCCTTCATCTGCAAGTGCTGTAAACATTTTACTTGCAACACCAGCATGTGAGCGCATACCAACACCGACAATCGATACTTTAACGATATCATCACGAGTTGCAACTTCACGTGCGCCAATTGCACGGGCAGTTTCTTCTAAAATTGTTTTGGCTTTTTTAAGTTCACCACGGTTTACAGTAAACGTGAAGTCAGTCGTACCATCTTCTTCAACGTTTTGGATAATCATATCGACTTCGATGTTTGCTGCACCGATAGGAGATAAGATTTTAGACGCAATACCTGGCTCATCAGGTACACCTAAAATTGTTAATTTAGCTTCGTCACGGTTAAATGCGATACCTGAGATAATTGGCTGTTCCATATTGTCTTCCGCTTCTGTAGTGATTAGTGTCCCGACATTTTTTTTGAAATGTTCGTCGAATGCGCCATCATTGTCATTATCAAAACTTGATAATACGCGTAAAGGCACTTGGTATTTTCCTGCAAATTCCACAGAACGAATTTGCAAAACTTTTGAACCAAGAGATGCCATTTCAAGCATTTCTTCAAATGAAATGCGGTCAACTTTTTTCGCTTTAGGTGCAACACGAGGATCAGTCGTATATACGCCATCAACATCTGTATAAATCTGACATTCATCCGCTTTAAGAGCAGCTGCAAGTGCAACACCTGAAGTATCTGAACCACCACGACCTAAAGTTGTGGTATTGCCATCAGCATCAAAGCCTTGGAAGCCTGCAACAACAATTACACGACCTGCATCTAAATGACCTGTCATAACGTCAGTATCTATAGATTCAATACGTGCTTTGGTAAATGAGCTATCAGTTTTGATACCCACTTGGCGACCTGTTAGAGATTTTGCTTCAACACCAATCGAGTTAAGCGCCATTGCTAACATTGAAATCGTTACCTGTTCACCAGTAGACACCATTTGGTCTAATTCACGAGGATCAGGAGTTTCGGTAATGGCTTTCGCTAAAGCCAATAAGCGGTTGGTTTCACCACTCATTGCTGATACAACCACTACAACCTTGTGGCCGTGGTCATGCCAACGCTTTACACGACGAGCAACATTTAAAATGCGCTCGGGAGTACCCATAGAGGTACCGCCATATTTTTGAACGATTAATGCCATAGTTGTTCCATATAAGCCATGACCCTAATTGGCATTAGGGTCAGTTACACAAAAGGTGAAGTATTATTTTTGAGCAAGCCAAGCAGTTAAATCTGCCATCACTTGATCAAACTTCTCGTTTAGTGGCGCGCCACCTTGTGCTAAGTCAGGTTTACCACCACCTTTACCACCAAGCTCGGTCGCTAAGTGTTTGATGATGTCACCTGCTTTTAGACTTGCAGTAAAATCTTTTGCTACAGATGCGATTAAGCTGACTTTGTCACCATCTACACCTGCAAGTACGATGACTGCATTTTCTAATTTGGATTTGACACTGTCATGAAGATGACGAACAGATTTCGCATCTTGTCCTTGAACAGTGGCAATAAGTGTTTGGCGACCAGCAATATCTTGCACTTGATCTAATAAGTCTTTCGCTTGGAAGTTCGCCAACTTTTGATTTAATTGCTCAATTTGTTTTTGCAATTGATGAGACGTTGCAACAGCTGCTTCAACTTTTTCAACAGTTTGATCTTTTTGAGCTTTCAATACATCATTGATATAAAGAATATCCGCATCAACTTTTTGAACAGTTTCAAGTGCTTTGGTACCAGTTACAGCCTCAATACGGCGTACACCTGCAGCAACACCACTTTCAGAAGTAATTTTGAATAAACCAATGTCACCCGTGCGTTTCACATGGATACCACCACAAAGTTCAATTGAGAAGTTTTTCTCATCTTTGAGTGAACCCATAGACAACACGCGAACTTCGTCACCATATTTTTCACCAAACAACATCATTGCACCTTTTGCTTTAGCAGCTTCGATGTCTAAGAGTTCGGTAGAAACAGCTGTATTGGCAATCACTTCATTATTGACAATACGTTCAATACGTTGCAATTGCTCGAAAGTTACAGGCTGGTCATTGGCAAAGTCAAAACGTAAAATGTCAGAAGCAACCAATGAACCTTTTTGTTGAACATGCTCACCCAAAACTTGACGTAAAGCGGCATGTAACAGGTGAGTAGCAGAGTGATTACGTGCAGTCGCTTCACGTAGATCAGCTTTAACAATTGCTTCAACATTTTGAGTTGCTTTCAAGCTACCCATCGTGACGATACCTTGGTGTACAAAAGCACCACCAGATTTTTTAGTATCTTGAACTTCAAAAATACCAGTATCGTTTTTGAAAATACCTGTATCACCGATTTGGCCACCACTTTCAGCATAGAAAGGGGTTTGGTTTAAGACAATCAGCGCTTCATCGCCTTCAAGGATTTCGTCAACTTGTACACCATCTTTGTAAATGGCAATGATTTGACCTTGACCTTGTGTCGCTGAATAGCCATCAAATTGAGTTTCGCCATCAACTTTAACAATGTTGTTATAGTCAATTGCGAATTTACCTGCATCACGCGCACGTTGACGTTGCGCTGCCATCTCAACTTCAAAACCAGCTTCATCAATT
Organism: Acinetobacter rongchengensis; assembly: GCF_003611475.1. Taxonomy (GTDB): domain Bacteria; phylum Pseudomonadota; class Gammaproteobacteria; order Pseudomonadales; family Moraxellaceae; genus Acinetobacter; species Acinetobacter rongchengensis. The sequence continues at coordinate 60,690 of NZ_RAXT01000017.1, read as the reverse complement.
TCCAAACCACGTTCACGTGCAATATCTGCAGTTAAATCGGTAGGGAAACCGTAAGTATCATAAAGTTTGAATACAGTTTCACCTGGAATGATTTTACCTTTTAGGTTTGCTAATTCACCTTCAAGTAATTTCAAACCTTGTTCAAGTGTTTTTGCAAACAATTCTTCTTCACGAATTAAAGCATTTTCAATAACTTGACGACGTTCGATCAATTCAGGATAAGCTTGACCCATAACATCGATTAAGGGTTGCAACATTTTGTAGAAGAATGTGCCAGTTGCGCCCATTTTATTGCCATGACGAACAGCACGACGGATGATACGACGCAGTACATAACCACGGCCTTCATTTGAAGGATTCACACCATCTGCAATCAAGAAGCAGCACGAACGAGCATGGTCAGCAACCACTTTTAGTGAAGCAGGGTATTCAATCGCTGAATTGTTTGCTTGGGCATCTGCTTCTGCTTGACTCATATCTACACCGATAATTTCAGCAGCAGATTTGAGTAAGTGTTGGAACAGGTCAATGTCGTAATTCGAATTTACATGTTGCATTACAGCAGAAATACGTTCTAAGCCCATACCTGTATCGACAGAAGGCGCAGGCAAGGCATGAAGCACGCCATCAGCAGTACGGTTGAACTGCATGAAAACGTTATTCCAAATTTCAATAAAACGGTCGCCATCTTCCTCAGCTGAGCCTGGTAAACCACCCCAAATGTGGTCGCCATGGTCAAAGAAGATTTCTGAGCAAGGGCCACAAGGACCTGTATCACCCATTGTCCAGAAGTTATCCGATTCGTATTTTGCGCCGCTATCACCAATACGGATAATACGACTTGCATCTAAACCAACGTCTTTGTTCCAAATGTCAAAGGCTTCATCATCTGTATGATAAACAGTGGCGTATAATTTATCTTTAGGAAGTGCTAACCATTCCTCACCTGTAAGGAATTCCCAAGCAAATTTAATGGCATCACGTTTGAAGTAATCACCGAAAGAGAAGTTACCTAACATTTCGAAGAATGTATGGTGACGTGCGGTATAACCTACATTATCTAAGTCGTTGTGTTTACCGCCTGCACGAACAACTTTTTGTGAAGTCGTTGCACGAACATAATCACGTTTTTCTAAGCCAAGGAAACAATCTTTAAATTGGTTCATCCCTGCATTGGTAAAAAGCAGGGTAGGATCGTTGGCGGGTACAAGTGAACTCGACGCGACACGTGTATGTCCTTGCGATTCAAAGTAACGCAAAAAAGCTTCACGTATTTCAGCAGTTGTCATAATACGAGTACTCACAACCAAGTCACTCCTTCATTTTCATATTGGCTAAAAGTGTGTTGCTGAGTCTGATTTTTTCTGCTCAGTGTTCACACAGGCTTAATTTTTTAAAACGCCAAAGTATAACGGAAAATAGCAACTCCACCAATGATTTTAAGGTGAATTATTGGTTTTCTATGTAATTTAACTTTCATCGAAACTTAGGCTTAGACTCGATATTTTCAAATCATAGCCGTTTTGTCATTACAATCTAATTTCAAACATTAAACGAAATGCGTATTTAAAGGACGACCACCCTTGTTTAAAGCTCGAACGCGCAGTATTTATGATCGAATCTCGTATAATTTTAGCCATATTTAAAAACAAATATTTGCTGTTATTTTTTTGATAAATATTCGCCGTACAGCTTAGAAATCCGATAACATATCAATCTGAAATCTATTGTTTCAACTTTAAGGATAAATAATGCAACGTGTGGCGATTAACGGATTCGGTAGAATCGGGCGAAATGTTTTACGAGCTTGGTTTGAAAATCCGAAAAACTTCCATTTTGAAATCGTTGCGATCAATGATATTGCAGATGTTGAAACCTTAGTCCATTTATTTAAATATGATACGACACATGGTCGCTTTGATGGAGCGGTAGAAATTGTTCAGGAAAATGAACAGATTTACATGTCTATCGACGCTCGTCAAATTAAACTTAAAGTTCAAATTTTAAGACAAGCAGATCCTGCGCACTTGCCATGGGCAGATTTAAATATTGATGTGGTTTTGGAGTGTACGGGACTGTTTCGTTCACGTGAGGCCGCAACTCAACACCTTATAGCTGGTGCCAAGCGAGTCATTATCGGTGCTGCACCTTTTGATACAGTCGATGCGGCCATTGTTTATGGTGTAAATCACCATGAGCTGAAACAAACCGATCAAATTATTTCCAGTGTGTCATGTACGACACAAGCACTTGTTCCATTGGTTAAAATAATTGATGATGCTTTTGGGATTGATACGGCTTTAATGACAGAAATTCATGCCGTAACAGCAGATCAATCCGTGTTAGATCATGCACATCGTGATTTGCGTCGTGCTCGTGCTTCAGGTCAAAATATTATTCCAACCACATCTTCGGCTTTAGGGGCATTGAAACAAGTGATGCCAAAGATGGAAAACCGTATCGATGGTTACTCTATCCGTGTTCCGACGATCAATGTTGCTGCGATTGATTTAACTTTTATTTCAAAGTCACCCATTACCAGTCATTTAATCAATCAAACTTTAATTCAAGCAGCTAAGTATGATTATGCTGAAATTATGTCCGTGACCGATGAAGCTTTGGTTTCTAGTGATTTTAATCATTCACCTTATTCTTTAATTGTTGATTTAACACAGACAATGGTGGTTAGAAATCAAGCCAAGGTATTTGCTTGGTATGATAATGAATGGGGCTATGCAAACCGTTTGCTTGATTTATGTGAGTTGTTTACTGCATAACAGTTTGTGATTAAATCTGTTATCTGAGCTTTAATTTAAATTCGTTGATTTTAGACGAGTCCAAAATTATTTGTTGATCAGTAATTTTTGTTTTGTCATATCAAGTTTGATTTTTTTGGGGAATGCAATGATATTTATAATTACAGGAATCGTGTTTCTTTATTTGGCTGTGATATTCATTATTTGGCAAACAGGTAAGCTTTCTAAAGAGAATCAAACACTTTTATCGATTCAACAAGATCAAGAACAACACATCAATGCACAAGAACAGCATCTCAAACAGACTTTGCAAATTATGCAAGATTTGGCAAAGAAAATGCATGTTCAGCAAGAGGTGATTGATAAAACCACAGCTCGTATGGCTCAAGTTGAATTACAAAATGCTGAACTTATTCGTTTGTTACAACAGAACTTGTCGAGCAAATGATTTTTGTAAGTAGCTAAATAAATTTGTTTTTTAATCTTTAGTAAGCTAAAGATCTATTCTTATAAATCGTTTAAAGACATAGCTTGTTTCAATTCTAGAAGTATCTCATGCGCCTGTTGCAATAGAATATGAATATTGGTCTATATCTTTCAAAATCTATTACAGCACATGTTTAATTTTATTGAATTGTTCAAGAAAGGCTGTAAATAGCCAATAGATATTGTGATCTAAGTTGAATTTAGGTGTGTGATTCATAAAAAGTACACAAGTATGAGATTGTGTACTTTTGCTTTTTTTGTACTTATTCTTCGTTTAGAAAACCTTCTTTGATACTTTCAGGTAGGCCATCGTGCCACCATGTATAAATCGAGGCTTTGATTTCTTCATCTTCTTCAGGATCATTAAACGGCTCATCATCTTCACGGACCAGTTCATCACCTTCAAATTTGAGCCAAAACTCCCATGGGTCATCATCACCGCAACCCCATGCTCGAGTATCAATATCTGCAACTAAAGCTTTTAAGAACAGTAAAATAGCCTCAATAAACTCATCGCCAGATGAACCGTGAACAAAATGAGCAATAGAATAACCTTCGACAGACTGAATGGTTTCAGGACCAAGATCGAATTCGATATTATCCACACTATCTAAAAGGTCTGATGCAAGTTCTTGACCATGCTCAGGATTTAGTATTGTTGCAGCTGCAATGAACTTATCTTTATCGCCTTGATGCTCTTTAAATAAACGATCCAAGTCAGCCATAACTTTTGAATCTGCATGTTTGTAATAAACATTGCTGTGCATTTCCATAAATTTCCCCAAAGTGTTGTTGTGTTTTTTCAAAATTTGTATGTATTTTCAACGTTAAAATTATAAATTTATAGATGAAAATATCAACCAAAATATTGGTATAAGTCTTTGTAATAAAATAACTTTAGTGTGGTAAGTACTATATGTGAACATGCAGTTTTATCTTGGTTTTGAAAAGAAGTTGGGGATTTGATTAAAATGTGTTTAAAGCATCACATTATTCGTTATGCAAAAGTTATTTTATTAATGCATAGCGCAAATGAACGTGGTAAACTAAGAGAAATCGGGTGTGCTCCCGATTTTTTTATGCGGATTTGTGCCGCGCAGACAGGATTTAGGTTTACAACATGCCCATTTCAGAGACATGGTTATTACCTGATGGTGTAGCTGATGTGTTACCAGAGCAAGCGCAAATTATTGAACAATTGCGCCGTGAAGCTTTAGATTTCCTCGCATCTCGAGGTTATCAGTTGGTGTACACGCCATTTATCGAATACATCGAATCTCTTTCTTCTCTTTCCGAATCGAATCAAGATTTAGACTTAGCCACTTTCAAAGTCATCGACCAACTTTCAGGTCGTTTGCTTGGTGTGCGTGCCGATATGACACCGCAAGTGGCACGTATCGATGCCCATGTACATCCAGTACAAGGTGTGGCGCGTTACTGTTATGCAGGAACTGTCCTTCATACCAAACCTCAAGGTTTTAATACCACACGTGCACCTTTACAGTTAGGTGCAGAACTTTTTGGTTCAGACAGCATTGATGCAGACGTTGAAATGATTGACGTGATGCTGGGTTTGCTTGAAACAGCAGGGTTGGTGGAAAGTGCTCATTTAGACTTAGGGCATGTCGGTTTATTTAGAAGTTTAGTCAAGCAAGCAGGTTTAAGCAAAGATACAGAGAGCCAACTTTCTGATTTGTATCAACGCAAAGCATTACCTGAACTTGCAGAATTTACAAAAGAATTGAAATTCGGCTCAGACTTTTATGCTTTAGGTCGTTATGCAAGTGATTTGGCTGCATTACAGGCCAATTTAAGTGTCAATATTTTAGCTGATGAAGCATTTAAACAAGCGTTTAATGTTTTAACGACAACTCAACTCGAGATCCAAGCACGTTGGCCTAAACTACGCATCGGTATCGATGTTGTGGAACTGCGTTCATACCATTACCACACAGGTTTAACTTATGCTGTGTATGCACCAAACCGTGCTGCACCACTTGCTTTAGGTGGTCGATACGATGGTATTGGTGAACATTTTGGTCGTGCACGTCCTGCAACAGGTTTTAGTTGTGATCTTTATGCACTCAGTGCAGGTCAGTTTAAACAGATTGAAAAAGTCGTAGCACCAAAGGGTACTGACAAAGCTTTATTGGCAGCGATTGCAACAGCTCGTAGCCAAGGTTTAAGTGTAATACAGTTGTTGGGTAATGATGATTTAAGCTCTGTTCCAAACGCAACACACCAAATGGTACTTGTTGCAGATGAGTGGAAAGTCGAAAAAATTTAATCGCTAGGCATGAGTGTAAATCTTTAGAACACTGATGTGTGGTTTTCAATTTTAACAGCATGATGTAATGAGGCTATTATGGGCAAAAATGTTGTGGTACTCGGTACCCAATGGGGCGACGAAGGTAAAGGTAAAATCGTTGACCTGCTCACAGATCAAGCGGCTGCGGTTGTTCGTTATCAAGGTGGACATAACGCGGGTCATACGCTCGTTGTTGGTGGTAAGAAAACAGTTCTTCACCTCATTCCATCAGGTATTTTACGTGAAAACGTACTGTGCTTAATCGGTAATGGTGTTGTACTTTCACCTGAAGCTTTGATTAAAGAGATGGACATTCTTGAGAAAGAAGGTGTGCCAGTTCGTGAGCGTTTACGTATTTCTCCAAACTGTCCATTGATTCTTCCTCACCATATCGCATTAGATCAAGCACGTGAAATTAAACGTGGTAATGCCAAAATTGGTACGACTGGTCGTGGTATCGGTCCTGCTTATGAAGATAAAGTTGCACGTCGCGCGATTCGTGTTGCGGATTTAGTTCGTGGTGGTGATCATCTTAAAGCACAACTTGAAGAGTTGCTTGAATACCATAACTTCCAATTGACTCAATTCTTCGGTGTTGAACCCGTTAAAGTTGAAGATGTATTGGCCTTGTGTGATCAATGGCGTGAAGTTGTTGCTCCATTGGTGATTGATGTGATTGCTGAGCTTCATAACTACCGTAAAAACGGTGAAAACATCATGTTTGAAGGTGCTCAAGGCTCGCTTCTAGATGTTGACCATGGTACTTATCCGTATGTGACATCATCTAATACAACTGCCGGTGGTGTAAGCTCTGGCTCAGGTTTAGGCCCATTGCACCTTGACTATGTTTTAGGTATTACCAAAGCTTATACCACACGTGTAGGTGCAGGTCCGTTCCCAACTGAGTTGGTTTACGATGCTGCGAATGATGTGGGTGATGCGATTGGTAAACACCTTGGAACTGTAGGTTCTGAGTTTGGTGCTTCTACTGGCCGTCAACGTCGTTGTGGTTGGTTTGATGCAGAAATTCTACGCCGTTCTGTAGATGTAAACTCACTTTCAGGTATTTGTTTAACTAAACTTGACGTCTTGGATGGTTTGGAAGAAGTGAAAATCTGTGTGGGTTATGAAGCTGCTGATTCAGGTTGCACAGGTTCTACTGATGCACTTGCATTTGAAACGTTGAAGCCAATTTATGAAACTATGCCAGGTTGGTCGGAATCTACTTTTGGTGCGAAATCACTTGATCAATTGCCACAAAATGCAATTAATTATGTGAAACGTCTTGAGCAATTGATTGAATGTCCAATTGACATTATTTCAACTGGCCCAGATCGTGATGAAACAATTGTATTACGTCACCCATTTGATGCTTAATCGCTAGATGAGAATCATCAAGAAAGCCTCGTATTTACGGGGCTTTCTTGTATTAAAATAAATTGTATGAGAATAAATTTTCTGAATTTATTCTTTATACAACCATAAAATCATATGGTGATAATCATTTTATCAATAAGTATTGGCTATAATATAGGATATTATTCTTAACTCAGATTATAACGGGGATCTTGTCTTGAATATTGAAAAGACAAATCTATTTTTATTTTGGAGTAAATCACTCGAATTATCATACTATAATCATGCTTTTTGAATATGATCAGGTAATATCTTGGCGGTTTTGTTTAAGCTTTTGATAGGCTATCTTTTTATTTATCCTTGATGTAGGCTCTCAAAAAAGGAGATTTAAGCGTTTATATCTTAAGATGGATAAAAATATTTACTTTTAAATAACGACTAAAGTCGAAATTGAATCTACTATGCATGAATTACAAGCTTGCTAGAATGTAGCACTAAAATGGAAATGGGTTTGTGGGATGCAAAAAAATATTTCAAATACAATCTTTTATTCACTTATTTTTGCCATGGGAGGTGCGCCAACAATCGCACTGATGATTATTCAAGCGCAAACAACAGACCAAGCATTAATTAATAGTGCGTTATTAGGTTTGAGTGTGATTATTGCGTGTATTTTAGTCCCGATTATTTTGCTGCAAAATGCAATTCTTTTTGCAAAACGAAAAAATGTCGAATTGAATGAAAAAATAAAACCATTAAGCCAAATATATTTGGTCTTAAATGTAATTTGCTTAGTATATTGGCTAATTGTGCAGTTTTTATAACAGAACAATTACATAAATCCTATCAATCTGTAACTTATTTTATTTTATTGCCCCCAAGTTATTGAATATAATCGCATCATTGTGGAATTCAACTTCTTTATGCGGAGAAAATTATAATGAAGAAAAAATTATTGCTCAGTTTGTGCGCTACAAGTGCTTTAGCAATTTCTGGTTGTACAACTGTTGCCGATATGGCAGGTGCTGATTCAGCTACTTTGAATATGAGTGCTGCTCAAGGTTTTAATAAAACTGTGCAAGAAGCGCGTAGTAAAAATACGTTAGATACCTCATCAGCAACGTATAAAAAGATTTATTCTGCATTTGTTAAATTAAAACCGTATGCAGATCAAATGAACCAAACAGGGCAAAAGTTCGATTGGCAATTGGCAGTTTTAAAATCTGACACGATCAATGCATATGTTGCACCAGGTGGTAAAGTTGTATTTTATACAGGCATTGTAAATAAATTGAACTTATCAGAGGCAGAAGTTGCCGCTGTTATGGGACATGAAATGACACATGCTTTAGAAGAACATTCTAAGCAAAAACTAGGTGCGCAAGCTTTAACAAACTTAGCTGTAGGTATTGGTAAATCGTATGCTGGTAGCCAGATTGGTGAATTGGGCAATGCTGCGATTGATTTGGGCAGTCAAGTCGGTGTCGGGTTGCCATACTCACGTAGCTTAGAAAGTCGTGCTGACCAAGGTGGGTTGATGATGATGGCACGAGCTGGATATAACCCTCAGGCATCAATTACATTGTGGGAGAAAATGGCAAAACAAGGTGGAGCACAAGGTTCTGCAATATTGTCAACTCATCCATCTGATGCAGCACGTATCAATGCAATGAAAAAGAATTTGCCTGCTGCAATGGCGGTTTATAATGCGCGCGGTGGGAAATAATAGACAAGTTGTCTGTTTAGTGCTAAGAAAAAAAGGATGCGTAAGCATCCTTTTTTTATCAAGTCATTGCCTATAAAGAATAAAATACTCAGCTGAATTGTTGATTTGCATTAAGGGGCTGGATTTGGTTGTTGTTGATGAATTGCGTTAATTTCAGTCAAAATCTCCTCAGTCAAATCAATTTGAAATGCATCGATATTTTCTTTTAACTGATCCATGGTGGTTGCGCCAATAATTGTACTGTCTACAAAAAATTGTTGTTTAATAAAAGCCAAAGCCAATTGAGTTAAGCTTAATCCATGTTTTTCTGCGAGTAAGGCATATTGTTCAGTCGCCCATTCACTTTGTGGATTGCTATAACGACTAAAACGTGAAAATAATGTAATTCGTCCATCAGCAGGACGTGCGCCATGACGGTATTTTCCAGTTAAAAAGCCAAATGCAAGAGGCGAATACGCCAGTAAGCCTACATGTTCATATTGTGCAATTTCAGCCATACCAACCTCATAAGTACGATTGAGTAAACTGTAAGGATTTTGCACGCTGACAACTTTCTCTAAACCGAGCTGTTCCGCTAAATGTAGAAATTTCATGGTTCCCCAAGGGGTTTCATTGGATAGTCCAATATGGCGGATACGTCCCTTTTTAACTTCATTAGAAAGTGCAGTGAGGGTTTCTTCAAGTGGGGTAACATCTTGTGTAAGTGCTGCGTGTTGATTGGTATAGCCTAATGAGCCAAAGAAGTTGGTAGAACGCTGTGGCCAGTGCAATTGGTACAGATCAACATAATCCGTCTGTAAGCGCTTTAGAGAAGAATCTAGCGCTGATTCTATTTCAGACTGGATAAACTTGGTATGACCATCTCGAATATGACGACCACCTTGCTGTGGCCCTGCAATTTTTGTTGCTAAAATCAGTTTGTCTCGTTGTCCATTTTGAGCAATCCAATTGCCGATTATGGTTTCTGTTGAACCTTGTGTTTCTGGTTTGGGTGGAACGGGATACATTTCTGCGGTATCCCAGAAGTGAAGGTCATGATCAAGTGCATAAGCCAATTGTTCAAAAGCTTGATTTTGATCATTCTGTTCACCAAACGTCATTGTACCTAGACAAATTTCTGGAACAATAAGATCAGATTGCCCTAAACGATTCGATTTCATTGCACATCCTTAGAATAATAAAAATAATGTTGGGTCATACATGCAGATTTATCATAGCTTAAATAGGAGGCTATCAGTGATTTTAAAAAAGGAGGATTATTATCTATATGTGATAAATTTGTTAATAATTTAGCTATAGCAAAAGTTAAACTGAGCAATGAAAAGTAAAAAAAGCAAACTCGGAGGTTTGCTTTTAATATGATCTTAGCGCTAAGAGAAGAATACTTTCGTTCTAAATTAATAGACATTAAATAAAGTATTTAGTTCTTAAACTGGTTTAAATATTTTATTCGTCATCATCAACATCATCTTCAGAAAAAGATGATTCTTCCAAAGATACATCAAAAATAAGGATTGCTTTACCATCTGTTTCAATCATGCCTTGCTCTTCAAGTGTTTTAAGAACACGGCCTACCATTTCACGAGAGCAACCGACAATACGTCCAATTTCTTGGCGAGTAATACGGATTTGACGACCATTTGGCAAAATCATTGCTTCAGGCTGTGAAGAAAGGTCAATCAAACAACGAGCAATACGGCCAGATACGTCAATGAACGCTAAATCTGTGACTTTGCGCGTTGTATTTTTTAAACGGCGAACAAGCTGTGCAAATACAGCATAGCTTAAGTCAGGATATTGTTTGCTAATTTCGTGGAAATTGTCATATGAGATTTCAGCAATTTCACATACGTCACGGGTTCTAACTTCCGCAGTACGTTGTGGATTTTGCTCAAATAAGCCCATTTCCCCAAAAAAATCCCCAGGGTTCAAATATGCAACAACAATTTCACGCTCATCATCTTCACGTAAAATAATTGAAACTGAACCTTTTAAAATTAAATACAGAGATTTTGACTCAGAACCTGCATCGATAATTGTAGATCGTTTTGGAAAACGATTGATGTGAGCTCTTTTGAGTAAAGCTTTGACTGACTCAGGTAATTGACCAGGAGACAAAGCATCTGTACTAAGTTGTGCAAAATTAGAAGGCATGCTTAAAAATTCCGAATTGGATAATAACTAGATCTGTTGATCTAAATTGAACTCGTCACGTAGAAGCAGTAGAGATGAAATTCCTTATCAACTCATTTTATGCTAGTGTACAGGTACCCTGTAAATTTATAGCTTTTTTTAGGTAGTTGCAATGCAAACTAGCGTTCATTGGTTAGAGAATGTTGCTTTTGAAGCAAAATCAGAAAGTGGTCACCAAGTCGTAATGGATGGCTCAGCTGAATATGGCGGTGAAAACCGTGGTCCACGTCCTATGGAGTTGATACTAATGGGACTTGGTGGTTGTGCTTCATTTGATATTGTGACGATTTTGAAGAAATCTCGCCAAGATGTGACCGATGTGGTATGTCAACTTAAAGCAGAAAGAGCAGATACAATTCCTGCAGTTTTCACAAAAATACATTTACATTTTGTGGTCACAGGTCGAGAAGTTAAGGAAAAACAAGTCGCTAAGGCCGTTGAGCTGTCTGCTGAAAAGTACTGTTCAGCAAGTAAAATGCTCTCTGATGGTGGTGTGGAAATTACCCACGATTTTGAAATTATTGCGCTATAATTTCATCCAAAATATTTTTCGAAGAGGCCAATATCAATATTGGCTTTTTTTATGTTTTTTATATTTAAAAATAATGACTGATCAGACATTATTTTTTGAAATATAAATTATTACAAAATGTGTCTAAAAGCCTTTTTGGGCTGATTTTTAAAACTGGCTTAATTATTTCTCAACTCATTTTGTATAATTTGTCTGCATTTTGTTTTATCTGCCTTGTTATTTTTATTAACAGGATTGAAGGGGCTAACATCAAACTTAACAATGAATGCTAGCTTGTGATCTTGTGTAGGTTGTTTTGCCTAGAGTAATCGCGGATTTGAGGGAATTATTGTTGAAACTTTAAAGATTGAAAACTGTCAAATGACGGCAGATTTAGACGAGCATGATTTGTACTTATGATCTGTTAGAAAATATACAAAATGGATTTAAAGCTGAAAGCGTTCGTGATATTTTGACTATAAATAATATGAAAAAGACATGAATGTCTGAAGTAAAACCAAATACAACAACATGTTTTTGAAATGAACGTATTTTGAGTTTAAATTTGATTTTTAAGATGGTTCGAGAAAGGCCTTAAACCTTTCTCGGCATGGATATTAACCAGATCAAATTCAATAAGTGGTGATAATCACATCGGCAGGGTGTTCTATTCCTTCCATAGTTTGTAGCGTATGCTTGCTAATTTTAACAATTGGCCAAGTCACTAAATTGCAGTTATGACGTTGCAATGCGGAGTAATAGGTATCTGACTTGAGAAAAACTTTATGTTCATCTGCAGAGTTTGGCATCAGTTGGCGTTTTAGCCATTGATCTTGCACTTGAGAATCTAAGTACCGAATAGCTAACAAAGATTTTACGCGATTATTAAACAAACGACGATTTTTGATAATGAGCGGATGAGAAATTAATCGATGAATCCCTTTTTCAGTTTGAGGTAGAACAAAAATAGGTTTAATTTGAAAGACTTTTACTGATGCCGCATGTTGTGTGATTAAGTCTAAATAGCTCACAGTTGATTGGTTTGCACCAATAATAGCAACATTTAAACCTGTAAAATTTGACTGTTTAATTTCATTCGCAGAAATAAGCGCCCCTGTATAATTTTTAAAAAACGCTGCTGTATTTTGAAAAAAACCATCCCTTTGGCTTTTTTTCTTGCTGTGCATATCAATATCCTTTTTGTTTTATTTCAAAGCTATCACTCTGATAGTTATTCATATAGCGAACTTGGAATTATTGGTAAAGATTTTTTTGAAATCTGATCAGTCATTTCGTTGTTGCACGTTGATGGTTTGAAGACTTGATGTCAATCAATAAGAGCTCATTACAAAATTTGTTTAATGAGAAAAATAACAGCCTATCTATACAACTAAACTATATGGTTTTTAAATTATAAAGTCTTGTTTAACTATATATTGCTATCGTGATGTTATGCGTGCCATAAATATAAAATCAAATAAAACTATAGATTTAGAGGAATTATTTATAAATTTTAATTCACAAAAGACCTGTTGCTTGTTACAAGTCTTTTGCTTCTCGTTGATTGATGACTCACTAAACAAATTTAAAACTGATCATCATTTACTTCAGCTTCTTGCATGTCTAGTTGATTTAGTCTTTGATTCATTTCCAAATGGTTTTGGTTATGATGATTTTTTAAATACTCTAAATCTCGAATATTCTTTTGGACAGCGACAGCACCAAATAAACTGAGCAAGAAAGCCATGATATAAAAGCCTTTTTCACTGAGTGCCATGTTGGCATTCCATAAACCTAAAGCCAATAATACGACGCAGATGATTACAGAGGCCCAACATAGCCCATAATAAATCGCAGTAACTTGCTGGCCTTCCAGTTTATCACGAACAATTTTTTGTAAGGAAACAGCTGAAAATAACCCATATAAGATCAGGATTAAATAATAACCTTTTTCATTTAATGCCAATTGTGCGTTGAACAAACCTATACAGTAAGCTGTTACACCTGCCAATAATGCGACCCAACTTACCGCAATGAAAGCCGGCGTCGGTTTGTTGATATATTGATTCATTGTTCTTCCTTATTGATTTTACTGGTTTTTATCTGGCTATTATGCCTACATCAGAATAAATGGCAAAGCATTTCATGATTGCTGAATTGTAAACTGTGAAAATAAATAGACATTATTTTTTCTATTTTAATAAAATTATTTAAAATCAATATTATATAAATTTGTTCAAATACAAGTTAAAAAAACCAAAATGAAACTTAGCATTTCATTTTGGTAAAGAGGAAAGGTAATTTTTAAATTATTTTTTTAAATCCATCAATAAACTAAAGTTTTCAAGACGCTTATCTGTATCGTAAATATCACAAGTGAAAATAAACTCATCGACTTGATATTTCTCTAACAGATTTTCCAAGCCTTTTTTCACTGTTTCAGGTGAACCAATTTGTGCCATTGCAAGAAAGTTTTGAACAGCCATTTTCTCAGAAACTGACCAGCGACCTTCCATGCTTTCGATTGGTGCTTTAAGTTTTAAACTTTGACCTGTTAATAAAGCCAAAATTCGTTGATAAACACTGGTTGCTAAATATTCAGCTTCTGCATCTGTTGAAGCGACTACAGTTGGAACACCCATCGAAACATAGGGTTTGTCTAAATATTCTGAAGGTTGGAAATTGTCCCGATACAATTGAATGGCTTGCCCTAACATACGTGGTGCAAAATGAGAAGCAAATGAATAGGGAAGACCTAGACGTGCAGCAAGTTGTGCGCTGAAAAGACTTGAACCTAATAACCAAACTGGAACGTGTGTACCCTGACCAGGTGTTGCTTTGATGCTTTGCTGAGGTTGAGCATCGGCAAAATAACTGAGTATTTCCAAAACATCTTGAGGAAATTGATCTTCAGTTTCTTGACGACCGCGTCGTAATGCTCGCATGGTGGTTGGATCTGTCCCAGGCGCACGACCTAAACCGAGTTCGATACGGTTTGGATAAAGTGTTGCCAGTGTTCCAAACTGCTCTGCAACAACCAGTGGAGCATGGTTAGGTAACATGATTCCACCTGAACCTAAACGAATTTTTTGGGTATTTGCCAGTATATAACCGAGTAAAACAGCAGTCGCTGAACTTGCGATACCATCCATATTATGATGTTCTGCAAGCCATAAACGTTCATAACCCAGCTTTTCAGCATGTTGAGCCAATGCTAAAGCATGCTTTAATGAGAATTCGACATTTTGATCTTCACGAATTGGAGCAAGTTCAAGAATTGAAAATTTCGTATCTTTTAATTGAGTATCTGTTAAAGCGGGCATAGTCGGACTCTAAACCTGAATGTATTTTATATCGATATAATACGATATAAAGGGTGTGATGTATATCGATTAATTTCGATATATTGTAATTATTAGTGTATTTATCATGTAAAAAAGCACCAGTAGGTGCTTTTTTAGTGTTTAGCTTTCTTAAATATAGACAGAATTAACGCTTTTTATTTTTGTACCAACCATAATGGTTGCCATTGTCATGGCGATAATTACGATCATTATAACGGTAGCTACTATTACGATAGCCTTTACTATCATAACGACGGTCGTAACGATCATCGTAGCGACGGTCATAACGGTTATCATATCTGTCGTCATAGCGATCATCGTATCGGTTGTCGGCGCTGACTTTTTTACCTAGCGCTGCGCCACCCGCAGCACCAAGACCTGCACCTACATAACCACCTGTAGATGTACCCGTTACATTTTTACCTACGGTATAACCACCAGCGCCACCAAGCGCACCACCAATAATGGCACCATTACGGTCTCTTTTATTGGTTGCAGCTCCAGCTCCTGCGCCACCACCAATTGCTGAACCGATCATTGCACCCGTTGATCCACCCATTTGTTGCCCAATCGCTGCACCGACAACACCACCAAGGGCAGAGGTTAAAGCGACACGACTTGAATTATCAGCATGGGCTGTCGTCATCATTGTGGCTGCAATCACAGTTGCACCAAGCATTGCTTGTAATTTCATATCAAACTCCTTGTCGAAGCTTCTTCGTTTTATTGAACTTGAGTTTAGAATATAGAAATATGTTGCAATAATTATGGATAGCAAGGTAATTAGATTTATCGTTTAGTGTCTGGATTGTATTTTTCTCTCTTTAATTTCTACATGATTGGGTTTTTGATAAACCAAATTTTTGAAATGTATTAGAAATGTTTAAACTTTAAAACAAATATCAAGAAAATTTGTCTGTATTATTGTTTGTGAATTTGTTTAAATTTTATTATTAATCAACTGAATGTTTGAACAGAAAAACGTGAAAAATCTAAGTGTTGAGTTGAATCTATCATGGCGTTTAAGTAGACATCGTTGAGATTGTTAACTAAAGTCATGCCTTATTTTTAAATTAAAATAACTAAACAATAAGGTAGCATAATGATGAAATATTATATTTGTATGGGTGATCGAACCACAGGTGGTGGTGTGGTTGTTGAAGGTAATGTCAGAACAATTATTATGGGACGGCCTGTTGCAAGTGTGGGAATGAGGGTGATGTGTTGTCATGGCCCACAAAGAATTGTGTAAGGTTGGGCAGGGCATCTCGATCACGGGAGTCAGATTGCTTATCATGGTTGTTTACTCAGTTGCGGTCATCAAGTGATTTCAAGTTAAAACTTGATGGGATGGTCAGATGGTAGCAGTGAAACCACAATTCCAGAACAACTCACTGCAACAGCACAAAAATATCATGAGTTTTATACGTTGTTGGGTGATGATCATCATCCTATAGCCAATCAAAAGTATCGATTATCCGCTGGAGATGGTTCGGTGATTGAAGGTTATACCAATGAGCAAGGTCAAACTGAACATCTTTGGACACATGAACAACTACCTGTAAACATGCAAATAATTGATGATGAAGAGGAATCTGAATTCGACCAATACCATATAACTGACTTATAAATTAGGAAAAGAAGAATGGCAGGTCGTAATACAGTGGGTTCAGGCTCTAACAGACCCAATAAGACAAAACCCTCAGAAACAAAAACCATGACCAAAGGTACAGAGATCAAATTAGAAACTGGAACCAACAAAAGCTATTTATGTGCGCATATTTGTGCAGCCAGTAAAGCTCCTAAAATCGGGAATATTGGGCAACGTCTATTTCAGCAGACTGTCACCAAAGCCATTCGTGAAGAAGCGGATTTAAATTTTGGGGTATGGGCGTACTTAGCTGAAGTCGGTTATGACATGACAGGTAAGGTACCAAAACCTCTTATGAGTAATAAGCCTGAACGAATGCACCGTCCTTCAGAATTTCCATTGGGTGCTGCACAAAAGCAAATCGAAGAAATGTGTAAAGGTGCATTTCGTATCCCTGATATTACGATTTTAACCATCAAAGCTGCTGAAATTATTGAAATGCGGATGTTTGGAACAATTGATTGGGATAGATTTGAACCGAGAAAGGAAAACATAGAATACTTGGTTGAGATCAAATTTGGGAAGGATAAATGGGGCAAAGGGCAATTCGAAGCATATGAAATTATAGCTCCCCAAAAAGTAAGAGAGGTATCTGATAAAGATTGTAGTTGTACTACTCGGAAACCACCAAGTGGAGGAATAAAAATTCCAGTCTATCCACCCATCAAGAATCCAACGCCTTATAAAAATGCCACATTTCGTCCTGCCAATACAGGCTTAACGGCTAAAAAAGGTATCCCCAGTATGCTGGGAGGACTAGGAAAATTGCTTGCACCACCATCTCCACAAGTACAGTTTTATCGAAAATATGTATCTTTACAAGAGTATCAAAGTTTGATGATTCCAATTGCTGCTAGTGTTGGGATTGGAGGTGCTTTTATTTGTGGCACGGTGATTTTAGCAGGAGCAGCGGGTGGAGCAGTTACGAGCGCAGGAGCAATTGGAGTTACAGAAGCTGCTGGTAGTGGGATATTGATTACAGGTTTTGCTACTTTGGCACATTCATAGAACTAGGAAGTCATTCATGATTATTCAATCAGAACAAGATTTAGAACCTTATTTAAAAGACTTTCAGTGGGTTGAGCATCGTCAAGATCAACCTGATTTATTTATTACGGGCGCAGAGTTTCAAGCACATTTTTTGTATTTTGCAGGGCATACCCTCGAAAAACGACAAGCTTTAGTGGAATGTATTGAAGCCTATAATCAACACTTTGGAAAGTATTTAACTTGGGGTGGTTATTATGATGATCATGGTGAAGGCCATTATGCTGACTTAGATGACCCTAAAATGCCTTCTATACGACAAGTGATTACCCAAAAGTCCCATCCCGATGATCAAATTGAATGGTACTGCGCTTCTGGTGATAGGAAAGAAGCACCTGAATATATGATTTCTGCTATGACGAATCGAGGATGGGAAGGACGCATATTGTATTGTTCTGAAATTAGATTTTGTGTACCTAACAATCTGATTTTTGATACTAAAACTAAAGCGATTTTAATGCAGTTAATTCAGTTGTTTATTGAAAAATTAGATGTTTATCATGCAGTAGCAGGTTTCCAAAGCATCTTACCTTATCGACCTATGGGGGTTGGTGATTATGCATTAGTTCAAGGTGAGCAATTTTGGGGAATTTATCAAGGAGCTGGTAGTAGGGAGAGAAATCTCATTCAGGATGGAATTAAAAGTATTGATTGGTTGACTTATTTGAGTAATACCTTGGTACAACGGATTTGTGAAGTTAAAACTTTTGCTAAATATTGTGAATTTTTTGATTTAAAACCACAGCAACTAGAAAATGGGTTTTTATTCCAACTGGAAGACTTTCCACAACTGCTACCTAGCAATCTGCCCGTTTTAGCAAGCTTTTATAATTTAAATAGAGCACTGCGTCCTTTACGTAATGGTGCTTATTGGAATATTAGCCAAGATGTAGGTAATAACTATAAAGTATTGGATGTAGATGCCAGTCGTAAGTGGATACGTCGTTTGGATGCGCCAGATATTTTTCCAGATTGTGGGCATTATGAAGACCGTAAACCACGCAAAAAGAACATTTATCTTGACTCTGGGCGACCTTGTGAAATTGATGGAGTGTATCGTTATGACGAGCAAGTCGGTTTAGATGGACAACCTGAATATGTTGGCTATAAGGATCGTAATGATTATAAACCCAATAATTTAGATGATTACCGCCAGCAAGTCGTATTACTTAAAGGTGATATTGCTCCACGTTTTTTAGATTTTTATGAAAATGCAGTCTTGAAAGAAGCTAAAAAAATTAAATGGCATTTGGTTAGTGAGATTGTGCGCATCAAGGAAGATGAAGCATGATTCAATCAGAACAAGATATGAAACCTTATTTAAATAAGTTTCAATGGAGTGAAGAAAGAAAAGGTAAAGCAAACCTCTTTATTATGGGAGCAGAGTTTCAAGCGCACTTTTTGTATTTTGCAGGACATACGCCTGAAAAGCGTCAAGCTTTATATGAATGTATTAAGGCATATAACGAATTGTTTGGCAGGCATTTTACTCGATGTGTATTTACCAATGAGAAGGAGCAATACCGTAGACCGAGTATCAACTCAAAAAAAATGCCAACGCTTGAAGAGTTTTTTGCAATGAAAACTCAAGAATATGATCAAATTGAATGGTATTGCGAGTCGGGTGAGCGTGGTGAAGCACCTGAATATATGATTTATGCTTTTACGAATCGAGGTTGGGAGGGACGTTTACTTTATGGTTCAACATTAACTTTTCGCGTACCTAATCAATTAATTTTTGATGTCGAACAAAAACAAATTTTAATGTCTTTGATTCAAATGTGTATTGATAAATTAGAGGTATATCATGCTGTTGCTGGCTTTCAAAATACAATCCCATATGATCCAAGAGGTGTACAAAAAGAGGTATTTGAACAAGCAAAAAGATTTTTAGGAATTTACCAAGGTGCAGATATATCTGAGTGTAGTAAAATTCAAGATGGTATTAAAAGTATAGATTGGCTGACCTATCTCAATAAGACCTTGGTGCAACGGATTTGTGAGGTGAAGGCTTTTCCAAAATATTGTGAACATTTTCATTTAAAGCCCGAACAGCAAGAAAATGGCTTCTTATTTCAACTTGAAGATTATCCGCAATTACTACCTAGTCATCTCCCTATTTTAGATAGCTATTTTAATTTAAATAAAGCATTACGCCCAATAAGAAATGGAAATAGCTTATGTATTGCTTTAGTTGACAATGAAGATTATGAAATTCTAAACAGAGTACAAACGAGAGCTTGGATTCGACGTTTCGATGCGCCAGATATTTTTCCTGATTGTGGACACTATGAAGAAAGAAAACCACGTAAAAAGAATATTTATTTAGAGTCTGGGCGACCGTGTGAAATTGATGGTATTTATCGTTATGAAGATCAACTGAATTCTAAGGGGGAGCCTAAGCACGCTGGTTATGATGATCGTGATGATTACCAACAAAATTATGTTTATGATCTTCGCCAACAGGTTGTATTACTTAAAGGTGATATTGCACCTCGTTTTTTAGAGTTTTATGAAAATGCCGTTTTGAAAGAAGCTAAAAAAATTAAATGGCATTTGGTCAGTGAGATTATCAAAGTTGATAAATAATCAATAAGCGCTTAACTGAATTTATCTAGACGATGGATAAGGCAGTTTTCGATCTATTTTTAAGTTAATGAGTGAATTTTAAAATGGAATACGTATTTACTATTTTTATTATATTCGTCAGTTTCATCGTTACCAAATGTGAGACCATTTTTCATTTTTCAGAAATTTCATCAAACACTTCTATAACAGCAAAGGTAGCAAAAATGGGCAATTCAGATGATATTTATTACCTACTTCAGGAAGCGCTTCCTGAGTTAAAAAAACAAGAGATTCCCTAAAATAGTCAAGAGTTTACAAATTTTCGTGATTGGTTAAATGAACACCATTCTTATATGCAATATGTAGAGATAAAAGAGTTTTATGACAATGGAATTTCAGATTCTGAAATTTTAAAAGATGCCCAAATAGATACGACAGCACTAGAGAAAAAAATAGAGCAAGA
Source organism: Acinetobacter rongchengensis (assembly GCF_003611475.1). Taxonomy (GTDB): domain Bacteria; phylum Pseudomonadota; class Gammaproteobacteria; order Pseudomonadales; family Moraxellaceae; genus Acinetobacter; species Acinetobacter rongchengensis. Next base: position 40,281 of record NZ_RAXT01000017.1, on the reverse strand, counting down.
TGTACAGCAAGTTTTGAAGGAATATGGTGATAAATACACTGAAGAAGATTTTGAAAAATTAAGTATCGACGAACAATTTGATATTACAATTGAACTAGATTATGAAGTTGAAAATGCATTATTTAATAATATCAAAAAAGTGGCAGAAGAAAAAAATTTAAAACTTTTTGTCGTCGTCAGAGAAAATCCCTATTGGTTTGTTTTACCTAATAATCCTGATAAAAATAAAAAAATTGTAGATGCTTTTAATCAAGTGTTTGCAGATGGTGGTGATACAAAATTACTTTTGTATTAACAAGTGTATTTTCATATTTAAGGGCTTCAAATCGAATTTTATAAACTCGTTGTTTCAAAGTGGTTTTAAAACAATGAAAGAAAGCTAAATCTTACTTGATGGCTGGAACTGCGCAGATCAAAAAACTAAAGCTGATTCAATCAGAACAAGACATGCATGTTTATTTTAAAGATTTTTTAATCATATAAACAAAAAGCACCCGAAGGTGCTTTTGTATATTTCATAACTTGCATATTACATAGTTTAGTGGTTATGACGACGGTGTTTTTTGTAGTACTTTTTATTGTACTTACGTTGATCTGCATGACGGTCTTCAGACACTTTTTTACCTAAAACTGAACCACCTGCAGCACCCGCAGCAGCACCAATATATCCACCAGTTGTTCCACCCATGCTTTTACCAACGCTATAACCACCGACGCCACCTAAACCACCACCGATTGCAGCAGCAGTACGGTCATGTTTATTGGTTGAAACAGCAGCGCCACCCGCACCACCAATAGCTGAACCAATCATTGCACCTGTGTTACCACCCATTTGTTTACCTACAGCAGTACCAACAACACTCCCTAAAGCTGAAGTTGCTGCGATTCGAGTTGAGTTGTCTGCGTGGGCACTCATTGTAAACATAGATGAAACTGTCAATGCAGTCGTCATTAAGATCGTATTTAATTTCATATGTTTCTCCATGTCCTGTATTTGGACAGCTCTGTCTCTATTCGATGGAGGCAAATGTAACAAAATTATTTTTTTGAAAAATGGAGATGTATTCATAAATTGATAGTGTTTAGTATCTGAATGTAGGTTTTCTATTAAAATTGACGCTTAAACGTGCAGATTTTCACTAAAAAGAATCAATCATGGAGAAAGTATTCTTCATTTCCAATTTAAAAATGGCTTGACGCCGTTAAATGCAGTGCCTTGTTGTAATAGTTGCTGTATTTAAAGGGCAGAATCGGTAAACTATGCGCAATTATAGAATTTTCTTGGCAGATCAGTGTTTATATCGGGTGTATATAGATAGCTATCGCTAAGGCTTAGATTGAGAATGTATTTAAAATGAAAGAATCGTTACGTTTACGATTAGATCAACTTTGTGATCGACATGAAGAGTTAGAAGCATTATTGGCAGATGTCGAAGTGATTTCAGACAATAAGCGTTTTCGTAATTTGTCACGTGAACATAATGATTTAACTGAAATTACGGATGTTTGGAAAAAGTATAAACAAGCTGAAGATGATATTGAAACTGCCGAAGCGATGTTGTCAGATCCTGATTTTAAGGAAATGGCAGTCGAAGAGATTAAAGAAAATAAAGATTTAATTGAACGACTCGAAGCTGAGTTGAATATTCTCATGATTCCTAAAGATCCGAATGATGCCAATTCGGCGTATTTGGAAGTTCGTGCAGGAACAGGTGGGGATGAGGCTGCCATTTTCTCAGGTGATTTATACCGTATGTATAGCAAATATGCGGAGTCTCAAGGCTGGCGTATTGAAGTTTTGTCTGAAAATGAAGGCGAACATGGTGGCTATAAGGAGATCATTTGCCTTGTGAGTGGTGAAGGGGTCTATGGCCGCTTAAAGTTTGAAAGTGGCGCACATCGTGTACAACGTGTTCCTGCAACAGAGTCACAAGGTCGTGTTCATACCTCGGCATGTACAGTGGCTATTCTGCCTGAAGTAGATGTTGATACCACAGTAGAGATTAACCCAGCAGATTTACGTATTGATACTTATCGTGCATCGGGTGCAGGTGGTCAGCATATTAACAAAACAGATTCTGCTGTACGTATTACCCATATTCCAACTGGAACTGTGGTTGAATGTCAGGATGAACGTTCTCAACATAAAAATAAAGCGAAGGCACTGGCTTTATTGGCTTCTCGTTTGGAAAATGCAAAACGTGCTGCCGCAGATGCTGCAACCTCTGAAATGCGCCGTGATTTGGTGGGTTCGGGTGACCGTTCGGAGCGTATCCGCACTTATAACTATCCACAAGGTCGTATGACAGATCACCGTATTAACCTCACTTTGTATAAGTTGGATGCTGTGATGGAAGGTGATTTAACTGAGTTGTTAGATAGTTTACATCGTGAATATCAAGCGGATCAGCTTGCATTACTTGCACAGCAAAATGGTGGTTAATGAATATTGCACAGGCTTTGGCCTTACGTGGAGAAGTTGAGAGTTATGAGCGTCAAGAAAATGCTTGGTTACTTGAGCATATTTTAAAAATTGATGCTTTTGATTTATCACTCAAATCTGCACAAGAACTGACAGCAGAGCAAGAGCAAGAATATGTGAATGGTTTGGCACGTATCGCAGCAGGGGAACCTTTGGCTTATGTCACTGGCTCTCAACCCTTTTGGACATTAGATCTGACTGTGACTACAGATACTTTAGTGCCTCGCCCAGATACAGAAGTACTTGTTGAAACAGTTTTACGCCTTGATTTACCTGAGGATACACGTGTTGTGGACTTAGGTACTGGTACGGGTGCCATCGCATTATCATTGGCGAGTGAGCGTCCGAACTGGTCTGTGATTGCAACAGATATTTATGAACCGACTTTAGAAGTTGCTTTACATAATGCAGAAAAGCATGATTTAACTCAGGTTAAATTCTTTTTGGGTAGTTGGTTTGATGCATTGAATCGTCAGTATTTTGATGTGATTGTATCGAACCCACCTTATATTGATGCAAAAGATCAGCATATGTTGAATTTAGCTTCTGAGCCTGAAAGAGCTTTGGTTGCAGACAAACAAGGTTTGGCAGATATTGAACATATTATTCAGCAGGGTAAAAAATGGTTGGCTGCACAGGGTTGGATTGTACTTGAACATGGCTATGATCAAGGTGAAGCGGTACGTAATATCTTTAAAGGTGCTGGTTTTAAAGAAGTAAGAACAGTCAAAGATTATGGTGGAAATGACCGTGTGACTTTAGGTTGTTGGATGTAACTTAATTTAAACTTCTGAGCATGATCATATTAAAAAAAGCCTTGTGAATGTTGAATTCACAAGGCTCTTTTGTAAAACATAAGGGTATAAAGCAAGCTAAATTAAACTGGATAGCCTTCTAAACTATCTGCAATATCTACTTGCTTTAAAGCGTTGGTTTCAAGTGCAAGGCAAAGTGCTACGATTTTGGCAGTATCAGCAATGTATTCTTGCTGCATAGCAAAACCTGTTTGGATTGCTTGTAAATGATCTTGATTGATATCAAGTGCTTGAGCAATATCTTGCGCATTATTGGTGGTGAAAAATTGATTCATCACATTGTCAAAATCGTGATTAGATGTATTTAAGATCCCTTCGATGAGTTCATCGAGGTGTTCTGTTTGGGTTGAAAGGGAGTTGATAAAGTTTTGAACTAGGTTTTGATCTAGTACATCAATCATCTTAAGCATAGTATTGACCTAAAGGCTGATTAAAGGGGAGGAGTTACAGCAAAATGAGCAAAAGGGTGCTCTGAATTGTGTGAAAATTACATCTATTTTGAATAAAAATCAACCATTTTAAGATCGGCTGTAATCATCGATAAGATATAAAAAATGAATTTTTATAAAACTGACATAAAAACAGTGTGCTAATTAAAACGAAGAAAATGACTGGATCGTTTAAATAACTTTGAGTTCACGATAAGCCCCAGGACTTACACCTGTCCATTTTTTAAATGCTCGATGAAATGCACTAGGTTCTTGAAAATTTAATTGTTCACTAATCTCTTGTAAGCTATGTGTTGTTTTACACAGCAATTCAATCGCTAAATCGCGACGAATATCATTCTTAAGTTGTTGGTAACTGATTCCTTCACTTTTTAAGCGCCGTTGAATCGTCGCTTCTGAAATATTGAGTTGCTGAGCCAATCCATTGAGTTCATACCAATCAGTAGGAGCGAGAGACAATAGTTGTTTGCGAATCATCGAGCTTAATGCATGAGGATTTTTAAAGCGGATTAATAAATTTTCTGGTGTATTTTGAATAAATGTATACCAAGATTTTTTGTCACGCTTTATCGCAATATTCAAATAATTTGCATCAAATTGGAGATAATGATGATCGGTTTGATAACGAATATTTTCGCAAAAACGTACGCGATAATCTAGGTCATCAATAGGTTGTGCGCATTTCAATTGGATACTATTAATTAAAATACGCTGATCTGCTAACCAACACATAAGACTATGAATCAGCATGAAATAGGTTGCATAGCAAAACATTCTCTTTGGTTGTAATTTATCTGTAATGACAATGTATGCATAGTTTTCATCGATAATAAGTTTGCTTTGGAAATCATCTAAAATAAAATTTAAATATTGCAAGATTTGCTCAACTGCATTGTGCAAGGTATCTGCATGCATCACCATTTTCGAGAGTAATTTATAGCTACCACGGCGCATTGGATGTGAGTCGATGCCAAAGAATTCATCATTCATTTGATTGGCGATTTCAGTCCACAATTTTGCGTAAGCTGAAACCGAAATTCGTGCTTTCGATGAGTAAAATAATTCAAGTGGAATTTCGGCTTTGGAAAGTATTTGATAAAGATCAAAGCCTTTTTCTTTTACATTGGATAAAGCTTCATGTACCAGTGCAATTGAAATGGTACCTTTATTCTCACTGAATCGTTGATTATTCACATCCTATTCCATTATGTTGTGAAATGCTTTGGGCAAAGCAATTTAAAATTGTCCAAATCCATCATAAAGGATGCAACTTTTGGAAATTGTACTCAAGCATGACTCGGTTTAATCTGCATCTTAAGTCTATATAAATTTTATTTAATCATAGCGATAGTGACTCAAACAATGAATAGGGATACACAATGAAAATTGAAGGAAAAGTTTTTGTGGTAACAGGTGGTGCATCGGGTCTTGGCGCTGCCACTGCGACACATTTGGTTGGAAAAGGTGCAAATGTGATCATGGTTGATATGAATCAAGCACTCGGTGAAGAAATGCAGCAGCGTTTAGGTGAAAAATCTAAATTTGTCGCATTAGATGTAACAGATGAGGTTGCAGTAGAGCAGTTTTTTAAAAATGTAGAACAAGAATATGGTCAATTAAATGGTTTAATCAACTGCGCAGGCATTGGGCCATCTGCAAAAGTCTTGGGTAAAAATGGGATCCATGCACTGGATGCATTTAAAAAAGTATTAGATATCAATGTGTCAGGTACATTTAATATGTTGCGTTATGCAGCAGATGTGATTTCTCGTTATGAATTAAAAGCAGGTGAAGAGGATCGCGGCGTTATCGTGAATACGGCTTCAGTTGCGGCTTTTGATGGTCAAATTGGACAAGCAGCTTATGCAGCATCAAAAGGTGCTGTGGTTGCGATGACTTTACCTTTGGCACGTGAATTGGCTCAACATGCAATACGGGTGATAACGATTGCACCAGGGATCATGGAAACGCCAATGTTAAAAAGTCTACCAGAAAAAGTACAGGATGCTTTAGGTGCAATGGTGCCATTTCCACCACGTTTAGCAAAACCAGAAGAATTTGCTCATTTGGTAGGACATATTTGTGAAAACAGTTATTTAAATGGCGAAACCATCCGTTTAGATGGTGCGATTCGTATGCAAGCTAAATAATTCCTATTGATCATTTTCCCTTGATTCTTGATAAATCTAGCTCATATTTTGTTAAGAATAAGTAGGGAGAATCAGTAGATAGTCGATATTTAATCAGATTTTTTTATTTTTTAGCAATATCTACAAATATTGCTGTCTAGGCTTTGCCAAAATTTGATTAGACACTTATTTGAAAATATTACAGCATGTTAATGGCTTGAGAAGGACACTCAAATGATTCTAAATGAACAGCAAAAAATGGTTCAAGAAATGATGCGAAATTATTCGCAGCAAAAATTAAAACCCACCGCAGCAGAGCGGGATAAAACTTCAAGATTTCCTGCGCAAGAATTGAAAGAATTAGGTGAGTTGGGTGCTTTAGGGATGACCGTTGATGAGCAATGGGGCGGTGCGGGTTTAGATTATATTTCACTGGTTGCTGCAATTGAGGAAATTGCAGCGGGTGATGGCGCAATCTCAACCATTGTCAGTGTACAGAACTCATTACCCTGCGGCATTATTCAAAAATATGGCACAGAACAGCATAAACAAGATTATTTAAGCAAACTTGCTACAGGTGAATGGCTAGGATGTTTTTGCTTAACTGAACCACAAGCCGGTTCAGATGCAGGTGCATTGTTATGTAAAGCAGAACGTGATGGTGATTCATGGATCATTAATGGTACAAAGCAATTCATTACCACAGGGCAACATGCTCAACTTGCGATTGTTTTTGCAATTACAGACAAAACCGCAGGTAAAAAAGGGATTTCGTGTTTTATTGTACCCACGAATACAGCGGGTTATGTTGTTTCTCGTGTAGAAGAAAAGATGGGACAACATTGTTCAGATACAGCAACGATTATCTTTGAAAATTGTCGAATTCCAGCTGAAAATTTACTCGGTAAAGAAGGTGAAGGTTACAAAATTGCCTTGTCTAATCTTGAGTCGGGACGTATCGGTATTGCTTCGCAGTGTGTTGGTATGGCACGTGCAGCTTTAGATGCAGCGGTTGAATATGCCAATCAACGTAAATCATTTGGTGTCGAATTGGTACAACATCAGGCCGTTGCCTTTCGTTTGGCAGATATGGCAACGCAGATCGAAGCGGCACGACAGTTGATTTACCATGCTGCAAGTTTAAAAGATGCAAATTTACCGTGCCTCAAAGAAGCTTCAATGGCCAAACTTTTTGCTTCGGAAATCGCAGAGAAAGTATGTTCAGATGCCATCCAAATTCATGGTGGATATGGTTATGTTTCTGATTTTCCAGTAGAACGTATTTATCGAGATGTACGCGTCAGCCAGATTTATGAGGGTGCTTCTGATATTCAGCGCTTAGTGATTGCAAGAGCTGTGATTCATAGCTGATAGATTTTCATGACATAAATATAGGCATCAAAATCTAAAGATCAGCTCAGGCTGATCTTTTTTTACACCCCATCATGAGTGTTCAAAAACCGCAACACAATTGAGGTCTTTGGAAATTGTGCGCAAAATCTAAACATGGTTATCTATAGTTCATGCAACACAAGCTGAATGAATCAGCATTTTCAATAAAAGCCAAAAAGCGAAATATGTAATCGCAAATCAAGATGATTTGTAAAATAAATGCAAGGATATTGCCATGAAAACACTGCTACAAGCCTATCAAGATTTTGATTATGAAAAGTTAATTGAGCAACAATTGCAAGGCAATCCGCAATCGGTGAACGCCTATGTAGAATGTTGTGAACGTTTTATCGGTTCAAATAAAATTGCATTAATTTGGGAAGGCAAAAATGGAGAGTCTTCTCAATGGACATTTGAACAATTGGCTGAGGCATCAGCAAAATTAGCCAATTATTTTCAATCGATTGGTTTAAAAACAGGAGATTGTGTTGCAGGACTATTGCCCCGAACGCCTGAGTTACTCATTACTATTTTAGCCACATGGCGTATCGGTGCAATTTACCAGCCCTTATTTACAGCTTTTGAGTCAAAAGCGATTGAACATCGTGTTGAAACGGCAAAGACACAATTGATCGTAACCAATGAAGAACAACGCATAAAACTCAATAATATTGATATTCCACATATTTTAACGGTCTATTCTGTAGATACAACGGCACAGTCAGATGCAAATTTTTGGCAAGAAGTTGAAAAGCAATCGGCAGAATCGCAACCTGTCATGCTGACTTTTGAAGATGACTTTTTAATGATGTTTACTTCTGGAACGACAGGCTTAGCAAAGTCTGTTCCTGTACCGCTAAAAGCCATTTTGGCTTTTAAAGAATATATGCGTCATGCGGTCGATTTGCGTGAAGAAGATTCATTTTGGAATCTCGCAGATCCAGGTTGGGCATATGGCTTATATTACGGGATCACTGGGCCTTTAGGCTTAGGGCATAGCATCATTATGGATGAACGTCCATTCAGTGTAGATCATGCTTTGCAGATCATCCAAAAATATAAGGTGAATAATTTAACGGGTTCACCAACCGCATTTCGTATGTTCTTTGGCTTTAAAGAAAAGTTTGATGCATCTATCAAAAGCCATTTAAGAGCTGTGAGTAGTGCAGGAGAGCCATTAACACCTGAAGTGATTCATTGGTTTAAACATGATTTGAATGTCAATATTTATGACCAATATGGGCAAACTGAACTGGGTATGGTGATTGGTAATCATCATGCTTTAGAACACCCAATTAAAATTGGTTCAGCTGGTTTTGCCAATCCCGGGCATCGTTTTGCTGTGTTAAATAATCAAAATCAAGAAGTTGAGCGTGGTGAAATTGGTACACTCGCCATCGATTTTTCACAATCACCTTTAACATGGTTTAAAGGCTATGGTGGGAACAATCGAAAGTCATTTGTAGGAAACTACTATTTAACTGGAGATACAGTGCGATTGAACAATTTGGGCGGCGTGGATTTCATTGGTCGCGCAGATGATGTTATTACCACATCGGGTTATCGCGTTGGCCCTTTTGATGTTGAAAGTACCTTACTTGAATGTACTGAAGTTTTAGAATCGGCGGTGATCGGTAAACCTGATCCTGAGCGTACTGAAATTGTGAAAGCCTTTGTGGTGCTGAAGCCACAACATATCGCATCTGAACAGTTAAGTGACAAACTTCAGGCTTATGTACGTTCTCGATTATCGAAACATGCTTATCCTAAAGAAATTGAATTTGTGGAAAGCTTACCCAAAACTTCAAGCGGCAAAATTCAACGTAATTTATTAAAACAGCAAGAAATTGCCAAAATGCAGGAAACTTTATAAACAGATTGGATTGTAGTTGAGTCTGTTTCTTTCATTCACCTTTTGCACCCGTCAGGGTGCTTTTTTTATATTTAAAATACGTGATTCACTTAAACCTTTATTTTTAAAGCGATCATAGAGTTCAAAACAAATATGCTGATTGGGTTGTACACGCTCCAAGGATTGATCAAAATTAAAATAACGTATATATCCTGATTGATCCATCACAATTGCAATGCGTTCAAATGTAGATTGTTTTCTGCTTTTATAAGTTTTGTATTGTTGAACAACACCACATTTTACAGATTTGGTCAGTGTTTGCGAGGGTGAAAAATACCCAGCGCCGCATAAAACAATGATGCTAGGAATTAAACTGAGATAATATATAAGTTTGGCATTTTCTGAATTTTGGAGTTTTTTATAAAAGTATAAATGACTAAAGAGTGGAGCGGCAGGCAGCATGATGAAACCCAAAATAAAGAGTATTTGACTCATGATTGATTAGTCACTTTCTGCCCTAAGCTGTATATGTCATTCATTATAATCATTCATTTACAGAAGTTATTTGTTTCTGCTTCTGAGATTTTAGAGGAATTGATATTTTTTGGTTAATTCTAGAATACATTAATTCAGCGTGAAATTGAAATAAGTCAATTTCAATCATTTTGAACAAATGGGTCAACAGGTTTTATAAGGTTTTAAATTTGATCGCTATACTGGCAGATTATAAATATTTTCTAATTTATAAAGAAAAAACCCTCTAGACTCATGGCTTAGAGGGTTTTTAAATTTGGTGGGCCCACCCAGACTTGAACTGGGGACCAACGGATTATGAGTCCGCTGCTCTAACCAACTGAGCTACAGGCCCTATAAATACTGGTGTTTCAAGTATTTTCGAGAAAGAATACTAGCGAAATTAGAATTGAATTACAAGCACTTTGAAAGCAAGATCATTGATATGCATATTTTTTAAGCATTGTGATTGAATTTTAATTAAATTATTGATTCTCATCTGTAGTTTGAGAAATTTGTTTGTAAACAGTGCTGTGATTTTTTCGTTTCTCAAGATAAATTTCGAATGCACTCCATGCACATATCACAAAAAATACCAAAACAATTACGATCAATAAAGTCATTAACATGCTGCAATCCTTATGAGCATATAGCAAGTTTGTGGTTCTTATTAAACTAAAGTCTATATGATTTAAGATGAGCTGCAAGTGTTAATTTGATTATTTTTAATACTAAATATATTTTATGTTATTGTTTTTAAATATTAATTAATAAAGTTTTCTTGAGATTATTCATGTTAATTATATATATTTTATAGGTGGTTTATTCTCAAACTAATGTATTTGTACCAAAATAAAAGTCACAAACAATAAAGCACCTATTTAGATGCTTTATTGTTGAAATTGAATAAGAAAATCAGAAGATTAGAAGTTAAACTAAACCAATATTCTTTAGGTATTCTTTAAAAATAATCTCTGCCTTGTCTGTCAAACCCTCAGCATATTTATTATTGTCTTCACGCAAATGAGAGATACTGATATTGGCTTTACGCAATTCACAAGTATGCCCAATTAACCATTTTTCTAAACTGTCTTCTGCAACTTCGACATGAAATTGTAAAGCCAGAATATTTTGCCCTACTTGAAAGGCTTGGTTAGAGTAAATTTTTGAGCTTGCCAATAAAGTTGCATTTTCAGGAAGATCAAAAGTATCACCATGCCAATGTAAAACGGCTGTATCTGCTAAAGGTGCTAAAATATTGTTATTCACATAACGAATATCTAAACCACTCCAACCAATTTCTTTTACATGCCCTGCATAGACTTTGGCACCTAAAGCATGTGCAATCAATTGCGCGCCAAGGCAAATGCCAATCGTCGGTAAGTTTTTTTCTAAGCGTTGTTTTAAATAGCGAATTTCATCAATTAAAAAAGGATAGTCATCCGTTTCATAAACACCAATCGGACCACCTAAAATAATGGTCAAACCTTCATACTCAAACGCTTGTTTTAAATCATCTATACCTGCTTCGAAATAACGTACCCGAAAGCCAAGTTGATAAAATAAATCTTCAAGTGAGCCAAGATCTTCAAAAGCAAGATGTTGGATTGCATAAATAGTTTTAGGGAAGTTTGAATTCATAGCTCAGTCTGAATGGTGTGCAAGCAATAGTATTTATATCAAGATAACATTATTAAAAATAAATTGATATTTCCACAATTTATTGGAGTTCATTTGTAAGAAAACCTACTATATAAAAACTACTTATCAATTATTAAATTTAAATAATTAATTTTATTATGCAATTCAATAATATAATTTGAATTTATTATAGGTGAGTAGATAATAAATCAAGAATGGAGTTCTACCTAATGTTAAAAAAACGTGTGTTAACGGTGTGCTGTTTCTCTATTATTTTAAGTTTATACGGTTGTAATGATGACGATGATTCAGATCATGTTCGAAGTGATCTTATCAAAGATACAAACCCATATAGTTGTTTAGCAACAGCAAATGATGGTTCAAATGTGGTTGTTGGTTCAGATCAAGTAGGAGATCCAGCCTTTCCAGAGCCTGCATCTGGTTATCGAACTGGATTAAAAGTCAAATATTCAGACAAGTACATGGTTGTGGCAAATACACCACTTGCGACCAAAGCAGGTTGTGATATTTTGCGTGCTGGAGGTTCCGCGATTGATGCGGCAATAGCTGTTCAAGCTGTTTTAGGATTGGTTGAGCCACAGTCAAGTACGATCGCAGGTAGTGCATTTCTTATGTATTACGATGCAAAAAATAAGAAAGTAACGGCATATGATGGTCGTGAAACTGCGCCCGCTGCTGCGACAAATTATTATTTGCTTAGACAAGATCAGAGTAATGCAAATTCTTTGGCACTAGTTCCTAGTGCGCGTCGGAGTGGGCGTTCAATTGGCGTACCAGGAACAATGAAAATGTTGGATATGGCGCATACTGAACATGGTAAATTGGCTTGGAATAAACTTTTTGATAATGCAATCAATTTAGCTGCAAATGGTTTTAAAGTCCCAGGACGTTTAGCAAATGCAATTGCGGCAAATAAAGCGAATTTAGCATTAGATAAAAATGCAGTTCAAACCTATTTTAAAGCAGATGGAACGGCTTATAACGTAGGGGAAACATTAAAAAATGTGGCTTATGCTGAAACCTTGAAGAAGGTTGCAGACCAAGGTGCTCAAGCGCTTTATCAAGGGCAGATTGCTCAAAACATTATTCAAAAAGCAGGGCAAACGGTAGGTGATGACAGTGCTCGAACCCCAATCACGCCAAGCTTGATGACTTTGGATGATTTAAAAAATTATAAGCCTATAAAACGTGAAGCAATCTGTTCGGTTTACCGCAGTGCTTATTATGTGTGTACCATGCCACCACCTTCTTCTGGCGGTATTGCTGTATTGCAAACGTTGGGTATTTTAGAAAATTTTGATTTAGCACAATATCCACCTTCACAAATTAGCAATGAAGGTGGAATTCCTCATGTAATGGGCGTGCATTTAGTCTCAGAAGCAGAGCGATTAGCTTATGCAGATCGGGATAAATATGTTGCTGATACAGATTTTGTAGCATTGCCTGCAAAAGGGATTCCAAGTCTGTTAGATAAAAATTATTTAAAACAAAGAGCTGCATTAATTAACCCAGATCAATCTATGGGTGTTGCAACGGCTGGCGATTTTAGTAGTGCGGTTGGGGTCGATAAAACACTTGAGCACGGTACAACCCAATTTACTATTGTGGATGCCTATGGAAATGTTGCATCTGTTACTTCAACCGTTGAAGCGAGTATGGGTTCTTTCCACATGGTGGATGGTTTCTTATTGACCAATCAACTGACTGATTTTTCAGCCAATCCGATTGATGCAACAGGTGCTTTGGTTGCCAATCGAGTAGAAGCCAATAAACGACCAAGAAGTACAATGGCTCCAACGATTGTATTTAAAGGAACCCAGCCGGGAGATTTCTATGTCGCAACAGGTTCACCAGGTGGCGGAACGATTATCCAGTTTGTTGTTAAAACATTGGTGGGTATATTGGATTGGAATTTAGATGCTCAGCAAGCGACATCACTGGTAAACTTTGGCGCGACAAATAGTTTGATTACCAATGTGGATGGTTCCAATACCACGTTGAATTTGAGTGAACTGGTGGCGGGATTACAAGCTAAAAATCATGTGGTTAATCAGGCAGCACAATCGAGTGGTGTTTCAACCATTATGCAAGTTGCTTTGAATAATCAGAAAAAATATGCGGGTGGGGTAGATCCACGTCGTGAAGGGTTAGTTCTAGGTAATGGGGCGTTATAAGCTTGCATTTAAGCTATAACTTGTAAATGAATCTAAAGCAGATTTGGGTTATTGATATTTTAACTTGATTGATCAAGACGAAATATCAATAAACCCAATCTATTTAAAATACAATTGCTTTATTCAGTGGCTGAATATGCGATCAATGCTTTAATCGATTTTTTAGACGATTCTAAAAGAGTTCTCTTTAGATCGGTGTCTGTGACACTTCGTGCCATTAAGATTGTACCCACCAATTGACACATAACAGCCCATGCTGTTTCTTCACTGTCTAAATATTTTAAAAAGATTTTTTGACCCCGAATTAGTTCGTTTTGGTAAGCCTGTTTAATCTCATCATCTGACCGTGCAATTTCCGAGGCAAGTGATGGTAATGCACAACCTCGGTCTGGTTGTTCAACATGCGATAAGGCCAAATAGCGATTCAATTCAAAATCAATCCATTGTGAAGGTTCGTCATGAGGGTTGTCTTGCCACATTTGAATACTGTGTTGTAGTTCATTTTCAATCAAGGCTTTGAATAAATCATTTTTTGACGAAAAATGTGAATAAAAAGCACCACTGGTGACACCTGCCGCTTTCATAAATCCATCCACACCTGTGGCATTGAAACCATTTTTCTTTGCCAATTGTCCGCTAATGTCTAACAGCTCTTGGCGTTTTTGTTCTTTATAGCCTGATTTATAACGCATAACGGACTATTCCCAACATGTTTAATGGAATGCTTCATCAAAAAATGATCTTGACGATCTTTAAAAATTATAACATAGTAATCGTTATGATAACGATCGTTATTTTATAATCATATAAAAGTCCGCTGTCGAGAAAGCTTATGAATGGATTTGAACAACAAAAAGCAAAAGTCGCATTGGTCATTGGCGCAGGAGATGCGACAGGCGGTGCAATTGCCAAAAGATTCGCTCAAGGCGGTTATATCACCTGCATGACACGCCGTAATGCAGAAAAATTACAACCTTTAATTGAGGAAATCGAACTGGCAGGCGGTGTTGCATATGGTTTTGCTTCAGATGCTCGTAAAGAAGAACAAGTGATGCAACTGGTTGAAGAAATTGAGTCCAATATTGGTGAAATTGATGTTTTGGTTTTCAATATTGGTGCAAATGTCCCTTGTAGTATTTTAGAAGAAACCGCTCGAAAATATTTTAAAATTTGGGAAATGGCATGTTTCTCCGCATTCCTCGTTGGGCGAGAAGTTGCAAAGCGTATGGTGACACGCCAACATGGGACGATCATTTTTACTGGAGCAACGGCGGGTATGCGTGGTGCAGCTTATTTTTCGGCCTTTGCAGGTGCAAAGCATGCGTTACGTGCTTTAGCGCAGAGTATGGCACGTGAGCTTGGACCGCAGAATATTCATGTTGCACATGTCGTGGTGGACGGTGCAATCGATACTGATTTTATTAAAACTTCATTTCCTGAAATCTATGCGAAGAAAGAGCAGGATGGCATTTTGAACCCTGAACATATTGCTGAAAATTACTGGCATCTTTCACAACAGCCACGAGATGCATGGACACATGAATTAGATTTACGCCCATGGATTGAAAAATGGTAAGTTACTATATATAAGTAAGTTTAATGATTATTCTGTATTCAATTATATTCATATCAAAGTTAAGGAAGAATAGTATATGAAGCAAATCGAATTTTATTTTGATTTAGGTAGTCCATACAGCTATGTTGGGGTTCAGCGTATACAGCAGATTGCTCAACAATATCAAGCCGAAATAGTCTGGAAGCCCATGTTGCTTGGGGGTATTTTTAAAGCAACTGGTAACAATAGTCCAATGGCTGTGCCTGCCAAAGCACGTTATTCGATGATTGATTTGGGGCGTTGGTCAAAGTTATGGAATATTCCTGTTCAAATGAATCCGTACTTTCCAATCAATACTTTGAATTTAATGCGGATTATTACTGCTGTACAAATTTATCAGCCTGAAAATTTCCAAAAAATCCTTCATAGTTTATTTGATGCCATGTTTGGCAATCCACGTAATCTAAATGATATCAATGAATTGGCAAATGTTGTTCAAGGGCTGGGTTTGGAGATTACTCAAGTCCAAGCTTGGTTGGCAGATGAGCAAGTGAAAGCACAACTGAAACAAGTGACTGAGGAAGCAGTTGAACGAGGTGTGTTTGGTGCGCCAACTTGGTTTGTGGATGATGAAATCTTTTGGGGAATCGATCATTTACATTTTCTAGAAATGCAACTTTCAAAAGATGAAAACCCTGAATAAATCATGAAAGTGAAATCAATAGAAAAATGATGGTGAAATGATTGCTAAATCATCGGTCAATGTTTAAAAGCATTCATCAAATTCCATCATCAGTTTCTTAAAAATCGTTAAAATAGAATAAATTAACCTGAGCTCGGAATAAGATTTACTTCCAACTATATGATACACGGAAACGTCAGTCGCATTGTTTGAGGCATGAGGAATATATTCCGCAAGATCTGCAATATACTGTTTTTGCAAGATATTAGATACATGATGGTATCTGTCGAGTTGGCGACTCTTGCGCTGCTTTAATCACAGCTCAGGTTTTGCCCTTGCGTGGCAGTGCCACTCATCCCGAAAGAAAAGTAGGTCTAACCGAAGGTTAATCCTTACATCTGACTTTAAACGGTAAGACTCCGCTATGACTAATCTATCTTTTCAATAACTTACATCAGAGTTTATCCCGAACTGACGTTAAATTAATAAGAAAATGAATTTAGGTTTAGAGGCATTTTGATCAAGTATAGTAAATTTGTACCAAAGTCAGCATCAATGCCAAGCTAAATACTGACAATAGTGTTTGCAAACTGATGACAGCAGCCATGAGTTGATAATCACCATTCAATAGTTTGGTTAGAATATAGGCCGAAGATGCTGTGGGAATTGAAAAGAAAATCATTATCGCAACCACTGCGGAATAATCTAATTCAAACCATTGTAGGCAGATAAAGGCGACACAAGGAATAACCACTATTCGCAATAAACTAATGATTAAAGACGTTTTAAAATAAGTTTTAATTGTATTGAACTGAATGGCGGTACCTACACAGAGTAAACCAAGCATTAGGCTACTATTTGAAAACGCAGACAATAAGTTGCTCAAACCTTGCCAAAGTGGAATATTGAAAACATTAAATAAAATACCCACTAGGCAAGAGCTGATTAATGGGTTTTTAATTAAAGAAATTAAAATGTGTTTAATATTTAATTGATGTTTTGGGGTAAGAGAAAGGATTGAAACAACGTTCACAAATGGAATAGTGATCGCCAGAATATTCACCAAAATGCTTTTGATTTCTGGGTTATTCATTGTCGTTGCAATAGAAAGTCCAATATAGGTGTTAAAACGAATTAAGCTTTGAACATAAACACCAATCTGAGAAATAGCGGTTTTTTTAATTTGAGCAAAGCAATACACACTGCATATCACCAAAGCCATCACTAGAAAAATAACCATCAAAATCGTATCGATGTGCGCAATATGCATGTCGGCTGTTGCCAACGAACTGAACAGTAATGATGGAAATAGCACATAATAGTTGAGCTTTTCTGCACCATTCCAAAAGTTTGCTTCTAATGTACGAGATTGAAATAAGTAAAAACCTAAGCCGATTAGTGCAATAGCTGGAAAGAGAATATTGATAATTTGCAACATGTTCAGGCTCTGTGTTTTAGTCTTGTCTTATATCTCGCTCAATTAGAGACAAGATAAACCATTTTACCTGTGGATTTGGCAAATATTTTTATATTGATTTTTATTGTTATTATTCTCTCAGTAATGAACGATTCTCACAACGCTGCTTATGCAACAAGCCTATCGTAATATTCATGGATTCAGCCTAAATAAAAAAAGCGAACCGAAGTTCGCTTTTAGATTAAGAAACAGTTACAACTTAGAAGAAACCCATGGCCTTAGTTGAATAACTCACCAGTAAGTTTTTAGTTTGTTGATAATGATCAAGCATCATTTTATGGTTTTCACGCCCAATACCTGATTTCTTATAACCACCAAATGCAGCGTGTGCAGGGTAAATATGGTAGCAGTTTGTCCATACACGGCCTGCTTCAATCGCACGACCTGCACGATATGACGTATGCGCTGAACGTGACCATACACCTGCACCTAAACCATACATAGTGTCGTTGGCAATTTTAATCGCATCGTCATAGTCTTTAAATGTTGCAACTGAAAGTACAGGTCCGAAGATTTCTTCTTGGAAAATCTTCATGCTGTTGTTGCCTTTGAAAATGGTAGGTTCGATGTAGAACCCTTGTCCAACTTCTTGACGGTCACCACCACCTGTTAAGATCTGAGCGCCTTCAGCACGACCTGTCGCGATACAACCCAAAATCTTATCTTGTTGCTCTTGTGAAGCTTGAGCGCCAATCATGGTGTCGGTGTCTAATGGATGACCTGTTTTGATACGTTTTACACGTTCAACCGCCATTTCTAGGAATTTGTCTGCAATACTTTCTTGAACCAATGCACGAGATGGACAGGTACATACTTCACCTTGGTTTAGTGCAAACATTGCAAAACCTTCAAGTGCTTTATCGAGGTAGTCATCCTCTTTATCCAAAACATCTTCAAAGAAGATATTTGGAGATTTACCACCCAGTTCAAGTGTTACAGGAATGATATTTTCAGTTGCATATTGCATGATGAGCTGACCCACTTGAGTTGAGCCAGTAAATGCAATTTTAGCGATACGTGGGTTGGTTGCTAAAGGACGACCAACTTCAACACCATAACCATTAACAATATTCAGTACGCCTGCTGGAAGTAGGTCTTGGATAAGTTCAACTAAAACCAAGATACTTGAAGGTGTTTGTTCAGCAGGTTTTAGAACAATACAGTTTCCTGCTGCCAATGCAGGTGCAAGTTTCCAAGCTGCCATGAGAATAGGGAAGTTCCATGGGATAATTTGGCCAACTACACCAAGCGGTTCGTGGAAATGGTAAGCAATCGTATCTTCATCAATCTCAGAAATTCCACCTTCTTGGGCACGTAAGCAACCTGCGAAATAGCGGAAATGGTCGATACACAATGGAATATCAGCGGCCAAAGTCTCACGAATCGGTTTGCCATTTTCCCAAGTTTCAGCAACTGCAAGCAGTTCTAAATTTTCCTCTAAACGATCTGCAATTTTAAGCAGCAAATTTGAACGAGCTGTTGGTGAGGTTTTACCCCAAGCTGCTTTGGCTTTGTGTGCAGCATCTAAAGCCAGCTCAATATCTTCTGCAGATGAACGTGGCACTTTGGTAAATACTTTGCCATCGACAGGAGAGACATTATCAAAATATTCGCCTTTTACAGGAGCTACCCATTTTCCATCAATAAAGTTTTCGTATTGTGCTTTGAATTGAACTTTTGAACCTGGTTGATTTGGGTCTACATAACGCATGAGAATATTCCTTTATTTTAACTTGATCCTTAACATGATCAGTATGTGAAGATGCATGTATGACACAGTCATTGTTTACATGATGATTTGAGCTTATTCAGTCGAAGGTAGGAGAAAGGTTGGAAGATAAACTCTCATTATTTGTACTATGATCTAATATTTGGAAGTGTTTCTTTTATCGTAATAATTAAGTGATTTTGTTAATTTTTATTGCGGTTATAGCGCTTTGGTATGAGGTTGGTTGACGACCAATCTATTCAGTGTGATAGTGTAACTATTGAACGGCCCAAAAAAATAATGATAGGGATAAGAGGAAGTTTTAGACAAATTGCATAGGAATGTCGCATATGTTGAGTCAACAAGAGTTAGCGCAGAAACGGAACCTGATTGAGCAATTACGCCAAAGTAGTAGTTTGTCCTTAAAACATGCAGATCAACTTGGACAAAGTATTGCCAGTTCTTGGCAACGGTCAAATTCAGCATCTATTCCGAAAGATCGTGATGCAGCACCATTGCTCATTCAAAAGCAAACCAATCAAAAACAAGCTAGAAAAAATGCGTTGGAAATCGCTTTAGATCATTGTAGTGATGAGTTAAAACATATTGCAGAACAATCCGCTATGGTTGCAGCTGTGGGGGATGTAGGTAGCACCATTATTTGGTCTGCAGCGAGTGGGCAAATGCGCAATGCTGCTGAACGGGTACATTTTGTTGAAGGCGGGCAATGGCGTGAAGAATTGGTAGGCACCAATGCTTTGGCCTTGTCGCTTAAAACGCAACAATCCAGTTGTGTATTTTCCAATGAACATTATATGTCTTCAATCCATGATTGGGTGTGTTATGCAGCACCGATTATCGATCCTTATTCCAAGCAAGTCCTTGGCGTTATTGATCTTTCAACCACATGGAACCACCATAATAGTTTAGGACTTTTGGCTGCTGAACGTTGTGCTTCTATCATTCAGTCTGCATTGTTAGAGTTCCAACAGCAACACTTATTCATTCGTGCTTTTGCAGTGCCTCAGGTATTGTTTAATGGCAAGATTGTGGTATTAACACCACGACAAATTGAAATTTTGACCATTCTTGCATTGTGCCCTCAAGGGATGAATTTGGAAAATTTACATCAAGCGCTTTACGGTGAGCGTAAAGTGAGTGTGGGTACTTTAAAGGCTGAAATGTCGCAGTTAAGAGACATTTTAGGAGGAATGCTCGGTTCTCGTCCATATCGTTTATTGGCGCATGTAGAGGCTGATTTTTTACAAGCTGAAAATGCTTTGGATTCAGGTTATACCGAATCTGCTTTGAAATTATGTAAAGGTGTTTTCCTTGCAAAAACTGAAAGCCCATTTTTATGTGCATGGCGAGACTGTTTGGAGTCACGTTTGAGTGAGGCTATTTTTAAAGCCAATGAGACAGATGCTTTACTCAAACATCTAGCTCATTTTCCAGAAGCGATTGATGCTGTAGAGCGTTTAATTGAGTTGACACCGATGGGACATCCAGCACATCAAATGCTCATGAAATATAAAGATGAGCAATGATGCGCAATTTCAAATCAGTTTGACGGTGTTTAAATATTTTTCTGTTCGAGCCATGTGAATAGCTTTTGATAAACCTCTGCACGTACGGATGGTGCTGATAAGACTAAATCATGTAGTCCATTCTGAATGGGTATTATCGTCACATCGCCTTGTATTTTATTGCCGTATTTGATCATATCTTTGACTTCTAAAATGACATCACTGCTTTGTGCATCTTGATTAAATTTCTTTGGATATGTGGTTTTATGTGAGTGCATAATCAGTGTGGGAACAGTGACTTGCACACCTGTATGAATTTCTTTTTGTGCTTGATAAATGCTACGAATAAAACTTAAATAAACTTTCGGATATGTTTTCTTTTTCCATTCTAAATCAAAGTCCCATTCACCTTTTAGATCTTTATGCAAACTGGTCACGTACCATTTATTCAGTTCGCTCGGAAATTGTAGTTTTGGGAAATGTTTAGCCAAAGCGCTTAATTTAGGTAAGGCGAGTTTTTTCTTCCAAGCTGGCATATTAAAGTCATAAAATGGACTATTACACCAAAGCGCTTTAATCAATGGATGGTTTGGATGATGCGCAGCATATAAGGTTGAGGTTAAACCGCCTGTTGAATGTCCTGCTAAAACTACATTCGTATGACCTTCCTGCCCAATGATCTTTAATGCTTCTGTGATTTCAGCATCATATTCATTTAAATTGAGCACATCGTAATATTTTTGATGTGGTCGATGAGAACGCCCATATTTTCTTAAATCAAGAGCATAAAAATCATAACCGTGTTGGTTAAATTGTTCAGCCATTTCTTTTTGGAAAAAATAATCAATAAAGCCGTGTATATATAAAACGGCTTTATGGGTTGTTTGGGTGGCTTTTTTACGTACTAAGGTTGCAACTACTTTGCCATCATAATCATCTGGGAAATTGAGCGTGAGTTGCTCATATCCTGTTCCTAGTACATCAGGCTTATATTCATTTGACTGCGTTATCATTTCTTATTCCTATATGTTTGTATAAAATATATAAAAATTAAATAACACATTACAAATAAGTTTTCACTAAATCATAGGATAAATCATAAAGATATTGCGCGAGTTTTAAGTCTTTGGATTTTTTAGAAGCCCAAGCAGGGGTTTGCACACTGGCATATTCACCATTTTTAGTCGCCCAATCCTCATCCAAAGCCATACGCTTTATCAGGTTTGCAGGTTTTGACGGTGGAATGAGCACCAAGCTAACAAAGGCATATTGAAATTTCGGTAATTGACGATATAACTCAGAATCTACTGCACCGGGATGTAGCGCATTACTGGTGACATTGCTGCCTTCAAGTTGTGTCGCCAAAAGGTTGCTAAACAATAAATTCTGAAGTTTACTGCTACCGTAACTTGGAAACATAATGTAATGCTTATTGTTTTTTGCAAGGAATTTTTCAGGCTGAATGCTTCCACCCCAATGTCCAATTGAAGACAGGTGAATGATTCTGCCTTGAACTGATTTTTTAACAATAGGGAGTAGTTTGAGCGTCCATAAAAAATGACCTAAAAAATTGACACCAAAATGTTTTTCGAAACCATCTTCAGTGATATCTAAGTTCTGAGAAATCAGCCCTGCATTATTGACCAATACATCAATATGTGAGTATTTTGATAAAACTTCATCTGCAGCAAGACTGACTTTTTCTAGGCTGTTCAAATCGAGTTGTACTAAATCAACTTGACCCGTGCCAATGCTTTGTAAATGTTGTTTAGCCTGTTCAGCTTTTTCCAAATTGCGACATGCTAAGATGACATGGTGACCCTCTTTTACAAATTCTTCAGCAGTGGTCAATCCAATTCCTGCATTTGCACCAGTGATTAAAATTGTTTTTTTCATCTTTATATTCTCATTGTCAGTAGACCGAATCGAACGGCTTTATTTTGGATCACATGGCTTATATAGATTAAATGTGTTTAAGCCTGAAAGTGATATTACTGGTCTGGTGTGTAGAAATATATTGCTCTAGGGTGAATAAACACAGTCTTTAAAGATAATTTAATGCTGGTGGGTGATGAGAAGCGGTGAAATTGTTTTTATAGGATGGACATAAAAAAAAGGAATATCACCGAAGTCATATTCCTAAAAGTAGCAAAAGTTAAAGAAGTAGTGAATTTACATCGCTGCTTCAAAAATACCGATTACTTGAGCGTCTGTTGCTTTACGTGGATTGGTGAGCATACACGCATCTTTTTGTGCATTTGAAGTCATCACTGCATGATCTTCAGCTTTAACGCCCAGTACAGCAAGTCCTGAAGGAATACCAATCGAAGCAGATAATTCACGGATTGCTGCAATAGCAGAATAAGCCGCTTCTGTAATAGTTAAGCCTTCAGTATTTACACCCATCAATTGTGCAATTTTTGCATAACGATCTGGGCATGCGATCAGGTTAAATTCACACACATGTGGTAATAAAATTGCATTACAAACGCCGTGCGGAAGGTTATAGAAACCACCAAGCTGATGCGCCATTGCATGTACGTAGCCTAATGAAGCATTGTTAAACGCCATACCTGCCAAATATTGTGCATAAGCCATTGCATCACGTGCTTCAATATTTTCACCATTTGCAACAGCAGGGCTTAACCATTCACTGATCATGCTAATTGCTTTTTCAGCACAAGCATCTGTAATTGGATTGGCAGCAGTTGACACATACGCTTCAACAGCATGTGTTAAAGCATCCATACCAGTTGCAGCAGTCAGTGCAGCAGGTTTAGCAATCATGAGTTTAGGGTCATCAATTGCAACGAGAGGTGTACAACGCCAATCGACAATTGCCATTTTTACATGCGTATCTGTATTGGTAATGATACAGAAGCGAGTCATCTCAGAAGCAGTACCCGCAGTGGTATTGATCGCAACTAAAGGTGTCATCGGTACTTTACTTTGATCGATCCCTTCATAATCACGAATGTGACCACCACCCGCAGTTACTAGACCAATACCTTTAGCACAGTCATGCGATGAACCGCCACCTAGAGAAACAATGAAATCACAACCATTGTCATTGTACTCTTTAACACCATTGTGTACGTTTATATCGGTTGGATTTGGTTCAGCACCTGCAAATACATGGCTGTCTACGCCAGCTTCTTTTAAATATCCGACAATAATGTCAGCGACACCAAATTTAAATAAACCAGCATCAGTTACGATAAGTGCTTTTTTAGCACCTAAGTTTTGAGCTTTAATACCCACTTCTTTGGCACAACCAGGTCCAAAAAGTGATACGCAAGGGATGTAAAAACCGTTTGTTTGATCAGCAATATTTTTAAAAGCCATGGTGCGATTCCTTCTACCATATTTGTTATTTCATCATTCCAACAGGTGATGAACACCTTGAGATTGAGTATTGTCTTTAGGTGGTTTTTTGAATACCTACTAAACACCTACCAAATATTTTTTATTAGAAACATCGAGTTATATTTTGAGAAGTATTGTTAATTTTTAGTTCTGATAAAAAATGATGAATTTTGAATCTACAAAATAAAAAAACCCTTAAATTACTTTAAGGGTTTTTATTGGCTGGAAAGTAGGGCGTTTTATTTCTCTACAATTGCAACCACACCTTGTCCACCCGCTGCACAGATTGAGATCAATGCACGACCTGAACCTTTTTCATTCAGAAGTTTTGCAGCAGTTGCAAGAATACGGCCACCAGTTGCAGCGAATGGGTGACCCGCAGCTAAAGAAGACCCTTTAACGTTTAATTTAGAACGATCAATTGAACCTAATGGTGCATCCAAGCCTAAACGCTCTTTACAGAACTTAGGATCTTCCCATGCTTTAAGTGTAGAAAGAACTTGTGATGCAAATGCTTCATGGATTTCATAGAAATCAAAATCTTGAAGTTTAAGACCAGCACGCTCAAGCATACGTGGAACTGCATAAGCAGGAGCCATCAATAAGCCTTCTTTAGGACCATCTTTACCAATGAAATCAACAGCAGCAGTTTCGCTAAATGATAAATAAGCTAAAACTTCATGACCATTTGCTTTAGCCCATTCTTCAGAAGCAAGAAGAGTAACAGATGCACCATCCGTTAAAGGCGTAGAGTTACCTGCAGTCATTGTTGCAGTTTCACCTTTGCCAAATACTGGTTTAAGTTTTGCAAGTTTTTCTACAGAAGAGTCTGGACGAAGGTTATTGTCTTTCGTTAAACCTAGGAAAGGCGTCATAAGGTCATCAAAGAAACCTTCTTCATACGCTTTTGCCATTTTTTGGTGTGAAGATGCAGCAAGCTCATCTTGAGCTTCACGCGCAATACCCCATTCTAAAGCAGTAATGGCTTGGTGATCACCCATTGATAAACCAGTACGAGGTTCACCATTTTTAGGTGCATCCATCAAATCTTTTACATTGATTTTTGATAATGCTTTTAATCGGTCTTTACCTGTTTTAGCAATATTCAACTCAAGTAATGCTTTACGGATACCATCACCTAATGCGATAGGCGCATCTGAAGTTGTATCTACACCACCTGCAATACCCACTTCAATTTGACCCAATGCAATTTTATTTGCAACAAGGAAAGCTGCTTGTAAGCCAGTCGCACATGCTTGTTGAATATCATAAGCTGGTGTTTCAGGTGAAAGTTGAGTATCGAGTACACATTCACGCGTCATGTTAAAATCACGGCTGTGTTTAAGTACAGCACCAGCAACAACTTCACCTAAGCGTTGACCTTGAAGGTTATAACGTTCTACTAGACCATTTAACGCAGCAGTTAACATATCGCTGTTAGATGCTTTAAAGTAAGGACCATTTGAACGTGCAAAAGGAATACGGTTACCACCGATAATTGCGACGCGACGAACAGTATTTTGACTCATATTTTTGCCCTGTTGACCAGAAGTTTGTGTTTTCGACGTTGAAGGTATTTCAGCTTTTTTTGTCGGAGCACTTTTTCTACGAGTAGTAGAAGCCGTAGGAGTACTTGGCTTTTTTGTGCTATTTGTTGCATTTGAAACAGTGCTATTTGCGTTACTCGAGCGGGTACGAGTTTTTGATGTATTTGACACAGTTTCTTTTGTAGAATTCTCTACTGTTGGATTTTCTTGAGTTGTTTTGCTCATAAGGCTTTTCCAAGCACGTGGATAATCTTCTTAGTGCTTACATTAACATAATCAATAATGTGCTGAATTGACTATAATGACATTTGAGGATTGTTTCAGGTCAAGACATCATGCATGTAACTCAAGTATGATTTATCCGAAACTTATGGGTCACTGATATTATGGGTCTGTTGGCATGATATAAATAGCTTGTTGTGGGTTAAATTTGAACAAAGCTTATATATTTGGGATTGTTTTAGTGTTAATAGACCACTTAAGATCCATATAAAACTAATTGTGTTAAGAGATAATAATCATGTCTGATCAATACCAAACTTTTGCAAAATCTCCAATTGGTAAATTTGTAATTAAAAATTTAGGTTTACCATCTCCAATTGAATTAGATCGTTTTGAATCGGCTACACCTGTTGTAAAGGGTGCAGTTCTATTGGGTGCTGCACCAAATAGTCAATTTTCAGGTGAAATTGCTCAGATTCTAAGTAATATTCATGCCAATACTTATGCTGGAAATAATGCTCAACTTCAACAAATTGCAGCAAAGTCAGGTTTAAATGTTAGCGCTTTCAATGAAGGTGATAAAGAATCTAAGTTTAAAGCGGTTGTTTTTGATGCTTCTGGTATTGAAAGTTCAGAACAACTGAATGAATTGCACAAATTTTTTAGTCCAATTGCTCGTCAAATTGCAACATCAGGTCGTGTGATTGTTGTAGGTTTAACACCTGAAACAGCGCCAACAATCAAACAAGCCATTGCACAACGTGGTTTGGAAGGTTTTGTTAAATCTGTAGGCAAAGAATTTAAGAAAGGGATTGCAGCTGATTTGATTCTTGTCGATGCAGATGCAGCACAAAACTTGGAATCTTCTTTACGTTTTGCATTGTCTCCACGTTCTGCTTATGTATCAGGCCAAGTAATTCGTGTTTCAAAAGCTGCTGTTGTCGATGTAGACTGGGCAAAACCACTTGCAGGTAAGACTGCACTGGTAACGGGTGCGAGTCGTGGTATTGGTGAGGCGATTGCACATGTTTTGGCACGTGATGGGGCGCATGTTATTTGTTTAGACGTTCCACCACAACAAGCAGATCTTGACCGTGTTGCATCTGAAATCGGTGGTTCTACATTAGCGATTGATATTACCGCTGCAGATGCAGGTGAAAAAATCAAAGCTGCTGCAGCGGCTCAAGGTGGTTTAGATATCATCGTACATAACGCTGGTATTACTCGTGATAAGACTTTGGCAAATATGAAGCCTGAAATGTGGGATCTTGTGATCAACATTAACTTGTCTGCAGCTGAACGTATTAACGATTATTTATTGTCTAATAATGGTTTAAATGCGAATGGCCGTATTGTTTGCGTATCTTCAATTTCAGGTATTGCAGGTAATTTAGGTCAAACCAATTATGCAGTGTCTAAAGCGGGTGTGATTGGTTTAGTGAAATTTACTGCACCAGTTTTAAAAGATGGTATTACGATTAATGCTGTTGCACCTGGCTTTATTGAAACTCAAATGACTGCAGCAATTCCATTTGCTATTCGTGAAGCAGGTCGCCGTATGAACTCTATGAGTCAAGGCGGTTTACCTGTAGATGTCGCTGAAACAATTGCTTTATTTGCATCTACAGCTTCGACAGGTTTAAATGGTAATGTTGTACGGGTTTGTGGCCAAAGTTTGTTGGGCGCATAAGTAAAACGAAAAGTACCTCTGCTTGAGTTTTTTACGAACGTTTTAAGCAGGGTAAAGGCAGGAAGTTTTTATATTTAGATGATTCTAACTGTGGGGACTTCCTGATGTTTTCTTTATTGAGCAGCTACTTTTTAATAACGATAAATATTTAAAGGTTTAGTATGAATACTCGCCATTTTAGTCAACTTCCAAAACCTTATTTAGCTTATAGTAAAGTTATTCAAGGTCTTATTTTCAAAAAGCCGAAAGGTGAAAAGGTTCTACCGCAAGTTGAATATGTGGTGGATTCTTTTAAAGTTGATTCTAATCATTTAAAAGCCTATAACGAAGTTTGTGGTTTTAAAAATAATGGTTATATTCCAGCAATTTATCTAACAGTACTGTCTCAAAGTCTGCAAATGAGCATGATGACGACAGAAGCTTTCCCATTTGCACTTTTAGGCTTGGTGCATATTCGTAATGTTGTTAAACAAACACGTAAAGTCGGTGTAAATGAACAACTGACGTTGTCATGTAAATTTGGTGAATTAAAGCCACATGATAAAGGTCTACAGTTTGATTTTATTACGACTGTTAAAGTGGGGAATAGTATTGTTGTTGAAGGTATTACGACCTATTTGGCTCGCCAAAAAACAACAAATTCGTCTTCAGAAAAATCAAAAGATACCAAAGAACCTCATTTTTCAGTCAAGGATGTGTGGAATATTTCCGAAAATACAGGTCGTCGTTACGCAAAAGTTTCAGGCGATTTTAATTTGATTCATATTCATGCCGTGACTGCAAAAGCGTTTGGTTTTAAACAAGCGATTGCACATGGAATGTGGAGTAAAGCGCGTGCTTTAGCAAGCTTGAATTTACCTGATGCATATGAAGCTGATGTTGCTTTTAAGTTACCTATATTTCTACCTTCGACTGTTGAGTTTTTGACAGCAGAAGAGACTAAAGCGACTGATTTCCTGATCAGAAATCAAAAATCACATAAGCCGCATGTTGCAGGTGTGGTCAAAACACTTTAAAGTCAAATAGAATAGATCGCCTAAATCGAGATGATTTAGGCTTTTTTATACAATAAAAAGCGCGATATAAAGATAAAATAGGAATAGGAAAATGAGCGGTTTAAAAGGTGTCTTTTTTGCAGATAAACTGAATTATCAAGGTTATGTAGATCAGCGTTTTCAAGACTTGGCAGAGCAGTTTAGTCGTTTGCAAGATGGACGAGCAGAGCAAGGTGGTGCTGCTTTAGCTGTTTATTTTCAAGGTAAAAAAGTTGTTGATATTTACACTGGCAAGAAATCGAATACTGAACAATGGAATGCACAAACTTTATCGGTTTGTTATTCAACAGGAAAAGGTGTTCTTGCTACTTTAGCGCATATAATGGTGAGTGAAGGCTTTTTAGATTACGATACACCAGTCGCAAAATTTTGGCCTGAATTTGGACAAAATGGTAAGCAAAATATGACATTGCGTCATATTTTAAGTCATCAAAGTGGTTTATATGATATCCGTAATGTGATTGATCGTGCAGTTGAAATGGCAGATTGGCAACATATGTTAACGGTCATGGAACAGGCGACTCCTCGTTTTTCAGTCGGATCTGATATTGCTTATCAAGCTTTAACATTTGGTTGGTTGGTGGGTGGTGTGCTTGAAAAAGCAACACAGCAAACTTTAACTACATTATTGCAAAAATATCTCGTTGAGCCACTTGAATTGGATGGGGCCTATTTTGGTATTCCTGCGTTTGAGTTAGATCGTGTTGCACGTTTAATGACCAAAGCAGAGCCAATACAAAAAAATGAATCACGAACTGAAAAAGCGAAAGTAAAAAACAAAACAATTGCTTCTTTTTCAGATAAATTGATTGAATTGAGTGGTCAGAATCCGCAGGATTTTGTAGATGCAATGGTACCGAAAGGTATGCGTGATTTTAGCTTTTTTAGCGATCAAGGTTTACAAGCGATCATTCCTGCTGCCAATGGTGTTTTTACTGCCAATAGTTTGGCAAAAATTTATGCCATGATGGCAAATAAAGGAGTCTGGGATGGCAAGATATTCATTAAACCTGAAATATTTGCCGAGTTAAGTAAGATTCAATCTATTAAGCGTGATCGTGTGATGCCTATTCCAATGAAGTGGCGTTTAGGGTACCACCGTGTCATTACAATGGGTAAACGTGCAAAAAAAGGTTTTGGTCATATTGGTTATAATGGCTCAGGTGCATGGTGTGATCCGCAACGTGAGTTAAGCTTTGCTTATACCCATAATTTTAAAATAGGCTCAATCACGGGGGATTACCGCCTTTGGGGACTGACTCAGGAAGCATTACGTTGTGCAGATGCTGAAATTAAGGGCAGTAAAGGTTGGTTTTGATTGAATAGTGATGAGCTATTCTCATTAATTTAAAAAGCACCATTATATTTGATGGTGCTTTTTTATTGCGAAGCTGAGAAAAATGTATGTACACAGATTAAGAAAAACAAAAACAGCTGAAATTAAAAATATATTCAAATAATTATGATCAAAAACCAAGGAGGATATAAATGCACCAAATGAATCACCGATCAAAAATAAAGTGAGTAACAATCCGAATACAGCAGCGAACTGTTGTTTTGAAATATATTGCATGTGAATGATTTCTTCAGTGCAGGTACTGGTCGATAACAAAAATGTTCGCAAAATGAAGATAAATAACAAGACATAAATACTGATTTCTAAATATTCAAAATATATAAATAAGTAACTCAGTAATAAACTTGTTTCTAAAATAATCAGTAATTTAATTGGAGATTTTGAGAAAAAGTTAAGTTTCTTGATCACTATCGTTGTGAAAATAACTTGTGAAAAAACAATCAGTAAATTAATGAAAATTGAATATTCATCAGAAAAGCCTTTTTTGATGAAAAGTAGGATGAGATAAGGCTTAATAAGACCCGAATAGCATCCTGAGAAAATCATATTTAAACAGAATAATACGATGATTGGATTAAATGTAATTTTGGAAAGTTTTTTATTATCATGTTTATCAATATGATAATGGTTTCTAATTTTTAAAAAGAATAACCATGCGAAAAATACGATGACTGCGGATAAAACCAAAAGTGACCAATACAAATGTCTTTTATCTGTTATGATATAGGCGAGTGCTAATACAAAAACCATTGAAAATAAATTGGTTGAATGAAAAATTAAGCTACGATAGAGCACAAGGCGATTGGTTAAAGTACTTTGAGTGCTATACGCCATCCAGTTTTTTAAGCTCAAGACCCCAGTAGAGGCTACAAGTCCAGCAATGAAAGCAATTAAAACGGCAAGATATTCATGGGTAATGATTCGTCCGAGCATTGCGAAAGCATAAATGAGCGTGGTTAAGGTGAGGGTTGTAATCCAATTGAATTTATCGACAAGCTTTCCGAGTAATATTGCAAATATTCCAGCAATAGACATGCATGCATAAGCCAGTCCATAAATTTTAACTGCATTATTCTCATTAAAATACAAAGGCATAATGAAAATTGATAAATTTATCCCTAAGTAATAAAGTATCGAAAACACAATAAAATGTTTTGTATAATTATTTTCCTGCATTTGATTTTTCTAGAGTTTTTCTTGATGTTAAATATAAGTTGTAAAGAATTCAACAGAATTATTGAAATCAAGCTTTAGTGTCTGTGATCTACATTATTGACTTGTAAAACAGTTATATGCTGACTCGTTGTCATTATTGAATCGTATTTCAACTTATGATGACTGATTTTGTATTTTTAATTCACTCTACACTTAAAAAACAGTATCCTAAGACCTGTAAATAGGAGCTTTCATGTATCAGGTACTTGCACGTAAATATCGCCCACGCAACTTTAATGAATTGGTTGGACAAAATCACGTCTCTCGTGCGCTGACCAGTGCTTTAGACCGTGGACGTTTGCATCATGCTTACCTATTTACAGGAACACGTGGTGTGGGTAAAACCACCATTGCACGTATTTTGGCAAAATGTTTAAACTGTGAAACAGGCGTGACTTCAACGCCGTGTGAAGTTTGTGCGACATGTAAGGCAGTCAATGAAGGCCGTTTTATCGATTTAATTGAGATTGATGCGGCATCACGGACTAAAGTTGAAGATACACGTGAACTCTTAGATAACGTTCCTTATGCACCGACACAGGGGCGATTCAAAGTCTATCTGATTGACGAAGTGCATATGTTGTCGACACATTCATTCAATGCATTGTTGAAAACATTGGAAGAGCCACCTGAGCATGTCAAATTTTTATTCGCAACAACAGACCCTCAAAAATTACCGATTACGGTGATTTCACGTTGTTTACAATTTACATTACGCCCTTTGGCTGTAGATGAAATTACCCATCATTTAGATCATATTTTAAATAAAGAACACATTAATGCTGAGCAAGATGCGATTTGGCAAATTGCTGAATCTGCTCAGGGTTCATTGCGTGATGCATTGTCTTTAACGGATCAAGCGATTGCTTATGGGCAAGGAGCGATCCATCACCAAGATGTAAAGGAAATGTTAGGTCTAATTGACCGTACCATTATCTATGATTTGATTTTAGTGATTCACCAAAATCAGCGTGAGCGAGTAAGCCAGCTTCTCTTGCAATTTAGACAGCAAGCTTTGGATGTATCTTTGGTTTTAGATCAATTTATTTCAACACTGCATGAGTTGGCAATGTTGCAATATTTGCCTGAACTTAGCTTGAAATATAGTGCTGAAATTAATCGAAAAATTATGCAACTTTCACAGTTGGTTTCGGCGCAAGATTTACAATTGTACTATCAGATTGCATGTAAAGGTCGTGCTGAATTGCAATTAGCAGTCACTCAAGAGCAAGGCTTTGAAATGACTGTGTTGCGTTTATTGGCATTTAGACCGATACAAAACAATGAAATGATTGTGCAACAGCAGCCAGTTGCTTCGCTTGCTGAAAATAGACATCAGATCAATCAGGTTCAGACTCAAGCTCAGCCTATACAAGACGTAAAGACCAATTCTATTGAAAATGAAAAGTTTAGTGCTGATGCTGAAATTACAAATACACAAAATATTGTAAGTGTTCCAGAGCCTAGCTCAGCACAAAATATCAATTCAGGTTTTGATCCTGCTTTTGAAGATATTGAAGATGAATTATCGGAACATCATATTGTTGAAAATGAGCCGAGTAGTGATGATTTTTTAGATGATGAAATTGTAGAGTTAACTGAAAATATTCAGACAACAGCAGAGTCACACATAGCGACAAATATAGCGCTTGCTCAGACTATTGAGCACAGTGAAGTATTGTCGGATCAACAAATTACTGAGTATTCAGCTATACAGGCTATAGACGAACCAAGTTTAAGTTTATTCGGTGGAGATTCAATTTCTACGATTACTCAGAATTCAGTTACACCAACCACGGTACAGCAAGATGTTTTCTTTTTAGCACCTGAAACGACTGAACAGGTCAATCAAGTTCAAGCGAATCAATCTCAACAAACACAAGTAAATCAAGATATTGACCAAACTTCAGTTGTTGAAGTTGATGTTATTCATGCAACAGATGCAAAGCCAGTAGATCTATCGTTAACTATAAATGATCAACAAAGCCCTCAACAAATTTTAAGTTTGAAAAACCAAACGTTAGAAGGAGATTGGACGGTAGATAAGTGGGAATATTGGTTTAGAAATAGTGAACTTTCACCTGCCGTTCAAGAGCTTGCTCAACATGGTTTAATGACAGGCACTATAAATGCGCAATCCGTTTTTCAAATTCCGCAAAAATATGAAAAATTATTAGGACAAGCGCAGTTTGATTTAGGGGCTGCGTTGAAGCAACAGTGGGAAAATACTGTATTTAGTGTGGAGTATGGCGAAATCGCATCAACCACACCTTATATGATGCAAAATGAACGCAAAGCCAAAGCATTCCAACGTGCAGCTGAAATGCTTCATCAAGAAGCTGTTGTAAAAAGTTTGGTTGACGCCTTTGATGGGCAATTACACAATATTCAATTGAAATCTTGATCTGAAAATGGTTTTAAAGCATCTCGCATTTCTTGGGGAATCGAGGTGTTTTTTTTCGTTTCACGATCAACAAAAACATGAATAAATTGACCTTGTGCAGAAGCCTGCTGTTTGCCTTGTTTGAAAATGGCGAGATCATAAGTCAAAGACGAATTGCCTATTTTTGAAATAGCGACACCCACTTCAATAATTTCAGGATAAGTGAGTTCTTCTAAGAAATTGCAGGATGAGCTTACGACTAAACCAATAATCGGTGAATGATGAATATCAAAAGCAGCATGTTGAATTAACAGTGAATTGGCAGCGGTGTCAAAGTAGCTATAGTAAGTCACATTATTGACATGGCCATAAATATCATTATCTGCCCAGCGTGTTTGAATGGGCAATAAAAAATGATATTGAGAACGATCTTTAACAACTGGTTTCATTTTTCGGACTTCTAAAATTTATTGTTTGTGTTTACATCTTCTGAGTTTCACCATGCTATATGAAAAAAGCCCATTAAACAAAATAGTTTAACGGGCTTCTCGTTCTAATCTTTAAATTAGAAACGGTAACCGATACCGATATAAGTCACGATTGGTTTGATTTCAATATCACTTTTACCAGAAATCAAAGTGGTTTTACCTGCCGGCGTCATACCATTGACTTTTAATTCTGCTGAAGTTGTCAAGTGCGCATAAGAAACCGATGCGGTTGCATACCAGTCTTTCGTTATGTTGTAGTCAACCCCAATCATCGCAACTGGAGCAAAAGCATCATCAACTTTTACTTTACCTAATGATGGGTTAAATGGGCCTAGTTTTGAGTTTTTGAGTGCAGTATTGATTGCTGGATCAGTTTCTACATTTGAGAAATGTGCATACATTAAACCCGCGCCTACATATGGGCGAATCTTGTTATTGATTGAACCAAAATGATAACGACCCGAAATCGTTGGGGTATAGGCATCAGTTGTTGCAGCTTCATCAAAGTTGTTTAAATCAATAATTTTTACACCATGAACAGTGATATTACCTTGTCCTGCAAGTTTCATTTCAGGTGGTGTACCTAAAGTCAATTCTAATGAAACATTGTCATTCACATAATAATCAAGCATTAAGCCTACAGTGTCAGCATTTTGTACTTCAAAACCTGCTTCTGGGTTTGCTGACTGTAAATTTGCCAAAGCGCCAAGAAATGGTGAACTACCTGTTTTACCATTGACACCTTGAGGATTGCTTTGCGGCATAACATGTAGCCAACCTGTAGAAACCCCAAATGTTTTACCGTCAGTAGTAGCGGCTTGAGTGGTTGTGTGTAGACCAATCAATGCGAAAGGGAGGATTGCTAATGTAAGTTTGTTCATAGAATTGTTTCCAGTACTGTCGGTTATCTTAATTTCCCGATCAAGATCGGCAGCGATTCTAGAGTAAATGTTTTAAAAATTAAATGAAAATGGCATTAAAAAATCTACCAATAAGTCATTAAAAATATAATTAATTTTTATAAAATTATGATATATAAAATATTATTATAAAATTAAACACTTTTTTGAATTAATTAAATGGTTAAAAAATAGAATAAAAGTCAAGTATTCATTGCTGAATTTTACACAGTTTGAGAATAAAAGTATGAAAATGATTTATTTTGCATTGAGTGATAATTTAAGCAAAACTACATTGTTATGTAGAGAAAATTTGCATTAAATTATCAACAATTGTGTGTATTCTTCGTTAAAGGTTTAGTAAATCGCTTGATAAATTTTTAGTGCATCTGTTTGCGTGAGTTCTCTAGGGTTATTTTGTAATAAACGACTTTGAAGCATCGCATCCTGTGCAAGAGTTTCTAATTGTTGTTCTTGAACATTTAAATCTCTTAACTTTAGTGTTAAACCGCTTTGTTCGAGATGGCTTTGCATATGGTCAATAAATAAGTCACATAAACCATCAACACTGCCTTGACTATAAGGATTTAACCATTGCATTAATTCCGCATATTGCTGCTTGGCTTCAGGGGCATTAAATTTTAATACTTCCAACAAAACCAAAGCGTTGGTATGTCCATGCGAAAGATGAAAATGTCCGCCTAGCGGGTAGGCTAAAGCGTGCACAGCACCGACAGGGGCATTAGCAAAGGCCTGACCAGCCAACATTGAACCCAATAACATGTTTTGACGAGCTTCTAAGTTTGATCCATCTTGTAAGACCAGTTTTAGATTTTTATTGAGTAGTTTTAGTGCTTGTTTTGCAAGCATATCTGCATAAAAATTTTTCTTAATTTTGGATGTATACGCTTCAATTGCATGCACCATCGCATCAATACCGGTTGCGGCAGTGATATGTGCGGGTAAGCCCATGGTAAAGGTAGCATCCAATATTGCAATATCTGCATATAACATTGGAGAAACAATACCTGTTTTAGTGGTTTCGCCAGTCGTTACAATCGAAATTGGGGTCACTTCGGAACCAGTACCCGCTGTTGTTGGAATCAATATTAAAGGTAATCGTGGACCTTTAACGTTATTGATTCCATAGATTTCTTGAATACTTTGAGTTTGATTTGGATTGGCTAAAATAGCAATTAACTTGGCAACATCCATAGAGCTGCCTCCACCAAAACCAATCACAAGATCTACGTGTTTTTGTTTGGCAAATTCACATGCAGTCAAAACAATATGCTCAGCAGGATCTGCTTGAACATCGGAATAAATTTCGTACGGTAAATGGTTTTGCTCGAGTATTTCTAATAATGGTAAATGTAAGGAATGTTGAATCATTCCCGCATCGGTAACAATTAAGGCTTTTTTGTAATTATTTTGCCTGATAAAGTTGCTGAGTTCTTGGATTGATCCTAATCCTGAAATGATATTGGCAACAGTTTGAAATTGAAAATGGTTCATATGTATTATCCTTAATCTATCATCATAAATTAAAACACTATTGTTTTACTGTTCTATAGGATTCGTATGCTAAATAACTTAACATAAGCCTTTATAAAAGAAATGATCAATTGAGGTTGTTATGTCATCCAAAATGCCATACAAAGTTTTGTGTGTGTGCTTAGGGAATATTTGTCGTTCAGCAACTGCTGAGGTGGTTCTACGACATTATTGTGATGAAAAACAACTCAATATCTTTGTTGATTCAGCTGGAACCAGTAATTATCACCCCAATAAAGCACCTGATGAGCGTAGTCAAAAACATGCGTTAAAACGGGGTTTTGATCTGTCTGCTTTACGTGCACGTCAATTAACTACACAAGATTTTTTAGAGTTTGATTTAATTTTAGCCATGGATCATCAAAACTTTGAAGATATCCAACAACGCATGCAGCAAGCGATCAGTGAATATGAGTTGCATCGTATAAAAGCTAAAATCGCTTTGATGAGTGAACACGATACTCAATACCCAAAACAAGCCTTACCTGATCCTTATTATGGTGATGGGCAAGGGTTTGAACGTGTGCTTGATCAATGTGAATCAAGTAGTACGGGTTGGGTGAACGTGTTTCAGCAACAGTTTAAACAGAAGTAATTGAAATATTTTAGGAATGAATGCTCGTTATGAATATTGAATCTCAGGTTCAACTAAAGCCTTTCAATACGTTGAGTTTAGACTCAATTGCTTCACACTTTATTAAAGTTCAATCTGTTCAGGCGCTTCAAGAGGCTTTATTGTTTGCTGAAACTAATGAACTCAATGTTCTGCTGCTTTCAGGCGGAAGTAATATGATGCTTCCTGAGCAGATTCAAGCGCTTGTTATTGCTATGGATATTCAAGGGATTGAGTTTTTAAATGAAGATGAGCATAGTCAAACATTAAAAGTTGGCGCGGGGCAAAATTGGCACGATTTTGTATTATGGACAACAGTGCAGCAACTATATGGTTTGCAAAATTTAGCTTTAATTCCGGGGTTGGTTGGTGCATCTCCTGTGCAAAATATTGGTGCATATGGTGTAGAAGTCGGTGAATTTATTCAATCTGTAGAGGTGTTTGATCGTAAATTGAATCAAGTCACATCAATTTTGGCATCAGATTGTCATTTTACGTATCGACATAGTATTTTTAAAGATGATCCAAATCGTTACGTGATTACCCATGTTATTTTCAAATTACTTAAATTCCCTGATTTAAAAATAAATTACGGAGATTTAAAAACTGCGATGGGGGATGAACTCACTGCTGAAAACCTACAAAAACAAGTTATCCATATTCGACAAAGTAAGTTACCTGACCCAAAACAATACCCTAATGTTGGAAGTTTTTTTAAAAATCCAATTATAAATCAAACAGAATTTTCACAATTGATTGCAAAATTCCCCAATATTCCACATTATCCTCAGACAGGGAATCAGGTTAAGATAGCCGCAGGTTGGCTTATCGATCAGGCTGGCTGGAAAGGTAAACGTTTAGATCAAGTAGGGATGTTTGAAAAGCAAGCTTTGGTCTTAGTGAATTATGCAAATGCGACCTTAACCGATGTGCAAGCAACATATCATGCTGTACAAAAAGATGTTTTTGATACATTTGGTGTGCGTTTGGAGCCTGAACCCGTACTTTTTAATGAGTTCGGATTAATTCAAAACCATTAAGAGCGTATATATATGGTGAAATTGCATTGGATGGTCAGACTAGTACGAATAATTGCAATATTATTTGTATTTTTCGGCTGTTTAATGGTTTTTTGGTACACGCCTTTTTATTCAAATATGATGGTTAAGCTGCTCAACACTTTTGTACCTGTTGAAGTCAATCAAGTTGCAGCCAAAAGCCAACAAAATGCGGCTTTATCTGAATCTGAAAATTTAGAACCTGGTTCAGATTTGTGGATTGCAAGACAGGCTTATCTGAAACTGATGGAACAAGAAATTAGCAGTAAAAATACAAATGGTATTGCAATGCTCGGCTTGCGTTATAAAGCATTACAAGAGCAAATAGCAAATGAACAGCAGAATGAACAAGACACAGAAGAAAAACCTGTGATTCCTTTACTTGCAGAACAGACAAGTTCAATGCCAAATGTTGATCAATCTGCTGAAGCAGTCAAAGAATTGTTGGATTTAAATAATGAAGACAATAAAGCATTGATGGACGAATATATTGTTTTTCTTAAAACACACAAAATTAAAGAAACTGAATCTGAGCCAGACTTGTATAGTGCAAGTG
This sequence comes from Acinetobacter rongchengensis, assembly GCF_003611475.1. GTDB lineage: Bacteria > Pseudomonadota > Gammaproteobacteria > Pseudomonadales > Moraxellaceae > Acinetobacter > Acinetobacter rongchengensis. The sequence goes on along the minus strand of NZ_RAXT01000017.1, from coordinate 1,862 downwards.
AGTTAGCCGTATCTCAGGTGCAAGAAGATATGTCCTTGGTTCAGAGTGAAAATACTCAAAAAAATAAATCAAGTAGTCAACCTTATGCAATTGTTGTGCTTGGTGGTGGGTTAACTTTAGATAAAAATCAAAAAGATATTATAGTCAATCAATATACAAAATTACGTTTGGAAACAACATTGGCTTTAGAAAAGAAAGTGCATTTGCCTATTGTATTGAGTGGTGTAGAAGCACCTTATATGCAGAAATGGTTATCTGAACGTGGTGTAGAAGCCAAATTATTAGAAAATAGAAGTATGAATACCTGTGAAAATACACGTTTTAGTTCATTGTTGTTACAAAAGAAAGGGGGAGCTCCAACTGTATTATTAATTACAGATCGTTACCATATGCCAAGAACACGAAGGTTGTTTGCATTGAATGGTATTGAGACGATTCCAGTTGAGTCGCCTATGCCAACGCCATTGACTTCATGGCAGCCAAGTCAACAAAATTATAACCATAGCCGTAGAGCAAATTATGAAACTTTAGCAACAATTCGAGATATGTTGTTTGGTTCAAGTGGCTGTAGAGAGGTACCATAATGACAGATATTCCTTTTTTAAATCCGACCATTTTAAAGCAACTGGATTTGCCAGTGCCTAGTCGTGACACCACACCTAAATTATTAGAAGCACTAAATTTAAATCGTAACTATGTTCCTAACAAGGAAATAAAAGCCTACCAACGGCTTTATGGTTTTGATCAGTTGGATTGTGAGCAATGGCAGGGGGTTGTGGAAATGCCCTTGTTTAAATTACATGTACAGGTTTTTAAACCGAAAATAGAAAAGCTAAAAGGTACGGTCTGTCTTTTGCATGGCTATTTGGAACATAGCGGAATCTACCAACCTATTATCAAAGAAATATTAGAACAAGGCTTTAGTGTAATTACTTATGACTTACCTGGACATGGTTTAAGTGATGGTTCTCCAGCCAACATTAAAAACTTTGATCATTATCAACAGGTTTTACATGCAATTTATCAATACGTTAAAAATGCTGAACAGCTTCCTAAGCCATGGTTAGGTGTAGGGCAAAGTACAGGGGGTGCAATTTGGATGCATCACTTACTTGAATATGCGCAGAAGCGTGAAAATCCAATCGTGGGGAGGGTATTGCTATTATCGCCTCTGGTTCGTCCAGCAAAAACTGCGTGGTGGCATAATTCAATTGGCTTAGGCATTATTCGTAGAATAAAAAGAGAAGTGCCACGTCATTTTAAAAGAAATAACCATAATCCTGAATTTCTTCGTTTTGTAAGACTTAAAGATCCACTACAACCTAAAATGATGGGGATGGATTGGATTTTGGCGATGTCTAAATGGATGCAAGAAATGGAGGCTTATCCAAAATGTCGTATTCCTGTTTGGTTGGCTCAAGGAGCGCAGGATCAAACTGTGGATTGGAAATACAATATTGAATTTGTGCGTAAGCAATTCAGATTACAAACTTTGCTGATGTTGGAGGAAGGTTCTCATCAGTTAATCAATGAGCGGGCTGATATTCGCGCTGCGCTTACAGGATTAATTCCAGCTTTTTTGCATGCACAATCTTCTGCAGAATATTTTGAATAGGTGGATATCCTAGAATTTATCTATTAGATATAAAATATTGACTTAAAATGGTTAAAAAGTAAGTGAAAAATCCAGTTTTTTGATAAATTGGTATAAAAAATACACAAATAGTGGTTTTTTATTAAATTAGGGCTTGCGATTGTTTTGAAACTGTATAGAATAGCCTGCATCCCGACGCGATACAGCAAACGAACTTAGCTTAAGGGTTAAGTTGTTGAGTGTTTATTGCGTCTTATTTGTCGCTGAC
>NZ_RAXT01000169.1 GCF_003611475.1 Acinetobacter rongchengensis | reverse complement strand
AAGGGGTATCCCCTTTCGGACTTCCAAACTTAATGAAATTAGTTTGGTAAAGTGCGCCCTTCGGGAAAACCATTATAGCTTAGGAAGGCATTGAATCTCAATGGCAGGTATCCTATGCTTGAATGGTTTTTAAAGGCTTTGGAATCAAAATGGGTATTGAATCTTTAGATCAGAAAATTGCAAAACAACAAGAGAAGTTAAACCAGTTAAAAGCGCAAAAACAGGCTGCTTTAGCAAGAGAAAAGGCAAAACAGAAAGTGCAAGAAAGAAAAAATGACACTAGACGTAAAATTTTACTTGGTTCGTACTTGCTCAAGAAAATGGAAGATGAAGCAGAGAAACAAAAAATACTTGCTGGCCTGAACGAGTATTTAACAGAAGATCGTGACAGAAAATTATTTGGACTTTAATGCTGCCAGCTTTTGTTTCCTCTCTTCAAAGTGTGCTTTAAGCCCGTCATTAATCGGGTGATCAGGGTTTTTCGCTGCTTCTCTTTGAGCCTGAATGATTCTGTTTCGGGCTTCTAAAAGGCTTTCGGTCTTTTCCATGAAATTTTATCTCTTGAATAAAAAAATATGCTTTTAGATCTGATACCAATATAGACCAAGTCAATGAAAGAGATTGAAAAAGTGTAAAAAAATCACGAAAAATATTTTTTTTAGCGATGAGGTATAATCTTTTTATTTTTCAAAGAGAATCTAATGTCTGGATTTAAAAGCCTTTTTTATCACTATTATATTTGGCTGATCATCTTTATATTTACTGTTCTTAATTTTCTTGGATATAACTATATCAACTACTCAAACGCAGGAAATGTGTTTT
>NZ_RAXT01000168.1 GCF_003611475.1 Acinetobacter rongchengensis | reverse complement strand
ATTAAAGGAGACAAAGGCATACCTTGTCGAACTCCTTTGCCTGACTTAGATTGAATGAGCTGCTTTCTGTCTTTTGAATAGTCTAAAGGTATAAGTGGATCACATTTTACGATTGATTCAAAAAGATAGAAGATATCTAAAGGTAGAGTTTGCCTGAAATCTTTGATTAATTGAGAACGATCCAAGTTGTCAAAAAATGAAGAAATATCGGTTTTCAAGACAAATTCTTTAGTGGAGCGTAGGTCTTTTGCTTTTTGTCTAGCCTGTATTATTCCTACTCCCTCAACTGAAAAATCGCTACTTTTGAACATAGCTAAATCATCTTTATGATGTTCTGCCAAATATTTAATCAAGATCATTTGTACTAGCCGATCTTGGATCGTTGGGATACAGATCAATCTAGGTTTCTTTTCAGGCTTTTTTTTATCGTAGATAACGACTGGATATAAAGAAGAGAATCTAAAAGTTTTTGATTTTATTGCAGAAATCAGATTCGTTTTATGGGATTTTAAAGTAAGCGTCCGCTGAATCCCATACCAATTTTTAATTCAATTTAGGTTTCTAGCAGTGTGGCAGTAACTCTTCAATCTGGGTCACTTTATGTGTCGGCAGCCTTTTCAGCACATCACTTAAATAGGCATACGGATCCAAGCCATTCAGCTTTGCTGACTGGATTAAAGTCATGATGTTTGCCGCTCGCTGACCACTGCGCAGCGAACCTGCAAACAGCCAGTTCTTGCGCCCCAACGCCCAGGGACGCATCTGATTCTCTACCCAATTGTTGCATATCGGTAGATTGCCATCATCCAGATAGCGGCTTAAG
>NZ_RAXT01000167.1 GCF_003611475.1 Acinetobacter rongchengensis | reverse complement strand
AGTGGTATTCCTCGATCTGCAACAAAAGGTGCAACCAAGCGTTCAATTAAACCATCCTTTTCCTGACCTTCAGGCGTTGCTTCGGTGTAATCAATAATTGGCATAATACGTGACATTTGATCCGCATAACCTGTCAGTAAACCAAAACAAATCAGACGTAAGGCGATATACCAATAATCTTCTGTACCTAAAGAGATATGCCATACATAGCGCCCTTCCGCATCAGGGCTTAAATTATAAAGATGGCTTGTTTCTGCATATTCTTCTGTCCAGTGTAATAAATATGGATAAAGCTCTTGAATAAAAGCAATCTCTCCACCAGCTGAATATTGTAGGGACATTAAATCCAATACATCTTGTAAACGTTGATGGCCAGCTGTCATCATTTTTCCTACTTTGGCATTTGCTTTATATCTTTGAAAACCCTCTGTAACGGAATAAATACCGTTTAGAATGTCATCAAAATTAGTAAAATACTTTTCTTGTGATAGTAAATCATCTCTATATTTTTGAAGATCCAATATTTTTTGCTTAAACCATTGTTCCCAATGAATGGTTGAATCATTTACTTGTAATATCATTCTTTTATCGCTCCAATATATCATTGGGTAACACAAATTCTAATTTAATTCCATGTGAGGTTACGGTATAGGTACATCTAGGTTTATCAAGTCCTTACATTTTTCATGATGGTTAAATAAATATAATTCAACTTATTCATTCTTATAAAAAAACCACCCAATTTAGGATGGCGATTAGATTGACTTTTTTGATTATTCTTCACCACTAAAATACCAAAATACAATCCCCCAATCCGCATTTGGAAGTGTTGGCAAA
>NZ_RAXT01000166.1 GCF_003611475.1 Acinetobacter rongchengensis | reverse complement strand
TAGATGCCTGGTCAAGACTGCATACTTGCAGTTTTGACCAAGCATCGGAATATAATTTTAAGCAATAAAAACAATATTATGTAGCAACTTCACAAAAAGATAATAATCAGCAGGTTACAGTGAGAAACCTAGATTAACTCGGCATCCTATTGTGAAAATCAATAGCAAAATCTGATTCAGATCGTGGTTCGGTATTGTAGAATTTGAAGCCTAAACATTTAACTTCCTTATAACCATGCTCTTTAACTTCATTTAAGAACTCAACATAGTTTTGTGAATCATCTTGATCTGCATCAAAAACAATTTGGCTTTCATCATCCAAACTAATCAATACTTCCTCTTTCCAAGTATCCTTTTCAAGCAAATGACCACCTTTAGGCTCAATTAAGCATTGATAGTACATTTCACTATTTTCAGCATCATTAATGATCAGCATGTAGTCAGGGCTGAATCTACGACCATCTTTAGGGCTAAACAACCAATAATCGAGTTCATTCCGTATCAGGTAAATCTCTGCACCCTTGTAGCGTGATTTAAGCTCGTCAATTTGAGTTGCAACAAACTTAACAAAGCGTTTTTCTTCACTTGTGCCATAGTTTTCACTGTAGGCGTACCAATCGGCAGTTTCAACATCAAACTGTAGATCGGGGTTGTCATGGCTTGACTGTGGTTTTGCACGTTCATCAGGTGCATGATCACTCGTTTCACCATCTGAATCTTGGATAGGGAACGAAACCAAGTAGATGTTCTTTTCTTGCTGAAAGATAGAGGATAGTGATTTAGGTCTAAAAATATGACTTCCTGTAATCAGAGGTGGATCAGGAAATTTGAACAACACC
>NZ_RAXT01000165.1 GCF_003611475.1 Acinetobacter rongchengensis | reverse complement strand
TTTCCAAGGTTGAGGGCGTGAGCAAGACCGACGTAAGTTTCGACAAGCGCCAGGCCGTCGTCACCTTCGACGATGCCAAGACCAACGTCCAGAAGTTGACCAAGGCGACCGAGGACGCGGGCTATCCGTCCAGCCTCAAACGCTGATCCGTTAACCGAACTCGGGAGCGACACATGGGACTCATCACGCGCATCGCTGGCAAAACCGGCGCGCTCGGCAGCGTCGTTTCCGCGATGGGCTGCGCCGCCTGTTTTCCTGCCATCGCCAGCTTTGGCGCGGCCATCGGACTGGGCTTCTTGAGCCAGTACGAGGGGCTATTCATTGGCATCCTGCTGCCGATGTTCGCCGGCATCGCGTTACTCGCCAATGCTATCGCTTGGCTCAATCATCGACAGTGGCGACGCACGGCGCTCGGCACGATAGGCCCGATCTTGGTGCTGGCAGCGGTGTTTTTAATGCGGGCTTACGGCTGGCAGAGCGGTGGACTGCTCTATGTCGGCCTGGCCTTGATGGTTGGGGTATCGGTCTGGGATTTCATCTCGCCAGCACATCGCCGCTGCGGGCCGGACAGCTGTGAATTGCCAGAACAACGTGGCTGACGGCAACAGCCGTAGCCACCACAGAAAAGGAAAAATACATGACCCATCTAAAAATCACCGGCATGACCTGCGACTCGTGCGCGGCGCACGTCAAGGAAGCGCTGGAAAAAGTACCCGGCGTCCAATCTGCCATAGTGTCCTATGCCAAGGGCGCGGCCCAGCTCGCCCTTGATCCAGGCACAGCGCCGGACGCACTGACCGCCGCCGTGGCTGGCCTGGGCTACAAAGCGATGCTCGCCGATGCCCCGCCG
>NZ_RAXT01000164.1 GCF_003611475.1 Acinetobacter rongchengensis | reverse complement strand
TGGCAGAGTAAAACTTGAAGTGCGACATAAACCACCTAATTAATTTAAAGGGTTTATGGAGTATATAAAATTGTCATACCATCATCTTAACTTTGAAGATCGTACTGCATTAATGCTTGAGTCAAGAAAAGAAGGCTTTTCAGCCAGAAAATTTGCTGAACTTATTAAAAGACATCCTAGTACGATCTATCGTGAGCTTAAAAGAAATAGCATCAATGACGTTTATCAAGCTCAATATGCTTCTGATAACACTTTTGCTAGACGTAGACGTGGTCACAGAAAACTCAAAATCGATTCAATCCTCTGGAAATTTATTGTTGAAGCGATCCGTTGTTTATGGTCTCCTCAGCAAATAGCAAAGCGTTTAAAGACATTTCCTGATTTGGATCAAACAATGAATGTAAGCCATACAACGATTTATTCAACGATACGAGCATTACCCAAGGGTGAGTTGAAAAAAGACTTATTATCCTGTCTACGTCATGAAAATAAAAAGCGAAAAGCTAACGGTGAACCTAAAAAAGATTCTATATTACAGGATATTAAAACTATTCATGAGCGCCCAGCCGAAGTTCAAGAAAGAAAAATACCGGGTCATTGGGAAGCTGATTTAATTAAAGGTAAAGACAATAAAAGTTCGATAGCAACACTTATTGAACGAAATACACGGCTCTGTATCTTGGCAACATTACCTGATGCAAAGGCAGAATCAGTGCGCAAGGCTTTAACTGAAGCTCTGAAATATTTACCTGCAGAAGTGCGTAAAACGTTGACCTATGACCGTGGACGTGAGATGTCAGAACATAAAATACTCGAAGAAGATTTAGGCATAGATGTATATTTCTGTGACCCACATTCACCCTGGCA
>NZ_RAXT01000163.1 GCF_003611475.1 Acinetobacter rongchengensis | reverse complement strand
TTTTAAAGTTGTATATCATGAAATTATTAAAAATATTGAGTTTAGTTTGCTTAAGCATAAGTATTGGGGCTTGTGCTGAGCATAGTATGAGTCGAGCAAAAACAAGTACAATTCCACAAGTGAATAACTCAATCATCGATCAGAATGTTCAAGCGCTTTTTAATGAAATCTCAGCTGATGCTGTGTTTGTCACATATGATGGTCAAAATATTAAAAAATATGGCACGCATTTAGACCGAGCAAAAACAGCTTATATTCCTGCATCTACATTTAAAATTGCCAATGCACTAATTGGTTTAGAAAATCATAAAGCAACATCTACAGAAATATTTAAGTGGGATGGAAAGCCACGTTTTTTTAAAGCATGGGACAAAGATTTTACTTTGGGCGAAGCCATGCAAGCATCTACAGTGCCTGTATATCAAGAATTGGCACGTCGTATTGGTCCAAGCTTAATGCAAAGTGAATTGCAACGTATTGGTTATGGCAATATGCAAATAGGCACGGAAGTTGATCAATTTTGGTTGAAAGGGCCTTTGACAATTACACCTATACAAGAAGTAAAGTTTGTGTATGATTTAGCCCAAGGGCAATTGCCTTTTAAACCTGAAGTTCAGCAACAAGTGAAAGAGATGTTGTATGTAGAGCGCAGAGGGGAGAATCGTCTATATGCTAAAAGTGGCTGGGGAATGGCTGTAGACCCGCAAGTGGGTTGGTATGTGGGTTTTGTTGAAAAGGCAGATGGGCAAGTGGTGGCATTTGCTTTAAATATGCAAATGAAAGCTGGTGATGATATTGCTCTACGTAAACAATTGTCTTTAGATGTGCTAGATAAGTTGGGTGTTTTTCATTATTTATAAGAATTAGAAGTTTGAGGTTAATCTATT
>NZ_RAXT01000162.1 GCF_003611475.1 Acinetobacter rongchengensis | reverse complement strand
TAAGTCTCTTTCATAAATCAAAAAATGACCAGTTAATTGCTTATTTTTAAAACAAAATATTTCTCAAATTTCATGCATAATTCAAGGATGAGATATATTGATATTCAAAAGCTTACAGACATTCAATTTAAGCGATTAACAGGTATTACGTGGTCAACTTTTAATGTCATGTTGACTGAGTTAAAGTGTCATGTGCCCACAAAAGGTAGACCAAGTACTTTAGATCTAGAGGATCAATTACTCTTGTGTTTAAGTTATTGGCGTGAATATCGGACATTATTTCATGTTGGTATGACATATGGTGTTTCGGAAACGACGGCATCGCGAATCGTGCGGCATGTAGAAGATTGTTTAATTAAATCTAACTTGTTTAATTTACAAAAGAAATTACCCAAAGGTACAGGGATTGATTGGGATGTTGTTATTGTCGATGCAACAGAAATCCCTATTCAACGTCCAAAAAAAACAAAAGATAAGCTATAGCGGTAAGAAAAAAACACATACGTTTAAAATTCAGGCAATAGTCCATTATAAAACACAGGAAATATTAAGCTTAAGCATGTGTAAGGGAAGCAAGCATGACTTTGAATTATTTAAAGAAAATTTAAATTCAATTCCCGAAAAATCATTTATTTTAGCAGATAAAGGCTATCAGGGAATTTACGAAGTTTATGATAAAAGCTTGATCCCTTTGAAGGCAAAAAAAGGGCAAAAATTAGCATCAGAATTAAAATTTTATAACCGAGAAATTAATAAAAGAAGGATAGGAATAGAGCATGTATTTGGAAAATTAAAAAGTTTTAGGATTTTATGTGAAAGATACAGAAATAGAGGTAAACGCCTAGGGTTAAGGTTTAATTTAATTGCTGGAATTTACAACTTTCAGTTGGCTAAATAATGATTTATGAAA
>NZ_RAXT01000161.1 GCF_003611475.1 Acinetobacter rongchengensis | reverse complement strand
TACTGGTGCGCATGCCCTTGTCGATGACGATGGCCCCCTGCGCATTGACGGCTACCCCCGCCGCTTCCAATGCCAGGCTGCGCGTGTTCGGTGTCCGGCCGGTGGCGACCAGCAGCTTGTCGGCGCGCACTTCGCCCTGTCCAGTGGTCAGCACGAATTCGCCGTCCACATGGGCGACTTGGCTGGCTTGCGTATGTTCCAGTACCTTGATTCCTTCGGCACGGAAGGCGGCTGTGACGGCCTCGCCGATGGCAGGGTCTTCGCGGAAGAACAGCGTGCTGCGCGCAAGGATCGTGACCTGGCTACCCAGCCGGGCGAAGGCTTGCGCCAGTTCCAGCGCCACCACCGACGAGCCGATGACGGCCAGGCGTTCGGGAATGGTGTCGCTGACCAAGGCCTCGGTCGAAGTCCAGTAGGGTGACTCTTTCAGGCCCGGAATCGGCGGCATGGCCGGACTGGCACCCGTGGCGACCAGGCAGCGGTCGAACATCACGACGCGCTCACCACCCTCGTTCAAACTAACGATAAGGCTCTGGTCGTCCTTGAAACGCGCTTCACCGTGCAGAACGGTGATGGCTGAATTGCCGTCCAGGATGCCTTCGTACTTGGCATGACGGAGTTCTTCGACACGGGCCTGCTGCTGGGCCAGCAGCCGCTCGCGCAAGATCGTCGGCGGTGTGGGTGGCATGCCGCCGTCGAATGGGCTTTCCCGGCGCAGATGGGCGATGTGGGCGGCGCGGATCATGATCTTGGACGGCACACAACCGACGTTGACGCAGGTGCCGCCGATGGTGCCGCGCTCAATCAGCGTGACCTGCGCGCCTTGCTCGACGGCCTTCAGTGCTGCCGCCATCGCGGCTCCACCGCTGCCGATCACGGCGACTTGCAACGGGCGCTCGCCGCCGCTGCCCTTGTCGGC
>NZ_RAXT01000160.1 GCF_003611475.1 Acinetobacter rongchengensis | reverse complement strand
TTATGCCGTAGAGATTCCCGCCGAAGCCAATCCATTGGAAAGATATGACCAATATGATTCATTCATTATCAAAGTCAAAGAAAATGCCACACGTCAAGATTTTGATGCCGCGATTCAAAATGTGAGAAAAGAGTATTCTAGAAGTGATTGGCATATAACGGAAGATCCTCAAGAACAGCAATTCGAAAGTCGATTGACTAAAATTTTAAAGGGCAAAACATCAAAGGATAAAGGTGATCCTTTTGATGTTTTTGGTTTCGTATTAGATAAAAAGACTTTATTTTTAATTGAGGGGAACCATAGCGACATGCCAAAGTGGACGGAACAAAGCAACGAGGCAATGCAACATTTGGTTCAAAATTTGCGTTATCGCCCTGAACATGAAATTCCAAAAGAAAGTGGTCAATGTATTTATCAAGGTTTTATTAAGGATAATGATCAAAAATTTCGACACAGTAAACAAACACTTGGCTTTAGATTTAAAGACTATCCAACAGTCGTTTTACGTTTTGAAGCTGAAACCAATTCAAGGGAAACTGCACAACTGATCCCGAGAATTGAAAACAAACTCAGACAGGTTGGTCAAAGTGAGCGTCAAATCAATAAAGGCAATATTCGAAAGGGTGAAAAGAATACGGAATATTTAACTGCACAAGAGTGGATTGGTGTTGAAAAAATGAAAGGGCGTGATGGTATTAGTGCTTTATGGGAACATACAGGCACAGCACGTAACAATAAAGATCCATTGATTAATTTTGAAGTGGATTCAGCACATCGCTCATTTGGTAATGAAACGAGTAGTTTATATCAAGTAGAAGCCATGCAACTGTATGAATCAATCATAAAAACGATCAATAAGTTTTGAGATGAATGGCTCAATATCAGGACCTATATGATTGATGAAAATTAAATTAAAAAGGATAAGCCAATGAATAAAATACTTTTCCT
>NZ_RAXT01000016.1 GCF_003611475.1 Acinetobacter rongchengensis | reverse complement strand
TTAAGTAATACTGACTGCATTAAGACAAATACCCAAACAAAAGCCACCCGAAGGTGGCTCTTATTGATCTTAAAAAATCTTAATGTGTGGCATCAAAATTATAAGACTTTTGCTTTTCAGTATCGAATTTGCCTTCCCATTTACTAATCACAAGAACAGCAAGTGCATTACCAATCACATTCAACACAGTACGTGCCATATCTAAAATACGGTCAATACCTGCGATAAATGCAAGACCTTCAAGCGGAATACCGACGCTACCTAATGTTGCCAGCAATACAACAAAAGACACGCCAGGTACACCCGCAATACCTTTAGAGGTAATCATTAAAGTCAGTACTAAAACGATTTGTTGAGTCATGCTTAAATCGATACCATAAAGTTGAGCAATGAAGATCGCTGCAATACTTTGGTACAACGTAGAACCATCTAAGTTAAACGAATAACCGATAGGAACAACGAAACTGGTAATCGATTTTGGTGCGCCATAAGCTTCCATTTTCTCCATCATACGTGGTAAAACGGTTTCAGAGCTTGCGGTAGAGTAAGCAAGAATCAATTCATCTTTTAAGATTTTGATAATCGTCCAAATACTGAAACCACAGAATTTAGCCACAAAACCAAGCACGATAAAGATAAAGAACAAGATTGATGCATAAACCAACACAGCGAGTTTAACTAAAGGTAAAAGTGAACTAAAACCAAAGTTTGCAACAGTCGCAGCGATCAAACCGAATACACCGAAAGGTGCAAACATCATGATCATATGCGTTACTTTAAACATAGTTTCAGAAACAGCTCTGAGTACATCAATCAAAGGCTGTTTGGTTTCTTTAGCTAAAGAACCCAAACCAATACCGAATATCACAGCAAAGAAAATGATAGGGAGCATATGCCCATCATTCATGGCTGAGAAAATATTGGATGGAATCAGCGAAAGCACAGTGTTCACTAAGCCATGAGCTTGGTGACTGACTTCCTGAGTTGTTTGTTGATATTGTGAAATGTCCGATGTCGTTAATTTCGACATATCAATACCAGCACCAGGCTGGAAAACATTCGCTGCAACTAAACCAACAATAATTGCAACAGTCGTAATGACCTCAAAATAAACAATGGTTTTGAAACCTAGCTTACCAACACTTTTACTATCCCCAGCATTGGCAATTCCTAAAATCAGCATGGAAAGCACAAGAGGGATGACAATCATTTTAATAAGATTAATAAAAATCTTACCTAATGGTTGTAAAAAGTTGGCAACAACATTGTCTCGGATTTCAGGAGAATTGTGCAGAAAAGCACCCACAAGAATACCTAGAACGAGCGCAATAACAATTTGCCAAGCTAGGCTTATTTTCATTTTCTTCATACTGAGCCCTTAAAATTCAGATTTTGGCGAAAAGGGAACACTCTATGAAAAAAACGCAAAAAAACGCCCACTAAAACATATAGATGTCTTAGGGTGGGAGATTCTGAACGTTCAGAGTATTTCGAAAATGGTGTATTCTGCGCTTATTTAGACAACTGTACTATTTTTTTTGTATAAACGTAGTTCAATCGTTTGAAATTAGTTCAGTTTAATTTGCTGATTCGATAAATTATTATTATTTGATTATCTTTGTAGATTAAATTGAGGGTGCTGCTGATTATTTTTTGTCAATTTTAGTTAAACGATAAAATGCCCAGATCATAAAAATGAGGGTAAAGCAGGTTAAGAAAATTAATTTAGGTACAACTAACTCTGTCGTAACACCCATTTGATTCAGTTGGATAAATAAATTGATTCCTTGGGTCGAAGGTAAAATATTTGCAAAATATTGCATCCATATAGGCATAGCTTGAAGAGGCCAAGCGGCGCCTGAAAGAAGAAATAATGGGATAGATGTAAAAACAATCAAATGTCCAGCACGTTCAGAAATATCTAGATAACTTGCCAAGACCATGGCCAGTGCAATCGTACTACTAATAAAAATAGGAACAGCGATTAACATTCCCCAAAAGTTTCCACCTCGTGGATAATCATTCCACCAAAACGTAAATCCAAAAAGATAAAAACAACCTAAACAACCGATCGTCAATGCTGTGAAATAAATTCCCAAAAACTCAGCAGTTGTTGCTTTCCATCGTCTTTCACGGTAACCCGCAATGAGCATGCATAAACCCAAAACGATGGTTTGATGGATGATTAATGGTGCAACGGCAGGGAAAATATAACTCCCATAGCCTGAAAGTGGGTTAAAAAGTGCAATTTGATGAATCGGGAGTGACAACTCAAAATGTGAAACTTGACCAAATTTTTGAGCTTGTTCAGCAACAGCATGCTCAATGGCTGTGGCAAGTCCTAAGCCAATTTGTTTGGTTTTTAGAAAATAAGCAGCACTTAGATATAAACCAATTCCTCCTGCTTCGCCACGAGCAATACTATTTGACAGATTTTCAGGCAATAACAAAATACCATCAGCTCGCTGCTGTTGAACCATTTGCTTGGCTTCTTCAAAATTAGTCGTGATTGCTTTAATGTTGATATTTGGACTTTTGCCAATTTGGTTAATGATGATATGGCTTATATTGCTTTGCTCTTCATCGACAATCACAATAGGTAGGTTTTCTGCGGTTTGTGCTTGATAAGCAGCAGGATAAAAAAAGCTATAAAGAAATACGGATAGCACCATTGTGGTCAGAATAGATGAGTTTTTCCCGATATTCTTAAATGTCTCAAAATAGTATTTCAAAAGATTCCGAAAGAAATTAGCCATGAGGTATTTCCTTCAAATTTTTATTAAGAAGCAAGGTCGAAACAGTACAGTAAAAGATGCAATATAAAGTCAAAATCCCCAACGGGATCAATGAAATATAAAGAGGGCTTCCAATGACCCATTGTTCAGTTTGTAATTTCGCATAAGGGGTATAGGGGATAATATTTGCCCAAAACTGAGTGAAAATGGGTGCATTATTCAGTGGAAGGGTAACGCCTGCGAAACTTAAGGATGAACCACCATATACTGCAATAAAACCAAAGGTTTTAGATAAATTTCGAGTGGCTAAAACGACTGTACTACTGATCAATGCATAAGCACTAAACAGCAAAAATTGCCCAAGAAGAATTATGCCTAAGTGACCTGCAATAAACCAACCTCGAATCACTATGAGCCAAAACATCCAAACCCATGTCCAAAAGCAAAAAATGAGTACATACACTAAGTTTTTACTGAGTAGTGCTCGAAATGCAGCCTGACCATTGACCCATTGATTGAGTGTGCCATATTTCAGCTCTTGACCCACAGCAAAAGCCACGCAACAACAGAGCAATAAATGCAAAATGGCTGGGATCATAAAAGGTTCTAAGTAAAACTCATAACTGAGGTTTGGGTTAAATAATGGCGAAATTTTGACATGTGCTGTTGCAAATTCAGCATAAGGGATTTTATTTTCAAGATAAGAATCTTTTGCAAAATCACCTATAGCCTCTACAGTAGAAAGTAACATTGCAGAAGATATGCTATTGCCAATACTAAAATAAGATTGATTAAAGGCAATACTGATTTGGGCGTCCTGAGCATGTACTAAACGTTGTTCAGCGCCTTGTGGTATATGAACATAGCCCCAAATTTTAGTTTGATTGATTAATCGCTCAATTTCGCTTTGGTTTTCTGAAATACGATAAATTTGAATGGTGGTATTTAAACTCAAATGTTTTTCAATATTTCGGCTCAGTTCGCTGTGATCTTGATCAATAATTGCGATAGGTAAGTGTTCTGCTTTACCTGAGTAAAACATGCTGCTGAATAAAATAATGATAAAGAGCGGGGCGAGTGTGACTAAACACAAATCCCACTTGTGTTGTAGTAAATAGCGTAACTCTCTCAGCATACCCGCCCACATCTCTAAGGATTCTCTTTGAGTTTGAAAATCACACTCATACCGACTTTTAAATCAGTTAACGGTGCTGCGGGGGTTAATTTGATTTTAAAACTACGAATATCGTAACCACCTGTTTGGCGTGTGGTTTTGATGGTCGCAAATTCACCTTCCGCATCAATACTTTCAATATTAAACTTCACTGTTTTATTCAGCGCAGGAATAAAACCATCTAAAGACTGCGCTTGGTAGACTTGCGTATATTGGTCTTCTCGAACATTTAAACTGACCCATTGCTCATCATCCTGAAGGATACTGACCACAGGCACACCGATTGCAACGAGTTCTGAAGGCTTACCGTAGGTTTTAGAGACTGTTCCGCTGATCGGAGAAAATAGTTTTGTTTCAGCTTCCAATGCATTGGCTTCAGCGACAGCCGCTTTGGCGATTTCTACTTGTGCGTCAGCACTGGTTTTTTGCTGGGAAGTGCTACCACGCTTTGCTCGGGCATACTGTTGGTACGCTGCCTCTGTAAGTTGAGTGGCTGAGATTGCCGCAGCTTGCATTTCATCACGACGTTGACGAGAAATGACACCTTGCTGATAAAGATTTTGTCCACGATTAAACGTTGTTTTAGCAAGATTTTCTTGAGCTTTCAGACTTTGCCAATTGGCATATAAACTGTCGATATTTTCCTGTTGAGCACCTCGATCTACACTAGATTGCAAGGCAAGTGCTGATTGTAAACCTGCTAAAGCTTGCTGTTTACTTGTTGCAATTTCAGGACTACTCAAAGTGACCAGTAACTGTCCTTTTTCTACCTTTTGCCCATCGTGGACAAAAATGCCTTCAATTCGACTGGGAACTTTAGTACTTACATGTAAAGTTTCGGTTTCGACACGGCCTTGTACATCAATTGTTTTCGGTTGATAGCTTTTCCATAAACCAAAAGCAATCAAACCCAGTAGTGCAACCAAAATGATCACCCCGATAGCCAAGAGTGCTTTATTTTTGGGTGTAGGCGTTGCGGGCGCCGTTTTATTTTCAGGATTGGACTGTGCATCATTCACAGTGTGAACAATGTGTTCAGGATGCTGTTGTTCATCCGTCTTGTCTGATGAGGATTTCTTTGGTGATTCATCAGAGGAGGTTGATTGATTAGTCACAGTTTTTGCACTCAGTTTTTCATTGGATGATGTCGATGAATTAGATTCTAAATTTAACTTAGAATCTGACGTATCATCACTTGATTGATTATGATCTGATGGATATGGTTTTTCTTGTGTCATTTATTTTCTATCCTAATGCAGATAATCAGTATTTGATTGATTTACATAGTTTTTAAACTGATCAATTGAGCCATGACTTTGTAATAATGTTGCTAATGAGATCACATATTTATAAGCATTCAATGCTTTTTCAGCTCTTAAAATACTTAATTGATTCTGTGCATCTATCACTTGCGTTGCTGTGCCCATATCTTCTTTGAATGAAAGCGTTTGAATTCTTAGATTTTCTTGGGCTGCTTGTTCATTCTGTTGCAGTAATTGATTGCTTTGTTGTGCTGAACTCAACTCAGTATAGGATTTATAAATTACATTCTCAATTTCCTGTTGTGTACGTGCAGTCAATAACTCAGTTGCATAACGTTGTAATTCAGCAGCTTGGACATTTTTATTCTTATCAATACCTGAAAATAAGTTATAGCGTGCTGCAACACCAACAATCCAGTTCTGGTCTTGATCTAGACTGTATTCTCCAAAAGCAAACACACTGGGCTTTTTAGCAGCACTTTGAACTTTAATATTCTGATTGGCAAGTTGTGTATCCATATGCATTTTACGAACCAAACTCGATGTTTCAGGATATGAAGCAAGAAGTTGATCTAAAGATTGGCTTTGCTGACGATTAACAAAAAGTGGTGTGGTCAGTTGATCAACCGATGGTTTATTCAATAAATTTTTAAGTTGAAATTGGCTTGATTGTAAATTCGCTACGCTATTTTGATAGTTTCGCTGCGCATTATTACGTGCAACTTCAAATTGCATACGCTGACCTTTGCTAATAAAACCTTGCTTTTCAAACTTTAAGGCATTGTCATAATGTTGTTGCATGGTCGATAAATTTAGGCGACTTGCTTCTAAAAGTTGTTGTTGCAGTTGTACATTAAAATAAGCACGAATGACTTCAAAACGTTGTGTATCTTGCTGTTGTTTCGTGTCAAGTTGACTGCGTTCCGATTTAAGATTTGCAATTTGCTTAGTCGTAGAAGTAATGCCACCTGTATAAATCGGCATCATCACCGATACGGTTGGGCGGATGACTTCATCTTCCAAGACAACATTTGCAGTGTCAGGAATGAGACCAATTCCACTATGAATTCCCTGCGCAAGCCCATCTTTTAAAGGATCGGTGATTGTAGAAGGAATATTTTGTTGAGACTGCCATTGATCAACACGCTCATTGACGCCTTGTGAAAGTGTTTGTTCTAAATTATTTTTTACACCGTTCAATGGAACATCAGTTTCAGTATGAAATTTATAAGCCCGCACGTTGAGGTCGATACGTGGTAAACCTAAATTTTTAACTGCATCTGCTTGAAGTTTAGAGGCTTTGTTTAACGCATCATTGGCTTGAGTTGTATAAGAGTTTTCAAGAACATATTGTTCAGCTTGAATATAGCTGAGGTTTTCGGCTGAACTATTGCTGACGATCGTTGAGAATAGGCTCAATAAAGTCATTTGCTGTATAGATTTGGATAATGCTTTTCGAGAATATTGTATTGTAAATTTCATCTGAAAAATCATCAGTATTTGCTTGTATTTAGAGCATTCTAACCTGTATTGACTAGAATAAATAATCTAAAAGTAGGGTGATAAATGTGTGGTTTTTGTAGTTTTCATTTTAGAAAGATTGCTGGAATAGATCTGAATGAATATGTTATTACGAATGAATATTCAAGAAAAATAAATGGAGCGAATATGACAAAAATTACGGTGCAATCCATAGTCTATGCGCCAATTGATCAAGTGTGGCAGATTTATAACAATCCTCAAGATATTGAACAGTGGAATACCGCTTCGCCAGATTGGCATACTGTAAATTCTGTCAACGATTTGCGCGTGGGAGGTCAATTTTCCAATCGTATGGAAGCTAAAGATGGCAGTATGGGTTTTGATTTTGCAGGAACATATACAGAAGTCATTCCACATGAAAAAATTACCTATACATTTGGGGATCGTCTTGCTGAGGTTATATTTAAGCAGGAGGGAAGTGCTGTTTTGGTCAAGATTAGTTTTGATCCTGAAACGGTATATCCAATTGAACAACAACAAGCGGGATGGCAGGCGATTTTAGATAGTTTTGCTCGCTATGTGGAAAGTAAACTTTAAATTGATCGAAAAAATATAGCTGTGGAGGTTGTCGAATACATATGGCACTTGTTGACCCAATAGAGATTCAATCTTCTAGAATCAATTTAAAACCTTTTACTTCGAATGATGCAGAGGAATGTTATGCATGTATAACACCATCATTAACTCGATATATGTCTTGGGATCCACCACAAGATCAAGCCGCTTTCGAGCTGATATGGCGAGTATGGTTAAACACAATCAAAGCGGGTTCTGATTTAAATTTTGTGATTCGACATAAATTAAATCATGAGTTTTTAGGATTGGTCGGACTTCATCAAAGCCTAGGGACAACACCTGAACTTGGTATCTGGATTCGAGAAGATCGTCATGGTTTTGGCTATGGAAAAGAAGCTGTCACAACAATTGTGCATTGGGCTTCAACAAGGAATGACTTGCAACATTTTATTTATCCTGTGGCTGTCGAAAACCATTCTAGTCGGCAGATTGCTGAATCTTTAAATGGTTTGGCAATCTATTGTTCTCAACAGCCTAAATATAAATCGATGACTTACCATATTCCTAAATCCGTCAAACGGACATAAAGCCTAGCGTTGAATTTTCTTTGTTGTTGAATGGTCTTTGTTATTGAAATCTCAACTGTAAATTGTCAAACACATTGAAAGATTGACTGACAAAGCTACTGCAAGAAAAACCGTTTTGTGGTTAAATGCGCCTATTTCATTCGTTTCACTTTCATAAAGGGAAAAATCATGCGCGCGTACAATTTCTGTGCTGGTCCTGCTGCATTACCTACTGCCGTTTTAGAAAAAGCTCAACAAGAGATGTTGGATTGGCATGGTAAAGGTTTATCCATCATGGAAATGAGTCACCGTAGTAAAGACTATGTGGCAGTCGCTGAAAAAGCAGAAGCAGATCTTCGTCAGTTGATGAACATTCCAGAAAATTACAAAGTTTTGTTTTTACAAGGCGGTGCATCACTTCAATTTTCTGCAATTCCTTTGAACCTTTTGGGTAAAAATGCTAAAGCAGATTATATTCATACGGGAATTTGGTCTGAAAAAGCGACTCAAGAAGCGCAACGTTATGGTGATATTAATGTCATAGAAGCGGGCGCAACGATTGATGGCAAACTTGCGATCAGTGATCAAAGCCAGTGGAATTTATCCAATGATGCCGCTTATGTGCATTATGCTGAAAATGAAACGATTGGTGGTATTCAATTTGCCAATATTCCTGTAACAGATAAACCTTTAGTTGCTGATTTATCATCAAGTATTTTATCTGCACCTTTAGACGTATCTAAATTTGGTTTGATCTATGCAGGTGCGCAAAAAAATATCGGTCCAGCAGGTTTAACCTTGGTGATCGTGCGTGATGATTTGCTTGATCAAGCAAAACCTGAAATTCCAAGCTTATTAAAATATGGTTCACAAGCTAAAAATGATTCAATGGTGAATACACCTGCAACGTATGCTTGGTATTTGTCAGGTTTAGTTTTTGAATGGTTACTTGAGCAGGGCGGTGTAGACGCAATGCACAAAATCAATTTGGAAAAAGCGAAATTGCTTTATGGTTATATTGATTCTAGTGACTTTTATAATAACCCAATCGCGATTCCAAACCGTTCAATTATGAATGTCCCTTTTACTTTGGCAGATGAAGCTTTAGATAAATTATTTTTGAAAGAAGCTGAAGAAAACCATTTATTGAATCTTGCAGGTCACCGTTCAGTGGGGGGAATGCGTGCAAGTATTTATAATGCTGTGCCTTTAGTGGGTGTCCAAGCATTGGTTAATTTTATGGATGACTTTGCTAAGCGCAATGCTTAATCGATAATGTTAAACAAGATTTAGAAATAAAAAATCCTTCACTTTGAAGGATTTTTTTATATGTGATATCCGATTTATATATGTATGACTCGGCTATACATTAGGTCGATGGAAAAATGCCTAGAAAATGAATGATCATTGCGGCCAAGAACATCCCCAAAACAAAAAAGCAGCAAGCTCCTTTATCCAAACGTAAGCGAAAACCACTATTTTCGCTCATAAGACTAGTCGATTGTTCAGGTATAATTTTCATTACTGAGCCTAGATTTTAAAATTATTGTTAAATCCTATTGGTTCGTCGTATTTTTAACATAAAATATTGGTTAAATAAAGCACTAATTTACATTAATTCAACGATTATAAATATATTAATGCAGAATGATTTTAATTATTTTAAATTTAAAATAATCAATTTATGGATATATTGTGGATAACTTAACCCTATTATCTGTGATTTAGATTAAATCATCAGATTAAAGCTAACTAGAATTGCGATAAATAATCATAAATATTTGATTTATATTTATTTATATAGGTTTTTAAAAGATGTTGACCTAATTTCCATTTAAATTCATTTTTCCTCATATTGTGATTGAGTAGAATTCTTTTAATTATTTAAAATTAATTTATTTTATTGAACCTTAGCAGATTTAGATTTTTCTTTATCTTGAATTGAATTTAAAAATGTGGATAACTTTTTATAAATGAATTTAAAACATAGATTATGCTTAGAATAAATCAAAATAGATTAATTTTTATTCAGATATAAAAAGCATGCTATTCTCATAACATGCTTTTTAGAATGATTTGACTATTGAATCTGGAATCACTTATTTTTCAGAAAAAATATTGGCTTGAATCCAGATATTGCCACGGATATATTGTCCAATTTCAAAGTTTTTGAAAGCAGGATCTTTGGTTGCGATACGCACTAAAATAGCAGGTTGATCTTCTTCTAAAATCAAAGTGACATCATAGAGTGTATATTCTTGTTGCATAAACTGCATCGAGGTTTTACCCACAACTTTTCCTTGGAACCATGCTTCATCTTCTTGACCTAAAGTTTCGCCGTATAGATAAGCCACCATTTTTGAAAAATCAACGGTAACAGGCGCTTTGTCATCCTCAGATTTTGGCTCCCAAGCATTGATTTGTTCTTGCAGGTTTTCAGGTGCAATACCATTATTTTGCGAAAGAATGTCGTTAAGCGCACGATGGTGCTTAATTGAAGCGGGGTCATCGACAATGATTTGCTCGTGATCTGAAACTTTTTCCAGTGTATAAGCCCATGCATTGAGTTGCACTTTGTATTGTTGATCACGTTGATATTGATGACTATTAACACTATACAAGCTGTCAAAAGCGTAAACCACACTATTGCTACCTACTTTTAAAGATAAGACAGCTTGTGTGTTGGTTTTACAGGTAATAATTCGGTCAATAGAAGCAGTGAGTTGATATGGGCTTTCAAAGCTCGGAAATGCAGTTTTAACCGCTTTGGGTTTATTATTTTCAACATCAATCACTTGGCAGAGTTGTACTGGCGCACCACTTGGGCCTTGAATCAGCCAAACAGATTCATCCATATCACATTCTTTGGCACATAATCCCATGGGCATAATGGGGGCATCTAATGCTAAACCTAACCATTTGGGTACCTGTGTCGTTGGATTTTCTGTCAGTAAGTTCCAATGCTCGACATGACTACCAAAAGTTTGATCTTCAATCGTAATTATTTCTGGTCTGTTTTGATTGTTCATATTTGCAATTGATTCGTGCTGCTCTTATTACATTAAATCGAGGGTGATTGTTATATTTCAAGTCTTAAAATGTAAAATCACTATGAAAACCATATTTTAAAGTTAAAACAGTTTGAGTTTGTTTTAAAATTAACCAAAAATTAAGTGAACATAACGGTTTAATTCAGAATGACCATTAGAACACGGCTCTTTTTTTCCAATTATGACGAGAGAATAATGAGTCTCCAAGATGGGACAAAAGCATTTATTACTAGAAATGGTAAAAAGCGTTAAAGTAACTTCGCTAACATTTTGTTAGACTAGCCATATGCAATAAAGCCGAGAAAATGTGTGTTGCCATTTAAACTTTGGGTTGATGCAGATGCATTGCCTAAAATCCTACGAGAAGTCATTCTGCGTGCTTCTGATCGTTATCAATTGGAAGTGACTTTTGTTGCCAATCAACCTGTGGGGATTACACCATCGGTTCGGATTAACTCAATTCAAGCGATGTCAGGTGCCGATCAAGCAGATCAAGAAATTGTGAATCGTATGAATGAACACGATATTGTGATTACACAAGATATTCCTTTGGCTGCTCAAGTCATTGAAAAGGGTGGTGTTGCGATTCATCCACGTGGTGAGGTTTATACATCGGCCAATGTCAAAGCACGATTACATTTGCGTGATTTTATGGACACTTTACGTGGTGCTGGCGTGCAGACTGGTGGACCACCACCTATTTCAGAACGTGATAAGCGGGAATTTTCGAGTAGTTTAGATCAAACAATTTTAAAGCAAAAACGTAAAACAGCGATATAAGTGACTTTTTAAAATTCATTGGCGTGGCAACTTTGTTTGAATTCACGGTTTTTATGATGATCTTTGTTTAATACATAAATACCTACATTCGGTAAATGTGATTTAGCCTTGTTGAAGAGGATTTTACATTGAGCTGCGACATTATTTAATGCGCAGATTCATATGCTGTTTTCAAAGTGATATGTGAATATTTAATTCTGACGCCGCATTGATATTTATCGTTGTCATTACATTCACCATAATCAAAGCCAAATGGTCTATTGGCCAATAGGAAATCATATGCCCTCCAAATCTAACCTGATGATGACTTATGCTTTATTGGTCTTCATTTGGGCAAGTACACCTTTGGCAATTGTCTGGAGTGTGTCTGATTTACATTTGATGTGGGCTTTAGTTTTACGGTTTTTTATTGCTTTACCGATTGCTTGTGCTGTCTTACTCTTACTTAAAATAAAGTTACCTTTCAATAAAATAGCCATGCATAGTTATTTGGCAGGTTCATTGAGTTTGATTGGCTCTCAAGTCTTTACCTATGCTGCAACGAAATACTTGAGTTCAGGTATTATTGCTTTAATGTTCGGATTTGCACCGATTATGGCAGGTTTGATTGGTCGTTTTGGATTTCAACAAAAGCTTTTATCTTTGCAATGGTTGGGAATGGCTGTTTCTGTTGTTGGGCTAGGCATCATTTGCATGAGCGGTGGTGAAAGTCAGCATGTTCACCCAATTGGAATCGGTCTGATGTTACTGAGTGTATTTGCATACTCGTTGTCGATTTATTGGGTTAAATCTGTAAATGCGCAGATCGAACCGATGGCGCAAGCTACGGGTTCCATTTTGTTTTCTACCTTTGCTGCATTGTGTATTGTTCCTTTCATTTGGCAATATGTGCCGACACATTTGCCCAATACACAATCGCTACTTGCATTGATTTATACTGTTTTGATGGCATCATTATTGGCCATGTTCTGCTATTTCAAACTGGTACAGAATATTAAAGCGACAACTTTATCTTTAACTACCGTCATGACGCCATTGTTGGCGATGTTGTTGGGTGCATTGCTGAATGATGAGAAATTAACAATCACCGTCTTTATCGGGGCGGCTGTTTTAATTTTTGGATTATTCTTATATTTCTATAAAGATTTTAAAGCGAGCAGATTACTCGCTAAAAAAATCGGTGCTTAGTTTTTCGGGTAATGTCTTCAATGAAATCCTTCAGTTTGAAGGAATAGCATTGAGCTGAATACATTCAGCGAGTTTGACTCGGTCTTGAGGATGCAAGGTGATGAAATATGCACCCACACGATATTGTTCATTTTCTACACTTTCTGAATAGGCAATCTGAGCTGTTGCTGCGATATGGAAGAAGTTTTCAGGATGGCTTAAGGCCACATGAATATAAGTACCTTGTTTTAAATGTTGTTGACTAGTAAAGCTAAAACCACTCTCAGAAAAATTGACTTTTTGAGGGGTTGGTAACATGGTTTGTACAATAGAGTCGTAAATAGAACCTGTAATAAGGTTTAACTTTTGATTGAATAAGGATAAGATTCGAGCAATTTGTTGATCTTTTTCATTTAATTGTTCTAATTCGTAGTGAAGTGCATGATCAAATTGATCTAATTCTGCAAGTAGTAGAAAATAGCGCGGTAATACAAAGTTAGAATCATATGGATCGTTCAGCGCAACTTCTTCAGAAATGACTTGATAGTTGATCCTTAATGCAGCATCGATGCGCGACATCACGCGACGTTCATTTGTTTCATTTTGATGCTGTAACGCTTCCATAAAACACCTCGGACTAGATGGTATGTTTAAACCAATCTCGCTGTATATAGGGTTGAGATACACTCGCGCACGGCGTAGTAATCACTTTATTTCTTTTATCGCTCTGGTTTCCATGATCGGTCTCACCTTAGGCGTCGCTGTACTGATCACAGTTCTGTCTGTTATGAATGGTTTTGACCGAGAGTTAAAGACTCGTGTCTTGGGTATGATACCTCAAGCCACTGTTTCTTCAACACAAATTCTAACAGACTGGCCCGTTCTTGCAAAGAAGATTGAACAACATGAGCATGTCACTGGTGTTGCACCCTTTACGCAATTACAAGGTATGCTCACTGCACAAGGTCAAGTTGCTGGAATCATGGTCACGGGTATTGAACCTCAATATGAAAAGAAGGTTTCAATTATCCAAAATCATATGGTGGAAGGTAGCATAGATCAACTAAAAAAGGGTGAATATGGCATTGTTTTAGGTAAACAGATGACAGATGCTTTAGGACTAAGCCTAAATGATAATGTCACACTAGTTTTACCTGAAGCGACACCATCTCCTGCAGGCGTAGTACCGCGTTTTAAGCGCTTTAAAATTGTAGGTATTTTTAGTATAGGTGCGGAAGTAGATTCGAGCCTTGGCTATATTGCTTTGAATGATGCTTCAACTTTGTTACGCCTACCCGATGGTGCGCAAGGTGTGCGCATGAAGTTGGATGATATTTTCCAAGCACCTCAAGTGGCCAATCAAATTGTAAAAGAACTTCCAGGAACGTTTTACGCTTCTGACTGGACCTATACACATGGTAATTTGTTCAGTGCCATTCAGATGGAAAAGGCGATGGTGAGTTTGCTACTTTTCTTAATTGTTTTGGTTGCAGCTTTTAATATTGTGTCTTCATTGGTGATGGTTGTTACCGATAAAAAATCGGATATTGCGATTCTTCGGACTTTAGGTGCTTCACCTGCAACGATTACCCGGATTTTTATGGTTCAAGGTACTGTGATTGGTGTTGTTGGAACAGTGGCTGGAGCTATCTTAGGTATCATTTCCGCTTTAGGTATCAGCAACTTTATTGGCTGGTTGAATACTGCATTAGGTTTACATTTATTTGATGCTTATTTTATCAACTATTTACCGTCTTATTTAAGATGGCAAGATGTGGTTGTGATTGTCGGATTATCCTTATTGTTAAGTTTCTTGGCGACTATTTATCCAGCTTTACGTGCTGCAAAAATTCAACCTGCGGAGGCACTGCGTTATGAGTAACTTTGCCAATGTGGTGAATAGCAACACAGTGCTTGAAGCCAAAGACATTTATAAATCATTTACAGATGGCAAATCGAATGTAGATGTTATAAAAGGTTTATCTTTACAAGTTCAACAGGGTGAGTTTGTCTCGATTGTTGGTTCGAGTGGTTCGGGTAAAAGTACGCTATTGCATATTTTGGGTGGTTTGGATCGTCCGACGCAAGGTTTAGTCAATCTGAATGGCAAACGATTTGATAACTTAGGTGAAGCTGAGCGTGGTTTTTTACGTAATGAACACTTGGGTTTTGTTTATCAATTCCATCATTTACTTCCAGAGTTTACCGCTTTAGAAAACGTTGCAATGCCTTTAATGTTGCGTAAAGATGCAGATTTTAAACAAGTCAAACAACGCGCTGAATATTTACTTGAGCGTGTCGGTTTGACGCATCGTTTAACGCACCAACCTGGTGAATTATCAGGCGGTGAAAGACAACGGGTTGCCTTAGCACGTGCTTTGGTGACGCAACCTAAATTGATGTTGGCCGATGAACCTACGGGAAATTTAGACCGTAAAACAGCCAAATCGATTTTTGAATTGCTGCGTGATTTACGTGAAGAATTGAATATGGCCATGTTAATCGTGACGCATGATGAACAATTGGCTAAATCGGCAGATCGCATTTTACATATGCAAGATGGTTTGTGGATTGACGCTTAATCACAACTGATATTTAATACAGCCTATTTTCTATTCTTAGAATAACATTTAAGCTCAACCAGATTGGGCTTAAGTTTCCTTTAGATAACAATAAAATCGAATAACTATTATGAGTATGTATAGCTACATCATTTTGATTGGGTGGATACTGGGTATCTCATTCATGGGGGTTAAAACACCTCAATCTCTCAACTTATATTTTGCGCTTAGTTTGGGGCTAAGTTTAATTTTACTGGGATTTAAATACTTTAATCGCTTCTATAAAAAATACTCATGTACAGACAGTTCTATATTTAAATGTATGACGTTGATTACGGTGTGTATTTTTACATATCTATCAGGTTTGTTGTATGCAGATCATGCATTAGAAAAGCGTTTGGCGTTAAGACCTTTACAGAATAATCAATCACAACATCTGATTTATATTCAGTCTATGAATAAAATTAAATTGAATGATCAGGCCCAAAATAATACCCCATCGTTTCGACAACAAAAACTGATTCAGCAACGTATTGTGGTTTTAATGCCGAACCAGCAGCCCATTCCCATGGTGATGTATGTCAATGAACAACAAGCTGAAATGATTCAACTGGGACATTATTATCAAGTTACTGGGCAATTTAAGGTCGTACATGGCTATGCTGTTGAAGGTACATTTGATAAAGAAAAATGGTTTTTGCAAGAAAATCTACTCGGGATACTTGACCTACAAGCGATTCATACGATTGATGAAAATCAGCTAAAACAGTTCGGTTTTCAATCTTTTATTGATCAACAGCAGCACTTTGATCAACGTATTTTATTGAAAATAGAACGCCTACGTTTGGATTTTAGACATTTTATTTCTAATTCATCTTTGCACAATAAAGGGCTTTTATTGGCATTGTTAACAGGAGATGAAAGTTTACTCTCTGTTGAAATCCAAAGCTTATTTAAAAAGCTTGGTATTGCACATTTACTTGCAATATCAGGGCCTCATGTACTTATTTTTGCCATGATGTTTTGCTTTATTTTTAATCTTATTGCGAGGAAAATTTATCCAAAAATATTTTTAAAAATACCTCGACTTTATTTATTGGTGTACCCATTTTTAGCTTGTGTGGTTTTTTATACGGCTTTCGTGGGATTTGAAATACCCGCCTTACGAACCATGATTATGGTCTCTGTGTTTAGTCTAATTCTACTTTTAAACCAAAAAATTCAAGCCATTAAACATTTGTTATTCACGGCAAGTATTTTATTACTGATCGACCCATTTAGCATTTTATCCGCTGCATTTTGGTTATCTTTTGGGGCATGTTTTATTCTGATTAGGGTTTATCAAACAATACAGCAGCAACCTAGGCAACAAGTGCAATCATGGCAAGCAAAGCTAAAGCATTTTGTACAGGTATTATTCGATTCTCAGTGGAAAACATTTATTGCTTTAATGCCTTTAGTATTGTGGATTTTTCAACAGTTTTCATGGCTTACACCACTGAGTAATTTTATCGCGATTCCTGTGATTGGAAGTTTGGTCGTTCCTATTGAGGTCTTGGCTGCATGCATGAGTCTATTTTCTACGTCCTTGGGAATATTACTTTTTAAAGTTGCAGATCAGTTGTTGAGTTTTCTATTAAGTTTGCTTGATTTTTTAGATCAGACTTTAGGTTTTAAATTAGATTGGTGGGCTTTTAGTGCTGTACAAATACTGTGTATTGCTTTTGCAATATTTATTCTGTTCTTACCCAAGGGAGTGATACCTAGATTTTGGGCACTCATATGCTTAATACCTTTATTATTACCCAATAAAAGTCAGTATATTTTTCAATTTAATGTGTTAGATGTCGGGCAAGGGCAAGCGGTTTTTATCAATTTACCTGAGCATAAAATGATGGTCGATACTGGCGGTTTTTATGATGAAACTAAATTTAGTATCGGCCAAAATTTGATTATTCCGTATTTGGCTCGACAAGGAGTTGCTCAGCTGGATCAAGTGATTTTGTCTCATTTAGATCAAGATCATAGTGGCGCTTTTGCAGAGATTGCCAAAGTAGTCGATATTCAAAAGGTCTATTCAAATGAAAAAGATCAGCGTTTTGATCATTCTAATTTTGAATATTGTTATCAAGGGCAACATTGGCAATATGGTCAGGTCAAAATAAAGGTGTTGTCACCACCGAAAAATAGCCTAAGTGGAGTGCCATATAATCAAAATGAATTATCCTGTGTGATTTATATTCAAGTGCCTCAATCGAATCAGTATCAAAACTTTTTGATCATGGGTGATGCAGGTTGGGAAACAGAGTTCAGTTTGTTACAACAGTATCCTGATTTAAATGTAGATGTATTGGTGATGGGGCATCATGGTAGTCGGCACAGTTCTTCATTTGCATTTCTAAAACAGCTAAAACCTAAGCTGGCTATTGTATCGGCAGGTTATGGAAACCGTTATGGACATCCACATCCGATTGTTTTAAAAAGATTAAAGGCGCTGAATATTCCAGTAAGGACTACAATCGAGCAGGGATCAATTGAGTTTAATGTTAAAACAAATGGTCAAATGGAGATCAAGGATTTTCGACAAACCCAAAAGTGGTTAATCTTCAAGAGTCACTTGATTTCTGACTGAATTAACCAAAGACATTGCATCAAGATTGGGGATGTTATAAATTTTTTTCAGCTGAGGATGTGCTTTAAAACGTTTATAACTCCAATGATAATGTTCAGGAAATTGTCGAATGAGTTGTTCGATCTGTTTGAAAATGATCGAAGTGCCCTCATCGGCATTGACCTGATAAATACTTTCATCAATTGGTTCAATGGTCATATCAAAGCCATGATCATGATTTCTAGTCGCATATAAAAATAAAGCTTTGGCTTTGGTTTTCTGTATCAGTTTTGCATTTAAATTACTTGAATAAAGTGGAATGCCAAAGTACTCAATCAGCTCCCCACCGATATCAGGGGTGTGGTCTGGCAAAATCACAGTTGTCCCACCTTGTTTTAAGGCTTTGAAAATTTGTCGTACTCCAGACTCATCTGTAGGGACTAAATTTGCATTTTCACGACTTCTTGCTGCACGTACAAACTGATCTGCTTCGTCGCTTTTGATCGGTTTATACATAATGGTCATTTGCGTATATTGAGCAAACCAAGCATTCATGATTTCCCAAGTGCCAAAATGCGGTACGATAAGCACCAAACCTTTACCTTGTGCAATTGCATCATGAAAATAATGTTCGCCTTGAATCTGGTGAATGCGGGCAATATTCTTTTGAGCGGAGCTTCCCCAAATGGTAAAAAACTCCATATAGGATTGAATTTCGTTGCGAATCGCATGACGAGTAATCAATTCACGTTGAGGTTTATCCAATTCAGGAAAGCATATACCAATATTTAAGCGAATCGTTTCCGAAGTTTTACTGATGTGTAATACATTGACAACAGTTGCCAAAAAACGCCCGATAAAACGAGCGATTGGAATTGGCTGTCGACTGAAAAAATTGAGAAGTCGAGTGATTGTAGTCTTATGTTTTTCAGTCATCGGTACGAAAAATAGAAATGTGGTTGATGTATATTGTGATTTAGCAAAATATTATAGAATAAATCGCAATGATTAGACAGATTATATGTATTCCTTGTATATAATGAACCCTGAATAATTAATTTGGATGGTATAAATGTCTGATTGGCCGCCGAAACCACAAAACGAAAACACAAATTCGAATCCTTCCTCTGGTCAACAACCTACAGGACAAGAATGGCGTCTTTTAGAAAAAGTCGTTCTCGCTTCTGTAGAAGAACAACGTCGTAGTCGTCGTTGGGGAATTTTCTTCAAAGTTCTTACATTCCTTTATATTCTTGTTGTCTTGGTGATGATGACTAAAAGTTGTTCATTATCAAATGGTAGTGATGGTGAAGTAACTTCGGGTGAGCATTTAGGTGTTGTGAATATTGTCGGAACAATTGATTCAAGTAATCAAGGTGTGAACAGTGTTGACACGATTAAATCTTTGAAAAAGGCATTTGAATCAACATCAGCCAAAGCTGTGGTTTTAAATGTCAACTCACCAGGTGGTTCGCCTGTGCAATCTGATGATATTTGGCAAGAAATTCAATATCTAAAAAAACAAAATCCAGATAAAAAAGTTTATGCTGTGATTGGTGATATGGGTGCATCAGGTGCTTACTATATTGCTTCTGCTGCTGATGAAATTTGGGTTAATCCTTCAAGCTTAGTGGGTTCTATTGGCGTGATCATGCCAAATTATGGTGTGAATGGCCTAGCTCAAAAATTGGGTGTAGAAGATCGAACCATGACTGCTGGAAATAACAAAGATATTTTAAGCATGACGAAACCGATTAATCCTGAGCAAAAAGCACATATTCAAGCATTGTTAGATAATGTACATTCACACTTTATCACTGCTGTGAAACAAGGCCGTGGTGCAAAATTAAAATCAACTGATCCTGCAATCTTCTCAGGTTTATTTTGGACAGGTGAGCAAGCCATTAAACTAGGTATTGCAGATAAAGCAGGAAATATTGAAACACTTAAACGTGAGTTAAAAGTCACTAAAGCTGTAGATTATACAGTTGAACGTAGTCCTTTTGAGTCAATTTTAGGCCGTTTAGGCTCTGAAATGGGGCATGGCGTGGCTGAGGCAATGAGCCAAAAGTTGAGCATGAACCAAGATGTAAAAATGCAGTAAAATTTTAAAGCCTCCTCTCATTGTTTTACGGTGAGAGGCGTTTTTCTGACTTTTAAAATAGAAAATTAAATATCATGAATCATTCGCATCAACAAAAGCCGCTCATTCATTTTGCACATGCCAATGGTGTACCTTCAAAAGTTTATACCAAGCTATTTGATTTGCTGAAAGATGAATATGATGTGATTTATGTTCCCTTGCTTGGCCCTGATCGCCGTTATCCGATTGCACATGGTTGGAATGAGCTGACAGATCAAGTCATTGACAGTATTGTCCAGCAAGCGCAGGGACGTAAAGTGATTGGTTTAGGGCATTCTTTAGGTGCAGTGTTGACTTTTAAAGCTGCATATAAACGACCTGAATTATTTGAAAAGGTCATTATGCTTGATCCGCCTTTAATCGTGGGAAAAGCTGCTTTTGTGATGTTCATGGCTAAAATTTTTAAACCAAAATTGATTGATAAAATTACGCCAGCATCACTGAGTATCAAACGTCGTGATCATTGGGACTCGCGTGAACAAGCAGCAGAATTGTTAAAACCGAAAGGGTTTTACCAGCATTTTGATCAAGATTGTTTTCAAGCTTATATAGATTATGCTTTAACTGAAGATACAACGAGGGGTGGTGTTGAGTTAACCATTTCTAAATACGATGAAGTCGAAATTTTCCGGACAAATTCAGATTCAATGTGGTTACCTATGCCAAATCCACCTGTACCAACACATTTGGTGATCGGGGATGAAAGTCCATTTCTAAAGCAAAAATTTCCACAAATCATTCAGAAAAAGTTAGCTATACCTTTTACAGTAACCTCAGGAGGACATATGTTTCCTTTGGAGCATCCTGTTAAAACTGTTGAATTGGTCAAGACGTTAATTCAACAATAGTTGGTTCTAATCTGTTTTATCCAAAACTATAATTCCAATAAAAAATGCATCCGAGGATGCATTTTTTGTTTTCAGACACTTGATCATTCTTCAAAGTTGGCAAAACTGAATTGGCTTTTCTAAAGCTTGCCCCTTATATAAAACTTGACCGTTTTCCAAATGTTGAATTGTGCCATTACAAATCCATTCAACTGCTTGAGGGTAAATCAGATGCTCAAGTACATGAATACGTTTTGCAAGTGATGCCACATTGTCATGCTGTGCAACTTTTAAAACACCTTGCGTTAAGGCTTGCCCTGCATCAAGTTCCGCAGTGACATAATGCACTGTGCAACCATGCAGTAAATCCCCAGTGTTTAAAACACGTTGATGGGTGTGCATACCTTTATAATTTGGCAAAAGGGAAGGGTGAATATTCACCATTTTACCTTCCCAAGCGTTGACAAATTGAGCACTTAAAATCCGCATAAAACCAGCAAGAATAACTAAATCAACATTCCAATCGCTGAGTTGTTGATGCATCGCATCATCAAAAGCTTCACGATTAGGATATTGTTTATGTTCAATTATTGCGGTGGGAATATTCGCATTTTTTGCACGTTGTAGTGCATAGGCATCTGCTTTATTGGAAATAACTCCAACTATTTTCCCTGAAAGATTGGCATCGATCAGGGCTTGTAAGTTACTTCCACTGCCTGAAACCAGTACAGCAATTTTGATCATGTGATGTACTTATGCAAAAATAACGCGAATTTTTTCGTCAGCGCCTTCAACTGATTCAGCATTGTCTTGGATATGACCAATTTTCCAAGCTTTTTCACCTTGAGCATTTAATACTTCAATGGTTTTTTCAGCATCAGCTGCATCAACTGCAATCACCATACCTACGCCACAGTTAAATGCACGATACATTTCAAATCTGTCTACACCACCTTCTTTTTGAAGAAGTTGGAATAATTCAGGCCATTGCCAAGATGATTCATTAATCACGGCTTGTGCGCCATTTGGTAATACACGAGGTAAATTACCTGGAAGACCACCACCTGTGATATGTGCCATCGCGTGAACATCGACATGTTTTAGAAGTTCTAAGATCGCTTTCACATAAATGCGTGTTGGTTCCATTGCTGTATCTGCAAGTGGACGACCATCTACGATTTGTGTTAAATCAACATTTTTAACATCAAAGATTTTACGAAGTAGAGAGTAACCGTTTGAGTGTGCACCTGAAGAAGCAACACCAATCAAAACATCACCTGCTTTGACTTTAGTACCATCAATAATTTTGCTTTGCTCAACCACGCCTACACAGAAACCTGCAAGGTCATAATCTTCACCTTCATACATACCCGGCATTTCAGCAGTTTCACCGCCAACCAATGCACAACCTGCAAGCTCACAACCTTGACCAATCCCTGTAACAACATTGGCAGCTACGTCTACATTTAAGTGACCTGTTGCATAATAATCTAGGAAAAAGAGTGGTTCCGCACCGCAGACAAGAAGATCGTTCACACACATTGCAACTAAGTCTTGACCAATTGTGTCATGACGGTTTAAGTTTAGTGCTAAACGTAATTTAGTACCGACACCATCTGTACCAGATACAAGAACAGGTTCTTCATAACCTTTAGGGATTTTACAAAGGGCACCGAAACCGCCTAAGCCACCCATGACCTCAGGGCGAGTTGTACGTTTAGCGACAGATTTGATTCGATCGACAAGTGCGTCGCCCGCCTCAATATCGACACCAGCGTCTTTATAGCTTAAACCAGTGTTTGGGGTAGAAGTTGAGTTGCTCATATGTGAAGTCTCCGCATTCGTGCGCAGATTATACCTGAATATACGAAATTCTTATGTTATTTCTGCACTAAAATGTTATGTTTATTCAAATATTTTTCTTTCTATAATGATTAAATCTGAAAAAGGCGTGATTACATGCACGATCGGACCTTAAAACGCATTTTTATACTTGGTGGTATTGCCTTAATCCTATGGGTTTTATACTTACTCAAACCCGTAGTCATTCCTTTTGTCGCTGCTTTTCTTGTGGCTTATTTATTTAGCCCAGTGGTGGAAAAGTTATCTCAATTTTTACCAAGATGGCTGTCAATTGCAATCGTATTTATTGGAATTGGTGTTGTACTGACATGGGCGGTATGGTTCGTTGTACCTTTGGTGTGGAAGCAATTAATTTATGCACGGGATAGTATTCCAGCAGGGATTCATTGGATTAATTCAACTTTCTTACCTTGGGTTTCTAATTCATTCAATGTAGAGCGAATGGAATTAGATACAGATCAAATTTCTCAGGTTGTGATGGAATATGTGCAGACCAATTATAGTGCTGACAGTATTCAAACCATGGCTTTGAAAATAGCACAATCGGGCCTCAGTTTTATCTCGATTGGTGGAACTATTGTCTTAATTCCAATTATTGCATTCTATTTTTTACTGGACTGGAATCGCATGTTGGCAAGCTTAAGAAACTTGATTCCACGCCAATATGAGCAAAGTACTTTAAGAATTGTGAGTGAATGTCATAGTGTTTTAGGCGCATTCGTCAAAGGACAATTCTTGGTCATGATTTTACTTGGAATTGTCTATGCTGTTGGTCTGCAATCGATTGGTTTAGAAGTCGGTTTAATCATTGGAATGGTTGCTGGTTTATGTAGCATTATTCCTTACTTAGGTTTTGGTGTAGGAATTATTGCGGCAGTGATCGCATGCTTTTTCCAATTTGGTATGGACCCAAAGCATTTATTGATGGTACTGGCCGTTTTTGGTGTTGGACAATTAATAGAAGGCTATATCTTACAACCGTTCTTGTTAGGCGATAAAATTGGTTTATCACCCGTTGCTGTGGTTTTTGCTGTCTTAGCAGGCGCTCAACTTGCAGGCTTCGTGGGAATGTTGATTGCATTACCTGTCGCAGCTGTAATTGTGGTATTACTCAAACATGCTAGAGAATGGTATGAACAAAGTCAGTTTTATCAATTCAGTGCGCCAGCATCCGTTGTGATACACAATGACGGGCATGTTGAAACGATTTCCGTGGATAGTCAGCAAGTTGATCTTGATATTGAAATAAAAAACACGCAAGATAATGAAGAAAAGGTCAAATCAGACCAAGAACCACTTTAGGAATTTATACCGTCTATGCGTCAATTACAGTTGGATATAGAACCACAACTGGATGCCCGAATTAGTGATTTTTCTGGGCCAGGTTGGGGGCCTGTAATTGATGCTGTGCGTCAGCTTCATGCGGGTTTGATGAACCGCTTCTATATTTATGGTGGAGCAGGGACAGGGAAAAGTCATCTACTTTCGGCGATTTGTGATTCTTATTTAGAAATTGGCAAATCTGCAATTAAGGTTTCTTTACTTGAATTACTCGACGCACCAATTGAAGCGATTACCTCATTAGAAAGTTATGATTTAGTCGCCTTGGACGATATTGAAGCCATTAGTGGTGTACCGCATTGGCAAAAAGCTGTGTTTCATTTAATTAATAATAATAATGAAGGTGGTGGTCAACTGGTGTTTTCATCACGTTTTGCACCAATCGAATTAAAGCTCGAATTACCTGATTTACAATCACGTTTAACCCAAGCAGTTAGTGTAAAAGTACCAAGTGGAAATTCCTACGCAGACCGTCAATCACTTTTACATTCAGTACTTGAGCGCAGGGGTGTACATTTTGACCCACAAATAACGGAATATATGCTATTACATGGACCGCATCAAACGAGTACACTGCTTCAGTCAGTTGAACAATTAGAAAAGTTACTGAAGGGTGAGAAAACAAAGTTATCCCATTCTACGTTAAGACAAATCTATGCATTGATTGATGAGTATAGACAATAGATAGAGGGTAGTCTTCGATTGTCTAGCAGGAAGTAAGCCGCAATATCTTGTCAAATCACGTTATCGCAAAATTCTTGAGAATTTTTTTTAACTGTGACAAAGTACGCGAAAAGGATTTATGGCCACATTGCTGGTTGATAAGAAATAATTAAAAGAAATTAAGGAGACTATAATGCTCAAACGGGGCATAGGCTTAGGATTATTATGTATCAGTGGTCATGCATTTAGTGCGAATATTGCGGTGACAACAACGGAAGATGTTGTTAAAGCGGATGATCAGTGTTCATTAAGAGAAGCCATTGAATATATTAATCAGGGGATGCCAGAAGCAGGCTACAATGGTTGTGGTGGCAAGTCAGCAAATGCAAGAATTCTTCTTGATGCCAATAAAGAATATGTGCTCAATAAAGAAGTGCGTATTTCTAAAAATATCGATTTTGCATCTAACTATGAAACCAATGTTACCGATACTGAAAATGTTGTCGGTAAGAAAAACGCAATTATTAAAATGGCAGGTAAAGACCGTTTATTTCACATTGAAAAAATGGTAGATCCTGCTGCTGAAACAGCACCAGCAATGCTCAATGTTACATTTACTGAAATTACATTAAAAGGGTGTGGCCAATCAATCTGTGCAGAACAGGGTGGTTTGATTTATAACAAAGAAAAATTACTTATGAATCATGGTCAGTTGCTCAATGGTGTCGCGAAACAAGGCGGTGCAATTTATAACGCAGGTATTTATGAAGCCAATAAGAGTTTAAGTTTTGTTGGTTTGAACAACACTTTAATTAAAGGCAATAAAGCAGAAGAAGGTGGTGCAATTTATACCGAAATTCCTGCCTATACCATTATGCAGTCGCTTATACGTGATAATGAAGCGACTGCAGCAACAGGTTCAGTCCTTGATACAAAGAATCAATTTTCAGAAGAGGCATTAAAAACTTTAGGTACAGCAGTGCCATTTGGTGTGATTAACAGTACTATTTTTAGCAACAAAGGTTATGTTGCTAAAGTTTTCGATGCCATGCAGATCAATAATGTCACCATGATTTTAAATAGCATGGGCCTGATTTTAAATGCGCCACAAAAGAAAGGTTATGTCGCCAACAGTATTCTTGCTAAAAATGGTACGCAAGACTGTACGATTGAGGCTGGTGGCGAAGCAATGCAGGTGAGTAATAACCTTTATTCTGCAGGTTGTAATGGTTTTCAATCTACTGAATTAGGCAATACGCAATTAATCGCTGGAACAACTACTGAAGGTAAGTGTGATTATAGTTCTAGTGGGATTTTGTGTCCTTTCACGGAAGCGCCATCAATCTCATTAGGTTATTTTTTACCTCGGATTTTACCAAGCTATACTTCTATTACAGACTCACCAATTGTGAATCATGGTGTAACTGTTCAAGATCAAGTTTTGGCATGTTCTACTGCGGATCAACGTGGAAAAGCACGTGATCGTAACCCTGAGTTGTGTGACCGTGGTGCGATAGAATTGGTGATTGATACTTCTAATGTGACTACAGTCGGTCAGGATATCCTATACGATCAAACTGCGAATTTCTCTATTGCAGATCAGTTGCAAGATGGAGAATTAGTGAGTGCTGAACAGTGTAAGAAAATTTTTAATCGTGATTTAGATGGTAACGGTAAACCTTGGCAAATCGGTTGTTTGAAAATAATTCAAACCAAGACGCCTTCAAAAGGCAGCATAACAATTAATCAAAATGGTGATGTGGTTTATACACCAAATGGTCATTGGCAAGGTTCAGATGAGTTTAAAATCAATGTAGTAACATCAACCACCAGTTTTAATAAATCTGATAATCCTTACATTACAATACCTGCACGAATTGTACAAAGAAAACCTGACGATTTTAAAAACGATAAAGTTAAAACTTCTGGTGGTAGTTTTGGTTTCTTATCACTGATTGGTTTAGTTGGATTGGTTGGTTATCGCCGCATAAAGTATAAGTAAAAGGGATTGGACATGAAAAATTATAAAAAAGGACTTTTGACAGTTACGATATTGTCTGCAATGTCACTTATGGCAGCTGAAGATCGTACGATTTACGTGACGACCTTTGCAGATGAAGATGGTGAAAATCTTGATCATTGTTCCTTGCGAGAGGCTTTAAAAGCAGCCTCTACGCACAAGGCATACGGTGGCTGTATTGCAGGGCAGGTCTATGCAAGCGTGCCGAATATTATCCAACTTGAAGCTGGAACATATTTATTAAACAAAGAATTACGGCCAAATTCAGACGTGGCAATTTGGGGTAAAGAATCTGCTGATTACTCACGTCCAAGTGTATTGACCAATACTTATCCTGCGCCTTTACCTTTAAAAACCACCATTTCTGGTCAAGGCAAGGCTCGTATTTTTAATACGATCTATGACAATAAACCAAGCTTAACCCTAAATAATTTAGTGTTAAAAGATGGTTCAAGTTCGAGCGATAGTAATAACGATGTTGGTGGAGCTATTTACGCAGGCGGGACGTTAACTTTAAATAATGTTTCTATTCTGAATGCAAAAGCCAAAGCAGGCGGTGCAATTTATTTAAACGATGTTACCAGCGCATTGACCATTACATACGGTGTATTTCAAGCCAATCAAGCTGAGCAAGGTAGTGTCTTAGGCATGACATGTGCCGATAATTTAAAGTTTACGACACGTAATATTGCGATAAGTTCAGCAAGTTTTGTCAATAATGGTTCGGCAACGAGTTCGAGTGTTTTTAATTTCTGTGGACAACCAACAGCTGCATTGACTGCGAATACAATCACCAATAACACAGCTAACCCCAATAACGGTAGTATTATTCAGTTCAGTGCTACAACACCACAGGGCAAGGTGAATTTCAGTGATGCCTCAAGTTTATCTTTACAAAGCAATACCATTGTTAAAAATAATGCTTGGACGACATTATTGTACGGATATTATGGTGCTAAAGCGCTGGTCAATAATGTGTTGGCCTATAACACAGGCAAATCTTGTCGTTATGCAGATGGTGATGTGTCGAAGGTTGAAGACTCAGGGATGATCTTGAGTTATAACGCATTGACCCTTGCAGCTGGAAATGATCAATGTGAGGTTGCAGAAGCGCTAACCAAAGACAATAAAGATCATACCTTGGATGTCAGTCAAATCAATTTCTCAACGATTTTAACTGAATTACAAACGCCGAGTGAATCGACTAACTTCATGCCTATGTATTTCCCTAAAGATTTAGGCACCGACAAAGACTTAGTCGATGTGGGATATGTAGGATGTAGTACTGCGGATCAGCGTGGTGTCACCCGTGTGGTTGCAGTGAATTCAAATGGTACGAATGAACAAGCAAATTCATGTGACTTAGGTTCAACGGAGTTGCTTCGCTTAACTGCAAACAATGTAAGTGCAACCAATACATCAGTGGTAACTGCGCTAAAAACATATCAAAATGAATTGGATACCTATACTAAACTGCTAGAAGATAAAGCGACAAAACCAGATTATCTGCCGTTTTATAAAATTCAGGTGGATAAATACAGCAATCTGATTAAATATACCAAATCAGACCAAAAGTATCGGACGATCTTTGTTGATCCATTTGCGACGAGTTTACCCGCTGAGGTTGTGACAAAAGATGCGAGTGGCAATGATGTCAGAACAGTGAAACATTTAAGTTCCGATAACTATGAAGTTGTTGTTAAACCATTAGGTGTTGGAATTTTAGATAGCAACAAACAATTTGATGGAAAAGTAGATCCAAAGCTTCATTGTGAATGGAATGCGAATCTCAATAAAATTATGATGTGGCGTACCAGTGATAATGTGACACCATCAGGTGATAATGAGTTTTGTAGTTATCAGTTGAAATTAAAAGGTGCCAATCCTGAGGTTGTGTCATCGGCATATATTATTGCGAGTTATGTCAATATCGCACCTAATGCTGAAGATACCACATTAAATATTGCCTATGGCTCGAGCAATGCAATTGATATTGACCTATTGCAATATGCAAATGATGATGGTGACGGAAATACCAGTGCTTTAACAGATAGACCGAATAAACCAAAATTTTATGTCAATGCAAACGGTGAAGAATTACCAATACGTATTGCAACAAATCTAGATCCTGTGATTATTACAGCTGATCGCAGTGGACCATGCCCAGGCCAAGACAGTAAATATACCTGTTACGGTGGTAAGTTGCATATTCAACTTAGAAATACCTTAGATCCTTTCAGTTATAAATTTACATATCATGTTTATGATGCAGATGGTCTAATTTCTAATGCAGCGACTGTGAAGTTAGAAAACTCAGGCACAGCACCAGGAAGTACGCGTGTGAGTGGTGGTGGTGCCTTTGGTTGGTTCAGTATATTGGGCTTAATGGGACTCGCAGGCTATCGCCGTTATAAAATGAAGCATTAAGACTATTGTATTGTTTATTTGTTTGAAGGAAAGCCAGTTTGAAGAAACTGGCTTTTTTAATCTGTATATTTTTTGCTATTTATATAGGATTCATACGCAATTTATATTATAAGTTTAATGAGGCTGTGTTTTATTTAAAGCATTGCGTAAATCTTTGATAAATTTTGGATAAATATTTCATTTTAAACGGATATGAAACAATTTAAAGTCCTCACTCCTATTGAGCAAATTCCTTGTAGTTCTGATGAGTTGCTTTCAATTAAACGTAATGATTTGATTCCTTTGTTGGATAATCAAACACGTATGAACATGTATGCAGACCAGCTCATTCAGGCGCAATCTGTATTATTAAACAGTATAGATCCAAATTTAACGCAGAAATTAAGTTTAGTGATTAGTAAAATTAT
The DNA here is from genome assembly GCF_003611475.1 of Acinetobacter rongchengensis. GTDB lineage: Bacteria > Pseudomonadota > Gammaproteobacteria > Pseudomonadales > Moraxellaceae > Acinetobacter > Acinetobacter rongchengensis. Next base: position 38,884 of record NZ_RAXT01000016.1, on the reverse strand, counting down.
TGAACAGTTATCAGTATCCAAAAAAAAACTAGATCAACGGAAATTCAACATTTTACAAAGGTGGTTAGGACTTGATTTGGAGTTTAGTGCAGGTCAGGTTAAATATTTACACGATTTAGAAAGTTCGATAGAAGAAGCGAAGCATTTGAGTCAGCGTCTACAGATTGAAATCCAAAAATCTGAATCACGCTTCCAACAAGCCAGTGGTTTACGTGAACAAATGGCAAAATATATTCGTGCAGCACAAGAGTTTTTACATGAATATCCTGACTTTGTGCAAAATAGACATCCTTTAGATAATTTTTCAGATAGATTGTCTAAGAAAATTCATACTTTACAGACGCTTCAAGCAAGTAATGATATTGCATTGGCTCAAATGCAACTCACTCAACAGCTTTCATTATCATTATTAGATCGATTTAATGAAGCTCAACAGGTGTTGATTCCTGCTTGGCAATATCATGTCAAACAAAGTAGTGCACAGAATTCTTTTACGACAACAGACGATCTCGATAAAAGTCGTGATAAATTAATTCAGTCATTAAAGAAATCATTAGAAAACAAATAGGGTACATTTTTATGAGCGAATCAAATCATCAACAGCCACCAATTGAGTCAAATTCGAGCTTAGAATTACAAAAGTTTGAACAGCTGAATTTAAAAGAAATTGGTTTAAACAATGACGATTTTAATGAAGTTGTAAATGCGCATAAAGATTTGGCCAATATTAATCATGCAGCTGTCGCTGAGTACGGTAAAAATATTGCAACTAAAACATCGACTTATACCGATGAGTTGTTGAACTTGGTTAAAAATAAAGACTTAGATGTAACGGGCCAAAAACTGAATGAGGTTGTACAAGTCGCTCAGCAGTTAAATACTTCAAGTATTTTGAATAAGTCTAAAAGTTCAGGCTTTATTGGCGGGATTTTAAGTAAATTTAAGGGTGCAAAACAAAGCTTTGATCAGCATTTCAACACCACCAAAGAACAGATTGATAGCTTAGTCAAAGAAATCGAAAGTTCACAAACGGGTTTAAAAGCACGAGTTGATACTTTGGATCGTATGTTTAATGGTGTGCAAGAAGAATATCGTCAGCTTGGTATTTATATTGCTGCAGGGCGGATCAAACAGGAAGAAGTGCAGCAAGAAATTGCGAGTTTATCCGCTTTGGAGCAGGATCAGAAAACGACACAACGTGTCTATGATCTCAATCATTTGGCAAATAACTTAGAAAAGCGTGTCAGTGATTTACAGGTATTACAGCAATCTGCAATGCAAACGCTACCGATGATCCGTATTATCCAATCTAATAATATGATGTTGGTGGATAAATTTTATGCGATTAAAAACATTACCTTACCTGCATGGAAGAATCAGATTAGTTTGGCTATTTCTTTAAATGAACAACGAAATAGTGTGCAATTGGCTAATACCATTGACGATGCAACCAATGAGCTATTAAAAAGAAATGCAGATTTATTGCATCAAAATTCTGTTGATACTGCAAAAGCGAATCAACGTTCAGTGATTGATATAGAAACACTTGAATATGTTCAAAACACCCTCATTAAAACTGTGAATGATGTAATTCAGATTCAAAAAGAAGGCATGCAAAAACGTGAAGAAGCGTCTACACGAATCAAAGCATTACAAAATAATTTGCAGCAATTGGTGATCAGTTCGAATACCAATAAGCCATCATGAGTTTTGTATTGATCTGAATAGAATTTTGACCACTTTGTTAGCATAGGTAGTTTGATTGAACCAAACATTGAACCAAAAAACGAAATATCCTTTAGATACTCAGCATTTACAACAAGGCTTAGTCACTTTGACGAAACGTCAGAAAAGATTAACTTTTTTGGCAGTTTTATTGAGTACAGTGGGTATCGTAAGCTTGATGACTGTATTTATGCAGCAAGCCATAGTGTTTGGTTTATTTGGATTGAGTTTAGATATTCACCAAGTACATATTCCTTATGCTGTTGATGAGCAATTGAGGGCGTTTATTCATCAACCTGATTATTTAATGAATGCATTTTCATGGTTTGGGTGGTTGATTTTAAAAGTCATTGTGTCGTTCATTGGTGCCTTTTTTATCGTTAGTGTTTTAAAAAGATTTAAATATTTTTTATTTAAATTTCAGTCTTTTGTACTTAAATTCGTGGCATGGATACTGGCATTTATCGTACTTTGGTCTGCATTAACCTATGTTCAATATGATTTAAAAGATGATGAAGCAAGTGAAGTTGCCTCTTTTATTGAGTATGATCAGAATATTCAACAAAGTGAAATTTATGCTTATTTACAGCAAACAGATATACCTGATCCTGTAAAACATTATTTATTGGTACAAACAGCGTTGATGCATAAACCAGAGGACAAAACTGTCGCGAAAGTTTATGCGGAAAAGCTATTGAATGATGAAAGAGTAGATCGTCGTTTTCAAGAGTATGGCTTTAAATCTGAACAAATTTGGACAATTCAACATCAAGTCTATGGGCAGTCAGTTTCAACGATTGCAAAAACAGTTGATCCACAAATAGACAAAGCGAAATTTTGGTCGAATATAGCACAGAATATTTTATGGTTGGTCACTGCTGTTAGCTTTGCATTGAGTATATTGATCTATTTTCTAGCAAGTAGAATCAAGCAACGTCTTATTCGTATAGATCGGCAGATTGACCACGATGAACGGACAACTTGATTAACACAATAAAACTGCACACTGTTCAATGGTGAATTGTAACCAGCGTGCAGTTTTAGTTATGTGTATTAGTTATGACATGCCAATCATCATTAACGAAATGTTTAAAGGTTTAAGCAACACTTTTCGTATCTTCAAGTAAAAGTTGTTTTAGCTCCAAAGTATCGAAAGTTTTATCCCAAATCTCACCATCTACAATGTAAAACGGAGTGGGATGCTGCCCAAAACTTCTTACGTATTGAGTGATTTCAGCTTGTTTGTCATTGATCTCTTTATGTTGGATCGAACGTAAAACTTTATTGCCATCCAGTCCCATTCCTTCGATGATATTTTTTAATTCATCATGATTCGCAATGTCTTTACCATGCGCGAATAGGGCATGAAAAATGGCTTGGGTTAAGGCATATTGGTCGAATGTATTATCCAAGGCCAAAATTGCTTGATGCGCAAGCCCGCTGTTTGGCATACGTTTCATGTGTTCGATATCAACAGTTAGATCTTGGCTGTAGGCTGCAAATTTGGCCATATCCAACTTTCGATCAGCCTCTTTAGTACCATATTTTTCAGTCAAATATTGATAAATATTTAAGCCTTCTTCAGGAATTTCGGGCAAAACTTGAATTGGCAATAATTCGATTTTTTTTGCAGTAGGTTGATTCCAATGCTGTTTCAATTTTTCAAAAGCTACATAACTCATTGGATAAGCAATATCGAATACAAACTCAATTTTCATTGTTTTACCTCACTTGATTACTATTCTAGGTTTTGATTAAGAACAAGAAACTGTAGTTAATCGTGGAGAAAAAAAGTTTATGGATTTAGCTTAAAACTTTGAAAGAAGATTGGGCATGATTTTTTGTGTAAAGATAGTCGCAAATTTATTATTTTTTATTGAGGATTAATCAAATTTTAAGCTTGCAATAAACTAGAACTTTCACTTAAAGAATTAGTGTTGAAACTATGTTGGATATATTAAAAGATTGAACTTTAACATTAGAAGAATAAGATAGGAGAGGTTAAGAATTAATTAAACTAAAAAACCGATTGTTTTTATGAAAACAAACTGTTTTATCTATTTTTTAAATTGCCGTACTATATACTCAATAAATGAAATTAACTCCTTTGGAGATGTTTACCATGTTAGATCAAAATACAACTGCTCAATTAAAAACACTTTTAGAACGCTTGGAAGCTCCGATCGAATTGGTTGCGTCTTTAAATGATTCAGAAAAATCTGAAAAAATTAAAGAACTAGTGACAGAAGTTGCAGCTTTGTCTGAAAAAGTGACTGCACGTTTTGATGGGCAAAATAATCGTAAACCAAGCTTCGGTATTGCTAAAGCAGGCGAACAACCACGTGTATTCTTTGCTGGTTTACCGATGGGGCATGAGTTTACTTCTTTGATCTTGGCTTTATTACAAGTTTCGGGTTACGCGCCTAAAGTTTCTGATGAAGTTCTTAGCCAAATTAAAAGCTTAAACATCACGGCTGATTTTGATGTATTTGTATCTTTAAGCTGTCATAACTGTCCTGATGTTGTACAAGCTTTAAACTTGATAGCGATTAATAATCCAGGCACAACAGCAACCATGATTGATGGTGCTTTCTTCCAAGATGAAGTGGAAGAACGTAAAATTTTAGCTGTACCTATGGTTTTCCAAAATGGTGAGCATATTGGCCAAGGTCGTATGACTTTAGAAGAAATTGTTGCAAAACTAGATACAGGTGCAGCAGCTAAAGATGCTGAAAAATTAAATGCAAAAGAAGCATTTGATGTATTGGTGATTGGTGGCGGACCTGCTGGTGCGACTTCAGCTGTTTATGCGGCACGTAAAGGCATACGTACTGGTATTGTTTCTGAGCGCTTTGGTGGTCAGGTCATGGATACCATGGACATTGAAAACTTTATTTCAGTGCAAAAAACACAAGGTCCCAAGTTCGGTTCTGATATGGAAGCACATGTGCGTGAGTACGGTGTAGATATCATGAATTTACAAAAAGTTAAAAACATTGTCGGTGCAGACCAAACAGCCAATGGTTTGGTTGAGGTAGAACTTGAGAATGGTGCAAAACTTGAATCGAAAACTGTCATTCTGTCTACAGGTGCACGTTGGAGAGAAATGAATGTACCAGGCGAGAAAGAGTATAAAACACGTGGTGTGGCATACTGTCCTCACTGTGATGGCCCACTTTTCAAAGGCAAAAGAGTTGCGGTTATCGGTGGCGGGAACTCTGGTGTTGAAGCTGCTATTGACCTTGCAGGTATTGTTGAACATGTTACTTTGGTTGAATTTGATACCAAATTACGTGCAGACCAAGTGCTTCAAAATAAATTGAACAGCTTGCCAAATACCACAGTAATTCTAAATGCGCTTTCAACTGAAGTGGTTGGAGATGGTTCACAAGTGACTGCTTTGAAATATCAAGATCGTGCGACTGAACAAGAGCATACTGTTGAACTTGCAGGTATTTTTGTACAAATTGGTTTATTACCAAATACAGATTTCTTGAAAGACACAGCAGTTGAACTTTCAAATCGCAATGAAATTGTTGTGAATGATCGCAATGAAACCAATGTAAAAGGTGTATTTGCTGCAGGAGACTGTACGACAGTACCTTATAAACAAATCATTATTGCAGCTGGTGAAGGTGCTAAAGCTTCTTTATCCGCTTTTGATTACATTATTCGTTCAGGTCAATAAGCGTCAAAGGAAAAGCCAACGCTCTCCCAATTCACGTTGGCTTTTCTTGCATTCCTCTTATGATTTACCCTTGATTGGAATTGAGTCATTAACAGCTCAATTCCTTTTTTTATTGTTGATATACAATCCATTTAGATTATTGGCTGAATCTAGAATAGCAATCAATAAGATAAGTCATATGTTAAATGACTGTTGATTTGAAAATTTATGAAATCAATTAAAAATTCTAATCAGAATTTCGATACAAATGTGGTGTCATTGAATAATGTTGTTTAAAAACTCGTCCGAAATGGGTTTCAGACTGAAAGCCAAGATTTAAAGCAATATTATAAATCGATAGATGACTTGTTTTTAACAATAAGCTCGCATGTTGTAGTCGGATCTTGAGTAAAAAAGCATGCGGTGTGGTATGTAGGTCTTTCTTAAATAGACGAATCAGTTGAATTCGAGTGCAGTGTAGGAAGCTCGCCATTTCCTCTAAACTCCATTTATGTTCAGGAGATTTTAAAATAGCGTGAATGAGTTGCGAAAGTTTTGACGTATTCCATTGCAAAATACGTGCTGAAATATTGTCATGTTGAGCATTTAAATAATTACGAAAAATATAAATCAATAATACTTCGGAGAGGGCATTGATGACTTTCATTTGCCCAACATTTTGTATTTTTTCTTGTTCGAGTAAGTTTAAAAGTGGTTCTAAGAGTAATTGTTCAATATTTAAATGAATAAAATCTGGTAATTGGATAAATAAATCTGCATGTTCTGAATAAGTGAAATGTGCGCAGAATAAGTTCAAATTGAGTTGTTGTATATGGTTGGTCTTTAAGGTTAAGCCTGTGTTCTGCTTGATCGTTGTAATTTCTTGTTTACGTTTCGATTGTTTTTCTAAAATTTGGTTGGCGCTAGTATTCTCTTGAAAATGAAAGAGTTGGTGTGCAGAACCATTCGGAAAAAATATAACGTCGCCTTGATTTAGCGGAATCTTCTTATGATTCAGATATAGCCAACCTTTACCCTGACGGACGATATGAATAATAGCGGTGTTCTGAATGGCTGGAATAGAATATAACCAATTTCCTCCAAATCGGCATTCCGTGTCAATACTGCCTTGGATTTGAGCCAGCTCGATTAATTTGTTTAACATAGCCTGATACTTTTAGATCGTTATTTGATACTTTTAGTTGGTTTTAACCTTATAAAAATTGCAATACTAAATTATCAATTCGACGAGGTGAAAGCAATGTTTGTAGATTGGAAAGAACACACACAACATGTTAAAAAATCATTTGGTGCGTTAGGTAAAAAGCATCCAAAAATGTTACAAGCTTATCAAGCTTTGGATGATGCAGCTGCAGCAGAAGCTTTGGATGCAAAAACACGTGAATTAATTTCTTTGGCTGTTGCTATCACAACCCGTTGTGAAAGTTGTATTTCGGTACATGCAGAAGCGGCAATGAAAGAAGGCGCATCAGAAGCGGAAGTTGCAGGTGCATTAGCTACAGCCATTTCACTCAATGCAGGTGCTGCTTATACTTTTGCATTACGTGCATTAGAGGCTTGCGAAACACAAAAGCCTGAATAATTTTGTATTGATTATGATATAAAATAAGAGCTTATAAATAAAATTTAGTTTAATGAAATAAAAAAGCCAACATGTATTGAATATATGTTGGCTTTTCTCTTTTAGCTTACGATTAATCTTTGGTTCAACACTTGATGGATATCATGTTACTTACCGCCAAGCACTCAATGTTTTTTAAGACTGAATTGTTGATGTAAATCATGCACCAAAGCTTTTAATTCTAACTCTGCTTTTGCAATAGACTTTTGCAATAATTCACCTCCATGTTCCTGATATTCAATTGCAATTTCGTAGAATTGATTTATTCCCATAAAGTTAAATGCAGTTTTAATTGATGGTTCAACATGATTCTTAAAAGGTGCATTGGGAGACTGAAAATCATGTCCGCCACGTGCAGATAAAATAACGATAGGCTTTTCGTGGCTGAGTAAACCTGTATAAGGCTGTTCTTTACGACTATCAAACTGATAGGTTTTGTTCATTCTCACGATATTATCAATATATGCTTTTAAATGTGCAGGTGGCCCAAAGTTATACATTGGAACCCCGAGAACAATAAGATCTGCCCAATTTAACTCAGCAATCAGTTCATCACTCAACTGTAAGCGTTGTTGTGCTTTTTCAGATGATTCAGCATAGCCAAATTCTGAAACAATCCATTCTTCGTCAATGAGTGGTGGTGGATTTTTCCCTACATCACGTATTTTAATCTGTATGGATGAATCAATTTCATTCCATGTATTTACAAATAGTTCAGTTAAACGTCGACTTAAAGATCCGTGAGGATGTATTCCTGAGATACCAGTACGTGCACTTGCATCTATTCTTAATATATTGGTCATTTTAATTGGCCTTTTCTTGATTTGTTGATCATATTTTCATGCAATCATTAAACGGCGACAAACGATAACAATACATGTTATAAGTGAATTAAATTCATGCATTGGGCTTTAAAATGGATTTGCATTATTCACTAGAGCAATTATTGGCATTTCAGTATGTTGCAGAACATCTCAGTTTCAAGAAAGCTGCGAATCAATTGTTTTTAACCCCTACGGCTTTAAGTCATCGAATTAAAAAACTAGAACAGCAATTAAATGTACAGTTATTTGAACGACATACACGTGCGATTTCATTGACGCCAGAGGGAAATTATTTACTTAAACATGTACAATCAGGTTTTGAACAGATTCAAACAGCATTGAATCAACTACAACACCATAAACAACGGTTATTTACGATTACCACAACATCTTCGTTTGCAAGTGAATGGATTATTCCTTATTTACCCGAGTTACAAAGTCGTTTTCCAAATATGATGTTTCGAGTACATACCAGTTATGATCCTGTAAATATGGCTTCAGGTTTGTATGATCTTGCAATTCGTTATGGTTTGGGTGGCTATCAAGATGTAAATGTTGAATTATTGGCAGAAGATGAATATGTTGCTGTAGGGCATCCATCGTTAAATTCTGAGACAATCGACTGGTCAAGCATACCTTTAATTCACTTTACTTGGGGAGATGAATATTGTCCAAACCGAATCAGTTGGCAGAAGTGGTTTGATCGACAAAATTTACACATTCATGCATCTCAACAACAAGTGTTCTATACACAGGAAAATCATGCGATTCAGGCTGTTTTATCTGGACAAGGTGTGGCGCTACTCAGCCGTATTACGATTACAAAGGATTTGCAACAACAGCGGATTAAAATTGTTTCACCCTATATCGAAAAAGCATTAGGCTATTATTTTTTAACTTTACCTACAGCAGATCCAGTGGTCAACGAAATCAAACAGTGGTGTCGGGACAAGTTTTTGCAGTCTTATGTTGTGAATATTCAAATTTGAATAAAAAAGCCAGCATGTTCCCCAACACATGCTGGCTTTTGTCCCTTTGATCTTGTTGTTTTACCCTTTTATCGGAACAGGGTGATTTACAACGCCGTTCCTTTTTTGTTATTCAGAATTATTTATCCTTATTATTTATTGTTATTAGAATTTTCCACATCATTCACAAAGCAAGAACAATACCAACTACTATTAAAATCTTTTGCTACCAAATAAACTTAAATAATGAAACCGATTTAGCAGTTGCTCTTTAGTTTCTTGATGTTGCGGATCAGGAACAATGCATTCTATCGGACAAACATCGACACAAGTTTGGCGGTCATAAAAACCGACGCATTCGGTACACAGTTCTGCATTGATTTCATAAAACTTTTCACCTTCAAATATGGCTTGATTCGGGCATTCAGCTAAGCACATATCACAGTTAATACATTGGTTGGTAATGAGTAAAGCCATATTAATTTCGCTAGTTAAACTGCTTGAAAAGCTAAGGATGCTGCTGAAATATTGGTTGTCGAGTTTGGTAAGTTACGGATCAGTAAGGCATATTCCATTTTGACATCGGCTGGAATAGGAATGCTGACCACATGTCCAGAACCTTTCGCTTCCAAAAATCGAATGACCTTTTTTATCTAAAATTTCAGTTAATATAAAAGTCACGTTCCCTGAAGTGGTCATAAGTTCTAATGAATCACCGACGATAAAACGATTTTTGACATCAATTTTGATGTAGTTGTCATGGCGCTCTAAAACTTCACCTACAAACTGTTGGTGATCAAAGCGTGATGAACCAGATTGATAGTTTTGATATTCACTATGGACATGACGGCGTAAGAAACCTTCGGTGTAGCCACGATTTGCCAAACCTTCAAGTTGAGACATTAACGCTGGGTCAAATGCTTTTCCTGACTGTGCATCATCAATCGCTTTGCGATAAATTTGTGCAGTTCGAGCACAATAGAAGTAAGATTTGGTGCGTCCTTCGATTTTAAGCGAGTGGACACCCATCTGAGTTAAACGCTCAACATGCTGAACTGCTCGTAAATCCTTGGAGTTCATGAAATAGGTACCATGTTCATCTTCTTCAGCAGCAAACATTTCTTCTTGGTTGCGTTGTAATAAAACCGGCTCGCCAAATTGGTGTTGTTGTAAGGCGTGTTGCTCGTCGGCATCTTTATTAATGCAGTCGTTCGATGTTGTCTCCAGTGTTTTAACTGGAATGACATCCCCAGATACATCTTGTACTGCTTCGTGAATATTATATTCCCAGCGACATGCATTGGTACAAGCGCCTTGATTTGCATCACGTTTATTCATATAGCCTGAAAGTAAACAACGACCGGAATAAGCCATGCAAAGTGCACCGTGTACGAAAACTTCGATTTCCATATCGGGTACATTTTGCTTAATTTCCTCAATTTCTTCTAAAGATAGTTCACGAGACAGAATCACACGGCTTAACCCCATATTTTTCCAGAATTTTACTGTTGCCCAATTCACAGCATTGGCTTGAACAGATAAATGAACTGAAACTTCTGGAAAATGCTCTCGAACCATCATAATTAAACCTGGATCAGACATGATTAAAGCATCAGGCTGCATGGCAATGATCGGTTCAAGGTCTCGAATGAAATTTTTTAATTTAGAATTGTGTGGTTGAATATTGACCACGACATAAAATTTTTTACCTAAAGCGTGTGCTTCAGAAATGCCAATTTTTAGATTGTCATGATCAAACTCATTATTACGAACACGCAAACTATAACGTGGTTGACCTGCATAAACTGCGTCTGCGCCATAAGCAAAGGCATAGCGCATATTTTTGAGTGAACCAGCAGGTGAGAGAAGCTCTGTAACATGAGAGATGCGCATAAAATATAAAGGCATACAAAAATTATGTCTTTATTGTAGGGATTTAAAAAGAAGATTCAACCTAGTAAAATACTCAGGATTATTAGGTTGAATTTAATTAAAAACATATATTTATCAATATTTTATGTTTAATTTATTTAAGTGTTTAGAAAAAGAGAAAAAATTATTTTATTCGTTTGAGTTGTTGATCGATAATAATTTCACCATCTTCTTTACTGAAGGGATGAAGTTGTGGTGCAGATAAAATATCCAAAACGAGTTCTGAAGGTCTGCACAATCTGACACCTAATTCAGTCACTACAAATGGACGATTGATCAAAATAGGGTATTTCAACATCAATTCGATGAGTTGTTCATCTGTCCAATGTGGCTGTTCTAATTGTAAATCTTGATAAACTTCGACATTTTTGCGCATAGCTTCACGCACCGATAAACCTGATTGCTGAATCATCCGAATCAATTGATCTTGAGTCGGCGGATTGTGCAAATATTCAATCACTTCAGGTTCTTGCCCTGAATTACGAATGAGCGCCAATGTATTCCGTGAAGTCCCACAAGCAGGGTTGTGATAAATTTTAATCTGATTTGATGGCATGTTGATTCTCTGGTTGAAAGCAATATTGCATTTATATGTGGATATACGTATATTCGCAATAGCATATATTTAAAATTTTAAATTGAGGGGGCAATATGGATCAAACTGATTTCTTTAAGTGCTTATCTGACCCAACTCGGCTCAATATTTTGAAAATGGTGATGGTAAAAGATAATGTCTGTGTCTGTGAAATGACGGCAGGATTGGATTTGAGCCAACCGAAAATTTCGAGACATTTAGCTTTACTTAGAAATCTATCGATTTTACTCGATCAACGCAAAGGGCAATGGGTTTATTACCGTTTAAATCCTGATTTACCTGAGTGGGCTGTTGCAGTTTTAAACATTATTGCTCAGCAACATATTGATGTTTCTGAAAATAGCCTAAGTAATATGAAATCCGCTCATTGCTGTGATTAAATGTGAGCGAGCAAGAGAACACGAGTATGTCTGCATCTAAACTGTCTTTTTTAGATCGTAATTTAACATTATGGATTTTTATTGCGATGGCTTTGGGGATCGGGATAGGCGTCTACTTTCCACAAGCTTCTGCCGCTTTAGATCGTTTAAGTGTCGCTTCGGTCAATATTCCTATTGCAATTGGCTTAGTTTTAATGATGTATCCGCCTTTAGCCAAAGTGGACTATGCAACCTTGCCACAAGTGTTTAAAGATAAACGTACCTTGATGCTGTCATTGGTTCAAAACTGGTTGATTGCGCCGTGTTTAATGTTTGCTTTAGCCATCATTTTTTTACATGCTTATCCTGAATATATGACGGGTCTGATTCTGATTGGTTTAGCACGTTGTATTGCCATGGTATTGGTGTGGAATGGTTTGGCATGTGGCGATCATCAATATGTTGCAGGGCTTGTTGCTTTTAACAGTATTTTTCAGATTCTATTTTTTAGTAGTTATGCATGGCTTTTTCTAAGTTTCTTACCACCATACTTTGGTGTGGAAGGGCAAGTGATTGACGTGGGGTTTTGGACAATTACCCATGCTGTGCTGATTTATTTAGGTATTCCTTTTTTATTGGGTTTTTTAAGTCGACTTATCCTGATTAAAGCCAAAGGTTTACAATGGTATGAGACTCAATTTATTCCAAAAATTAGCCCATTGAGTCTATTGGCTTTGTTATTCACGATTGTTGCGATGTTTAGTTTAAAAGGCGCAGAAGTTGTTCATTTACCTTTAGATGTACTACGAATCGCCATTCCTTTGACGATTTACTTTGTGGTGATGTTTTTCCTCAGTTTCTTTATGAGTAAATGGATGGGAAATGATTACCCACGGACAACGGCCATTTCATTTACTGCAGCAGGTAATAATTTTGAGTTGGCACTTGCTGTAGCTATCGCAACATTTGGGTTGGCTTCACCTGTTGCATTTACCACGGTGATCGGTCCTTTGGTTGAAGTTCCAGTATTGGTTCTTTTGGTGAGTGTGTCTTTGTGGTTGCGGAAAAAATATTTCTCAAAAGACCTAAAGCAAGTGGGAGAATAGAATGAACCTACCCAATATTGATTTAGCGTTATTGCAAACACCAAGTTTGGATCAGATTCAATCCAAAATACTTTTACAGATCGTTATTCTGAACGCAAAGAATCGGCAGAGCAGTTGTCTAAACGGGTAAATCAGAAGGCATTGTAAGTTTTTTATAAACTTTATCAGTTATTCAGAAGTCTCCAGTTGTTTGACAATTTGGCAATGATCGATGGTGGTATTTGAGGCACAGGATTGACGTAATTCATGTAATTGAGTTTTAAAACTCATCAATTCTTGGATTCGGGTCTCTACATGTTGAATGTGTTCCTCAATCAATTGATCAATCACTTTGCAGCCTTGCTCAGGATATTGAATTTGTTCAAGGAGTTGAGTGATTTCATGTAAAGTCATATCTAAAGAACGACAACGTTTGATAAAAATCAGACGTTTTAATGCTTCATCATCATAATATTTATAATTATTATCTGCTCTAAAACTGGGCTTAATTAATTGTTTCTTCTCATAAAAACGAATGGTGTCATTGCTGAGCTGGGTCTTTTTGGCTAAATCACTGATTAAATAATGATGCATGATTTATTACCTCGTTTATTATTCAGAATCGACTTGACCTTGGAGTTACTCCATGGTTTTGAATAGCATAATACAGATGATGATTTATTCAAGTGAGGAATGTTATGGCATGTACTTGTAGCCATGAACCTGCGCCACAAAAACCGAACAGTAAGTTTCGTACAGCATTATGGATCGCTTTGTTTATCAATTTAACTATGTTCTTCGTTGAGTTGATTGGTGGTGCTTATGCGCATTCATCGGCACTTTGGGCAGATTCTCTAGATTTCTTTGGGGATGCGGTCAATTATGGAATTTCACTGGCCGTTTTAGGTGCAAGTCTGTATTGGCGTGCGACAGTCGCATTAATGAAAGGTCTCAGCATGGCTTTGTTTGGCTTGGTTGTGATTGCAAAAACTGCCTATGCATATGTACAGGGTATTCCGCCTGAAGCGATGACTATGGGTGTCATCGGTGTGCTTGCTTTAATTGCCAATGTTATTGCTGCTGTGGTTCTGTACGCATTTCGTGATGGTGATTCCAATATGCAGTCGGTATGGCTATGTAGCCGTAATGATGCGATTGGGAATGTCGCCGTGATCTTTGCTGCGGTAGGTGTGTTTGGTACAGGCAGTTTGCTTCCAGATCTAATGGTCGCTTTGGTGATTTCTATACTGGGATTAACTGGTGGTTATCAAGTGATTAAAAAAGCAGTGCAAGAAAGAAAACAGAATAAGATGGTCAATGCTTAAGTTGATGGTTTTAAATGTGGTTTTTGTTTTACTGTTTGATTTCTCTAGTTTTGTGTTTTGATATGATAATCTATAGGAACTGAACTGCTAATTTTAAATAACTCCATTAAGATCAAATGATTACTTTAATGGAGTTATGCTTAGAATTTTAATCATATGAAATTCTTCACACTATAGCGTAAGTTAAGTTCAATCAGGGTTTTAGTTAGATTGAAGCCATTTTTATCCATATTACGGTAATAATCCAATAAAATAACACCTATACGCGCTGGATGATTCGGTAAGTTTTCCAAAATAACCATCAATGATTTATTCATTACTGGATATGCAGTTAAACCATTGCCCCAAGCTAAGTCATAAGGTGTTTCTTTTTCAGAATGGGTTTGTACACAGTTATAGCTAATGTATAAAGTGTCATCGTTGTTGGTTGAAGCCTCATCAATCACTCTTTTAATTGCCGCGATTTGACCTGAAGTTTCGGTTTGATATTGTAATGGCAAGATACGGAACTTTTGGTCCAAGTGATTTGAGTATTCATATAATCCAGCTGGGCACGGAATACCGATTTCACTGATCGCAGTACAATGATTAAAGAACACAATTTTTCCTCTCAATTCACTGAGTGTTGTATTGTGATCACATTCTGAAAAATAGGTTTTATCGCCTTCAATTAGATACTCTTCTAAGTGATACATGAAATTACGTTTAAAATTGAAAAACTTAGTTTCTCTTTGCGCAATTTGAATACAGATGATTTCTGTAGGATTGCGTTTTAAGAAGCTTTTGCAGGTCAAAAGCACTTGCTCAAAATTAATTTGGCAATGGTAACGATCATGAATCACACTCAAAGTGTAATCTTCGGGATGTGTACATGCTAACTGGATATCCAAATAACGGATCCCATCATGAAGTTGTTCGAGTAAAGTATAGTTCTGATGTTTAAGATGATTCATCGAGTCATCAAAATTATAAGTCGCTGAGCAATGTGTCCCCGGGATGGTGATTTCACTTAATTTTAAGTTTGGATTTAAATGTCTCATCCAATTATGCGTTGCCACACTATATACGTGTTTATTTATTCCAAGATTCATCGCAGAACTCAACTTTGATGTTTATATTGATAAAGTATTCATTTTTTTTAAATGTGGAAATCACTAAAAATAAGTAAAATTTAGGTTTAATTTTCTTTATTTATTTTTAGTGAAAACAATGATTTGTACTAAAATATTGTAACAAAATAATTGCAGATAAACTGAGCTTTAAATTACATGTAAAAGCTCAGTTTGTTTGATGAATTAAGCGTTTTAAAACTTTATTTTAACCGTCATACCCATCAATCAAAGATCTTTTGAATGGCTTGGAAAGGTAAGGTCACCACATCAAATGCAACCGCGAAAGGAAAAAGTACCAATTTATCAGCAGTTTTACTACCGACTTGAGAATAGTCTTTGACTTGCGTATAGGTATAAATACTGACGCTATAGGGTTTACTCAGTGGTTTAAGTGAAGCACTGTTTTTTGCAGGAGGAAAAATCAATCCTGATAAAGCCAAATTAAAGCAAAAACGTTGTGCTTTTAAACGTTGATCGCTTGAAGTTGTACATTCTTCTGCACCATTTTCAATAAAAAATTCACGATCTTGTTTGGTGACATCTTCTGAAAGTTTGACGTATTTCAAGGGTAATGTGCCTGAAAATTTCCCATCATTTTTTTCAGAATAGAATTTAAGCTCTTTGTCTATTTGAATAAGTTTTGGATCAAGCCCTGTAATAACTTTGGCAAATCGTGCGCCACCCGAGGTGAGCACATAACTGTTTTGTTGTCCTGCAATCACGATACTGTCTGCAGGAAGATTCGTGATGCTTTGCGATGGTTTTCCAAAAGCGAGTACTGTGTCATTTACGAGAACATTTTGTACATCGCGAGTACGGACACCATCATCTTTTTCTAAAAGGGTTTTGGTTGCACAGCCTGTAATGAATATGCTTGAAGAACATAAGATTGCCAAAGTCAATGTGTGGCTAGTTTTTTTCATGTTTTACTCATTTTGTTTGAATTGATTGTTTATAACATTTCATCAAACCAGCGTTAAGTTGATAAGTTGCCAAAAAATACGGCAAAAAACTGCTTTATCAATAACTTATTCTTTTTTTTAGGTTGTGGGTTGGCAAAATGTAATATAGAAATTCAAAATTTGATTCGTTGAATAGTCAGAAGGCTCTTCAAATAGTATCTTCATTGGGAATTTTTTGTTGTCTAAAATCTTCAA
Organism: Acinetobacter rongchengensis; assembly: GCF_003611475.1. Lineage (GTDB taxonomy): Bacteria > Pseudomonadota > Gammaproteobacteria > Pseudomonadales > Moraxellaceae > Acinetobacter > Acinetobacter rongchengensis. The sequence goes on along the minus strand of NZ_RAXT01000016.1, from coordinate 22,493 downwards.
CAATTTCTTTAAGATCTAACTTAAATACCACGCTGTCAAAGTTTTTGGGAAGTTTGAAGTTTGGATCATTTAATTGATTAATGATTAAATCACAATACAATTGCTGAATTTCATCAGTTGATAACTTTTGTATAATTAATGGATTGATATATAAGTTAAATATAATAGATGCTTCAGAGTCTCCATCCCTGTTTTTATGTTTTTGTATAAACTTTTTCTTATGCCATTTTAGATCTTCATTTTCTTCTTCAAAAACACTTATTGGAACAATGATGCAATCGGTAATTATTCCACCATATTGTTTTTTGCGAAGTGATTTGAAATATAGTCTGTCGAAATGATGATTTATCTTATGAAGTTTATCCATAAATGGATAATCACCAGTATGAGATGTTGTGCCTAATTCCATAAAATACCTTATTTATCATTTACAAAATCATTGTAAAAATTATTAAAAGCTAAATCATGCTCTTGAATGGCTTCTTGGATTGTAGAAAACCATTCATCACGTTCTTCTGGTGGAAAACCTGAAAGTATCTCATCAACGAGCTCTTGGCTTTTTTGATACTCAGCAAAAGTTGGTTTTTGAATATAACAATGACAACAAACAACAGAAAATACTGTTCTTTTCATATCATGTAATAAAATATATTCATGAACTTGATGTTCGTTTGGATACATTACTTTAATAAAGGTTTTTATACTAAAACGATTATCCATTTTGTTTTCAAATACATAATTTTTTTCATATTACAAGCATAACAATTGTCATAATATTTGCAAACATTACTTTTTGTATAAAAAGCTTTTAGTCCGATGAATATAGCTAAAAAACGAAAATATTCATTGTAATTTCATGCCAAGATTCATAGAATTGCTCGCTTGTTTGCACGATCAGCGGAACTGAACCTTGAGTAATTTTCTAACCGAGCACCTGATACATCGTGAAGATGATTTTATGGTGATTCATAAGCCAGCAGGCATACTCACAGTTCCCGGAAAAACAGAAGACTTACAAGATTGTGTGATTAATCGCTTATTGAAAATACAACCCAAAACTTTACTGATTCACCGTTTAGATCGAGATACCTCAGGTATTCTTGTATTCGGTTTAAGTAAATGGGGACAAAAAAGTATTTCACGTCAGTTTCAAGAACGCCAAACATCTAAAATATATCAAGCCGTTGTTGCTGGAAATTTGCAAGGTGAAGGTACTGTCGATATTCCTGTAATTTATGATCCTGAGCATCCGCCATTACATATTGTTGATCCTTCAAATAACAAACCTGCTTTAACACATTGGAAAGCAATCGAGCATTTTCAAATACAAGGACAGCCTGTCACACGTGTTGAACTCACACCAATTACAGGGCGGTCACATCAGTTACGTGTTCATATGCAATATTTAGGTCATCCTATTATTGGTGATACTTTGTATGCAACTGCAGAGCAACAACAGTTGATGCCTCGGTTATGTTTACATGCACAACAACTGAGTTTTCATCATCCTAAAACAGAGGAGCTTGTACAATTTGATTGTCCAGTTCCGTTTTAGTCAAAATTTTTTAAATAGATCGTGAAAAAGCTCAGAATTTAGTGAGCTTTATGTCAAAAAGTATTGCGTAAAGGCGGTATACTTTGTTCAAATATTCTCCTGATTTGAGCAACTGTGTTTCGGTCCTAACTTGAGATAAAGGTGGAAAAATTGCAACAATTTGCTATAGGTCAACGTTGGTTATCAGACACAGAAACTGAATTAGGTTTAGGTGTATTGATTGATGTCGATGAACGTTCAATTAGTATTCTCTTTCCGAAAAGTGACGAAACGCGTGTCTATGCACGTAACAACGCACCTCTATCTCGTATTGTCTTCAATGTAAATGATGAAGTTCAGGACCAAGAAGGCACGAAATGGGTTGTAGAATCATTTGATGATCGCAATGGTGTGATTCGCTATAACGTAATCCGCACGCTTGAAAATGGTGAACAAGAACGTAAGGCATTGAATGAAACACGTATTGGTGCGCAAATTCAATTGTCTAAACCATTAGAGCGCTTACTTGCAAGCCAAATTGACTATAAAGAATGGTATGACTTACGTATTGAAGCTTTGCAAATGCAAGCCAATATGCAAACTTCACCATTACGTGGTTTAGTGGGGGCACGTGTAGGTCTTATTCCACATCAGCTTTATATTGCGCATGAAGTGGGTAAGCGTTTTGCACCGCGTGTTTTACTTGCCGATGAAGTTGGTCTAGGAAAAACCATCGAAGCAGGCTTGATTATTCACCAACAACTCAAAACAGGTCGTTCTGAGCGTATTTTGATTCTGGTACCTGATTCATTGCAATATCAATGGATGATTGAAATGCGCCGCCGTTTCAATCTGAACTTCTCATTGTTTGATTTGACCCGTACTGCTTCAATTAAAGAACATGATCCTGAACTCAATCCATTCTTAACTGAGCAATGCATTATTGCTTCAGTGGATTTGATGATCGACCATGATGATCTGCGTGATCAAGCACTTGAAGCAGGCTTTGATTTGCTTGTTGTTGATGAAGCACATCATTTGATGTGGAGTGAAGAAGAAGGTGGTAATGACCGTTACGACCTTGTAGAAGAGCTTGCAGAAAAAACTGAAGGTGTATTGTTATTAACAGCAACACCTGAACAATTGGGTGTAGAAAGCCATTTTGCTCGTTTACGTTTACTCGATCCACAACGTTTTAGTTCTCTTGATCGTTTCTTAGATGAAGAAGAGCAATATCATCATACCGCTAAAATTGCAGAAGTGTTGATGTCTGATCTTCCGCTTGAAGCAGAGCATTTAGCCGCTGTCGAAAAGCTACTTGGTCATCCGATTGAAGACCAACCTGAACATCGTTTCCGTGCGATTCATGAACTTTTAGATCGTCATGGTACGGGCCGTATTCTTTTCCGTAACACACGTGAAGCAATTCAGGGTTTCCCTGGTCGTGACTGCCAGCCTGCGCCGTTACCAGCACCAGAGCACTGGTCTAAAGACGGTAAGTTACGTGAGCAAATGTGGCCAGAAGAAGCACAGCTTGATGGTGCTTGGATGGAAACAGACCCACGTGTGACGTGGTTGATGGAAAAATTACGTACAGATTTAAAACACCATAAAGTATTACTGATTGCACGTAGTGGTCCAGTGGTCGAAGCTTTGGAAAATGCTTTACGTATTCATGCAGGTATTCGCACAGCGATGTTCCATGAAGGCATGAGCCTTTTGGAACGCGATCAAGCAGCGGCTTATTTCGCAGAAGACTCTTACGGTGCTCAGATTTTACTCTGTTCTGAAATCGGTTCTGAAGGTCGTAATTTCCAGTTTGCTTCTAATTTGGTGCTATTCGATTTACCTGCAAACCCTGATGTTTTAGAGCAGCGTATTGGTCGTTTAGATCGTATCGGTCAGGAAAATCGTATTCAAATTCATGTGCCTTATCTTTTAGGAACAGCACAAGAGCGTATGTTCCGTTGGTACAATGAAGCATTGAATATTTTCAGTAGTATTTCTCCAACAGCGCAAACGCTTCAAGAAAACTTCATTCTCGATTTAAAAGAATGCTTATTGACTGACAAAGGTCAGGAATTTGAAGAGCTTCTTGAAGCTGTAAACGTGCAACGTCAAGCACTTGAAAATGAATTGCAAGAAGGGCGTGATCGTTTGCTCGAATACAACTCTTGTCGTCCTTTAGTTGCACAGGAAATTGTGACTGCGCTTGAAGATTATGATGACAATACATTATTGCCAATGTTTATGAAGCGCTTTATGGCATCGACGAACATTGATTTTGATGAACAAAGTAATGGCACAGTCATCATTAAGCCAACTGATCAAATGCAAGTCCAAGGCTTAGATATTGATGAAGAAGGGATGACAGCAACGTTCTACCGTGATCAAGCACAGATTCGTGAAGATGCTCAGTATTTAACACTTGAACATCCATTTACTGAAAGTGTGATGGAAATTATCCGTACACAATCTTTTGGTAGCACCAATGTGGCAATTCTTAAAACCAATGCTTTGAAACAAGGGACAATCTTGTTAGAAGTATGGTTTAAAGTGGATGTCATTGCACCTAAAGCGTTGAATTTACCTTCAAGTTTGCCGACACAATTGATTCGTGTGTTATTGACTGAAAATGGTCAAGATATCACGGCTAAGCTTGATCCTGAGATCATTAAACCGTACTTGCACCATTTAGACAGCAATAGTTGCCGTCAAGTGGTGAAAGCACGCCGTGAAGTGGTTGAAGCTCGTTATGCACAAGCCCTTGATATTGCTAAAGGTGCATTGCCGACATTGCGTGAGCAGGCAAAAGAAATTTATGGTGGTAAATGGCAATATGAAATTGATCGTTTAACGTATCTAAAACAATTCAATCCAAGTATTCGTGCAGATGAAATTGAACGCTTACAGAAATTCCAAAAAGAAGGTTTGGGCTTATTGGATGGTTTATCTGTAACGCCAGAAGCGATTCAAATCCTTGTTGTGGTTAAACCATAATTCATACTTGTTGATTCTCAAACAAAACAAAAGCTCCTTCGGGAGCTTTTGTTTTTTCTTAGATCAGCTTGGCTTCTTTTAATTCAAGTTTGATATAGGCATAGAAAATAGGTGCAACGATTAAACCTGCAAGTCCAAAAATAGATTCAAAGATCAGCATGGCCAACAAGACTTCCCATGAGGCAGCATGGATTTTTGTTCCGATAATTTTAGCATTGATAAAGTATTCAAGTTTATGAATTAAAATTAGATAAATCAGTGCAATACCCGCAGTTGTTACTGAAATGGTTAAGCCTGTAATCACAATAATCGAGTTAGAAATCAGGTTTCCGACAATAGGAATTAATCCAAAAATAAAAGTCAAAATCACCAATGTATTGGCAAAGGGTAGATCTACGCCAAAGATTGGTAAGAGAATATGCGAAAAGATCAGAAATAACCCAGTATTAATCAGTGAAATTTTGAATTGAGCAAATACGACATTTTTAAACGATATTGATAAGTTTTCAATACGTTGAATCATGGCTTGTTTAAATGCAGGATGCTCAGGTATTTTATGTAAACGGTTTAATGAAACCAATATGCCAATAATTGAACCAATCAGCATTGTGGCAAGATTATGAATGAAATCAGTGCCTGTATGTTTCAGTGTAGATAAATTGTCTTTCATCAAAGCCAATGTTTGATCTTTCAGTTCAGGTAAAGTATAGGGAATAAATCCAGGGATATACTGTGCAATTTCAAGTTGTAGCTTTTGCAGTGTAGCGTCAATTTGCAAACTTAATGCATTGATCCCTGAACCTTGCACATCATGTTGCATAAAGCTAATCAGACTAGTAATCGCAAAAGTAATCAATGTCACAATCGTAATGCCAAGAATTACGCTAATGGTGAGTCTCGCACGTTGACCATCGATGTATCGTTCAGTAATGTTCCCTAAACTATTGATCATTTCGTAGATCACAAAACCAGCAAAGAAACTTGCAAGAAGGTGTAGTGGAATAATTGAAATTAAAGCGATGAACATGATGATATAACTTGCAAGAATACTTTGACGGTTGTTCAGTAGATTCATTGAATTGTCCAAATCGCTTATGTAGTGCTGGATTTTCAGGGGTGTTTAAGTGTGATGGAGATACCTATTTATTTAAGCAATTCTAGGCTTATTTTTATTTATAGTGTGAAATACTTAAAATTAAATGAAAGTATTGATTTCTCAAGGCCACTACATAGATTTTTGTGCAAAAAAAGGCTGATGAACATGTGCAGTTCATCAGCAAAGAGGGACTTGAGTGCATTTTATACATAGAAAAACATGGTTGATCACTGCTCAATGAACTTAAGCTAATTAAGTTTAAAATGGCATATTTAAACCCTGCTAAACACTTAAAAAATATTGAAGCATAACTAAAAACAACAACTAGATATTAAAAAATTCCCCAGTAAATTGAACTCAATTGTGTTCTTATACTTAAGCAAATACTGATCATCCCCGATAAGGAAAAAGATGTCTTCACTTTAGATGATTAAATTAGTTCAATGCATTCAGATAATAAATCACTAAAAATAAGTAATTTAAAATTTATATTAATGTTAATTAAATCTTAATAGAATGTGTTTTAAATTATAAAGAAATACTCTGCTTAATAAAATATGTTACATAATCATTAAAGTAATAGAATTCATACGCTTATTATAAGAGGCTAAATATTTATTTAAGATTATATGAAATATACCCAATATTGGTTATTGTCTTATCAGTACTTTTAAACTAAAAATATTAAGAAGTAAGGAAGGAGTAGAATACATGTTTTCTTTAGACTATCAACTACCATTACCTACTCATACATTAGAAGATGATCATAAAATGGATGAACACTTTGATAATATTTTTAATATAGATTGTAAATTAAGGTTGCCTGTTCTTGTTTTAGAAGATGATCCAGTTATTCAAGAGCGTATGTACAAAATACTCGTGGGCTTTGGTTATAAGGATGAGGACTTAAATTTTACTCAAACAATTAAAGGGGCTGAGGAAATTTATGAAAAGAAGCACACTGAACTGGTTTTGGTCGATCTAGGCTTACCCGATGGTAATGGTATCGATTTTATTTCTTACATGCGTGAAAGAAAGAATGACAACAAAACACCGATTATGGTGGTTTCAGCATGGAATTCTGTAGACACTATTTTAAAAGCATTATCTGCTGGTGCTTCAGGGTATGTGCTAAAGGAACGTGATGATTTTGAACTGATTTTTGCAATTCGTAGTTTGTTACGCGGTGGGGTAATTATAGACCCATTTGTTGCCAGTCAAATTCTGAAAAGTATGCATCATATAGATGATGACGTTAAACCATCGTGTTCACAACATAAAATGGAAAGTAATTTATCAGGACGAGAATTAGAAATTTTGATTTTAGTTGCAGCAGGAAATAGTAGCCGAGAAATCTCTGAAACATTGAGTATTTCGAAGTTTACCGTGGATTGCCACATTAAAAATATCTATCACAAACTTTCAGTAAACTCTAGAACTAAAGCAATCAATGCTGCAAAGAAAATAGGGCTCATTGATTAATATTCTTTAAGATTGATCAGAATTTTTAGCTCAATCTAAGCTTAAATTGCTCAAAATACTCAGCCATTTTAGTTAAACTAAAATGGTTTTTTTATAAGTGCGTGGGGTTTTCGCAAACTTTATTATCGCCATTGCATAGTGAATAATTAAGCCACAATTTTCTGTAAGAATTTAAAAAAAATTATTAGATATAATCTTACTTTTGTTGGATAACGGATTTTTTTAATAAATATTGCATAAGATAAATATCAATTTGTAATGATATTAAATCTTATCCTGTGATTATAAAGACTACTTATTATTGATATTATAATATGTATTTTATTTACACCTTATTGTTAGTGCTCTAATAAGGCGAGGTTATGTAAACATTTGTTGGATTAAAAATGAAACTTTATATTATAAAAATATAAATCGTTAAATTAAACTAAAATAGGGTGGTGTGTTATAAAGAAAACTTTTATGAAGAATAGCCTTTCTTAAAATATTTCTGTTTATTTTCGATGATTTTAAGTCCTTAAAAGTAAAATTGATAATGGGCTGATTGTAAGTGTAAATATTCGATAAAAAAGCTCAGTGAGTTTTGATAAAAGCCTAATGATAATCAACTCACTGAAGGTATTCTTCGAATGCTACATACCAAATCATCAAACGCATGATTTGCATTAATCATAGTCATCGTTTGAATTGTAGATAGCAAGCCCGTACTCAAGAATAATTAGCGAATTTGAGCTTCATCTAAATGACGAGAGCCTTCAAGTAGCATACGAATCATAATCATGGTTTGTTCCGCCACTTCTTTACGCTCATTGACAGGTAAATCAATCACTTTAGCGCCCATGTTGAACACCAATTGAGTTATGGCTTTGGCAACTAAATCAGGATGCGCCAATTTACTATTGTTAATGCGTTCTAAGCGAATTAAATCTTCTTGAAGTTCTTGTTGGAAATAATTCAATTGTTTATCGACAGCAAGTTTATATTGAATTGAGCCTGTATAACCTTCACGGAGTAAAAGGCTGAGATTCCCTTCATCTGCATCTAACTGTTCAATAAAAACTTCGACAGAACTACGAATAATACTGCTTTGTTTGATGGCTTTTATACGAGCTTGATGCAAAATTCGGCGTAGGACGCCACCTGAGAGTTCAATCAGTTCAATGGCTAATTCATCAATATCTTTAAAATGTCGGTAAAAACTATTTGGTGCGATACCTGCCTCTCGTGCAACTTCTCTTAAGCTTAATGAAGCGATACTTTTTTGAGGTCCAATCAGATTGAGCGCAGCTTGGAATAATTCTTCTTTAGTAATCGTTGCTTTTCTGCCAACAGTACGCACAGATACTTTCTCAAGCTCATGATATTGCTCTTGAAGTGTAGATGGATCCTGAGAAATTGCAGAAGTCTGATTCATAAATATCAAATAAATTAAATTATTTAACCATTATAGCGGTTGCAGTCACATAAATGAAACGACTAGATACAATACGAGTGTATATACAAATATATATACATGTGTATAATAATTAAAATTTAGACAAATGGTGAGCTCAAATGCACGCTATTGAAAAGCAAAAATCTCCCGTAAATTCAATGTTTGACATCGTATTAGGTCAACATAGTGTTAATTTTTGGCTACAGAAAATTAATCCTTTATGGTCTGTTCAACAGGCTTTAGGAAAAATTGTTCAAAAGCAACAATCCGCAGCGGACACGGTGAGCTTAACCATTCAAGTCAATCGTCACTTTAAAATGGGGCAAGCAGGGCAACATCATCCGATTATTATCGAAATAAAAGGTATTCGCTATGAAAGAACCTATAGTCTGACGCAACTAGATCATCAACATGTACTTTTAACTGTTAAAAAAGTAGATCAAGGTATTGTCAGCCAGTGGTTGAATGATCATGCCAAAATTGATGATGTGATTGAGTTTGGTGTTCCTTATGGAGAAATGCTGGTTCCAAAAAACTCACAAAATTTGATTCTCTTGGCAGCGGGTAGTGGTATTACACCGATGTACAGCCTAATCAAGCAATTAGCAACGACGCGACAATTAGATCAACAAGCAGTACATTTAATGTATTGGGTCAAAAAGCATGAAGACGTTGCTTTTAAACAAGTATTTGATCATTTCAGCGAGCAATTTCCACAATTTAAATTTGAAGTATTTTATACCCAAGAACAACTTGCGGATTCCCGTTTAAATGTTGAACATCTGAATCATATTGAAAATCTACAGGACAGTACCGTATATGTGTGTGGGCCTTCAGGATTTGTTTCAACAGCAGAAGCATTGTTTGAAAATGTTCAAGACTTCAAGAGTGAAGCTTTTAGTCTAAGTCCTGTAATCACAGATGATATTGGTTTTATCAACGTGACATTAACACAGTCGAATAAAGTGGTTGCGATTCCAAAAGGTCAGTCTATTTTAGTCGGACTTGAGCAACAAAATATAAAACCACAACATGGTTGCCGTATGGGAATTTGCAATAAATGTGCATGTAACAAAGCACAGGGCGCAACCAAGAATTTAGTCAATGGTTCAGAAAATTCAGAACCGAATAATTTACTGAGAATCTGTGTCAATACAGCTCAAACTGATTTAGTTATCGATATTTAAGCGAGTTTTATCATGAATATGCCAGTTAAAATTCAATACTTTACCAATCCTAAAAACCGTGAACTAACTCAATTTGAATTAGACGAACTTGCACGTGAGTTAGATGCAATTAAGCAAGAAGTACTGGATGATATTGGGGAAAAGGATGCTCAATACATTAAAAAAGTGTACGCTGCGATTCGTTATAGCAGCATTTTAGGTCGTGCTTGTTTATTTGCAGGATGGTTCCCACCAGCATGGCTGTTGGGTACAGGCTTACTCGGTTTTGCCAAAATCATGGAAAACATGGAACTTGGTCATAATGTTATGCATGGGCAATATGACTGGATGAATGATCCACGCTTTAAAGGTACAACTTACGAATGGGATATCGTTGGAACTTCAGATAATTGGCGTCAAACGCACAATTATAAACATCATACTTATACCAATATTAAAGGTATGGATGATGATATTGGTTATGGTTTATTGCGTTTATTTCCAGAACAACGTTGGAAAGCAGGGCATTTATTACAACCTTTATATGCAATTCCATTCTGTTTGTTGTTCCAATGGGGGGTTGCTATTCAAAATCTCGAAATTGGCAAACTGATCTATAAGCGAAAAACTTGGGCACAGTTTAAAGAAGAGTGGAAACCGACTCAGAAAAAAATTGGCAAACAGTTTTTTAAAGATTATCTCTTTTTTCCACTTATTGCAGGACCTGCAGCATTACCTGTTTTTACTGGTAATTTAGTGGCCAATGGTATCCGTAATATTTGGACATTTAGTATTATTTTCTGCGGGCATTTCACAAAAGACGTTGAGGTTTTTCCAAAAAGCGTACTACAGAATGAAAGCCGTGGTCACTGGTATATGCGTCAGATTCGTGGATCATCAAATTTAACAGGTTCAGAAGCGTTTCATATTTTGACAGGGCATCTAAGTCATCAAATTGAACATCATCTATTCCCAGAAGTACCTGCACGTCGTTATCGTAAAATGGCACCCAAGGTCGAAGCTGTATGTAAAAAATATGGCCTAAATTATAACAATGCCAGTTTGTTTAAGCAGTACGGTCAAGTCTTAGGACGTATTGTCAAATATGCATTTCCATTTAAGAAATAAATAGTTTTGATTTAAGACTTTCTTTTAAAAACCACTTTCGAGTGGTTTTTATTTTTTAATGAGATAGAAATGATTTTATATTCAGTAATTTCAGGTATAAATGTTCAATGAAAGAACAAATCATAGCCCATACGACTGATTAAGAAAATCAGTAAAATCAAAAAGAAAATCCGAATAAAACCACTACCATATTTTATGGCCAATGCTGTTCCTGCAAATGAACCCAAGATATTACACACAGCTAAAACAAGGCCTGCCATCCACAAAATATGTCCAGCAGGAATAAAGAAGAACATGGCAGAAAGATTGGTTGCTACATTGACCAATTTGGCTGAGGCAGAAGCATTTAAAAAGTCAAATGCAAATACTTTAACAAATAGAAAGAGTAAAAAACTTCCCGTGCCAGGGCCGAAAATTCCGTCATAGAAACCAATCAATGCACCAAAAAATATCCCTAAGGCAATTTCTTTTTTACCTGTTTGCAAAACAGTATGTATTTGTCCTAAGTCTTTTTTGGCAAAGGTGTAAATTGCGATAATAATGAGAAGGAAAAATACGATATAGCGCATCAGTTCTTTAGGAATCAATGAAACAGACATTGCGCCAAAAAAGGAGAATATAAATGCTGCCAACATCGTTGGGAGTATTAATTTCCAGTTGATAGAGACTTTCTTATAGTAAGCAAAAGCTGATGAAACTGTACCTGCCATGGCAATAATTTTATTGGTGCCAAAAATAGTTGCTAGGCTTTGCTTTGGGAACGCATGCATTAGCGCAGGGAGTTGGATTAAACCGCCGCCACCGACTGCTGCATCGATTAAACCCGCACAAAAGGCAAAAAACCCAAGGCTGAGTAATATTGTTTCGTATTCCATTACAGCGTTTTCTAAAGGCTATTTAAGAGAACCATCATAGAATATATTTAAATAAAAGGAATAAATGTGAATTAGGTTTGAGCAGATTTAAATTCAATAGGCTTTAAAATCTACTAAATACCTGACGTATATCCACTCACACGCACTAAATAGCTTAGCTTTTAATTTTCAATGCTCAATCAGCTTTATTTTATTTTGTGGTCATATAGCTTGGCTTTTTGGTAATTCAACAAATAGGAAATGAGGTGCCCAATATGATCACAAATGAAATCCATTTTAAAACCATAAAAACAATCGACTAAGGGGCTTTCTTGACTTACATGCGGATATACGATGCTGATGAATTTCTTTATGTACCTAGAAGCCGATACATCTGCAGTTGAATATGATTAGAAATCTCAGTACAAAAATCATTAATTTGCAAGCGTTGTCAGTTTTATATCGATAGACATTAAGGTATTCAATTTTTGTCATGATTGAGTTTTGACCCTAATGCCTATCTTTTTACAAGTTATTGATCCTGAATTTACGCCAAGATATGTTTTATCTATTAAATTGATCTAGATTTAGAGCATATCTGAAATCACAATAGACCTTAAATCAAGAAGCAAGTTTTTGCATGATTTTATCCAGCTTTTTATCTATTTGGCTACGATAGACATTTGGCAATAGACGGGAAACATTGGCCAGTATACGGGCTTGGGTACTTGGAATAATCATAAATTGATTAGACATAATGCCGTTGTAAATATCTTTACAGGCTTTTTCAAGGGGGAGGCTTCCTCCAAGTTGTTTTAATGCCGCAGTAATCGGTGAACCATTTTTACGTTCATCAACCACCATCGGTGTTTCAATCTCTGGTGGACAAACCACGGCAACCTTAATTTTTTGGCTACGAAGTTCCATACGAAGCACTTCTGCTAAACCAACCACACCAAATTTAGATGAGCAATAGCCTGTATAGCCGTAGCAACCGACTAAACCAGCCGCGGATGCAATTAAAACTAATTTAGGTGACTTGCCTTGTTGTGTTGCCTGTTTTAAGTAGGGCAAGGCAGCATGTGCAACATTGCGACTGCCGACTAAGTTGATATTAATCTGTCTTAAAAACTCTTCAGATGTCATGTCTTCAAAAGACTTTGCAATACCAATCCCCGCTGAGTTAATCAGCAAATCGGGTACTCCAAAAGCTGCAACAGCTTTGGCAAATTGAGTGTCTAAGATACTTTCGTTTTGTACATCGACTTCAAAACCACAGATACTCGAAGAATGTTTTTGTAAATTGGCAACGGCTTGTTCAATACCTGCATGGGCAAAGATACAGACTTGATAGTTGTCTTGAAGTAAATATTTCGTGAGTTCAAGACCGATACCGCTACTACCACCAGTAACCCATGCTGTTTTCATATTTTTTTTCATCTCAAATTCCCTTATGAGTGTTGATGTGATTTCATTAAACAGATTCAACAACTTCGCTTTTTAGAAGCACATCGCCAAATTGATGACGAAGTTCAGCTTTTACAATTTTACCAGTGCCATTAACAGGCAAGGCTTCTACAAAAATCACCACATCTGGAATTTGCCAGCGAGCAAGTTTATTTTCAAAATAAGCACGTGCTTCTTCTTCAGTCAGCGTAGAATTTTCATTTTTAACTGCAATCAGAATTGGGCGTTCATCCCATTTTGCATGTCGTGCTGCAATTGCTGCAGCCATACGAATTTCAGGATGACCTACCGCGATATTTTCAATTTCTACTGAAGAAATCCATTCACCGCCAGATTTGATCAAATCTTTCGCACGATCACAGATCGTCATATAACCATCTGCATCTAGCGTTGCAATGTCACCTGTATCAAACCAACCATCAGTGGTCAGGGCACTTTGCTCTTGGTTAAAGTAATGATCAACAATCCAAGCTCCACGTATTTGTAGATTACCTTGAGTCTGACCATCATTTGGCAATGGGGTGAGGTTCTCACCATCTACAATACGGAGTTCAACGCCAAAGGGTGGACGACCCTGAGTTAAGCGTAGTTTCTCAAAGTCTTCAGCACTCAATGCCGCATGTTTTGCTTTGGGGTGGTTTGCTGTTCCTAAAGGACTTGTTTCAGACATACCCCATGCATGAATCGTGTCACAAGCATAATTATGTTTAAAGTCACGAATAATTGAAGGAGGACAAGCCGCCCCACCGACAACATTTCGAGTCATACTTTCTAATCGAGTGCCACGACTCTTAGCAGCTGTAAGAAGTCCTTGCCAAATGGTCGGTACGCCTAGTGCAATGGTAACTTTATAATCATCAATCAAACTGACCAAGCTATCACCATCTAGATTTGGTCCAGGGAGTACCAGAGTACAACCCGTCATTGCCGCGGCATATGGCACACCCCATGCATTGACATGGAACATTGGTACAACAGGCATCACAATATCACTGGCAGATAAGTCTAAAGAGTCTGGGAAGCAAATTGCCATGGTGTGTAAAAGTGTAGAACGATGACTATACAACACACCTTTAGGATTTCCAGTTGTTCCTGAGGTATAGCAGAGTGAGCTAGGTGTTTCCTCGTTAAACTGTGGCCAAGCAAATTCAGCTGACTGATTTTGAATCAATTCATCATAGAAAAGCACATGAGGTAATGCCTCAACGATTTTCTCATCACGAGCACCGTAGCAAATAAATCGTTCTACGGTAGGTACTTTACCTTGTATAGCATTGATTAAAGGTAAGAAAGTGCTGTCAAAGAAAATCACTTTATCTTGAGCATCATTGATAATGAAAATTAATTGTTCAGGAAATAAACGTGGATTAATAGTATGGCAAACATAGCCACTACCAGAGATAGCATACCAAGATTCTAAGTGACGATGATTGTTCCATGCAATCGTTGCAAGACGATCACCTTGCTCTAGATTAAATGAGCTAAATGCATTGGCTAAACGCTTACTGTTTTGTCGAACTTGGAGCCAATTGGTCGTAGTGATTTGACTATTCACTTCCCGTGAAATAATAGGGGTGTCCGAGTGATACTTTGCTGCATGTTCAATTAAGTTACTAATCAACAAAGATTGGTGCATCATTTTGCCAAACATTTTATTCATCCTTGGTGGCTATTTTTCTCAAAAAAAAGACTTCTAGTCGAAACTAAAAGTCTTTCAATTATTTATTGGTCGTTAAATCCAACTGGAGCACCTGGTTTGATATAACGTGGCATTTTTTGCCCTGTTTGTTGTGCAACAGCAAGCAGTGTACGTTCAATCCAACCAGCATCCATAATGAACATGAGTGAATCATCGTCATTTAAGTTGACATTGGCACCTTCAATGATCATGAAGCCTTCAGCACCTTCTGGTGTACTTAAAGTGTGGATAGAACCTGCTGGTTCAAATAAATAACTACCAGCTGTTTGAACATCTTCAGGATATTCAATATAGTGCCATGAACCTGCTGTGGTGTAGAAATGTACAACACCAGTATGGAAGTGACGTGGAAGGGTCGTACCTGCATCAAAACGTGCACGAATCACCCATACACCATTATCTGGATCTAAAAAGCAAGGTGTAACATGTACGCCTGGTAAAGCATTTTTGATTTCGCCATCATTAATATTAATGGTTAATAAACGATCTTGATGGTTGACTGATTGTGCAATGCTCATGACAAACTCCATGTATGTCTTTTAAGTTTGAGGAAATTTTCGGATGCGCCAGTTGGGATCTCGACTAAATTTCCGTTCGTCTTGTTTTACTTTTAACAGCATAACAATCTTGATGATGGTTTAAACCACTCGAAAGAATGGAAATAAGAGGGGGGATTCACTCAGGTCATAGTGGATAAATCTTATGCAATTGCGAAAGCTGAGCTTTATTTTTTGTTCAATATTATGATTAGAATGACTTTTCATCTAATGTTACATTTAAAAAATTTTGCTTTTCATTTATTTTCTGATGTATACAGTTGATGCTGATTTTGGGCCAACTATGTAAAATTTTGGAAAGTAGCCTTGGAAATATCGTCGAAAGATAAATCTTCAAAGAAATAGTCTGTAAAAATATCGTGAATTTTGAGCTTGTATTTAAGTTCAAGGGAATGGAAATATAAACGGTAATGCAATATCCATAAAAGGATTGGATGAAACGAAAATATGCAAGTTTTAAGAACAAAACTGAGTCGACCAACGACTTTGAATCCTGTAATTATGCAGCGAGCAAATTTATTCAATCATTTGCAGCAATATCGTCATAAAGCACTTCTTTTTATCCATGCTGCTGCTGGATATGGTAAGACTATGTTGATGTGTCAACTGAGTGACCAATCTTTATATCAGGGAAAGCAAATACATTGGTTAACGCTCGATGTTGATGATAATGATCCTATACGACTGTTTCAGTATTTATGGCTTTCATTATTGGGTTTAGAACAATTGTCTTCTGTACCAGAAGGACAGATCAATAAGCATAATATTTTGGAGCTACTAGATCAGATTGCACCATCTGGCCAGCAACATGTTTTATTGATTGATGAGTTGGACGTATTAGAAAATTCAGATTGTTTAAATATGATTTGGTGGTTGTATCAATATTTGCCAAGTAATATAAATTTAATTATTGCCTCTCGGATCAAGCCTGAATGGAATTTTTCTAAAGAAATCTTACAGGGACGTTTATATCTTGCAGATGAAAGGCTTCTGAGTGTTAAATCTGAAGAGATTCCTGAATTAATAGAATTTCTATCGCAACAAAATTTTGAAAATGTGGCTTTAAGTTCAGATCAAGTACAACTGTTAATAGAAAAAACGGAAGGCTGGATTACAGGTATTCAGCTCACCAATTTATATTTAAAAAAAGATCATGATGCCAACAGTATTATTCAAAATTTAAGTGGTATACATAACCAGATCGTTGATTATTTGAGTGAACAAGTATTTTTGCAATTGCCTGAAGAAATGCAATTCTTTTTAATGCAAATAAGTGTTTTAAGAAAAGTAAATTTAGGATTGATTCAAGAAGTTACAGCACATTCACAAGCATCACCATTTTTGGACACGATTAAACATCGAGGCCTATTCATGCAGGCTGTGGATGAACAAAGACAATGGTATCGCATACATCATTTATTTCGAGATTTTTTAGAAAATCGTTTTAAATTATTTGATATTGATAAATTTAAACAAGCCCATTCAAAAGCTGCATATTGGTATAAAAAACAGCATTTCTTAATGGAAGCAATTTATCATGCGCAGCAGGCCGATAATCAGGAGCTGGCACTAGATTTACTGGTCACGGTTAGCCGTGAATTGATTTTAGAAGGACGCATTTATTCTCTCCTCGAACTGGTAAAGCAACTACCAGAACATATTCTTATAAAACATCTAAATTTATTGTATGACGTGATTTGGTCATTATTGCTGACACGTCAAAACCAACAAGCCAATTATTTTGTAAAACTTTGGGATAGCCTAGAGGAAAGCCCAAATTTAATATTAAAAGAAGATCAGTTAGGAATTGCACCATTAATTGCACTGCTTGAAGATGATTTGGCGCAAGCTTATGTTTTGGCACAGCAGAATTTGGAAAAACTGACTGAAAGTGCTTATTTTTCTCGAGGACCATTGATTGGTATCTGTGCTTTATATCAGATTTGTATGGGGAAAATATCGGAAGCGCGAAAATTAGTGATTCAAACAAGAGCTGCTTATGTACAAGGCTGCAACTTATATGGTTTGGTTTTTACAGATTGTATTGACGCTACATGTGAACGTTTGATGGGGAATTTATCTTTAGCTGAGGAAAAGTTTAATCAAATTGGTAAAAGTGCAGATTATATAAAACTAGGTATAGAACACAGTAATCACGCTGTGATCAATGCGATCACCAGTAGTTTAAAAGCGGATCTGTATTATGAAATGAATAAAATAGAGTTAGCGGAATTGGCGCTACAAGACTTTAATGGTGGGGATCAACTCGTTATCCCAGATATGGTCATTATAGGCTATGTTTTACAATTACGGCTTGCTCATTTACGTGAAGATGTTGTTTTTGAACAAACTTGCTTGACCCAGTCTCAAATTAAAACCAATGATTGGTCGTTGCCACGCCTTGCAAAAACAGTACAGATGGTGAATGAATATCAATATGGATTGGAGCAGGCGGATGTAACATATACGCTCGAGAGTGACAAAGATAATCTCCAATTGTCGAAAACAGCAAAACAAATGAATATTACCAATCTATTGATAGGTGATGATTTATTGATTTACCGTAGACTTATTTTTAATGGTGAAATTGAAAAGGCTATTGATGGATTATTGTTTGAAGCGCAGCTTATCATTGTTTATCCACTACGTCAGCTGCGTATTCAGTTATTGCAGACAATTGCACATTATCAATTGGCGCAGTATACGGTTGCCTATGAATATTTGGAAAAAGCCCTTTCAATGTTGATGTCGACGCAGGCTGTACGTATTATTTTAGATGAACATCCTTTGATTTGGGAAATACTTGGGCAATTTAATCAATATTTAAATAAAAAAAAGCGACAAAGTGTCGCACCGTTATTCGCATATATTCAATATTTATTTACACTTTCTCCGTCGACACAAAAAGAATCAATAGTATTGCATACAAAACTTTCAGAAAGAGATTCAGAGTTGTTATCTAAGCGTGAAATTCAGATTTTGGAAAAAGTCAGTGATGGATCTACAGATGCTGAAATTTCAGAATACGTTTTCCTATCTGTAAATACGGTAAAATGGCACTTACGTAACATTTATAATAAGTTACAAGTTCGTTCAAGATTAGAAGCAGTAAAAGATGCAAAAAAAAGAGGGTTAATACATTAACCCTTGGAAAAGAACCCTAAATTTTTTCAGTGTGTGGGTTTGGATCTTAGAAGATTGAATATGCCCCATCCACTTTCACAATACTACCATTAATGAAACTTGCTGCATCTGAAGCAAGGAACACCACAAGATTAGCAACTTCCTCGGGTTTACCTAATCGTCCCATTGGTGAACGTTGCATAATACCGCCGTAGACTTCAGGCATATCTTTAAGCGGTTGGATAAGCGGTGTATCAATCCAACCTGGTGCGATAGCATTAACACGAATTTTTGCTTCGGCAAAGCTTAGTGCATGTGAGAAGGTGAGTTGATCAATTGCACCTTTAGAACATGAATATGCAGGCGCAATCGCAGACCCAAATATTGCATACAATGAAGAGACATTAATAATTGAAGGGTTATCAGATTTTGCCAATGCTTTAGCTGCAACCTCACTGATATAGAAAACAGAGGTTAAATTCACTTCCAGTACTTTTTTATAAGTATCTAGTTCATGCTCTGAAACAGAGCCCATTCCCGCACCATTGAACAACGTATCTATACGGTCAAGTTTGGAAAAAAATTGGTCGACTGCTTCTTTATCAGTCACGTCCATTTCTACAGCTTGGATATCTAAACCTTGTGGATAGATCGCTTTATCGCTCTGTAAACCTAAGGCCCAAACTTTTGCACCTCTTTGAGCAAAAGCCACTGCTACGGCATATCCGATACCTGATGTTCCACCAGTAACAACCGCAATTTTATTTTGAAACATGGTTGTGTTGAAAGTTTCCATTTTCTTTTCGTCCTATTTGATGTCATCAGTTCGCTCTGATGTTATTTAAGGTAATGGTGAAGGGGATAAAAGAAAAGAATGGAACGTGAAAACCATTCTATAACCATTCTTTTGCATGGTTGATTGATATTAAAGGCTTGCTAATCTGCCTGAACTGACCATAAAGCGTAAAATATTTTCGACATCGATGGTGTTTGAGCGAAAAGAATGTTGAATGGTTATGTTTTTGCAGTGTATTGCACTGCGAAATATCGATGTGAAATCGGTTGGTCAATGATCAGGGTTGAGAGGAAAGCAACCGCGACAATAACAGAGATATAGCATTCTTAAACATTTAAAAGACATTCAGGTAAAGGCCATTTACTGATATTTCACAGCAACTATCAGATTTAAATTTGCCACAATTTAATTAAACACAATGAATGCTTTTTTGTTGGGACGTAAAGCATTTAAGGTTTAAATCTTCACTAAAGGATTAGAAATGAAATTGGATAAAAAAAGTCTTGCAGTTACTGTACTTTCAGTTTTTGCAGTTCAGACCTATGCAGCGGGTCTTGAGCGTTCACCACAGCAAATTGATGCACTTTTTGAAAATGGGACCTATGCGGAATTAGGTTATATCCATATTTCGCCTAAGATTACTGGTAAAGATACCAGCGGGAATCACATTTCTGATATGGCAGAAGACTTCCAATCACTTAACTATGCAGTGAAAACTGATTTAGTTCCTAATTTACGTCTAGCTGTTATCTATGACGAACCATTCGGTGCGAAAGTGAAGTTTGAAGGTGAAAATAACTTTATTGCAAAAGATCGCCCAGCAGATGATGCAAGTACAAGTGTAAATGTGAAAGTGAAAAATGTGACCACCCTTTTAGGCTATAACGTAAATAAAAATGTGATGGTTTATGGTGGTCCTGCATTGCAAGAGACTAAGGCTGATGTACGTTTACGAGGTTTAACCTATGATGTAAGTAGTGGTTATAATAATCATTTTGATGATATTGCTTTGGGGTGGGTTGCAGGTATGAGCTATGCTAAACCTGAAATGGGAATCTTAGCATCATTAACCTATCGTTCAGAGATCAAACATAAGACTACAATTCATGAGGATGATCCTTTAGCTGATATTGTTTATGCAGGTGATTACTCGCACAGTAATCAAGGGGATATTACTACACCAGAGTCATTCAATTTAAATTTGCAAACAGGTTTAAATCAAACAACGGCTATTTATGCCAAAATGCGTTATGTGCCTTGGAAGGACTTTGCGTATTACCCACCCGTACTGAAAGCATCGACTTCAATCGCATTAGGTAAAGGCATACCTTTAGTTGATTATTCCGAAGATCAGACTTCAGTTGAACTGGGTCTTGGTAAACAATTGTCTCCAAATTTAGCAATTTCTGTTTCTGGTTTATGGGATTCAGGCGCTGGAGATCCGGCACCAACTTTAGGGCCAGTAGATGGTTATTGGGGCGTTGGTTTGGGAGCAAAATATAACTTGAGTCAAAATTTAGCTTTCAGTTTGGGTGGTCGCTACATGTGGTTTGGTGATGCAAAAGGGGAATTATCTAGCCGTCAAGTTGTTGGTGATTTCAAAGACAATACAGGCTATATCGTTGGGATGAAGCTTTCTTACTCTTCTTCGAAATAAAGAAGATTCAATTTACTTAAGTTTTTTCCAATAAGCCTAGACTCTAGACTAGCAGAATAGATGTGTTAGTCTAGAATAATAAAAAACAGTAAATTAAATCACTACACGGTCAAAAAATTATCCAATCCTTTTGCATTCTAGTGCTTTTATAAGGAAGATCGGCACAGTTCGATGGTATCCAAAAGAGTATTCTGATTATCATCTCAAAGAAACTGAATGATATTAGATGAGAACCGAAGGAGTTGGCAACAGCATTGTTGTAATTTCAAACGGTAAAATTAAGGACAAATCTGCGAGTTTAGATAACATTCCTGAGTTCACTTGCCGTTTGTTGAAGTAGTGGAAGAATTTGCTCAATTAAATTCTCTTTAGAGATGCGGGTGGTTGGTGAAACAATATTAAGCGCAGCAACAACATTACCTTTCGGTCCATAAATGGGAACAGCAAGAGCATGAACACCTAACTCATGCTCTTCACTTGAATAACACCAATCTTGTTCTTTAATTCCCTCTAATATCGTTAGAAATGTCGCATTATCGGTACAACTGAATTTGGTTAAGCGCTTTAAAGGATACTTCTCGAGCCATTGAATTTGTTCAGATATATTCAAATGAGCAAGTAATATTTTACCTGCAGAAGTTGCATGTGCAGGTAATCTATTACCAAGATGTAACCCATAAGGATTTACCCGATCAGTTTGTTGAGATGATGCACTGCGAGCAATGGTAATCGCCTCAAAACCATCTAATACCATGACTGAAAAAATAAGCGCAGTTCGTGTCGTTAAAAGATTTAGTAGGGGTTGGCAGATTTTAGGTAATTGAGAACCGCTTAAATAAGCACCTGAAAATTTCAAAACTTTTGGTGTCAAATAATAGTAATGTCCATCAAAATCTAAATAGCCTAAGTATTCAAGTGTTAATAAATGACGTCTTGTTGCGGCTCGCGTTAGCCCTGTCTTTTCTGCAGTCATAGTGACATTTAAACGATGCTTTTCTGGACCAAAGCATTCTAAAATCGCCATACCTTTACTAATACCTGCAATAAAGTCTTCATGACGAATAGTTTTTTTGTTGTCTTGGTTGTGAAGCCACTTTTTAGTTTCGTTTATTTCTTCAGTTATATCCATATCTTTATCCAGTTTACCGCTTATCTATTTTTTACTATAACTTAAAATCAGAGTAAAATAATCAGGTTTTGTTCGATACTTGTTGTTTTTGTTCGATCATCGAACAAAACCTATGATCACTATCTAGCCAAAGAACAATAAATTATAAAAAATGAGTGAATAAGGAAATCTAACTAAAAAACTAGGGAATGGTGTTTTAGCAAAATCATTAACCAGTATACGTTAGTTTTTCGCACCTTTTTCAGATTTGCATGATGCACAATGGAGTTATCTAATGATCGATAAAAGTTCATTATCCATGATGGAAGCACTCTCCCAAATTACAGATGGCTCAACCATCATGATTGGTGGTTTTGGAACAGCTGGGCAG
>NZ_RAXT01000159.1 GCF_003611475.1 Acinetobacter rongchengensis | reverse complement strand
TCTCCAATTCGTCACTACGCTCACGTAGACTGCCCAGGACACGCCGATTATGTTAAAAACATGATCACTGGTGCTGCTCAGATGGACGGTGCGATCCTTGTATGTGCTGCGACTGATGGTCCAATGCCACAAACACGTGAACACATCCTTCTTTCTCGCCAAGTAGGTGTACCTTACATTCTAGTATTCCTTAACAAGTGTGACCTTGTTGATGATGAAGAATTACTAGAATTAGTAGAAATGGAAGTTCGTGAACTTCTTTCTACTTATGACTTCCCAGGTGATGATACTCCAATCATCCGTGGTTCAGCACTTGCTGCACTTAATGGTGATGCTGGTCAATATGGCGAATCTGCAGTTCTTGCTCTTGTTGAAGCGCTTGACTCTTATATCCCAGAACCAGAGCGTGCGATTGACAAAGCATTCTTAATGCCAATCGAAGATGTATTCTCTATTTCTGGTCGTGGTACAGTGGTAACAGGTCGTGTAGAGTCTGGTATCGTTAAAGTCGGCGAAGAAGTAGAAATCGTTGGTATCAAAGATACAGTTAAAACAACTGTAACTGGCGTAGAAATGTTCCGTAAATTGCTTGACGAAGGTCGTGCAGGCGAGAACTGTGGTGTACTTCTACGTGGTACTAAGCGTGAAGACGTACAACGTGGTCAAGTACTTGCTAAACCAGGTACAATCAAGCCACACACTAAATTCGATGCGGAAGTATATGTACTTTCAAAAGAAGAAGGTGGTCGTCATACTCCATTCCTTAACGGTTACCGTCCACAGTTCTACTTCCGTACAACTGACGTAACTGGTGCAATCCAATTACAAGACGGCGTTGAAATGGTTATGCCAGGTGACAACGTTGAAATGTCAGTAGAACTCATTCACCCAATCGCAATGGACCCAGGTCTACGTTTTGCGATCCGTGAAGGTGGTCGTACAGTAGGTGCTGGTGTTGTTGCGAAAGTAACTGCATAATCAC
>NZ_RAXT01000158.1 GCF_003611475.1 Acinetobacter rongchengensis | reverse complement strand
TCCTTTGGGCTTGGCTGCCAATTGTTAGTTGTTTCTTATGGGAAAATGAGCTGGCTATTATGAATAAAATATTATTGATGGTATTTACTGGTATGGCAGCATTTGCAAATGCAAGTGAACCAGAGTATGACAAAACCAATGAAGCAGAGTATGACAAAACCAATGAAGCAGCAATCATAGCTAAGTTTGAGATCGATACCCATGCGATTAAAGACTACTCTGTTTTAGGAAAGGCTCAATGTTTTTCTGAAGTATTCAGTACTCGTGAGATATTCAATGGCACAAAGGTTTTATATGACAGTGAACTTTATGTTTATGCCTATAATCGACTTTATTATGCTCAATCACCATTAATTCGACTTTTATCTCCTATTGCTATCAAAAATAGTTTAAAGAGTTTCATCGAAACATCGAATGCTAAAAACCGAACAACTGTTAAGGTAGCAACTGGTGAATCATATGCTTTTAATGCAACGACTGATTGTGAAAAAATGTTCGATGGTAAAAATGATGCTCTACGCAAAGCATATCTCACACTTATACAGAATTCTGATAGCTATGTAAAACCTAATGATGCAAATAAATATACCCCCAAAGAGGTTAAGCAATTGCAAACCGACTATTTAAAATATGATGTTATACGCTTGTATATAAGAAAATGCCAAGCTGGTTCTCCTGCTAACTTTTGTTAATATTTTTGTATATTCACTCAAGAAAAATATTTATGAATAAAATACTATCTTGCTTGATCATCGCTAGTGTTACAAACATAGCTACGGCAAAAGATATCGCAAATCATGACATACAAAAAGCAGTGATGACTAAATTTGCAAACGACAATCGAGCTTTTGAGGAGTATGCAACATTAGGAAAGGCACAGTGTTATACCAAGTTGTTTAATTTAGAGGAAAAGTATGATCATACAAGTGAGTTATTTAGTAATGCCTCCATTACAATGTATAATGAACGAGTGCCGTTACTTCGGCTTATCAATGGTACTTCG
>NZ_RAXT01000157.1 GCF_003611475.1 Acinetobacter rongchengensis | reverse complement strand
CTCTACCATCCCAGTGTCTTTCTGGGGCGATTATTTAGAGCAGATTCTATCTGTTCTATCCGTTCTTTTGAAACATCATCAAACGATGAGGATTTTGGCAGATATTGCCTGATCAGACCATTGCTATTTTCATTTCTGGCACGTTGAATCGACTTGTACGGATCTGCAAAGTAAGTTTCTATACCTGCTTCCTTTATCCGCCAATGCTCTGAGAATTCCTTGCCATTATCAAAGGTCACACTATATGCATGACTGTGGCGCAAACACTCTAAAGCACACGTGATCGTTTTAGCTGAGGTTCTAGTTTTCCCCAAATGAGCGATATGTAGATACAGACTCTTGCGATCAACCAGGGTTAATAATGCCCCCTTATGATTCTTGCCTATCACGGTATCACCTTCAAAATCACCAAGACGTTGACGCTTGTCTATGATCTCGTCGCGACAGTGAATGCTTGTTCTATCAACCAGTTGGCCTCTACGGTCTGTGTTTTTATAACCCCGCTTGCGATAGGTTTTCTGGTGTCTTAAATGTTGATGCAGTTCTCCACCCTTAGATTTATCCTGATAGATGTACTGATAGATCCACTCATGTGATGGGACATCTAGCCAGCCGCGTTGTTTCAATGCCCCGGAAATCTGTTCAGGCGACCAATCCAGAGCAATCAGATAACGGATGTAAAATATGGCGAAGTCTGTCATCTGAGATGAAGAACGGTATCGTCGTTGACTTGAAAACCGATCAGCCTGTTTAGCCCGATAGCCGCGTTCCCCTGTATTCCTTTTGATCTCACGATAGAGGGTTGATCTGGAACGACCAAGCTCTCTGGAAAGAGTAGAGATTGAAGATTTACTTTTCAAGGAAGCATAAATTTCGTATCTTTCTTCTTGAGAAAGTTGGGTGTATTGCTTCATTGTGTGCTTTCCAATTGCGAGTTGAAAAAGTCTAATGATTCTAATACACCTAACTTTTTCAACTAACTACAAATGTGTCGCACTTGGGATTTGAATCCGCGATACCTATTAATTCAAAAACATACCATTTACTGAATATATGAAGCATAG
>NZ_RAXT01000156.1 GCF_003611475.1 Acinetobacter rongchengensis | reverse complement strand
GGTGGTATTCCTCGATCTGCAACAAAAGGGGCAACTAAACGTTCAATTAAACCATCTTTTTCTTGACCTTCGGGCGTTGCCTCGGTGTAATCAATAATTGGCATAATACGTGACATTTGATCTGCATAACCGGTCAATAAACCAAAACAAATCATACGTATAGCTATATCGTAATAATCTTCTGTACCTAAAGATATATGCCATACATAGCGCCCTTCTGCTTCAGGACTTTGGTGATATTGAGTATGAACCTCAGCATATTCTTCTGCCCAATGTATAAGGTAGGGGTAAAGCTCCTGAATAAAAGCAATCTCTCCACCAGCTGAATACTGTAAAGACATTAAGTTTAGTACATCTTGTAAACGTTGATGACCAGCTGCCATTTTTTTACCAGCTTTAGCACCCGCTTTATATTTTTGAAAACCATCGGTGACAGAGTACATACCATTGACAAATGTTTCAAATCTTCTTTGATACATAGCTTCTTCTAATAAATCATCTCTATATTGGTAAGTACCCAGTATTTTTTGCTTAAACCACTCTTCCCAATGAATATTTAAATCATCTATTTTATTATCCAATTTTCTTACTCCGGCAACATATCGTTAGGTAATACAAACTCTAATTTAATTCCATGTGAGGTTACGGTACGGGTACATCTAGGCTTATCTAGACCCTTACATTTTTCATGATGGTCAAATAAATATAATTCAACTTATTCATTCTTATAAAAAAACCATCCAATTTAGGATGGCGATTAGATTGACTTTTTTGATTATTCTTCACCACTAAAATACCAAAACACGATACCCCAATCCGCATTTGGAAGTGTTGGCAATACATCTCCTTGAGTAAAGTATCGGCGAGTTCCGGGTTGTGCAGGTGTTGTCCAATAACCTGTTTTCGAACATTGTCCTCCTCCTTGAACTTTTATTCTTTCAACTACACTTTCTTCTGTCAGTTGTTGATCTTGTGCTTTGGCAAAATCCACCAAGTCTTTAGGGTAAAATTGATGTTCTCGATAGCTGCTATCATCGATACCGAGTAACCAAGTTACAGCAGCAGCCTCCCACGACCAATAACCGAAATAGCTGATACCTGATCTTAAATCTA
>NZ_RAXT01000155.1 GCF_003611475.1 Acinetobacter rongchengensis | reverse complement strand
ACACATAGATCAGTATAAATACGATCTACACAGTGTTTACCTGTCACAGGATAAGTCAGTTCCGCCACAATTTTTGGTTCACCCTGTTTAGTGACATGGTCTGTGGTAATAAAAACTTGTTTTGCACCGACAGCTAAATCCATCGCTCCACCCACCGCAGGAATTGCATCGGGTGCACCCGTATGCCAATTGGCTAAATCACCATTCTCAGCAATTTGAAATGCGCCGAGCACTGCAATATCAAGATGACCGCCGCGCATCATGGCAAAGGAATCACCATGATGGAAAAAGCTTCCCCCTTGCAGCATGGTGACATATTCTTTACCTGCATTGATCAGTTCAGGGTCTTCTTGACCTGGTGCTGGAGGTGGGCCAAAGGCCAATAAACCATTTTCAGAATGTAGAAAAACGTCTTTATCTGCAGGTAAATAACTGGCAATTTTAGTGGGTAAGCCAATCCCTAAATTGACATAAGCACCATCTGGAATATCTTGTGCTACACGTTCAGCAATTTGATCACGGGTCAGTTTGCTATAGCTCATGCTTGTTCTCCCAATCTGATTATTGTGCAGGGGTGACAGCAACAACATGCTGTACAAAGATACCCGGTGTGATGATCTGTTCAGGATCAAGTGCACCGAGTTCTACCACCTCAGAGACTTGTGCAATGGTGACATCAGCAGCCATCGCCATGATTGGACCGAAGTTACGTGCAGATTTTCGATAAACCAGATTGCCCCAACGGTCGCCTTGTTGAGCTTTGATTAAGGCAAAGTCAGCACGTATTGGGGTTTCTAATACGTAGTTTTTACCTTGATAATTTAAGGTTTGTTTGCCTTCTGCCAATAAAGTACCAAAACCAGTAGGTGTATAAATTGGGCCGAGCCCCATACCTGCGGCTTGAATACGGCAAGCGAGGTTGCCTTGCGGAACCAGTTCGAGTTCAATTTTGCCAGCACGATAGAGTTCATCGAATTCCCAAGAGTCTGATTGGCGTGGGAAGGAGCAGATGATTTTACGCACTGCACCTGCTTTGAGGAGTTTGGCTAAGCCATAATCGCCGTTGCCTGCGTTGTTGTTGATAATAACGAGGTCTTTGACGTTGAGTTGGATTAAGCCATCAATCAATTCTGCTGG
>NZ_RAXT01000154.1 GCF_003611475.1 Acinetobacter rongchengensis | reverse complement strand
TCTTCAAATTAACATAGGGACTGGCTTTGTTGCATAAAGGTTTGAAAGATAGAGCGATCCTAATTGAGCCAAATTCAAGTGACAACTTGGGTGTGAGGGCGCCCCAATTCTGTGAATTTGTTCAAGACGGCTACGCGTGCATGAATCTCATTCACCTGACTAGGAAAACTCCTTGCTGTTAATTTATCGCCTAATAATTTGATGCAATGCATCTTGGTTTCCACCAAACTTCGACGATGATAACCAGACCACTTTTTCCAAAGTGACCTTCCTAGCAGTTTGACTGTTTTCAATAACTCATTTCGTTCTATAGACCTGACTTGCTGATCTTTCCAAGGCTTTGCATTCTTCCTGGGTGGAATGACCGCATGTGCATCACGATTTAAAATGACTTGTCGGCAGTGCTTTGTGTCATAAGCACCATCTGTATAGACTGAATCAATTCGTTCATCCAAGGGAACTTGAGAAAGTAAATCTTCGAGCACTTGTGAATCGCTGACATTATTTGTCGTGAGTTGTACTGCACGTATTTGAAGGGTTTCAGCTTCTATAGCAATATGGAGCTTACGCCATTGGCGACGATATTCAGATCCATGTTTCTTGCATTTCCATTCACCTTCACCTAGAAACTTCAAGCCAGTAGAGTCCACGAGTAGATGCAGACCATCTCTACTTTTTTGGTAGCTAATTGTAATATCTGAATAGCCACTGATTTTGTAGGCACCTTTCAGTCCATCTAGTGACTAATTAATTTGTTTTAAATACCGATAGACAGCCTGTCTACTGATACCAAACGCTTTTGCCAGATCAACTTTTGATGAATACTTCCCTTCTTTCCAGGCTTGCAGTAATGCTTTAGCTTGATCTGGATTCAATTTATGGACACGACCTTTATATTTGCCCTGAGCTGCTGCGATCTTAATCCCTTCTTTCTGACGTTCTAAGATAATTTCCCGCTCGAATTGAGCAAAAGCACCCATCAGTTGCAGCATCAAATTATCCATCGGCGTGGATTGGGCAGTAAAAGTAATATTCTCTTTTACAAACTGGATGGCGATCCCTCTTTTGACCAGTTTATCTACTTCAGTGACCAAATCTTTTAGACTTCGTGCAAAACGATCCATGGAATGTACAATCACCCTATCCCCTTCCCGGACATAGTTCAACATTTCTTGAAATTTCGGTCGGTCGGTATTTTTA
>NZ_RAXT01000153.1 GCF_003611475.1 Acinetobacter rongchengensis | reverse complement strand
GGGAAAAGTATTTTATTCATCGACGTATCCTAGTAATGTAACGACAGCTTTACTCATAGCTAGTGACGTAACTTTCTCAGTTTTACCCGCTGAATCGGTAACCCCTTCAATCGTTTTGCCATCTTCTGTTTTAATTTGATATTTCATATTCGGCATGGCTTTACCAGCTTTATTGCGCAATACAAATAGCTCGTCATAATCCATTTGCAACTGAGGCATAGCTGCTAGGTCACTACTTAACGTAGCACCAGACATTGTCTGAGTTTGTCCAGATTTTAAAGTCAATAAACCAGGACAAACGATATCTATATTTCCACCTTCCATCTTGATATAACCACGACCATCAGTGATCAATATCCCTTTACCACTTTCAACTTTTACAAAATCATTAATGGCATACACATGCATGAGTTCCTGCGAAGCGATTTTCATACGGTCGGCCTGAGATTCAATTTCAACAGGACCAGCACCCGCTTTTATTTTGATACCAGCTGCTTTTGCGAATAGAGAAATTCGATCCAAAACATTCGCAAGAAAGCTTCGACCTGAGAAAATTTGAACATTCCGTTCAGTACTGATATCAATATTGTCTTTAGCTTGAGCGAGAATGCCTTTCTCCGCATCTAAAAGCAGTGAATCTTGGGTATTTACCGCAATATATGGCGTTGAATCTGATTCATTCCAATTCGGCAATGCATTCTTTAAAGACTCCTGAAGCTCTAATTCAGGTTCTGTGGTTTGATGCCCTTTTGCTGCATCTTGAATTGCCTGATTTAAACCTAAAGACTTTTCAATATTTTTCTGTAGATTTGCCCGATCTAAGTGGTTTCCATTGGCATTGGAAGCACTTTCAGTGCTAATCAAAATCCCCTTCGGCGCTCGAACCGCTCCCCAATCATCCGTCCTCAACTCAAAGCCTTCACCACGACCTTCACTTTCTGCCTGTTCTTTCGGATGACTTAAATTTCCTAAATTCAGTTGCGTCGCACCATGGCTACTCTGAAGTTGAGTGCTGATCTGCCCTGTCGTATCATCAAAACGCAGTTGGTTAAAACCCTCACCGTCAACTTCTTTGGTACGAATACCACTGAGTTTTTTGGTCGCAGGTAATTTGCCTTTTACATCAAACTTGGTCGGTGAGCGTCTTCCTTCATGGATTCGCCCTGTCACGAATGGCCGGTCTATGTTTCCATCAAAAAAGTCG
>NZ_RAXT01000152.1 GCF_003611475.1 Acinetobacter rongchengensis | reverse complement strand
TAAGTAATATTCATACGCACCATCCAATGGGCGTTTTTCTTTGCCTTTTTGCAAGTAAATTTCTTTGATTTTGAAATCTGCATCTAAATCTATTTTTAGTTTCGAAAACTCATATTCATAAGCGGGATGATCATTAGTACGCAATGAACGAGTTGGATAAAGTGCCTGAAAGTTTTTAAAGTATTCATTTAAATTCGGATCTTGGTAGTATGGCATATAGTCATCTACTAACCATTTTGGGATCGGAAATAAATGAATGATGATGTAATAACGTATCCCTGTTGGTTTATAGGTTACCCATGTTCCAATTTTAATCGGAGCTGCTTTTAAACGAGTTTTATCAGCGTCTAAACGATCATCAAGTATTGCAAAACGCTCCGTATTGACATATTCAGCGTAATACTCGCCTGACCACTCACCATCAGGTGCAGTGACTTCCAAATTCCATGGATATTTGGTTTGCAACGTCTAGTACCAGTCTGGACTGATTTTAAAACTGCCCTCAGTCCAACGTTTATACAATTCAGTATTTCGCTGTTTAAAGTCATCTAATGCACTTTTTACATCTTCTGCACGTATATCATTTTTCCTTAAATACTCCATATCTGCCGTTTGAGTTAGTCCAACAACCGTTGCATAATCGCCCTCAATTTTTTGCGCTTGCCATGAACCAATTTCCTCACGAATCCTAGGTCCTACTGCAAACAGAATCACCCAACCTTGTGGTGCAAAACCAATATCAAAGGTATCATATACTTTAGGTGAGCTATATTCTTCCTCATCTCCCATCCCTTTATATACCGTGGTAAATAAATGTTGGATTTTTTCCTTGGGTAAAGGTTGAATCAGTTGATAAAACTGATTATCAAAACGATCAAAAAAGGTTAAATGCAAAACTTCTGGTAAGGGTTGTTTAAAAGAATTCCCTCCTAATGGTGTTCCACCACGCCCCCAAGCACCGCTAGAGCCATCTAAAGTACGCAACCACGTCCCATCTGCCAAATAAAATGCAGTACGCATATTTTCATCGACTGGTGATTTAACAATATATGAATCCACATAAATATCTTTGCTTGAATCCTTATAACGGCCAAATACTGCTGAAGAAGTTAAAGCACCCCATTCTATTTTTTGTGGTTTATTCATAAATTGAACTCGATAGAGAGACACAACCAAAACCAGCAACACAAACCCGATGAGACACGTGAGCAAGATAAAGTTTCTTTTTGGATTGTTCTCTCTTGTTTTAATCACTGCGATTTTTCCAAAC
>NZ_RAXT01000151.1 GCF_003611475.1 Acinetobacter rongchengensis | reverse complement strand
TGATGTGGTTCTAGGATTTTAGACCACGCCTATAAGTGATAATCTACTCCCCAATAAGCATGGGAAATGCTTGTTTTTGGAGTCAACCATGACACGAAGAAAACGTCGTAATCATTCAGCAGAGTTTAAAGTTAAAGTTGCTCTCGCAGCAATTAAAGGCGACCACACACTCGCTGAACTTTCTACTCAATTCGATTTACATCAAAACCAAATCATCGATTGGAAAAATCAACTGCTTGAGCAATCAGTCAATATTTTTTCACGACCAACAGCACAACAAGAACCAGAGATTGACCTCAAAGCTCTACATGCCAAGATAGGACATCAGGCATTGCAAATTGATTTTTTAGAAGGTGCGCTCAGAAAAATAGGGCAGCTGAGCGGCAAAAAATGATCGATAAGACCCATCAACTTTCGGTACGACAACAATCGCAATTGATTCAAATCAATCGCAGTACGTTGTATTACAAGCCCAAAGAGATTTCATCAACTGATTTGAGTTGGATGCGTCTAATCGATGAAATTCATCTCGACTACCCATTTATGGGCAGTCGAATGATACGAGATATGCTACAGCGTCAAGGACATCAAATAGGTCGGCGTAAAGTCCGACGTTTAATGCGCTTGATGGGAATACATGCCTTGTATCCAAAACCCAATACCAGTAAGCCTAATCTTGCACACCGTATTTTCCCATATCTGTTGAAAAACATGGTCATCGATCACTCTAATCAAGTCTGGTGTACAGATATAACGTACATTCCTATGGCTAAAGGCTTTGTCTATCTGTGTGCAATTATAGATTGGCATAGTCGTAAAGTACTGGCTCATCGAGTATCGATCAGTATGGAAACAGACTTTTGCATAGATGCGTTGCAAGAAGCAATTGTGAAATATGGTTGTCCTGAGGTGTTTAATACAGACCAAGGCAGTCAATTCACAAGCGAGGCATTTTTGAATGAGTTAAAATTGCGAAATATCCGTATCAGTATGGATGGGAAAGGACGATGGATGGATAATGTAATGATTGAGCGGTTATGGCGCAGCTTGAAGCATGAGGAAGTCTATTTGAAGGCTTACGATACGGTTAAACAAGCGAAACAATCAATTGCTGAATATTTGGATTTTTATAACATGATACGTCCTCATTCAAGTTTGAATAAGGCAACACCGGATGAATTTTATGATCAACATTTACTAAAAGTAATGGCAGCATAATTTAAATATTTAGAGCGGATTTATCACTTATAAAACTGAATTGAGTGGTCTAATTAACGGAAC
>NZ_RAXT01000150.1 GCF_003611475.1 Acinetobacter rongchengensis | reverse complement strand
ATTTAACATAATAGCTTCGTTATGCGACTTCCGTTAGCGAGCTTTTATCTTCTGCGAGTGCATCACTGGAAAGAATGGCTTTATATAGAAATACAGGTAACCCGTCTTCTTTATCTTTCACCTTTAGCTGTTTTGTACCATCCCTATATTCGAATATAGCAATGGGGTAGTTATCCTGATCTGCAATGTAGAATCGTCTATCTTTAATTATTAACTTATATTCAGTAAATTGATGTTGTAGCAAACGCATAAACTTACTTTCATTTGGAGAAAGTAAGTTTAATTCACGGATTCTATCTGCATCACTTTGATGATTCAGTTTTGCTCTTTGTCTTTCGTTATAGCTTAAATAAACATTTTTAGTTCTTTGAATTGTTTGCTTTTCTTGCAATGGTTCAGACTTAGAATTTCGATATAAATACCCAGCTATAAAACCAAATATTAAACAGAATATAGCCAATCCCATTAGTCATCTTTTCCTTTGATTTCTCTACGATATTCTTTGATATCGTTTACTGTTATTTCATCTAAAAACTTATAAAGAGTTGCATTTACAACATCTGATTCTTCAATTTTAGTTTTAGTTTCAATCGTTGCTTCTAACCACAATTTATTAATTTTCTTCAAGAAAGCGCTATTTACTCTGTATGGCTTTGATTCGTTTGACATGGATTCCTAATCTCTATTTGGTTTCAATGTAATTATGACACCTGTTGCACTGTAACAGTGATTAATGATACAGTTGCGAAATAATGAAACACGTAACGGTGTAACAGTTTAATGACAACTCTAACTTTCAACACAAAACAAGAATTTCTTCAATCTGCTTTCAATGAAGTAGCTCGCATTGTTTCTGAACATGGGCAGTCATGCCTTGATGCTTTTGTCCCTGCATTTTCAACTGAGCAATGTTTAGAGCATTTGGCATTAGTTGCTTCTGAATGGGCTTATGACTATTCGGTGATTGATACTTACGGACAACTCTACAAAATCTCAAATGCAGAATTAAAAGAAGAAATGGGGGATTGCTAATGTCTTGGTTACATATTTGGTTAGCAGTTCTCGGTCTTTTTTCTTTCGTTTCATATCTTTATGTTATGGGTGCTCAATAATGAAAACAATTAAAGTCGCTCCTACATATCCAATGAATTTAGATGAACATGGTCGTTTGATCATGCTGACACCTGAAGAATTACGTCTTTCCAATATTGATCAAAAAATAGACTTAACCCGTAAAAACCACGGAGAAAGCCCTAGACATTGGCTCGAAAACAATGAATTTTCTACCCCCATTTATAATATG
>NZ_RAXT01000015.1 GCF_003611475.1 Acinetobacter rongchengensis | reverse complement strand
GCCTGATATTACTGCACCAAATGCACCGACAGATTTAGATGTAATCGATGCTGGCGCGACAGTTATTGGTAAAGCAGAGCCGAACTCTAAAATCACGATAAAAGATGCTGCAGGTGTAGTGATTGGTACAGGTATTACGGATGGTAATGGTAATTTTACTGTTGCTATTAGTCCAGCACAAAAAAATGGCGAAGAGCTAAAAGTATCAGCGCAAGATGCAGCAAATAACACATCACCTGAAGCACCTGTTTTTGCAGATGATATTACACCACCAGCTTTGGGTACGCCTACATTTAGTACAGATGGTACTCAGATCGTCGGTACAGCAGAAGCAAACAGCACTATTACTGTAAAAGATGCAAATGGCAATGTGATTGGAACAGGCACAACCGATGCAAACGGTACATTTGCGGTGACTTTAAATAAACCTTATGGCGCTGGCGAAAAAGTTAATGTCACAGCGACAGATAGTGCAGGGAATATAAGTTTGCCACAGGAAGCTACTGCTCCAGTGCTTATTCATGCAAATAATGATGTTGTACAAGCAGATATTGATTTGGGGTACACAACCAATACAACAACATATACTGAAAAGAAATCTTTTGGTTCTTTCATTAAATTCCTTGGCATGCCTATTTTGGGGTGTAAAGCAGCAGAAATTAATTTCAACGTAGGTGAAACGCAAAAAACCAGCGTTGATATCAAAGCAACAAATCTAGGATTAAGTAGCTTCTTTGATGCGATTAAGGTCACATTATATAAGCAAAATGCAGATGGTTCTTGGGCGAAAGTTGTTTCAAATACAGATGTTGGTCTATTTAATAAGTTCTTCTTATTCTTTCCAGAGCAAGGCCGTATTACGACTCAAAACCTTGAGCAAGGTAACTATAAAATTATTGCCGAAGATTTAACATTATTTAGTTTTGTGTCTGTAAATTGTTTGAATGTCACTTATACAACAGAAACCCGATCTGATGTTTTAGAAGCGATTAAAGTGAATGTGCTTGAAGGTGATGTGCTGTTGAATGATGTTGGTGCTAGTAAGATTGTCACCAAAATTACCAATGCTGACGGTCAAACGGTTGATGTCACAGCGACAGGCACAACATTAGTGGGTAAATATGGGACAATGGTTATCGAGGCTGATGGTTCATATAAATACACACCAAACAAAGATATTAAAGTTGTAGGTCAAGTAGATCAATTTACTTATACCATTCAAGATGCTAACGGTAACGTATCAACTGCTAAAGTATTTGTACAAATTAAAGCGGATGAAGTGAAGTTAGAGTGGGATCCAAATGACCCATCTCAACCTGCGAAGATGTTGAGCTTGAAAAATGATGTGGACACTGTTCAGATCGATATGTACAAACAAGTTAGTACATCAAATCAGGCTGTAAATTCTGGTGACTTAAAGGCAAGTTATAACAAATCATCTAGTGTTCTTTCAGATACATTTACAGTTGCAGATCAGTCTCAATCGACTGTAAAAGTTGCGATAAAAGCTGGTTATGAAACAAATATTTTTGGTGGGCAATATAAAGTTTATCAGGATGCGGATGACACAACATTTACATGGCAATTACAGCGTTATAATGATAAAACCAGTCAATGGGAAAACGTTGTAGGGCAATCAGGTTCTAAATACTTTGATAAATGTGGTAATTGTTTCTATACCGGTAAAGAACTGTTTAGTGCGGATGTCAATGTCACTCAGGCTGGAAAATACCGTGTGAATTTCACGTCGAAGACAGGGTATTGTGGTAAGTCTTCAGCACAAGAATTTGATACTGATGTGACTGTTACAACCAAAACATTAACTGATAATTGGTCTCAAGCTTCGAGTGGTTCAACATCAGGCAATATTTTCACTGGTGTGGGTACAGATACAGCAACTGCTGACTCATTGGGTATATTTGCCAAAAAACTTGCAGTTTCAATTGATGGTGGAGCGACATTTACCGACGTTACTTCAAGCAGTACGGTACAAGGCTTATATGGCAAATTAGCCATTAATGCAAATGGCGATTATACCTATACTCAAACGAGCAATACACCTGCTACAGATAACTTTGTTTATAAAGTAACTGCAGCAAATGGTGAAACTGCTACGGCAACATTGAAAGTTGGTTTTGAAAGTACAGTTCATGGCAGTGCTTATGCTGACAGCGTGACATCTAATGCAATTCAACATGTACTTGAGCTTGGTGCTGGTGCTGATAGCGTTAAATTCACGGCATTCAATGATTTTGAAGGCCATGCAGATATTTGGACTGATTTTTCGAAAGCACAAGGTGACAAGATCGATGTGAGTTCATTATTAAGTGGACAAACGGTAACCGATCAAAATATCAGCCAATATATCTCAGTTGTTCAAGATGGATCTTCAAGTGTCATTCGTGTTGATCTTGATGGAAGTGGTACGCAATATAATGCAAAAGATCTTGTGGTGCTTCAAAATCAACAACTGAATTTAGATGACCTATTACAAAATCACAGTATTTTGTACTAAGGTAAATATTTATTGATGATTGAAATTAAAAAGAGGGTTAAGCTCTCTTTTTAATTAATAAAATAGCTACAATTTTGTTTTTAATAAATAAATTTGTGTATTAATATGCAAAATAAGTGATTTAATTGAATCTAATTTTACTTAAAAATAGAAATATATTTTTATCACTTATTTTGTGTAATACAACAAATGATGATGGATTAAAAACAACAATTTTAGTGATGAATCGTATGCATAAAAAGACAAGGATTTAGGTTTGAAAGATGCTTGTAAAGTAATCTGGCAGTATAAAATATTGATTAAAGTAAGTCATTTAACAATGCTGAATTTATATAGATTAAATATCAATACATTTAATTCAATGCTCATAATTAAAAGCTATTTCCAGGTGAAATCCGCGAATGTGTAAAGCTAAGAAGCCATCATTTTCTGTAAAAAGTTTAAGTGTATTAGTTGGGTCAATGCTTTTGATACAGACACCTTCATATGCACAAGAACAGAGCTATTTAAAAAGTTTCAAAAACGGCGTTCAGGGTTTAATGAAACCTAAGGAAGATGATTCCTATAAAACAGCTCAAATGAATCAATTATCAGACTTTGTTTTTGAACCTGATGCACAGATCACTGAACTTCCTGTCGTGACTGCACCAAAGTCGGTGACTGGAAAAGATGATTCGTTCAATCAGATCGATATGCTCGAGCAAGGCGAAATGGCAACATATTCATCTGTGGCGCCAAAGCGTAATTTATCTTTAGATGAAGCTGTGCAAATTGCAATTAAGCGTAATCCAAATATTGCAGAGTCAATTGCAACCTTAGCAGCACAAAATTCAAATATCGATGTAGCAAAAGCACAATATTATCCTCAGTTAAAAGCGGGGTTAAATACAGGTGATTTCACCTCGAGTGACCGAGGGCGACAAGTTTACAGTGTTGAAGCCAATCAATTGCTGTATGACTTTGGCAAAGTAAAATCGAGTGTAACTACGCAACAAAATAAACTGCTTGTTGAGCAGGCAAATGTTTTAATCAGTATTGATGAAATTTCTACAGATACTTCACGAGCTGTACTGGCTCTATTGAGATATCGTGCCTTAGTACAAATTGCGCAAGATCAAGTCAAAGGTGTAACTCGCTTATATCAAATTGCTAAGTTAAGAGCCGATGCAGGTATTAGTAGTAATGCCGATCCTGTACAAGCGCAGAGTTATGTTGAATATTCAAAATCATATTTAATTGCTCAAACCAATCAATTACGTCAACAAGAACAAAAATTAAGAACATTACTTGGTTTTGATGTGAGTAGGACTGAATTCGTGATTCCAGATGAGCTTGTCAATCTTTCAGGTTTATATGATGAGCCTAAGATGAATACAATTCCGACAATGATCGCTGCGAAAGCAGAGATTGATGTTGCGAAAAGCCAGAAAAAGCAAACTGAATTAAGTCGTTATCCAACGGTTTCCTTGGTGGGGTCTGTCAATAAAGCCTTGAATGGAAAAAATCCCAATACTGGGGTAGACAATGATACTGATAGTGCTATTTCGATTGCAGTGAGTAGTAATTTTTATCAGGGAGGTGCGGTTGGTTCACAAGTCAAAGCCGCTGGTTTTGCAGAACAAGCAGCACGTTCTAAATTAAATGCAACCTATTTGAATATTTTAAATTCTACGCGATCTGCTCGAGAAAATATTGAAAATACAGACAAGCAAATTTGGGTGTTATTAGATCGTGAGCGATCTACAGCAAAAACCAAAGAGCTATACGAAGAGCAATACAAACTTGGAAAGCGTTCTATTTTAGATTTATTAAGCTCTGAACAATCTTACCATAGCTCAAGAATTGAAAGAGAAAGTGCTCGCTATGACATCTATGACACTGTGGCTGTTTACGTAAATGTGACAGGTAAAAGTAGAGATGTTTATCATTTAAATAATACAAAAATTCAAGGGTTTGAAGTGCAGCCATGAATAAAACACTCAATTATCAACCATGGCTACAAGCCATAATAACGGTTGCACAACATTATCGAATTCAACCTTCTGAAGAACAAATTCGTTTACAGTTGGAATGGAATAAATATCAAACAGTTGATGATCTTTTTACGATTATTACACGCCAAATTGGTTTGAATGTCAGAAAAGCAGATTTTTCTACAGATGTATTAAACCCTTGGCGTTTACCTGTTGTTGTTGAGTTTCATAATGGGCAAGTTGCTGTTATTGAAAAAGTAGACAGTCAGGGAAATGCAAGCTTGCAACTCAGTGGTGACCAAGGTCTCTCACAAACATTTAGTTTAAAAGACTTACAAGCCAACACCAAACAAGTCTATATTTTCAGACCAGAAACATCTGTTCCAGATGCACGTATAGACGAATATATTAAGCCATACGAAAAAAGCTGGTTTTGGGACATTGTCTTAAAAGATTGGAAGCGTTACACAGATATTATGGTCGCTTCCATGATTGCCAATATTTTGGCATTGGCAACGATTATTTTCTCTATGCAAGTCTATGACCGTGTGGTGCCATCACAATCAGAGCCAACATTATGGGTATTGGCAGGTGGTGTACTGATTGCGGCAATTTTTGAATTTGCCTTGCGTATTGCCCGTATTTATCTATCCGATATCATTGGTAAACGTGCTGATTTAAAAATTTCTGATCGTGTATTTGGTCACGCCTTACGTATTCGCAATAAAGATCGGTCTAAATCTACAGGTTCATTTATTTCACAAATCCGTGAGCTTGAAGGTGTTCGTGAATTAGTGACATCAACAACCATTAGTGCTGTTGCAGACTTACCTTTCTTTTTCTTATTCCTCGTGATTTTTTGGATTATTGGTGGAAATATTTTCTGGGTGATGTTGCTCGTTGTTCCGTTAATGATTATTCCAGGGATTCTTGCGCAAAAGAAACTGGCGCAATTGGCGAAAGAGGGCATGCGAGAATCATCTATACGAAATGCGATTTTAGTTGAAGCAGTACAAGGCATTGAAGATATTAAATTATTAAGAGCTGAAGCACGCTTTCAAAATCAGTGGAATCATATGAATGAGGTTTCTGCTGATATCAGTATGCGTCAACGTAAAATTACTGGTTGGTTGAATGCGTGGACTCAGAAAATCCAAGGTTTAACCTATGCAATTGTTGTTTTGGTCGGTTGTTTTGCGGTGATGAAGGGTGATATGACCACAGGTGCATTGGTTGCTTGTTCTATTTTATCTTCTCGAATGCTTGCGCCGATTTCACAGATTACGGGTGTTTTAGGTCGTTGGCAGCAAGCCAAAGTTGCAAAAGAAGGTTTAGATGAGTTGATGAAGAAACCTGTCGATCATCCTGACCGTGCACAACTGATTCACCGAAAAGCAATTGTGGGTGATTATGAGTTTAAAGGGGTTGTATTTAAATATGGTGATGAAGATCCAAGACCTTCACTTATTATTCCTCAATTAAAAATCAAACCTGGTGAGAAGATTGCAATTTTAGGACGAAATGGCGCAGGTAAATCCACGTTATTGCAATTGTTATCGGGCATGCAAATGCCAGTACAAGGTAAAATTGCTTTAGATGGGATTGATCAAACTTTACTTGATCCAGATGATATTCGCCGTGATATGGCACTGCTCAATCAAAATGCACATCTTTTCTTTGGAACAATTCGTGAAAATCTAACATTAGGCGCACCTTTAGCGACAGATGCTGAAATTGTGCATGCTTTAAAAATTACCAATGCGCTTGAAATTGTGGAACAAAAGAAAGAAGGTTTAGACCATTTAGTACTTGAAGGTGGTATTGGTTTTTCTGGTGGTCAGAGACAAGCGTTATTACTGACTCGTTTATTACTGCGTAATCCGAATATCGTGTTGCTGGATGAACCAACTGCTTCGATTGATGATGTTTCTGAAAAATTGTTAATTCAGCATTTAAAAGAATGGTTAGGACATCGTACTTTAGTTGTTGCTACGCACCGACCTGCTGTTTTGCAACTTGTGGACCGCATTATTGTTATTCATGATGGCAAAATTGTAAAAGATGGCCCACGTGATGCAATTCTAAATCCTAATCAGTCAAAAGTGGGAGGAGCTTCAGCATGAGCCAAGAACAACAAGATCAAAAAGCAGCTCAAAATAATGAAGTGGCGCCTGATGTTTTACATCGTCCAACGAATCCATCTGCAATAAA
The DNA here is from genome assembly GCF_003611475.1 of Acinetobacter rongchengensis. GTDB lineage: Bacteria > Pseudomonadota > Gammaproteobacteria > Pseudomonadales > Moraxellaceae > Acinetobacter > Acinetobacter rongchengensis. The sequence continues at coordinate 61,885 of NZ_RAXT01000015.1, read as the reverse complement.
GTTTTCTGAACCACCCTTGCCAAAATCAACTTTTATTATTTGGATCGTTGCAATTGGTCTATTGGCGTTCCTCATTTGGGCATCTATCTTTAAATTAGAAGAAGTCTCTACGGGAACAGGTAAGGTTATTCCTTCATCTAAAGAGCAGACCATTCAATCTTTAGATGGTGGTGTGGTGACCAGCTTAGATGTTAAAGAGGGCGATATTGTTCAAAAAGGACAAACACTCGCACAAATAGATCCAACCCGTTTTGAATCACAAGTGGGCGAGAGCCAAACGAAACTCCTAGCCACTCAAGCAACAGCTGCACGTTTGGAAGCCGAAGTGAATGGTACTCCGATTTATTTTCCTAAAGCAGTTTTGGCAATGCCAAGTCTAGTTCGGGAAGAAACAGCACTTTATACATCACGACGTGCGAACTTGGATGAGTCGATTGCAGGTTTAAAGCATGCTTTGGCATTGGTACAAAATGAATTGCAAATGACACAGCCACTGGTTGCTAAAGGAGCGGCTTCTGAAGTTGAAGTATTACGTTTAAAGCGTGATATTAACAATTTTGAAAATCAAATTAATGATAAAACGAATGAATATTACGTAAAGTCTCGTGAAGAATTGGCAAGAGCCAATGCGGATATTCAGTCACTGCAACAAGTGGTCGCTGGACGTACAGATTCAGTAGAACGTACGACGTTTAAAGCCCCTGTTCGTGGTGTGCTGAAAGAAATAGCTGTAACCACGATTGGTGGTGTGGTACCGCAAAACGGTAAGTTAATGACCATTGTTCCTATCGATGAACAATTATTGATTGAAGCACGTATTTCGCCACGAGATATCGCTTTTATTCATCCAGATCAACCTGCATTGGTAAAAGTGACCGCCTATGATTATTCAATTTATGGTGGCTTAGAAGGGAAAGTGACGGTTATTTCACCAGATACAATTCGTGATGAGGTAAAACAGGATCAGTTCTACTATCGTGTTTATATTCGTACGGATAAAGATAAGTTAGTGAATAAAGCAGGAAAGTCGTTCTCCATTACACCAGGTATGGTTGCAACAGTGGATATTCGTACAGGTCAAAAAACCATTATTGAATACTTGTTGAAACCATTTAATAAAGCGAAAGAAGCGTTAAGAGAAAGATAAATTTATATCTGTAATACAATATATATTTTAAATAGATGCTAGTTGCTGAATAAAGTGACTGGCATTTTTCTATTTGAATATTCGCATAAAATTAATTCAAATCTGAAATTTTTCCAATTTTGAAATGAATAATAAAATATAAGTTACTGAAAAATAATAGTTAAAATATTTGGCATTATCTTTGCAATTCTTATAAATAAGTTGAATTTCGTGATCATATCAAGACATGTCGATCTTGAACAAGCTGAATCCAAGGATGTATTAAATATCTTACTAGGTCTAAATTTAGCGTTAATTCACGAAATTGTTATTCAATTGCAAAGGGAATAAATATGTCACGTTTAAAGAATAAGATTGCAGTAATTACTGGAGGCGGTTCGGGCTTTGGTGAGGAAATTGCCAAAATATTTGCTAAAGAAGGTGCTCGGGTCGCTGTAATGGATTTAAATTTTCAGACAGCTGAGCGCGTCGCAAAGGAAATAGGGGCGCACGCGATTGCAATACAAGTGGATGTAGGCGATTTTGAATCGGTCATGCAAGCTAAGCAAGACGTCATTTCTACACTAGGAGCACCAGATATTCTAGTCAATAATGCAGGTACAACACACATAAACATGCCAATGTTAGAAGTCGATGAAAAGACCTTTGATCAAGTCTTTCGTGTGAATGTGAAAGCGATATTTAATTTTGCTCATGCATTGGTACCGAGTATGCGTGAAAAAGGGGGTGGTGTTATATTGAATATTAGTTCTGTGGCTAGTCTGCGACCAAGACCTGGATTGACTTGGTATAATGGTTCAAAAGGTGCTGTGAATTTATTATCTAAATCTATGGCGGTAGAGTTAGCGCCTTGGAATATTCGTGTTAATGTTATTTGCCCAGCCATGTCAGCAACAGGAATATTAGAAGCTGCAATCGGAGCACCTGATACACCTGAAAATCGAGCTAAATTTATTGCAACTATTCCTATGGGTCGTTTGGCTGAACCGAGTGATGTTGCGAATGCAGCGCTTTATTTAGCTTCTGATAGTGCTGTATTTATTACAGGTGTGGAATTACCTGTTGATGGTGGAAGAACTGTCTAGTTTATTAAAACATTAATTAAATCAACAATAAAAAACCCCAATCTTTCGATTAGGGCTTTTTGAATTTGGAGCGGGAAAGGAGACTCGAACTCCCGACCCCAACCTTGGCAAGGTTATGCTCTACCAACTGAGCTATTCCCGCGGAGTCTACCCAGTTTTTTAAATAAAAAACCGAATCAAAAAATTTTGGAGCGGGAAAGGAGACTCGAACTCCCGACCCCAACCTTGGCAAGGTTATGCTCTACCAACTGAGCTATTCCCGCGGAGTCTGTCCAATTTTTTAAATAAAAAACTGAATGAAAAAATTTTGAGCGGGAAAGGAGACTCGAACTCCCGACCCCAACCTTGGCAAGGTTATGCTCTACCAACTGAGCTATTCCCGCATGCGGTGTATAATACATCAACAGATAATAGGGTCAAGATTTTTCTGCAAAGTCGACGATTAATTGCATAAAATAAAGACATATTTATTAAAAAAAGCAAAAAAATTGGATTTATAGCCTTCTATTTAGATCACTTAAGCCAAATATCAGCAAAACGATTTCGAATCGACACAGCCTAAAGCAGATAATCCGTTATACTAAAGCCCAATGAAGATCATTTTTGAGCGTACAGCATGAGTCTAGAACAACAACTCATTGAGCAATTAAATTTGCTCGAACCTACACATTTAGACGTTATAAATGAGTCTGCTGGGCATGGTGGATATTTTCCAGGCAAAGAGTCGCATTTCAAAGTAGTGATTGTTAGTGAGCAATTTGCAGGGTTACGTTTGGTACAACGTCATCAAAAAGTCTATGCTGAAGCAAAAGACTTACTTAGCCCAGGTAAAATCCATGCTTTAGCGATCCATGCTTACATTCCAAGCGAATGGCAAGGTCAAGCGCCTGCAAGTCCTGAATGTGCGCATGCACCTAAAGCTTAAAGGTTTAGAGTCACGAGAATGGATATACATTTAGTCGTCAAAATTATTCATATGACCAGTGTTGCACTGGCATTGTTGATTTTTGTATTACGTGCATTAACATTATTTGTTGGAACACAAGGACAACAACCGAATCCAAATGGTCGAGTGGCTTTTGTTGCATTACAACACTTAAGCTATACAGTTGTGGTTGTTACAGGTGTTGTTTTACTGTTTATGAAGCACTTTGATGTAGAACCGTGGTTTTACGCAAAAATAATACTGTTTCTTGTCTTACTGTCATCGCAAATTAAAGTCTATAAAAAAGATGAGAATATTCTTCTCGCACAACGCCGTGCAGGTCTTGTCGTTGGGTCAATTGCTTTTATTGGACTGATCGCTTTAGTGATGATTAAACCAGTTTTTAGCTGATTGTTAGACATGAATTTCACAGTGATATGGTGTCTAGGTTAAACTATATACAGGCTTAAAAATAAAGACATTTTGGGAAAATTGTATGTTGACTCGTGTGGTATTTAATCAAAAAGGCGGTGTCGGGAAGTCAAGTATCGCAGTCAATCTTGCGGCGATTAGTGCTCATCAAGGTTATAAAACTTTGGTCATTGATTTAGACCCACAAGCCAACTCAAGCCAATATCTTTTGGGTGATGATGCAACCTATTCCGCAGATAAAACCGCATTAGAACCGAATATTGAAAATTTTTATGATGATGTCTTGGGCAATAACCAACAAAAAGGGCTAATTGGTAATGCCATTGGTTCTTTATTGAAAGCTAAAAATAAAGGGTTTGATCAATATATTCATCGTTCACCTTTTAAAGATTTAGACGTATTACCTGCAAGCCCAAGTTTAGGCAATTTAGAGCATGCTTTAGAAGCAAAACACAAGATTTATAAACTACGTGATTCTATTCAAAGCTTAGCAGGACAATACGATCGTATTTATATCGATACACCGCCTGCATTTAACTTTTTTACATTATCTGCACTCATTTCGGCAGATCGAGTATTGATTCCATTCGATTGTGATGTATTCTCAAAACGTGCTTTGCAAACATTGATTGAAAATGTGATCGAAACTCAAGATGATCATAATCAACGTCTTGAAATTGAAGGGATTGTGGTCAATCAATTTCAGGCGCAAGCAAAATTACCACGTGAAGTGGTACAACAGCTAAAAGATGAAGGTCTGCCTGTTTTGGAAAATATGTTGCCACCTTCTGTATTAATGAAAGAGTCACATCATAAAAATCTTCCATTAATTCATTTAGCTACAGATCATAAATTGACTCAAGCCTATCAAGCGTTGTTCAATGAGATAGATAAGAAATAAGATCGAGAAATATATGAATAGTTCTAATACGGTTGCTTATAAAATCGCTAAATTAACCAAGTTATCTGCAATTGCGGCAACGGCGATTTTAGTCACAGCTTGTGCGACAACGGTAAAACCGACCTATGTGTCTCCAACACAATATCAAGCGATGAATTGTGCACAATTGGCTGCTGAGTTTGATCGTATCCAGCAATACATCAACAATGGTGTTCAGCCCGCAAAAAGTACAGGGGTTGGTGTAGGCCTTGGTCTTGGCGGTGGTTGGGGCAGTGGCGGTTGGGGCTGGGGAATTGGTCCAAGTATTTCTGTGAATATGGGGCAATCTTCAAATACGAAAAAAACTGAACTTTCTCGTTTATATGGTGAGCAGGATGCATTGTCACAAGCTGCTCAGTTTAAAAATTGCCCTTATGTACCGAAACGCCAAGTTACTCAGAAGTAATCTTCTTATAAATCAATATTTACAAATATTATCTTATTGATTTCAAATAAAAAGCCGATGAATAAACATCGGCTTTTTATTTAAGTTTTGTGCCTATATTTAAATAGGGTGATCTATTTATGTGTAGAAGCTTTATTCTTATCAAAAAACTTATGACGTATATAACCAATCATTCCAGGTAAAATGCTAAGAATAATAATGCCGAAAATTAAATGCGTGAAATTATCTTTGACAATTGGCATATTGCCAAATAAATAGCCCAATGTAATAAATGAACCAACCCAACAAATCGCACCAATCACATTATAGGTCAGGAAGAATTTGTAATTCATGCTACTTGCACCTGCAACAAAGGGTGCAAAAGTACGTGCAAAAGGAATAAAGCGAGCAAAGATAATGGTTTTTCCACCATGGCGATCAAAAAACTGAGAGGTTTTAACCAGATGTTCTTTATTAATAAATCTTGACTCGATCTCGAAAACTCGAGGCCCGATATATTTACCAATATGATAATTCACAGTATCGCCCAGTACCGCAGCAATAAAGAGCAAAATAATCAAAACGACAGGATCCATTGCACCTGTTGATGCTGCTAATGCACCAGCTGCAAAAAGTAAACTATCTCCAGGCAGGAAGGGCATGACCACCAAGCCAGTTTCTACAAAAATAATCAGGAACAAAATTCCGTAAATCCAAACCCCATAATTGGTAATAAATTCAAAGAGGTGTTCATCTACGTGCAAAATAAAATCAATCAGATCCATAAGGCAAAAACTATGCGAAATTGTGCACAAATCCTAGCAGTGTGTGCTATGAAAGTCAGTATTAAAACGTAAATAATTAAAGTTAAAAATTAAACTTTTTAAGCGTTCTATTTATAAGACGATGAGTCTGATTATCAGTATTTCTAAAATTTTTAAACGGCGCTAATATGAGTTCATATTTTAAACAAATTCAAAAAGGGTCGAAAAATGTTTAATCCAAATGTCATTGTAAAAAACATTGTCAATCAACCGAATACAGATGCGAGTTTAGCTTTAATAGCACGTGTGCTTATGGCCTATATTTTTCTTGTCGCTGGCTGGGGGAAAATCACAGGTTATGCTGCAACAGTAGGTTATATGGAGTCGATGGGCGTACCCGGAGCGCTATTACCTTTAACGATTTTAGTTGAGTTTGGTGGTGGTTTAGCGTTGTTATTCGGTTTTCAAGCACGCTTTGCTGCGTTTGGTTTAGGCGTATTTAGTATTATTACCGCTTTTATATTTCATGAGGGTACGCAAGACAGTATCAATTTTATGAAAAACTTTGCGATGGCGGGTGGTTTATTCTTTTTGATGTTACATGGCGCAGGTAAATTCAGTCTGGATCATGCGATTGAAAAATAATTTGAAAGTCTGAATTTTTTAATAAAAGCCAGATCTGTATCTGGCTTTTTTGCATCTTTATTTATATAAAATAAATCACTTGGCTTGGTATAAATGGATTGAATCCATTCAAAAAGCATGAGCAACTTTTGAATAATCTTCAATAAATTCTGAAAATCCAGTGAAGTTGATGGAATGGTGTGCGTCTAGCGTATAAAAATGCTAGAATATGGCGCTTATATTCATTTGCCTGCATAGTTGTTTACCCATGACTACCAATACTCAAATTACTGAAGACCGCATCCTCATCTTGGATTTTGGTTCTCAATATAGCCAGCTTATTGCACGCCGTGTACGTGAAGCTGGTGTATATTCTGAAATGTATGCTTTTGATATGTCTGAAGAAGACATTCGCGCATTTAACCCTAACGGTATCATCCTATCAGGTGGCCCTGAAAGTGTGCATGAAGAAGGCAGTCCACGTGCGCCAGAAGTTGTATTCAATTTAGGTGTACCTGTGTTGGGTATTTGCTATGGTTTACAAACCATGTCAGAACAACTTGGTGGTAAAGTAGAGCCGGGTACCGTTCATGAATTTGGTTATGCCGCTGTTGATGTTTTAGAGCGTGATCAATTGCTTGGTGATTTGAATGATGGCGACAACAAACTCAATGTTTGGATGAGCCACGGCGATAAAGTCAGTGCAATTCCAGCAGGTTTTAAAGTTACAGCAAGCACGCCAAGCTGCCCATTTGCAGCAGTAAGTGATGAAGCTCGCCGTTTCTACGGTGTACAGTTCCATCCTGAAGTTACACATACCGCAAAAGGTGCAGAGTTATTGTCTAACTTCGTACATAGCATTTGTGGCTGCCGTAATCTTTGGAACTCAGAAAATATCATTGACTTACGTGTTGAGCAATTACGTGAGCAAATTGGTGATCAAAAAGTTCTATTAGGTCTTTCAGGTGGCGTGGATTCATCTGTTGTTGCTGCACTTTTACATAAAGCGATTGGCGACCAGCTTACTTGTGTATTTGTAGACAATGGCTTACTTCGTTTAAATGAAGGTGAGCAAGTGATGGACATGTTTGCGAAAAACATGGGTATCCGTGTAATTCGTGCTGATGCGGAAAATCGTTTCTTAACTGCGCTTGCAGGCGAAGTTGATCCTGAGAAAAAACGTAAAATCATTGGTCGTGAATTCATTGAAGTCTTTGCCGAAGAAGCACGTAAGCTTGATGGCGTAAACTTCCTTGCACAAGGAACAATTTACCCAGATGTCATCGAATCTGCTGCGACTAAAAATGGTAAAGCGCATGTCATCAAATCGCACCACAATGTGGGTGGTTTACCAGATGATTTGGCTTTTGAATTGGTTGAGCCAATTCGTGATTTGTTTAAAGATGAAGTACGTCGTTTAGGTACAACTTTAGGTTTACCGCATGAAATGCTTTATCGTCATCCATTCCCGGGTCCAGGTTTGGGCGTGCGTATTTTGGGTGAAGTGAAAAAAGAATATGCAGATATTTTACGTCTTGCAGATGACATCTTTATGCAAGAGCTACGTGCCAGCGGTTGGTATGATAAAACTGCTCAAGCCTTTGCTGTATTCCAACCTGTAAAATCTGTAGGTGTAGTGGGTGATGGTCGTCGTTATGCATGGGTGATCGCACTTCGTGCAGTGGAAACTGTAGACTTTATGACAGCACGTTTTGCACATCTTCCTTATGATCTTGTCGATAAAATCTCGACTCGTATCATGAACGAGATCAAAGATGTTTCACGTGTGGTATATGACGTTTCTTCTAAGCCACCAGCAACGATTGAGTGGGAGTAAAACTGGGGTTTCAAGCAGCAACGCTGCTTGCCAGTTTTACGCCAAGCGCTCTGCGCGCGGCAGTAGGATTTCAAGAAACGAAGCCTCATGCCAGTTTTACGCCATGAACGAGTTTTAAAATGAAACTTTAAAAATGATGTGTAAGGTGTTCTTGGTAGAACCCTAGAAAATTACTCTTAAAAGAGCGCTTAGGCGCTCTTTTTCTTTTATACTGTTTTAAAAATTAGTATTTCGATTAGAGAGAATAATGCCTTTACCAACTTATGACCAATTAATGCTCCCATTAATGAAATTACTTTCAGAACAACAAGAAGCGATTAAGTTTGGTGAAATGGCTAAGCTTTTGGCAGATAGCTCAGGTCTTAGTCAAGAAGAGCTAAGTTTAAGGTTATCAAGTGGTACAAAAACAGTTTTTTATGATCGGGTTGGTTGGGCTAAAACATATTTAGCTAAGGCGGGTTTAATCAATCAGCCAAAACGTGGGTTTTGTGAATTAAGTCCTATAGGGCGTCAATTAGATTTAACAAAGCTAACAGGTATTACAAATGAATTTTTGATGCAATTTGAGAGTTTCTCAAATTATAAGTTGGGTGTTTCTAAGGAAGATCGGGAAAGTCAGCAAGAGAAAGATTTACTGCTATTACATACTGCAGAAGATACAAGAACACCTGATGAAATTATTACCGAGACAACTGAATTATTGAAAGAATCATTAAAGAGTGATTTATTGAGGTTAGTAAAAGAAAATAGTCCTGCATTCTTTGAACGTTTAGTCGTCGATTTACTCGTTACTATGGGCTATGGAGGATCACATCAAGATGCTGCTAAAGCCATAGGTAAAACCAGTGACGGTGGTATAGATGGAATTATCAGTGAAGATCGTTTAGGTTTAGATAAAATCTATATTCAAGCGAAGCGCTGGGAAAATACGGTTGGTCGTCCTGATATTCAACAATTTAAAGGTGCACTAGCTGATCAAGTTGCTAAAAAAGGTGTATTTATTACGACATCAACTTTTAGCAAAGAAGCTAAAGAATCTGCACTCAAGTCAGGTATTGTTTTAATTGATGGAAAAAAGTTAACGTCTTTGATGATTGAGTTTGGTTTAGGTGTTCAGATTGAAAGAAGTTTTCACATTTATAAAATAGATCAAGATCGATTTGATGAAGATAATTTTTAAGGACGCCTAGCGTCCTTTTTCATATCTTAACCTCCTTAAATTCAATTTTTATAAAATATAAATTCATTATTTATCAGAATATTGGAATGCATTTTTACATACCAACTTTACAAAAGATATATTAAGATATATCTTATCAATCATTAAAGATACAGATATAAAAGCAAATGATTGAAGAACAGCATCATCATGGGCGCCGTGGACGTCTGTTTGAAGCAGGGCGAATGAAACTATTGGTTTTGCACTTAATCCAACAATCACCGAAGCATGGTTATGAAATCATTAAAGAAATTGGTGATTTAGTCGGTGGCGGGTATAGCCCAAGTGCGGGAACAATCTATCCGACACTGAATTGGTTAGAAGATATGAACTTTGTTACGGTAGAACATACAGCAGGTGATCGTAAGCAATATCACATTACGCCAACAGGTATTGCACATTTACAACAACAGCAAACGATCACGCAAGAATTACTTGAGAAATTGCAAACTCGAAGAGAAATCCATAACAACGATCAGCTTTTAGATATACATCGTGCGATGGAGAACCTAAAAACATCCTTACGTTTAAAACTGAAAAATCAAGATTTTAACCCTGAGCAAGTTCGACAAATTGCTGAAAAAATTGATCAAGCAGCGGTCGAAATTACCCATCTTTAAACTGAGAGCGAGAGAAAATATGAAACAACATCAATACCATGTCACAGTACAACACCTTGCAGATGCACAAGGTAATCCATCTACTTATACAGAAAAATTAGAATTTGATGTTGGTAACCATGATGATATCTTTGTCATTCTAGAACGATTACAACAAGCTGAATTATTTGATGAGCAAACCACAAAATCATTTGCTGTCGGTTTAAAATTATTTGGTGAAGTGATGTTAGAGAATAAAAATCACGAATTATTTAAAGATTTTCGACCGCAATTTGGACAATTTATGAAACATCTTAAACAACATGTTAAAAAGTAAGCATTGTCAAATAACGGGTAAACCAAGGCTGTGAGGAAAACATGCAGAAAAACCCAAGTATGATTATCGGTAATATTCCAAAACTACCTGCAAAACATGCAGCTTGGATTTTACCGCTAATACTTTCATGCTTAATGAGTGCAGCAATCTCGATGTTTAATCTTTGGAAAAACTTAGGATTGGTCGATGGATTTTTTTCCAAATGGCTTTCTGTTTGGTTACTCTCGTGGGCAATTGCCTACCCAACTGTGCTGATATTCTTACCGATCGTTCGTCGATTAACAGGTTTAATTGTAGATCTTACACCACCAGAAATACCTAAATAGTTTTCTTTATTCAGCAACACGGTCGATTTAAAACAGTTTTATTCAAATCTAAAATGAGTCATGGATGACTCCAAAACCATCAGCAGAATGCTGTGTTCGCAAGTACCTTATTCTAAAGATAAAAGAATATTTACAACAAAAACAAAACTACTATTGTCCTATAGATAATATTCAGCGTATTAAGTTAGCTATAGGTTAAAGCAAATTTAACCGCTATGATCAATAAAATGGAAAGATGTTGAATAAACATCCTAAGCTGAACAGCAACTTTAGGATAATAAAATGACCAATAGTAACTATACTGAAATTTCCAATTCTGACGATTGTGAAAAATATGTGAATCAATTTATTCAAGATTTTCAGATTCGTTCTGCGGAAATAGGCAAAGGCACTGTCATTAAACGCGCTTTACCAAGCCGTCAAAAACGTATGATTGGCGCATGGTGTTTTCTAGACCATGCAGGCCCTGTCAATTTCCCTCAAGGTGATGGTTTAGATGTTGGACCACATCCACATATTGGTCTACAGACATTCACATGGATGATCGAAGGGACCATGATGCATAATGATAGCCTCGGTTCTAAGCAGTTAATCCGACCGAAGCAAGTCAATCTGATGACGGCAGGGCATGGTATCTCACATACGGAAGTCGCACCTGAAACTGAAACCAAAATGCATGCGGCACAACTTTGGATTGCGTTACCTGATGATAAGATCAATATGGCTCCACAGTTTGATCATTATCCAGTTTTACCTGTTGTTGAGCAGGACGATGTTGAATTTACCGTATTGGTTGGTGAGTTTAAGGACACCATTTCCCCAGTAAAAGTACATACCGCATTGCTTGGTGTTGATTTATATGCAAAAGAATCGACCAGCACACGTATTCCGCTTAATCCTAAATTTGAATATGGATTCATGGCATTAGAAGGTGAGGCGGTCATCAATGGTCACGAATTAGATAGTGACAATATGGTGGTGCTTGAACCTGGTATTCAGCATATCGACGTGCAATTACACAAAGGGTCACGTTTATTGTTGATTGGTGGTGAGCCATTTGAATCACCAATTCTGCTATGGTGGAACTTTGTCGGTCGAACACAGGAAGAGTTGAAAGCTGCAACTGAGCAATGGATCAATCAAGATGCTCGTTTTGGTACAATTCCTGAGTATGATGGGCCACGTCTAGAAGCACCTGCTTTCTCAGATAAAATGCGGGCTTCAAAGTAATATTGATGACAATAAAGACAAGGAAAACAACATGGCAGTTATTGCGAGTGCAAAAGTAAAAACCTTTCCAGAACAGTGGTCAGGTGAAATCAGTAGCGGTAAACATCGTTTCATTACCGATAAACCAGAGTCAATTGGCGGACAAGATAAGGGGCCTGCACCTTATGATTTTATTTGCTCAGGTTTGATTTCTTGTACCATGATCACTTTACGGATGTATGCAAAACATAAAGAGTTTGATCTAGGTGAATTTACAGTTGAAGCTTTTTTCAATGCCAATAAAGAAGGTAAAGAATGGATTGAACGTCGTTTATCTTTTGTTGAGCCTTTGTCAGATGAAATGCATCAAAAGGTTTTAGACATTTGTCAAAAAACACCTGTAACCAAGACCTTGTTGAGAAGTGTGGAAATCAATACGTCAATTCTCTGATTTGATTCGTGTAACCCAAAATGACACTTTGTCCCAAACAAAGTGTCATTTTTTTATGTGAATCCGTTATAGTCGATATACAAAATTGAGGTCACAAAAATGATTACACTACACCACTTAGAGCAATCACGTTCTTTAAGAATTCTATGGGCACTTGAAGAGTTAGGTGTCGAATATCAAGTTAAATTTTATAAGCGATTACCTACCTTTGCAGCACCACCTGAATTAAAACAAATTCATCCTTTGGGTAAAGCACCTGTTTTGACTGATGGTGATTTAGTCATCGCTGAATCTGCAGTTATTTTGGAATATCTTCAAACCACTTATGATACCGAAAATAAATTTAAGCCACAGAATCCCAAAGATTTAATGCAATACAATTATTGGATGCATTATGCAGAAGGTTCTTTGATGCCTTATTTGGTGATGACTTTGGTGATGAGCAATGTACCGAAGCATGTCCCATTTTTAATTAAACCCATTGCCAATAAAATTTGCGATGGGGTAAAGGGTGGCTTTATCAATCCACGGTTAAAAGAACATTCTGCTTTTTTAGAAAATTACTTGTCTCAGCATGAATATTTTGTAGGTGATTTCTCTTTTGCTGATATTCAAATGAGCTTCCCAGTTGTTGCGATGCAAGAGCGAGTTAAAGCCAATAATCCACAAATGGTGGCGTATGCAGAAAGAATTCAACAACGTCCTGCCTTTCAAATCGCTAAAGCAAAAAGTAATTTTTAGAAAGAGAAGCGTTTGAATGTGCTCAGTGATGTAATGAATATAATTTTCTTAGCAGGCGCATCGGGGAATACCGAATTTTGGCAACCTGTAATTAAGCAGTTACCACAAGCATATCAAAAGGTTGCTATTGCTTACCCAAGCTTTGGTGGCCATCCAGATCATGTTGCTGTACAAAGCTTTCAATCACTGCAAGATTACGTACTTGAACATATTCAAAAACCATCGATTGTTGTTGCACAATCTATGGGGGGAATTTTTGCAGTACAAGCAGCTTTACAAAAACCACAACACATCAAGGCTTTGGTTTTGGTTGCAACATCGGGTGGGATTGATTTAAGCAGTTTTGATGTAGCAGATTGGCGAGAAGATTATCAGCAAACTTTTGCTGTACCTGATTGGTTTGTTCAACATCAGTCCAATTTGGAGGATTCGCTTGATCAAATCACTTGTCCAGTACTGTTGATTTGGGGAGATGCAGATCCTATTAGTCCTGTCGCCGTGGGGCAGTATCTACACAGTAAAATTGTGCATTCGGAACTGCATATGATTCAAAATGGACGACATGATTTAGCACATGTTTATTCTGATCAGGTTGCTGAATTAATGCAGCACTTTTTAACCAAGTATTTCCTTTAAAATGATTTATACATAAAAAAGGATGCTTTAGCATGAATACTGCAGCATCCTTTTCTAATTTATTTATGAATAATCAATCAATTGCGTTTTACCACAATCGAATCAATTCCACTGTGTTGCAAAGTTTGTTGGGCAATCACAGCAGCATTTTGAGAATCATAAGGGCCAGAAATTACGCGATACCAAGTTTTACCACCCTCAGAACTTTGTACCACATCGGCAGATAAACCATTGAGAATAATTTCTGCACGACGAGCATCCGCTGCATCAGGATCATCATAACTCCGCACTTGTAAAATGTATTCAGGCTGAACTTGCACAGGTGTTGCAGGTTGCACTGAACCATCAACGCCAACGTCTACATCATTCGATTGAGTTGGTGCTTCTACAATCAGCGGTTGTTGCTGAGTTTTGGTTTCAGGAACAGCTTGATCGGGAATAGGGGTGACTTGTTGTTGTGGTAACAAATCATAGAAACGGTAATCTTTATTGGTATCTTCTTGATAATGCTCAGAAGTGATTTCGTTTCGAGGCTGTACAGGTGCCCACGGTTTCCAGAGCAACAATGCAACTGCAAAACTTAACACGATTAATATGACCACAAGCATACCTAACCATTTGGGAATCAAAGGCTTTTTAGGCTTATTTGGTCGTTCTGACACACCGCGCTGCGTTTTTCCAAACACGTGGACTTTCCTCTTGTTCCTTATTGTTTACATGCTTTCAGGCGCTGAAACGCCAAGCAATGTTAAACCATTTTTTAATACTTGTTGTACATTTAATGATAACAATAAACGTGCTTGAGATAATGCAACATTTTGATCATCAATAAATTTAACGCCATCTTGGGCATACCAGCCGTGGAATAATGCTGCAAGTTCTTTCAAATAATTCCCCACTTGATGTGGTTCATAGTTATTTGCTGCACGTACCATAATTTCAGGATAAGCTGCAAGCTTGGCTAAGATTTCAGTTTCAGATTCAAGTGTAAGCTGATCTGCGTTTTCACGCGCAGTTACTACATTCAAATCGATACCCGCTGTATCCGCTTTTTGTAAAATACTTTGAATACGCGCATGCGCATATTGAATGTAATATACGGCATTGTCTTTACTTTGTGAAACAGCAAGATCTAAATCAAAATCAATGTGTTGTTCAGACTTACGCATCACATAATAAAAACGTGCAGCATCATTACCCACTTCTTTACGCAAATCACGCAAAGTCACGAATTGACCAGAACGAGATGACATTTGTACCATCTCACCACCACGCCATAAGCTCACAAACTGAACTAAAAGTACGGTTAGTTTCTTCGAATCATAACCCAGCGCATCGATTGCTGCTTTCACACGTGTAATATAGCCGTGGTGGTCAGAACCCCAAATATCGATCAGGTCAGTGTAGCCACGTTGTAACTTATTTAAATGATAAGCTATGTCCGATGCAAAATATGTGGTTTGACCGTTACGACGTTTGACAACACGGTCTTTTTCATCGCCAAATTCAGTTGATTTAAACCAAATATTGCCTTCTTTTTCGTATAAAAAACCACGTTGATCAAGCATTTGCAAAGCTTCATCAATTTTTTCTATCAGAGAATCTTCACTAAACCATTGGTTGAACGTAACGCCAAACTCACCTAGATCATCTTTAATATCATCTAAAATGGCATGTAAAGCGGCTTGATGGAAAACACGATAGCCTTCGCCAATCAATTTTTGCGAATTAAAAATCAATCCATCAATGTGCTTTTCTTTGTCACCTGAAACAACAACTTTGTTGCCGTCTGCATCGAGTTCTTCAGCATATTGAACATCTTCAGGAACATCTAGGTAAACATCAGCAACAGGGCGTACATAAGCATCGCCATCTTTGTCGATAATGCTTTGTGCGATTTCTTTTACATAGTCGCCTTGGTAAGCATTTTTAGGGAAAACTAATGTTTGACCTGTCAGTTCCAAGTAACGTAAATAAGTCGATGTCGCGAGAATGTCCATTTGACGACCTGCATCATTGACATAATATTCACGATCAACTTTTGCACCTGTTGCTTCAAGTAAATTCGCAACCGTCATACCATAGGCCGCGCCACGTCCATGACCGACATGTAGGCTTGAGGTCGGGTTTGCAGAAACAAATTCAACTTGAATTTTCTTTGCGGCATTGACTTGAGTTTTACCATATTGGTCTTTTTGTGCTTGAATTTGATCCAAAACAGCAAAACGCTGGTCAGCATTTAAAAAGAAATTGATAAAACCTGGGCCTGCAATTTCTGCTTTAGAAATATCAACGACTTCAGGAAGGTTCGCTAAGATTTTTTCAGCTAGATCACGAGGTTTCATACCCGCTGCTTTAGCGCCAATCATCGCAATATTTGATGCGAAATCACCGTGGCTTCGGTCTTTCGTTCGCGTCAAAGTGCTGGTGTTATTCCAGTCAGATGGAAGAGTCCCTTCAGCTTTTAGGGATTGCATTGCATGATCAAGAGCTGCTTGTATGGCCGTATTCATAATCTATCGAAAAATAAATGTCGCAGAAAAACGCTAAATATAGCAAATTTCCGAGGCTTTAGGTGAATGCATTTGTATAGAATAAAAGGTATTCGATCTGAAATATTGAACAACTCAAATAAAGTATGCTTTTTAGAGTTTATTTCAGCTGTATAGCGACACGCTTTCTTGATCAGTCGTGGATATCATTTCTGATACCTAACATCAGTGAGAAAAAAATCATTCTCTACAGGTCACAGGTTTGTTTAATAGCTCAGCATGTGCATTCTCAAATGTATAAAGTTTTGAATTATTGAAAATCTTAATCGTCTTTGCTGTTTTTAGGGCTTGTTTAAAAGCGGGCATTTTTTTCGCATTGACCAAATCAAATGGATTGCCGTAATTTTTATTGTCAACTAAGAACTGAATTTGACCTGTTTGCGGGTCATGCGCTTTAACAAGATCTTTGCCATCTTTATCTTGAATTGTAAAACCTGACTGTTGTGAAGGAATTTTACAATTGAGTCGAAAATACAGCATGTTACCATCGGTCGATTTATTTTGGAGGGTATAAATGCCTTGTAGATCATTTTCAACATATACCCACTGTCCAGTTGGCATATTCAGTGTCATTTGTTCTAATTTTTCAAGCGTGGCTTTGCTGGCATCCACGACACCTTGCTGATCTATTTCTGGGGCTTTTGTTTCACCCAAACCGACTAAGCTTTTAACTTTATCTGTGGTTTTGGTTACTCCCGAAGATACTTTTTGAACAGTTTGACAGCCTGAACAAACCAGTATTGTACTCATAAGCAAGATATTTAATTTGTAATTCATATTGTTATAGGTTTTGAGCTTTGTCATCTTGTTCATAAAATAGAGCCAATAGGGAAGAAAAGCAATCATTCATTAAAAAATCTAACAAATTAGATCAAGTCTTTTGTTATAAAAAAGATAATATTTTGATTGAGGAATATAAGTTGCTTGATGATTTGACCAATATTTGATGCTAGAAATAACTAAATTTAATTTATCAATTTGTAAAATACTCTAAATATCATTATCACGTATCTAAATACCCATTCCTGCAAAAATAGGCTTAAGCTTATATGTGACCAAAGTCTTAGTTAAGCAAGATATCGAAGTTGAATAGCGTATTGACTTCAAAATGAGAATGGAAATGACAACGGAAAATTTGAAAAAGTATCCTTTATATATTCCTTATGCAGGAAATACCCTGCTGGAACTCCCAATGTTAAACAAGGGTTCAGCGTTTTCTGAAGAAGAGCGAATTCGTTTTAACCTGCATGGTTTGATTCCTCAAGTGATCGAAAGCATCGAAGAACAAAGCCAACGCTCATATCAACAATATTGCTCATTTAGTGAAGCAATCAATAAGCATATTTATTTACGAAATATCCAAGACACAAATGAAACGCTTTTTTATCATCTGATTGAAAATCATCTCAGTGAAATGATGCCGATTATTTATACTCCGACAGTGGGTGAAGCATGTCAGCGTTTTTCTGACATTTATCGTCGCCATCGAGGTGTCTTTATTTCTTATCCTGATCGTCAACATATTGATGATATTTTACATAATGTAAATCGTAAAAATGTCAAAGTGATTGTGATTACAGATGGCGAGCGGATTCTTGGCTTAGGTGATCAAGGGATTGGTGGTATGGGAATCCCAATAGGTAAATTATCACTTTATACGGCATGTGGTGGTATTAGCCCTGCTTATACATTACCGATCACACTGGATGTAGGGACCAATAATCCGCAACTTTTAAATGATCCAATTTATTTAGGTTGGAATCAGCCACGTATCAATGGTGAAGAGTATTATACGTTTGTTGATGAGGTGATTGCTGCGGTTAAACGCCGTTGGCCAAAAGCATTGATCCAATTTGAAGACTTTGCGCAAAAGAATGCGATGCCTTTATTGGAAAAATATCGTGATCAGATTTGTTGTTTTAATGATGATATTCAAGGAACTGCTGCAGTTTCAGTCGGAACTTTAATTGCTGCTAGTCGTGCAGCAGGAAAACAACTGAAAGACCAAAAAGTTGCATTTCTTGGGGCGGGTTCAGCAGGTTGTGGTATTGCTGAACAGATCATTGCACAGATGGTGGCAGAAGGTTTAACCGATGCTGAGGCACGTGCGCAAGTCTTCATGATTGATCGTTTTGGTTTAATCACTGAAAATCAGCCTAATTTGTTAGATTTTCAACGTAAATTGGCACAAAAAACCGATCAAGTTGCGCATTGGGGCAATGCAGAAGAAATCATCTCATTACTGGATGTAGTGAAAAATGCGAAACCTACTGTATTGATCGGTGTATCTGGTCAGCCGGGGTTATTCACTGAAGAAATCATTAAAACTTTAGCTGAAAATTGTGAATATCCAATCGTTTTACCATTATCTAATCCAACTTCACGGGTAGAAGCTGTTCCTGCTGATATTATTGAATGGACCAATGGTAAGGCATTAATTGCAACGGGTAGTCCATTTGCACCAGTGAATTATCATGGTCAAACCTTTAATATTTCACAATGTAATAACTCTTATATCTTCCCAGGTATTGGCTTAGGTGTGATTGCTGTTCAAGCGACACGCGTGACGGATAATATGCTGAGTGCTTCGAGTACTGCACTGGCTGATTGTTCACCAAAATTGCATGATAAAAATGCAGATTTGTTACCTGATTTGAATGAGTTGCAGAAAGTATCCCGAATTATTGCTTTCAATATGGCGAAAGCTGCAATTGCGGATGGTGTTGCACCTGCAATCAGTGATGAGCAATTACAGCAAAACATTGAAAAGAACTTCTGGAAACCAGAATATCGTGAATATAAACGCGTGCCTTTCTAAAGTTGGTCTCTATTCATTTATGAGGGGGCGATATCGTCCCCTTTGTTTTATATAACTTAATAATAATTTGAATTTCTATCTTTTTCTTGATTTGTTGAGTTGTATTTTTAACTTTTTTGTTTAAAATATCTTTATATATAATTCACTACAAATAATTAAAATGTTAAAAAATATTCATGCATTACTAGAACGTTTTGGTTTAGGACCGCAAAAAAGAGCGATTCATGTTCAATTTTCGAATCCAGTGCTCAATGCCAATGTATTTCTACAGTGTATTCAAGGTACACAACATATCAATCAAGGCTTAAAGGCAGAATTATTGTGCCTATCGGTCAATGCACATATTGCACTCAAGCAATTTATTGGTTGCCAAGTTGCTGTAGATCAAGTGACTGATTTTGGTGAACTTTATCGAACTACGGGGATTATCACTGAAGCGAGTCAGGGGCAAAGTGATGGGGCACTCACTGTTTATAAAATCACACTCGAAGATGCAACCAGTTTATGGCACAAGCGCCGTAACAGCCGAGTATTCATGAATAAAAGTGTGCTGGAAATTTCAGAAATTTTATTCAAAGAATGGCAAACCAAAAGCGCATTATTTGCATCAAGTTTAAGTTTAGACTGCCGCAGTTTAACCAAAGACTACGACATACGACCGCTGATTATACAGATAAATGAAACAGACCATGAGTTTTTAACACGTCTTTGGCGTAGTGAGGGTATTAATTGGTTGATTGATGAATCAACACCAATTGTTCCTGTTTCTGCAACAGAAATTCAAGCACAGAAACTGCGTTTGATTGATGATAATTCTCAATACAAAGCGATACCACGACGAGTGGTTCGTTTCCATCGCAGTCATGCGACTGAACGTTTTGATACGATTACCAGTCTAATTGCAAAACGTTCCATTCAATCTACTGCAACTCAAGTTCAACGTTGGCAAGCCGATTATTTATCGCAAGAACAGCCTTATGCGATGTTAAGTCATCATCAGCACAGTGAGCAACGAGACAATGAAACTTTAAGTTTAGAACAGGCGTGGACACTGAGCCCTGCATGGACGAGTGATCTAAAAGGTGAGGATCAGACGACCATGTCGAGTTCGGCACAACTGGATCAGATGAATGCGCAACTGATGCGCTATCAGGAATTACAATCTAAATATTTTACTGCAATTAGTTCTGTACGAGATGCACAAGTCGGTTATTGGTTTGAGCTGAAAGAGCACCCAGAGATTGATCAGCATGAAGGCGCTGATCGAGAGTTTTTAATTACAGGAAAAACATTTTATAACCAAAATAATTTACCTAAAGAGCTACAAGATCAACTCTCAAAATTACTCAATTTAAGCTATTGGCATCACTTAATTAAAGATCAACGTCAAGCCAATGAATTGTCTTTGGTGCGCCGTAGAATTCCGATAGTCCCTGAATATAACCCTTTAACACACCGACCAGCAGTATTTCCGCAACGTGCCAAAGTGGTTGGGCCTGAAGGCGAAACGATTTATGTAGACCAATGGGGACGCATTAAAGTTCGCTTCTTATTTACCCGTCAGGAAGACAATACGCATGATTGCGGAGCGGGTTCGAATGATAATGATATGGATTCTGCTTGGGTCGATGTACTCACGCCATGGGCAGGCGAGGGGTATGGCACACGGTTTCATCCGCGGATAGGTGAGATCGTTGTGATTGATTTCTTTGACGGCAATGTAGATCGCCCATTTGTTGTGGGACGTTTGCATGAAGCCCAACGTCATCAAACCAAGTTTGATGGTAAAGGACAGCTCCCAGATACTAAAAAACTCAGTGGTATTCGTTCTGCAGAAGTAAATGGCTCAGGTTTTAATCAGCTTCGTTTTGATGATACTACAGGGCAGATCAGTGCCCAGTTACAAAGTAGTCATGCTGCGACTCAATTGAATTTGGGCAATCTAAGCCATCCGAAAGATAAAGCAAGTAGTGATGGTCGTGGTGAAGGCTTTGAGTTGCGTACAGATGCTTATGGTGCGGTGCGAGCGGGTAAAGGAATGCTGATTAGCACCTATGCGCAGGAAAATGCACTTGCTGAGCATTTGGAAGCAGCACAAGCTCAATCTTTACTGAAACAAGGTGCTGATAGCATGAATATGCTCAGTGAAATTGCAGTAAAACAGCAAACTGATGCGTTGAATGTACTGAATAGACTACCAAAACTGATCAATTCTTTAGAATTGAAAGGTGCTAATCAAGCGCTGCAAGCAACTGTTGGACTATTTAAAAATGCAGTGAGTCGTGATCCAATTTCGGCTTTGAAAGATTGTGGTGGCTTTATTGATGATATCCAAAAATTTGGTACGGACTCTAAAAATATTATTGATGAATTTAAAGACTTTTTTAATGAAGCAACAGAGTCTGTCGATAACTTAAAAGCGTTTATTGAAAACATGGAAGAACATGGTTCAGATTTGCTAAAGGTTAAACTCATAGGTTTAAAAGACCAATTTGATTCTGATCCTTTTGCTGGATTAAAAGGCTTAGGTAAAGTGATTAGCAATGTTGAAATCAAAGATTTTGATGTCATGAGCCCATGTGGAACATTTAGCAAAGGTAGTAAATTGGATGTTAATCCAATGCAGGCACTCAATTCTTTGCAAGGTTTTATGGAAGGTTATACCCAAGACTTAGAGAATAGTGATGATGAAAAGGATCAAGCGCAAGGCAAGATTTTCCGTCAAGCGTTGATGTTATTGGCATCTCCGAATGGTATTGCTTTAACCACACCAGAAGACATCATTTTACAAGCTTCTCAAGATATTGCTGAAAGTGCTCAAGGTTCGATTAATTTAAGTGCGCAGAAGAATATTGTCGCTCATGCGCTGGAGAAGCTGAGTTTGTTTGCAGCTGAAAAAGGCATAAGTGCTTATGCAGCCAAAGGTCCAGTCAAAGTACGCGCTCATGATGATTTGATTGAAATGATTGCGAAAAAAGTCATTAAGTTTATTTCAACTGAAGGCAAGATTGAAATGATCAGTGCAGAGGGCTTTGAATTTACAACTGGTGGTTCGAAACTTGTGATGAATAAAGATGGTATCTTTTTTAAAACAGGTGGTTATTTTGATGTTAGGAGTGGTCAGCATGTGTTTAAGAGTGGGGAGATGGTGCATGCTGAACTGCCAAAAATGCCAGAGAGTGGGATATTTAGTCGAAGATTTGATTTTGGTGATTTATTTGGTAAAGATGAATTAAAACAAGAGATTAAGTTTAAATTTATAAATCATTCTCGAAAAACTGAATTCATTGGGATATTAGATGAGTTTGGACGTACGCAGCGTTTTTTTAGTGATTCGTCAGATAATGTTGAAATTCAATTTATTAGTAGTAGTGACGATGAAGGTATTATACCTACAAAGAAATTAGATGAAGATTTTTATAATCATGATACTGGGGATTTAGTAGATGATGGAATTCATAGTCAGCTTGAAGAAGCTTTAGATGATGAATATAAAGATGACTTAGAAGATGATTTTAATAAATTTGGAGTATAAGAGAGATGAAACGAAGTTTAATATTAGTGTTGAGCACATTTATTTCAATCCAAGCTTTTGCTGAAGAAAATGCTTGTGAAAAAATTTGGGATATCTTCAAAAATAAGAATCAAAGTATTAAAATTGATAAAAGTAATATCCCATGTAAACAAATTTGGGAAGATGCCAATAAAGCAAAACTTGTAAAGACTATTGGCTTAAACCCAAAAGATGTTCAATGGATGTCAACAGGGGAGTGTCAAGTTATTGAAGTGAATAAAAATAAATACCAAGTTTATTATGCTTATCTGAAAAATGACCGTAGTGATATAAGAATCATTAATGATATTGATGGTAATTATTTTTCATATTTCAGAAATTTAGGTCGTTATGATATGTTTGAAGATAAGTTTTCTCCAACAAAAAAAGCAAATAAAAATGGTGTTGAGTTAATTTGTCCTGGGTTGGGTGATTTTGAGAAATTAAAACCTATTTTAAGTTCATATATTAATAATAAAAAAATTGATATTAAGGGATTTAGTTTTGAGGACTTAAATAAATGAAAAATGGTAAATCTATAAACCAAAAATCTTATCCATTAACGAGATATGGATTTATTTGTGCTGTTTCAAGAAAAGAATCTTCATCAGATTTAAGTCTACCTTTAACTGCACTTATAAATATTAATGCAAGCAAAATAAGAAACTCTCTGGGTTATATTGGTTTTTTTCAATTTGGTGAAGCTGCACTTATCGATCTTGGCTATTATAAGCATTGGAATAATAATTCTGATAAAACAAAGATAAATGATTGGACTGGGAGTTGGGTCGGGCACAATGGTGTTAATTCTTTATCAGATTTTTTGAAATCTCCAACTAAGCAAATTCAGATCATTGGAGAATGGATAGATCTTCTTTGCAAACGATTAAGAAATCGAAACTTTAATGAATATTATGGGAAAATAATAAATGGAATTGAAATTACTGAATCAGGTGCAATTGCAGGGGCTCATTTAGTTGGCGAAGGAGGGTTAGGTTCTTTTCTGGGTATACCTGGTTTTAAAGGAAACTATAACGAATCAGATGGAAATAACGTTCATATTAGTAAATATATTAATATGTTCAATCATTATGATTTAGAAAGTTGTTGTAACAGGAAGATATATATATCATTAAAAAATCAAATAGGACAAATAGCAAAAAATAAGAAAGTAACTATTGAGTCTGAATATAGTGGTAAGTTTAAGCAATCTAAGTTTATTGTAAACGCAGAATCAGATGAGCAAGGATTATTACCTGTTATTATTAGACATCCAGGCAGTAAAATTGTAATTAAAGCAGATGGTAAGCAATCAGCTGTTATCACACAAGCCATTGATAAAAAACAATCTATTGAATTAAGAATAAGTGAAGATATTAAAGTTCAATCTGTATTACAAAAACCTGCTGAACCAGAACCAAAACAAGAAAAAGTTGTTGTCGTTGAACATAAAATGAGTGATTCTAAGAAAGATGAGGTGAGAACAGAGGCTTCTAAAAATATAAAATTTGATATATCTATAATAGAAGCTGACACAAATAGAAAAATAACAAATATGAAATTTTTTGTAAGATATAAAGGTAAAATCAAAGAACATACTTCTGATGATTCAGGAATAAAAACAGATCTCATTGCTGAAGAGGGGGAGAGCTTAGATATATTAATAAATGGCAGTAAAGGTTATCAGAAATTAAAAACAATATCTGTAACTAAAGGAATAGAAAATAGTTGTATATTAGTCGCACTAGGGCTTGTAAGCGTAAAATTGAAGATACATGATAGTAATGGTAAGGTTATAAAAAAAAATAAGTTTTTTGTCTCATATAGAGGTAGAGAAATAGAAAAAACAACAGATACTAATGGCTTTATTCAATTAAAAATGTTAAATGCATTTGTGTATAAACTATTGCTTTCAAATAAAAAACCTGTTTTGACATTAAGAAATGATCCAAGTATTTCAGTGATCAATGTGAACTTAAATCCTGCTGCTACAACAATACAGATGCTTCCAGTGGCTTCAAATACTCCAACAAAGACAGTATCAGCAAAAACAGCACCAGCGGCAGAAATCCCAGCTAAGAATGAAGAGAGCTTTGTTGATTATTTAATTGATTTTATTCCTTCGCTAGGGAAAACTGAGAATGTTCATACAGAGAAAAATGGTAATCCTTTAACAAAGCAATATGGTAATGATGTTTTATTCACTATAAAAACAATAAATAAAGAAACAGGTAAGGAAGAGAATCTTTCCTATTCAATTAATTACAATGGCGCAAAAAGAACACACTTTACAGGGCAAGATGGAGTTGGATTGAAAAAACATAGAGGAGAGGATGGGAAGAAAATAGAAGTTATTGTAGATATAAATGGAAAAGATCAAGTCCTCTATACTGCAACTCTAAAAAACCCTATGCCTATCATTGAAATAAGAATGGATAAGCCAAAAGATGATGGATCATATTTATTCCCACTAAAAGTACGAACAAATTCTTATAAAAAAGGCTTTGCTCGATTTGGTTCCAATCGAAGTAGAGGAAAGCGAAAGCATGCTGGATGTGATCTTTATGCTTCAGCAGGGACAGAAATTAGAGCGATGGCTGATGGTGTGGTAAGAAGTATTTATTATTTTTATGACAATACTGATGCCATTGAGATTACTCATCAAAAGCATATTATCCGTTATGGTGAAGTAAGAAAGGGTAAAGCATTAGTAAAGGTAGGTGATAAAGTTGTGAAAGGGCAAGTAATAGGTCATGTTGGTAGTTTAACAACTAAGGGTATTCCAAGTATGATGTTGCATTTGGAAATGTACTCAAATCCAAGTAATAAAGGCACTTTAAGTGGTACAAGTGTCTATAAACGGCGTTCGGATTTAATTGACCCAACACCATTTTTAGATAGCGCATCATTATGAGCACTCATTCATGAATAATATTTATATCTTAATTTTTATAAGCGCTTTAATTGCATGTAGTGATAAAAGCCAGAATAAAACACAAAACAGTTCAAATAATGAACCAAATGTAATGGATACCAAAGTACAAATACAACAACCTACTGGTACAAGTGAAGTTTTGGTAGTAGGTGAAACAACGGAAGCTGTGGATAAGACAGTTACAACGAGAGAAAGTAATCAAGCAGTTCAAATTTCTTGTTCAAATCAAAATATTACAGAATGGTATGGTTTTGATGAGTCCACTGCTGAGCCAAAATGTGAAGTTGTAAAGGATTTTAAGTTACCATCTTATAAATGTGATGTTTCTAAAAATGCTTTTGGTGCAGATAAGGATGCAATTTTATTGGAGAATCAAGAACAACGAATCTTCGTTTATTCAAACTCTCTAGATTGTAATGAAATTTTAGAGATACGAAATTCTAATGCACCATAAAATTGATATCTTAAAATCTATATTTTAAGTTTTATTGAGATGGTGAGCTACAATTTTGATAGAAATAATTGGTGCTTGGACGTTAATTATGAAATTTATAAAGAAAACAGTAGCATTTATGGTTCTAATGAGTAGTGTGAGTTTATATGCAGTAGCTGATAATACCCAACAATGTTTAAAGTATTGGAATGAACAAAAGGAAATTGATCTAAAAAGTTCGGGTTTAAAGCTTTTTATACCCAAGATGGGAATAGTAGAAAACCCAAAATATTAGGAACAAGTTTTGCTCCTAGTCATTATCATCATTTACATATTGGAACATGCATACCAAGTCTAGAGGATATCTAATATGAGGTTTTTATTAGTTTATATATATACGTTTTTATTCGTTGGGTGCGGTTTTAATACTCAGAATACTCAGAATACTCAGAATGAATTTTTGAAAATGAATATTGGTAATAATTATAAGCAACTAGAAAAAGAAAATAAAATTAAAATAGATAAAAGTACTAAGGGCATTGATGGTTGTTTTTATGCGGAAAGTAAAGATGAAACTATAGATTATATCATTGTTAATGATGTAATTTCATCTGCAATGTATAGGCGTTCTAGGTTTGTGAATGCTACTTCTAAGGAGGTAAAAACAAAGTTTGAAAATTTTGAATATATTAATGATGAGTATGATGAAAATTCTTATTATTTAATAAGTAAAATAGATGAAGTTAATGGTGTAAAATTTCATATTGTGAATGATAAAGTATTTGAGGTCTATTATGGTGAGCTAGGTGAGCTTAGATTTCAAGAAGGTTGCTTGTAGTTTTTTAAAAATCAAAATTTTAGTAGAGAAATAAATAATAAATAGAATTTAATTTATAGCAATGTGGGGAGATTTTAAATGAAAAGATATATATGGGTTATGTTTGTATTTCTATCTATAAATACATATGCTGAAATAGAATTTCCTTTTAAATCAGATTCATTATTTATAAATAATAGTTTTATTGATTTAAGTAAATATGAATTTAGTAGGAATGATTTAAAGTTATTTTATTCGGGTGAGGATGAAGCTCGAATTCTACAAACGATGAAGAAGAAAATATCGGGTAAAGAATATTTGCTTGCACTAGTTGCTGTTAATTTTAATAATTATGAAGGAGCGGGTCCTGCACAAGTTATATTTTTATCTGGTGGGGAGAATAGAAAGAAAAATTATCAAAATACAATATTTATAGCTATGGGAGGGAAATTTCCAATTATAGATGATGAAGTTAAAGGATTTCATGCAATTAATGAAAAGAAGTTAAAAAATTATTGTATTCAAAGTTTTTTACTCAATGCTGATTTAAGTAAAATAGAAAAAATGAAATGTGTGGGAGATGATCCTAGTAGTGAGAATAGAAGCTTTAAGTTTAATATAGAAAATTTAAGGTATGATGAAGTCTAAAATAGGTATAAATATGTGGTTATTAAAAAGTATAACAACTTTTGCTTTATTATTCATATCAATAATTGCTTGTTCAGAAGTAGATGAAAAAATAATTGATAAAAAGGATGTAGATAGTTGTTCAATAGACTTTGATGAGGTGGATTTTTGCACACAAGAAAATCTAAAAAAATATAATGGAGTACTTCAAAAAAATATAGCAAACTTTAATGGTGATAAATACCTTTTAAATTTTAAATATAAAAAATATATATATTTTGCTGTTATTGATTTAAAAGGAGGTAAGGTTTATAGTTTTCCAGCATCTATAACTCTGTTAGAGAGAGGTCAAGATATATCCTTTTCTAAAGATAAAAATATATTTTGCATTAATGGTAATTTCAATCAATATCAAAATTCGTATAGAAACGTGAGATCTTGTTATTTCTATAATAATGGTAATTTTAATTTAAAATCTAGAGATGAAATTAAAAATAAATCAAATAATCAAGTAGTCAATGGAGTTTTATTTAAAAATAATGTTGTAACTGTAAATATTCCAAATGACTCTGAGTTTTACTCTAAATGTAGGGGAGGTAGTAGCCAGAAAAAATGTCAAGATTTGAGTAATAAAAATGATTATTTTTATCCGAGTTCAGAAATAGGAAATATCATTGTAAATGTAGATAAATTTATTGGAGATCAAAATATAAAGAAAATTAACTTTGATACTTTTAGATTTATATCAAATGGTGAAGCGGTAGTTTATTCTATAGGAGAGAAATATTACGAAACAGATGATGGGTTGTCTTCAAATTTTTATTTAATCAAGTTGAAACCAAAAGTGGAAGTTATTGATTTAGGTTCGAAATATTATATTGATAGTAGGTATAATTTGAGCTATGTAGATATTTCTGGTGTTAAGAAAAATATTAAATTGGAGTTTTGAAAGAATTTTTTTTTAGATGGAATGAGTTAATATAAAGATTATAAAGGGATTTAATGTGTTTAAAATTGTATATAAGAAGATGCTAATCACTATTTTTTTTAGTATAAGTTCTTACGCTTGTGCTGGAGAATATCAGAACAAATGTGATGGTAATAGTGTTATATCTCAAACTAATTGTATCAAGAAAGAAAATTTAAGCTTACAGTCACAATTGAACTTGCAAAACAATAAAAAACAAAACGATTATAGTAAATGGCTAGGAGATTTAAAAATTAAGTGTGAAGGAAAAGTAAATTATTCATCTGGTGGGGGAGTTGGATTAATAAAGGAGCAATGCTATAACGATGAGTATAAGAATAGAATAAAATATCTTAATGATAAGATTAAACAAAAGCAAAAAAATAGTGATGGTTTGGAAATAACAAATTTGCCTTATAATTCTCAAGATCATGTGAATTGCTTATTAAAAAACAATAAAAAAAGTTGTGGTAAGATTAATTTAATTAATATTACTGAATTATCAGAAGTTTATAATTTTATTGATGAAAGTAATGGTGCTTCAGTAATATTTCCTGAAACAGAGAGTGGGGTGATTTTGATTGCCTCTCCATCATCATCAGATTCAGGAGGGGTATTAATTAACTTAATATCAATAAATACTCTTGGTTTGATAAAACAAGTTTCATTAGATGCTTCAAAAAATGTATTAATTAGTAATAATTATGAAATTTCATATATTAAAAATGGGAAGTTGTTAAAAATTAATTTGAACAAAAACGGTGAATTTGTTAGTAAATAAGTTAAAAGGATAGTTGGTATTACTTTTCTTGAATTGTTTTATTTAATTTGGTTTATATTTATAGGCTTATTTTTAATATTAAGGTAATTATTATGAAAATTTTTTATAATTTAAAAAAGTACTTAGGGTGTTTAATATGAAAAAATCATTTTAATCCTATCTAGTCTGGTATTAGTATCTTGCTCTAAGGGTTTTGAAATAGATAACTCAAAATAGCAAAGAAGTGCTTAATACAGATTTTAGTATGTATGGTTTCAATGGTATTAATATTAATGATAAATTTTTCTTCTAATCTAGTTGAAATAACTGATAGTCGTATTGAGGATTGTTTCATGGCTCAGAAAAAATCAGCAGATAAAGATGTTAATTTTCAAATAATGAATGATCAAATTTCGGTAATTCCTTCCATGGAAAATGGGAGATCATCATATACTGGTGTTAAAGTTGGTGATGATGAAAAATGATTTATTTAAAGCATAAAACTAGGAAGTTTAAAAAATTAGAAAACCCATATGGAGATCCAAAAAGATGAATATTCTATTTTTTGGAATGATGATAATCAAAAGATCGGAACTAGATATGATATTGAAAGTCAAAAATTATTTCTATAAGTTTTGGCAATCAGGATTTAGTATTAATGGAAGGTTATGCTTGAAAACCTCAGGCCATTTTTAGATAGCACATCATTATGAGCACTCATTCATGAAGAATATTTATATCTTAATTTTTATAAGCGCTTCAATTGCATGTTCGAATACGATGGGTTCAAAACAGCAAAAGATAGATGAAAAAACTATTTATGCAAATAGTGAACAGGATTTGAATAAAAAATATTTGGATATAAAGAATTATATTCGAGATAATCAGCCTGAGCTAAAGTATTTAGTTGATAATCAGCGAGCGTGGTTGAAAAATAGAAATGTGAAGTGTCAATTTGATGGTAAAAACCTTAATTTTGAAAATTATAAGTGTTTAAGTGATAGTAATTATCTAAAAGTGCAGGATTTTAAAAAAAACTATTTAAACTTTGATAGTTTGGAAAATAGTTTAATAAGACCTTTTAGCTATACAGATGGTATCGGGAAAAAATTAGAGATAGGAGGATGTTGGTGTAGCGAGAGCATGATAAAAATTTTAAAAGATAAAATATATGTATATCAAGCATGTGATGATAAATTAAAAACACCAAGAATATACAAAATTGTTGGAAAGAAAATTGGCGAATTTTCTGTAGAATATCAGATTGATACAAATAATAATGGTGTTGCAGAGTTTAACTTGTCATTTGTTACAAATGGAAAAAATGTTTGGAATGTTGTACCAACAGTTTTTAGAAAAGATGATTTAATTAATTTAAATTTTTCAATTAATTATACTACTGATATAGATATAAATGTTGAAAAGCTTGATTGTTCTGATTCAGAAGAATGATTATTGAAAGCTTAATGTTCTATTTTTTGAAAATTTATAAAAATATTTATCTGATAAGTTGGAGTAAAAATGTGAGAAGAAATCCTATATGATTTTAAATAGAAAAACTGTACTAATAGTATTATCCATTATCTACTCATCTTTAGCTTGGTCTAATGAGATGTTAATAAAAGAGAATCATAAAGTTTATTTTAAAAGTAATAATTCTAAAATATTTCTATTTGAAGATCAGAATTATTGTTTTGATAAAGATGCTTTTTCAATAGAACACCTAACTAACGATGAAAGAAAATATTTGGTTGTTAATTATACAGAGGATTGCAATCCGAGTGGAGAGCACAAAATATTTGAAATTGCTGATAAAAAGGCAGTTAGCTTTTACCTTGCTTCATTATATGATCCTGAGTTTTTTCCAAATGAGGGTAAAATAGTTGAAAGATTTAAAGATGGAGCTATTGGTTATACTAAAATATATACACTAAAAAACAATAGATATAATTTAACTGAGGAAGTAAAAACGCTAGATGATAATATCAATCTCAGTACTACATTCAATAATGGGGTGAAGAAATTTCAGCTAAAAGATAATTCAAACAAGAAAATAAAATCATTTAATATTAGTGTGGATAGGTTATATTTATATGATGATAATTTTAAGAAGAAAAAATCTTATTTTGTAAAAGGAGATATTTTAAGTTTATATGAAATTGTTGAAATTAAAAATAATTTATACATAAAAGTTGGTTATAAAGGGAATGATCAAATAGGATATGTGCTTTTAAAGAACCTCATTTTAGATATTTAAAGCCTTTTTCCGTAAACAGAAGGCTTTAAAATGGATATCTCGTTTTGTCCTAGGCTTCCTTCAGCTTTACTCAGCAAAATGGACAATTACACAAATAAATGGTTCCCCTTACTAAAGGGGGATGAACATTCTTTAATCCTCAAATTAATCGAAAAGTAACGTATTAAAATCGCTATAATGTATTTTTAAAATTTCTTCGTTTCAGCTATGTCCTATCAAGTTTGGTTTGCTTATATGTTGGCCTGCTGGGTGATCAGTATCTCACCTGGTGCTGGTGCAATTGCATCGATGTCGAGTGGTCTAAACTACGGTTTCCGTAGGGGATATTGGAATGCAATCGGTCTACAACTGGCATTATTGCTGCAAATTGCAATCGTGGCGGCAGGTGTGGGGGTTTTATTTGCAACGACCCCTTGGGCCTTCTTGGTTGTGAAATGGTTTGGCGTTTTGTACTTACTTTATCTTGCTTATTTACAATGGACAGCGCAGACTCAATCGATTGATATTCAAAAAGAACAACCAACAAAGTCGATTCCAAAATTGATTGCTTACGGCTTTTTAGTCAATATCAGCAATCCTAAAGCGATTGTTTTTCTTCTAGCCGTTTTACCGCAATTTTTAGATTTATCGAAACCACAATGGATTCAATATGTGACCATGGCAATCACGATGGTAACAGTAGATTTGATTGTTATGGCAGGTTATACAGGTTTGGCTGCCAAAGTTTTAAGACTGTTAAAGTCACCCAAGCAACAAAAATATATGAATCGAACCTTTGCTGTACTCTTTAGTTGTGCGGCTGTGTTGCTGAGTTTGGTGCATCAATAATGATGAAAGTTGCGATGATCTATTGACTTGAAAATAAAATATAAAATACAGGAAATGATTTGAATTATCTAGAATTTTATCTATATGTGATCAGTGTCGTTGTGATGATCGCAACACCAGGACCTGTCATGATCTTAGTAGCAAGTGCAGGTTTAAAAGGCGGTTATCGTAAATCCTTACAAACAATCGTGGGGACAAATCTTGCATCTTTGGTTTTGATTGCTGCTTCAATTTTAATTTTAAAGGGCATGCTGAGTGTAGATGAAATACTCTTTGTTTTGATTAAAGTTTTAGGTTGCCTCTATATTGGTTATTTAGGTGTTCAGATTTTAAAAGAGGCATTGTCTAAAGAGGATCAGCCGTTAACCACGGTCTTATCTCCCATCGATGGGGGTTTAGTAAAAGGGTTTCTTGTCGGTATTTCAAATCCTAAAGACATCATTTTCTTTTCTTCATTTTTTCCACAATTTATTGGCATTCATTCAAATATCAATATCAGCCTGTTTATTCTAGTGATCGCATGGATTATTTTAGATTTTCTAACCTTATCTGTGGTTTATCTATCTTTTAATAAGCTGTCTAAAAGTCGCATTTACCCAAAAATTTTAGCATTATGTGGAGGTATTCTGGTCATTATTGCTGTGTACGGTTTATATATTTCACTACAGAATATTTTTTAAAGCTTTAAAAGCGCTGTTTGAAAAGGTCGTATTAAGCGATAATGCTAGTCAGTTAAGAGTAATTTAGTCATTACTTATCTAAGAATCTCCCCCTAACCCCCCCCCTCTTTAAAAAAAGAGGGGTAACTATTGAGAATTTAAAATAATTTTAGATTTCTTGCGCAGCAGTGCTGCTCATCCCTCCTTTATCAAAGGTGAGGAGCATGCTCCGCAAGGTGAGGATTTAAAAAGCCTTAACTGATCAGTATTAGTGCTAAGCGACCTTTCTCATTTTCATTACACAGAAAGTCACAGCAAAAAGTAAAGACATGCACAATACAATACTTAAACCTGTTGAAATATTGAGTGCAGCGCTCGACCATAAACCGACAGTTACGCCTATTTGTGCAACAATAAAAGCATTGAGAACCATTTGCTGAGGTGAGTGCGATACTAAGCGGGAAGTTAAAGCTGGAATGACCAGTAAAGCACCCATTAATAATGATCCAACAGCACGTAATGCTAAAACGGTGAATAAAGCCAAAAGTAACATAAATATTAAACGTTGCCATTTCGCATCAATCCCTTCACTCACTGCAATATCAGGGTCAATCGCGATTTGAATCTGCGCTTGCCAATATTTATAAAGTATTGCCAATGCACCAATAATAACCGCTGTAAAAGTCGCTAAATCAGGCCATTCTATGGTGAGTAAATCACCAAACAAATAACTGAGTAATTCTGGACGTAGCGCAGGTAAATGCTGAATCAACAATAAACCAGAACACAGCAGGGTTGCAGAACATAGCGCCAACAAAGCATCATTCGGAAGGCGAGGGTCATGTAAAACCCAAAGAATGGCGACCAATAGAATCGCAGTAAACGTCACGCCCAGCCAAAGCGGTAAACTAAGCACCGCAGCAAGTGCTACACCGAGCAATGTACCGTGTGCCATCGTATCGGCAAAGAACGACATTCTACGCCACAACATTAAACAACCTAAAGGTGCAGTGAGAAACACTAAAAGTGTGCCCATAATCCATGCAGGTAACAGTAATTCTAACCATTCCATCATGGTTTAAGCTTCCGGTTCAGGGTGAATGTGTGGACGTGGATCATGCTCACAAGTTTTCGCTGCATCGCCATGTGCACAATGATCATGGTGGTGTTGGTAAAAAGCCCGTTGAGTCGCATAAGTATCGCCAAATAAAGCTTGATATTCAGGATGTTGTTGAATGCTATCGGGTAAACCACTACAACAAATATGTTTATTTAAGCACACCACACGTTGTGTACCTTGCATCACCCATTGTAAATCATGGGAAACGATCAAGATGGCACAACCATAGCGTTCAGGTAGGCTACGAACATAGCTATACAATTCAGCTTCGGACTGAATATCCAAACCTTGCATGGGTTCATCGAGGACTAAAATATCAGGTTGACGTAATAAAGCACGTGCTAATAAAACCCGTTGTCGCTCACCACCTGAAAGTTGTTGTACTTTAGAATTTTCGAGTTTGGCAATGCCTGTATCTCGAATAATCTCTGATTTAATCGTTTTGTCGCATTTTTCAAGATCAAGTAAATCTTTGACACGTAAAGGCAAGCTATGAGATGGGTTGAATTTTTGTGGGACGTAAGCCAGTTTTAACTTTTTCTGACTGATAATTTTGCCTGAATTAGGTTTTAAAATACCCAATAGGACTTTGATTAATGTCGATTTTCCTGCACCATTGGGACCAATAAGTGTGACAATTTCTTTCTCTTGTAATGAAAAATCGATATTTTTTAAAATGTCACGGTCATCAATGCGCACATTGACGTGTTGCAATTGAACTAGCGGATTTATACCTTGTTCGAGCACTGCTGGCATATTCCTGAA
Organism: Acinetobacter rongchengensis; assembly: GCF_003611475.1. Taxonomy (GTDB): domain Bacteria; phylum Pseudomonadota; class Gammaproteobacteria; order Pseudomonadales; family Moraxellaceae; genus Acinetobacter; species Acinetobacter rongchengensis. The sequence continues at coordinate 27,137 of NZ_RAXT01000015.1, read as the reverse complement.
ATCTCAATAATACTGTGGTGGGCGTTAAAGCCATCTGAATTTGAAAGCTGATCAAGCTGTTCAATCAGTCCTTTTGCAGCAGCTTCTTTGACAATATGACAACTTGTACAAATTAAAAAAGCAGCTTGATGCCCTTCACGTGGGTGACAACATGGAATATAGGCATTAATCGAGGTTAAACGGTGAATAAACCCTTTTTCCAATAAAAAATCTAAAGTCCTATAAACAGTGGGCGGAGCAGCAGGGCGTTCAGAAGCCCCTTTCATTTTTGCTAGCAGGTCATAAGCACCAACAGGACCTGTGGCATTCAAAATCAACTCAAGCACTTCTTTACGTAAAGGTGTAAGGCGCGCGCCAGAAGTTGCACAAAGATTTTCTGCTTCTGATAGACGAGCTTCTACATTGAGATGGTCGTGTACACCATGTAAAGTGTCATGGTGTTCGTGTGAACAAACGCTCATATCAGACCTCAGGACTTGTTATTTGGATAATGACAGGAATCGTGAATATTAACATGAAGCATAATCAACTTACGAATAGCATAGGTATTTTTTAGCTTTTGTTATATTATAACAATAATAGCATAAATTTTTCTGGTAATACATTTTCATGAATCGCATTATTGCTTTTTGTTTATGTGCACTTTTTTTTAGTGTTACATGGGCTCAAGCACCATTGGTGGTGTCAACTCATCCTATTTACTTGATTGCAAAAGAAATTACACATGGTGTTGAAGAACCTGTGCTGTTATTAGGCAATCAAACAGGTCACGATGTACAACTTACACCATCAAATCGTAAAACGATTATGGATGCTTCTTTGGTGATTTGGGTGGGCAAAGAACATGAGGCGCCCCTTGAAAAAGTTTTAGGTGATAATGCAAAAGCTGTTTCTATTCTCAATTCAGGCATTATCCAAGCATTGCCTCTACGCAGTACACGCGGCGTAGTGCAAAAAGATACAGTGGATACTCATGTTTGGTTAGATCCCAATAATGCAGTACGTATAGGTTTTTTTGTGGCAGCATTACGTTCACAACAATATCCTGAAAATAAAACTGCCTATTGGAATAATGCTAAAAACTTTGCTAAAGAAATGTTACTTGCCTCGCAGAAAGTCACTAGTGCAGGTGTCGCACGACCTTACTGGGCATATCATGATGCATATCAATATTTAGAACGTTCTTTAAATTTGAAATTTGCAGGCGCATTGACTGATGACCCGCATGTTGCCCCGACAGTCGCGCAGATTAAATTTTTAAATGACACGCGTCCTTACAAAAAAATGTGTTTATTGGCTGAGTCGAGTGCAAGCCCAAGTCAATACCGAAAATTAGGTGCAATTGCATTTCAATCGGTAGATGAAACTTTAGCAAAACAACAAGATTTTGTGGTTGCATGGCAAACTTTGGCGCAAGAAACACAAGCTTGTGTACTTAATGCGCGGAAATGACGTAAAAAATAATCAACAATTGTTCATATGAAAAGCAAGCTACATTTTAAAAAATCACGACTAAGGTCGGGAAAAGATTGCATGTTCAGGGGTGTAACTCTATAATGCCTGCGATTAAAAACGATCATCAGCTAAACTTGTCAAGCATTTGTGCTGTGAGTGGGTAAAAAATGAGCCAAACTAATCGCTTGATTGACCGACGATTAGCAAAAGCTTTGGTCTATTTACAAGCGTTAATGATTCCTGTTTCAGCCTTGATAGCGTGGGTCTTGAAGGACACAACTGCGGCTTTGAGTGCAACATTAGGTGCACTGTTATGTTGGCTTGCAAGTTGTTATTTTTCTTGGCAATCGTTTCGAGCAGCAGGAGCGCGTGCTTCAAAGCAAGTTCTTTCGAACATGTATAGAGGCTTGATGGGCAAATTTGCAATTGTGATCGTTGGTTTCATTTTAATTTTAAGCAATGTCAAGCCGTTATCTCCGGTTGCATTGTTTTGTGGTTTTATTCTCGTTCAAGCAATGTCGTGGGTCGCTCCTTTTTGGGTGGCACGTCAACAAAAACGAGTATAAGCGCAGCAGAAATTGAAAATTTTTTTGGGGATTAACGAGATATCATGCAGCACGCGATATTCGTTAACTCTATTTATTATTTGACATTGACCAGGTGTGATTTATGGCTGCTGAAGAACATGCCCTGACTTCGACCGAGTATATCAAGCATCACTTGACCAACATGACCTATGGCAAAATGCCAGATGGTACTTGGAAATTGGCTGAGACTGCTGAAGAAGCTCAACAGATGGGGTTCACTGCTATTCACTTGGATTCAATGGGTTGGTCAATTGGCCTTGGTTTGATTTTCTGTTTGATTTTCTGGTGTGTGGCGAAAGCTGCAAACTCTGGTGTTCCTACCAAGTTCCAGTCTGCAATCGAAATGATTATCGAGTTTGTTGACTCAAGTGTTCGTGATACGTTTCATGGTAAATCACGTTTAATTGCACCTTTAGCCTTGACCATTTTTGTGTGGATTTTCCTCATGAATGCGATGGACTTAATCCCTGTTGACTGGATTCCTTATTTAGCTCAACAAATTGGTGCAAGTGTATTTGGTATGGATCCGCACCACGTTTACTTCAAGGTTGTTCCATCTACAGACCCTAACATTACCCTAGGTATGTCATTGTCTGTATTTGCACTGATCTTGTTCTATAGTATTCGTGAAAAAGGTATCGGCGGTTTCGTCGGTGAATTGGCACTTAACCCATTTAATCCAAGTAACCCAGTTGCAAAAGCGTTACTTATTCCAGTGAATTTAATTCTTGAATTGGTAACATTCCTTGCACGTCCAATTTCATTGGCACTCCGACTATTCGGTAACATGTATGCGGGTGAATTAATTTTCATTCTTATCGCTTTGTTACCTTTCTGGATCCAGTGGGCGTTGTCTGTGCCTTGGGCTATCTTCCACATTCTTGTTATTACGTTGCAAGCCTTCATTTTCATGATGCTTACAATCGTATACTTGAGCATGGCAAGCGAAAAACATTAATGGTATTGCCTAACTATCATCGGGTGGTTAGGTATAATTTTTTTACTTTAATTTGGTATAAACCTAACCTCTGAGGAATTATCATGGAACTCACTTTAGGTCTAGTTGCAATTGCAGCTGCTATTTTGATCGCTTTTGGTGCTTTAGGTACTGCGATTGGTTTTGGTCTTTTAGGCGGTCGCTTCCTTGAAGCTGTTGCTCGTCAACCAGAATTGGCTCCACAACTTCAAACTCGTATGTTCTTAATCGCAGGTCTTCTTGATGCTGTGCCTATGATCGGTGTTGGTATTGGCTTGTTCTTCATCTTCGCTAATCCATTTGTAGGTTAATCAGCTTAATTCCGAAATTCACTATTTGAGGAATTTGCAATGAATATCAACCTCACATTGTTTGGCCAAGCGATTGCATTTGCGATTTTCGTCGCATTCTGCATGAAGTTTGTATGGCCACCACTAATCAATGCGATTAGTGAGCGTCAGCGTAAAATTGCTGATGGCTTAAACGCTGCAGAGAAAGCGAAAGCTGATCTTGCTGATGCGCAAGCGCAAGTTAAGCAAGAAATTGATGCGGCGAAAGCACAAGCGGCTCAATTGATCGAACAAGCGAACCGTCGTGCGGCACAATTGGTCGAAGAAGCGCGTACTCAAGCATCTGCTGAAGGTGAGCGTATTCGTCAACAAGCGAAAGATGCTGTTGATCAAGACATCAATTCTGCTCGTGAAGAATTACGTCAACAAGTTGCTGCTCTTGCAGTTGCTGGTGCAGAGAAAATTCTGAACCAACAAGTTGACGCAGAAGCTCATAATGCCATGCTGAATCAGCTGGCTGCTAAACTTTAAGAGAGGCGAATATGGCTGAATTCTTGACGTTGGCACGCCCATACGCTAAAGCAGCATTTGCTTATGCATCTGAGCAAAATGCGGTTGACTCTTGGTCTACTGCGTTACAACTGCTCAGTGCTGCGGTGCAAGATGAAGCATTCTCCGCTTATTTAAATCGCCCTGAGTTGACGCCTGCTGAGCAGGTTGGTCTTTTTGCGAAAGTTTTAGGTAATGAACAGACTGCGGCAGTGTCAAACTTTTTGACACTCCTTGCAGACAATGGCCGTTTGGCGTTGTTACCTGAAATTGAAACAGAATACGAGCAACTCAAATCACAAAATAACAAAACTGTAGATGTTGTTATTGAATCAGCTTTCCCGCTTGATTCAGTACAAGAACAGAAGCTAGCTCATGCGTTAGAAAAACGTTTTGACAGCGCTGTGAAAGTTACAGTTGAAGTAAATCCAGCACTTATTGCTGGTGTTGTTATTCGTGCAGGCGACCAAGTGATAGATGATTCTGCGCTTAGCAAGCTTGAAAAAATGCGGACTCGTCTTCTTGCGTAATTATTTCTAAAAATTACAGCGTAAATGAAGACTGAACTTAAAAAAGATTGAGGTATAGCGCAATGCAACAACTGAATCCATCCGAGATCAGTGCGCTCATTAAACAGCGTATCGGCGATCTGGACACCAGCGCGACCGCTAAGAACGAAGGGACCATTGTTATGGTTTCCGACGGTATTGTGCGTATTCACGGCCTTGCTGATGCAATGTACGGTGAAATGATCGAATTCGACGGCGGCTTATACGGTATGGCACTGAACCTAGAACAGGATTCAGTGGGCGTCGTTGTTTTAGGTAACTACTTAAGCCTTCAAGAAGGCCAAAAAGCGCGTTGCACAGGTCGTGTATTAGAAGTTCCGGTTGGTCCAGAACTTTTAGGCCGTGTAGTCGATGCTTTGGGTAATCCAATTGATGGTAAAGGCCCAATTGATGCAAAATTAACTGATGCTGTTGAAAAAGTAGCACCAGGCGTAATTTGGCGTCAATCAGTGGATCAACCTGTACAAACTGGTTATAAATCAGTAGATACAATGATCCCTGTAGGTCGTGGTCAGCGTGAGTTGATCATTGGTGACCGTCAAACTGGTAAAACAGCAATGGCGATCGACGCGATCATCGCTCAGAAAAATTCTGGCATTAAATGTGTATACGTAGCAATTGGTCAAAAACAATCGACTATCGCTAACGTAGTACGCAAGCTAGAAGAAACTGGTGCTATGGCGTATACCACTGTTGTAGCAGCAGCTGCAGCCGATCCAGCAGCAATGTTGTATTTGGCTCCATATTCTGGCTGTACAATGGGCGAATACTTCCGTGACCGTGGTGAAGATGCGTTAATCATTTATGATGACTTATCTAAACAAGCGGTAGCGTATCGTCAAATTTCATTGCTTTTACGTCGTCCACCAGGTCGTGAAGCGTATCCAGGTGACGTATTCTATCTTCATTCACGTCTACTTGAGCGTGCTTCTCGCGTATCTGCTGATTATGTTGAGCAATTCACTAAAGGTGAAGTTAAAGGCCAAACAGGTTCATTAACTGCATTACCTATTATTGAAACTCAAGCAGGTGACGTATCTGCATTCGTACCAACCAACGTAATTTCGATTACAGATGGTCAGATCTTCCTTGAAACTTCATTGTTCAACGCAGGTATCCGTCCAGCTGTAAACGCAGGTATTTCTGTATCGCGTGTTGGTGGTTCTGCTCAGACCAAGATCATCAAAAAATTGTCTGGTGGTATCCGTACTGCTTTGGCGCAATACCGTGAATTGGCAGCATTTGCTCAGTTCGCTTCTGATCTTGATGAAGCGACTCGTAAGCAACTTGAACATGGTCAACGTGTAACTGAATTAATGAAGCAAAAACAATATGCTCCTTATTCAATTGCTGACCAAGCTGTTTCAGTTTATGCATCTAACGAAGGCTACATGGCTGACGTTGAAGTGAAGAAAATCGTAGACTTTGATGCTGCGTTAATTGCTTACTTCCGTTCAGAACATGCTGCGTTAATGCAAAATATCGATGAAACTGGTGATTATAACAAAGACATCGAAGCTGCAATTAAAGCAGGTATTGAAAGCTTTAAAGCGACTCAAACTTACTAATTTCAATTTATGTTGTTAGTTATGGTTTGGTTCACGGATCAACCTTCGGAAGCTCGAAAGGGCTTTCGAATACTAGGTTAAGCGTATGGCAAATTTAAAAGAAATTCGCGCCAAAGTAGCTAGTATCAAGAGCACGCAGAAAATTACTCGCGCGATGCAAATGGTAGCAGCTTCTAAGATGCGTCGTGCGCAAGAGCGCATGGCTCAGGGCCGTCCGTATGCCGAAAATATGCACCGTGTAATTGCTCATTTGGTTCAAGCGAATCCTGAATATAAACATCGTTATATGGTTGAACGCCCTGTAAAACGCGTTGGCTATATCATTGTTTCTTCAGATCGTGGCCTTGCTGGTGGTTTGAACATTAACTTGTTCAAAAAAGTGGTAAAACACGTACAGCAGCAACAAGAGCAGTCAATTGAAGTTCAATTTGCTTTGATTGGTCAAAAAGCGGTTTCGTTTTTTAAAAACTACGGCGGTAAAGTACTTGGCGCAACTACGCAAGTAGGTGATGCACCAAGTCTTGAACAGTTAACTGGTTCTGTACAGGTGATGTTAGATGCGTTTGATAAAGGCGAGTTAGATCGTATTTATCTTGTATCAAACGGCTTTGTCAATGCTATGACTCAAAACCAAAAAATCGAACAACTTGTTCCTTTAGCTGCGGCTGAAACGAACGAGGGTCTAAACCGTCAGTACGGTTGGGATTATCTCTATGAACCTGAAGCTGAAGAGCTTCTAAATGGTTTGTTGGTTCGTTACATCGAGTCTATGGTTTATCAAGGCGTGATTGAAAACATCGCATGTGAGCAATCTGCTCGTATGGTTGCAATGAAAGCTGCAACTGACAACGCAGGTGATCTCATCAAGAGCCTACAACTCATTTATAACAAGCTGCGTCAAGCCGCGATTACTCAGGAAATTTCTGAGATCGTTGGTGGTGCCGCTGCCGTTTAACATTATTTTGAATTGAGGAGACAGCAATGAGTAGCGGTCGTATCATTCAGATCATCGGCGCGGTTATCGACGTCGAGTTTGAACGCAACAGCGTTCCTAAGATCTATGACGCTCTCCAAGTTGACGGTACTGAAACTACTTTAGAAGTTCAGCAACAACTTGGTGATGGCGTAGTTCGTACTATTGCAATGGGTTCTACTGAAGGCCTTAAGCGTGGTTTGAACGTAACCAATACTAACGCACCGATCTCTGTACCTGTAGGTACAGCGACACTTGGTCGTATCATGGACGTTCTTGGTCGCCCAATCGACGAAGCTGGTCCTGTTGCAACTGAAGCGCGTTTACCGATTCACCGTCAAGCACCTTCTTATGCTGAACAAGCTGCTTCTACTGACCTTTTAGAAACTGGTATTAAAGTCATTGACTTACTTTGCCCGTTTGCAAAAGGTGGTAAAGTTGGTTTATTCGGTGGTGCGGGTGTTGGTAAAACCGTAAACATGATGGAATTGATCAACAACATCGCTAAAGCGCACTCAGGTTTATCTGTGTTTGCTGGTGTTGGTGAGCGTACTCGTGAAGGTAATGACTTCTATCACGAGATGAAAGATTCTAACGTTCTAGACAAAGTAGCAATGGTCTACGGTCAGATGAATGAGCCACCAGGTAACCGTTTACGCGTAGCGTTAACTGGTTTGACGATGGCTGAGTATTTCCGTGACGAGAAAGACGAAAACGGTAAAGGCCGTGACGTTTTATTGTTCGTAGATAACATCTACCGTTATACACTAGCGGGTACTGAAGTATCAGCACTTCTAGGTCGTATGCCATCTGCAGTAGGTTACCAACCGACGCTTGCAGAAGAGATGGGTGTTCTTCAAGAACGTATTACTTCGACTAAGTCTGGTTCGATTACATCTATCCAAGCGGTATATGTACCTGCCGATGACTTAACAGATCCATCGCCTGCTACAACATTTGCGCACTTAGATGCAACTGTTGTATTGAGCCGTGATATCGCATCTTCTGGTATTTATCCAGCGATCGATCCACTTGACTCTACTTCACGTCAGTTAGATCCTTTGGTTGTTGGTCAAGAGCATTATGAAATTGCGCGTGCGGTTCAAAACGTACTGCAACGTTATAAAGAGCTTAAAGACATCATTGCAATCTTGGGTATGGACGAGCTTGCAGAAGAAGATAAGTTGATTGTTTACCGTGCGCGTAAAATCCAACGTTTCTTCTCTCAACCGTTCCACGTAGCTGAAGTATTTACTGGTGCGCCTGGTAAACTTGTACCACTTAAAGAAACAATTCGTGGCTTTAAAGGTCTTTTAGCTGGTGAATACGATCACATCCCAGAACAAGCGTTCTATATGGTTGGTGGTATTGATGAAGTGATCGCTAAAGCCGAGAAGCTTTAATTAGCAACTCTAATTTAGGAGATTCACATGTCGACTATGCAATGTGATGTTGTAAGTGTTAAAGAGTCTTTGTACTCAGGCACTGTGACAATGCTTATCGCAAAAGGTGCTGGCGGTGAATTGGGTATCATGCCTGGTCACGCTCCGTTAGTCACTTTGCTCAAACCGGGCGCAATTCGCGTTCTGCTTGAAAACGGTACAGAAGAGTTAATCTATGTATCTGGTGGTGTTCTAGAAGTTCAACCACATGTTGTTACGGTTCTTGCAGATACTGCAGTCCGTGCAGAAAACTTGGATGAAGCTGCAATTATTGAAGCACGTAAAAATGCTGAACAATTGCTTGCAAATCAGAAGAGTGATGTGGATACGGCTGCTGCGTTGGCATCTCTGTCAGAGATTTCAGCTCAGTTGGATACTATCCGTAAAATGAAGAACCGTGCTCAATAAGACATGGTTTAACATTGAAGAGACCACCCGAAAGGGTGGTTTTTTTTATTCAAATATCTGAATCGTAAGATAATCATCCTCTATTATATGTAGATGATTTTGATAATTCGTACTTTTAGGATAAGTTCGCCAATTTGTTACATTATTGGACAAGATATTTATGCTTGAATTTTGAAGATATAAATTTTCTATATCCTCGAAGACTAAGCCAAAATGAGTTTTTGCACTATCAATAATATTTCCAATCGCTTTTTGACTAGTATCTACTTCACTGACTTTATTGATATTATTATGATGATACTCATATAAATTTAAGTCTTCACCGAACAAATATATTTTGTCTTCAAACACCCAAGAATTTATGTATTTTTGAGTTGAGTTAGGAATTTCATATTCAGTAGGTTCTTCATCTTTAAGTGTTTTAAAATATTTATTTTTTTCTATAGTATCAGTTAATAGTTTTAGATGATCCTGATTTATTGTCTCAAATTTTAATAATTCTTGTTTTAGTTGATTCTTTAGAATGGCAATACCTGTATTTTGATCCCACTCACAACCGATCCATTCTTTTGCACTTAACTGTTTTTCCTTGATTAATTCATAACTATCAGCTTTTGTTCTTGTGAAAAGTTCAAATGCTCCTTCGTAACCACAACTTATAATTAATCTGTCCAGCGTACCAACAGCTAATTCAAAAACCTTCTCATCCCACATTTTTTTTACATTTTGAGAGAATTCAAATTTAACTTTTCGGTTTTCTATAGATCTATTGCCAACTACTGATTTAATACCATCAGCTGATGAAATAATAAATTTATTCTTATAAATGTCTAAATCAGTTGGCCATGAATCTAGCTCTAAGGTATCAATAATTAAACTATTTAGAGAATTATGATAGATAATGTATTCATTGTCTAACTGAGATATGTTTTGAGTGTTATTTTTCGAAAAGCAATTATGTAATAAATTCCAGTTCACGGTCGGGCAGTTCGTGTAGTTTAATATTTCATTCCATGCGTACGAAGTTAAGCGAAGCTGAGTATCTATAAGGAAAAGTGATCCAGAATATATAAATGAATCTATAAAATCACCTTCAATCTTTATTTTTTTTGTTATTGTCATTTTAGCTTTCCTTGAACCCATTTTGCGTAAAAGCGTTTATCGATAAAGCCATGATTAATCCATGCATTGATAATATTTTGAGGGGGATGGTCATATTTGGATTTTGCTGAAACAGGATAACCATGCCATGTACCATTGGTATCGCTTGTATATTTAGCAATATACAAGATGTCAGTTGCATTTCCTTTATTAGGCCTTTCAGTGCCTATAGGTGTTAAAACTGGAATATGCTTCGGAATGGACCAAATTACATCTTGAGATGAGTTACACCATCCATTAGCTATTCCTGTTGAAAAAATTAAGAGTTCTTCAATTTCTTTAGGAATCCATTGACTTTTATTTTTGTTGCCATTGCGATGTTGAGGGTTAACTTGATAACAATTAAAATTCATATACATATTTAGAATATAATATATTGAAGTGTAACAAATTTTTTTGTATTTAAAAATAGGATAGAATTACTATCGAAAGGATTTAGTTCCAATTTGAATATGTAATGACGGATACATAGAATGCACCTCATCGAACAACAACCCCATTTTTGGGAACTCTACCAAAATCAAGATCACTACTACCTGAGTATTGCTGTAGATATGAGTTCAGTCGTATCCTGTTGGGATATAGGCTTAACTGAAGTAGAAATTCAGAATTATCAAAATAATGGACGTATTGCAATCGAAGAACTCGCAAACTCTATTGTGACTGAAACCTATTGTGGGGATTTTTCCAACTTAGAGGCAAGGAAAGTTTCTGAGCAAATTCAGCAAGAGCTTCAAGCTGCATATAAAATTTGGCGTACTCAGCAATAATAAAAGACGTTTAGTCAGATATTACATGAATTGAAAAACCATTATTTTCGACCAGTTTTACGGTAAAAAGCGTATCAAAACCTTCTGTAATATTAGGGATTTCCAATCTATAAAAAGTTGCTTTAACTCCCTTTTCGGGAATATTGGCTTTACCTTCACGTTGTGAATTGCGCTGTAAAGTGCTGTTTAAATCTGTTTCAAAATAATAAGAAATCACTTCAAATCCATACGCTTTTGCACGTTGGATATATCGAGCGCGGTCAGATCTAGTCATGTTGGTATTATCAATCACGATTTTTGTTTTAGAAGCTAACGCTGCTTCAAAAATAATATTTTCACGATGGCGTGTTTTTAACATATCGAGGTTAATGCGTAAATGAGTGTGATAAAAGTACTGTTGGTAAAATGTCGATTTCCCTGAAGCTTGAACACCTGTGAAAATAATGAGTTGCATAGTGACTACAAAAAATGATCATTTCTGCATTAAAACACGTCATCGGCTTTGCTACAATTTATTCATTGTCATAAAAATGAATACATTTAAAAGAACAGTAAAATGAAGAATTACTTTAAAACATTATTTTTATTGCCTATTTTTATCTGTATGGTTGCTTGTCAACCAAATCAGTTTGTGACTACACCCAATGCGCCGACTGAAGCAAGTTTGGTTGCAGATTCTGTGGAAAATGGCTTGGAAACACAACTGAATATTGATTATATCGCTGCATTCAAAAACTTGAAAATGGCTTATAGCAGATGTGTGGCATTTACTGGTGAGCACGATTTTGTATTTACTGACAGTAAATTAGAAACAGATTTGGAAATGGGGACTTTATTTGCACGTACAGAAGGTGGTGCGTACTTGTCTAAAACATTGGTTGAATCAGTCGGAAAGGATAAAACCCGTTTAACTTTGTTTTTACCATCCAATTATAAATTTGCGAAAACACGTCTAAAACAGGATATTAAACGTGCTCTTGGACAAGATTCACAATGCAATATTGCTCAGCCAATATAAACATTAGCATCAATATTTGGCTAAAGCTTAGACTAACTTTGTGACGATTTATCATTCTCAGAAGTCGGAATCATCATCCCTGCAAGCTTTAACATATCTGTTTGAATATGATCCATCTGTTGTTGAATTTTATTAAAATCAACTTTGGAAATATCCAAGTTACCATTTAACAGTGATGAATTTAAAACTTGTTTATTGGCGTGAAGGACCTGCTGACGAATACCATCAATTTCCTGACTCTTTAAATCTAGTGAAATCAAAGCTGTATTAAAAGCTTGTAGTTCACGTGTTAAAGTCTGAACTGTATTTTGCAATTCGGTTTGGTCTTTGGTTTCGATCGCTTGCTGTAAATCGGATTGAGCTTGTTGAAGCTTTTCAACATAGTTACCCGTTTTAAGCTGAACATTGGCAACATCCCGTGCGATATAGAACATATTGCCTTGTTTTAGATCTTCAACGTTTTTTTGCTCAGATTCACTCGAGTGATTAGACTCCGAATGAGTTGTTTCGGATTGCGAAGTATGCTGCTCTTGTGGTGACGGTGACGTAGCTTGATCACATCCTAACAGTAGAATGCCGGAAGTAAAAATAACAAAAGGTAAAACAGCACCTTGCAAAAGCTTTTTCATCATTATCCAAAATTAAATTGATTTGGTATTTCGCTAATATAGAGTGAAAAAGTGGAGAGATTGAGGATTGTTGCAAAGCATATACAGTTTGTAACGGTAAGCGACTTATACCGCAGGATGAAACAAAAAGAGTGCCATGAATAGCACTCTTTTTGAGAGTTGGAGGGGATTATTTATTGAGTTCGGCTTCAATTGCAGAGGTGATGCGTGGGTCATCAGCCGTGATATCTGGTGCAAAACGTGCGACAACTTCACCATTTTTATTGATTAGGAATTTCTCAAAGTTCCAAAGTACTTCTGGTTTTGGATTTGGAGTTAAACCATAGTCGACGAGGTCTTTCCACCAAGGGCCTTCACCTATACGCTCTGGAATCGCATGAATTAAAGTCTCATAAAGTGGATGCTTATCATCACCAGCAACTGAAATCTTTGCAAAAAGTGGGAAGTCCACATTATACGTCAAAGCGCAAAATTGCTGAATTTCATCATTTGTACCTGGTTCTTGAGCAAGGAAGTTATTTGCAGGGAAACCGAGAATTTCTAAACCTTGATCCTTTTTGTCTTGATATAGTTTTTCAAGCCCTTCGTATTGTGGTGTTAAGCCACATTTTGAAGCGACATTGACAATCAGTAGAACCTTGCCTTGATATTGGTTTAAAGTGCTGCTTTCACCTTTGATGGTATTTACAGGAATATCGTAAACTGTATTGCTCATGTTACTGTCCTAATACTTTAAATGATGGATTTAATGTGAATGTTTTAATAGTTATGTTTTAACGATAATCCTGAAAAACAGCAAGTTGCATTTGTATATCTCAAGTAATTAAAAAGCAGATCATGTGATCTGCTTTACAATTGTGACGAAGATCGAATTAAATTACGGTGCAGTATTGGCTTTTGCTTGGAGCGCTTGCATTTCATCCATTAAACTTTTTTGAAGTTCTATTCCTCTGGTTTGAATTTGTTTAACTTTTTCAGGATTTGGTGGGCTTGCTAAGCCTGCTTCAGACATTTCTATCCCTAAATTGTTCGACTCTTTAATTTTATCACGTACAGAAACAACCTCTGTACTTTTTAAAGCCAACCCATCTAGTTCTTTATTAAAACCCGTGACATACGTTTTCATTTTATTTACAACGCCTTCGAGTGCAGCTTTATCGCCTTTCTGAGCAGCTTGCATGACTTCACTTTGAAAATCTAAAGCTTCTTTGGCTTTATTTGTAGACAGTGTTTGAATCTGAGCTAAATCACTTTTAATGTCTGTTGCATTATCCGTACTAAGTGTTACGGCAGCTACCGCAGGTTTACTGTCCGTAGCAGAAGATGCATCAGCAGGTTTTTTGTCACAAGCAGTTAAAGCAAAAGCAGAAACACACAATGTAGCGATGAATATTTTCTTCATTATTTATACCTTTAATTTTATAAGTTCAGATACTTTGGATTTTTATTCCAAGTTCAAAACAACAAGATGTTGAATATTAAGCACCTGATAGAAAATGCCGATATTTCATATGGTTTTCTATAGTAGTTTTGTACATAAGTGCGTTGCAGATGATATTTTTCATCGAAATTATAAAGAGATAGTTTAAGTGTTACGGACTTGAGCAGGGGGTTGCCCTGTGTAACGTTTAAAAAATTCAATAAAACTTGAACTGTGTTGATAGCCCAATTCTAAGCCAATTTTTTTAACGGAATAACCACGTTGCAGCAAGGAGATTGCATAAATAATTTTAGCTCGATTACGCCATTCAGATAACGGGAGTTTTAATTGTTCCTGACAAAGTCTGAGTGCATGTCTTTCAGTAATTTGGAAGGTATTTAAGACTTCATGCAGGCTTTTTGCAAAAAATATTGGATTGGATAGGTCTTGCAGAATGGGCTTTAAAATCGGATGTTCACTTTGAGGTAAATAATGTTCATAACAGCTACTGTTTTGGATTTGATCTAGAAGCAATTGCAGCAGGTGTTGATAATACGTATGTGATGGAATATTTTGTTTTTGTTGATCTAAAATTTCTTCAATCGTTTGACGAAAGAAGGCGCGGATATTTAAAGTCTTCGTGGTTTGGGGGAGTGATTGACATAAATCAGGATGGATACGGATACAAATATAATGTGTGCGTTGATCATCCAAAGCCGTACAACAATGTTCAGTCTGTGGTGGAATCCATAAGCCATAACTTGGTGGCGAAAGATAAGTTTGATCTGCAACTTTTAATTCTAAAGTGCCATTTAAACTCAAATTAAAATCACCCCATAAGTTTGAATGCGGGGTAACCACATCATCTTTTTTATAGAAAAACTCTTCTACAGAAATCATCGTGTCGAATTGCAGATTGTGATTGAGTTTAAATGGCATATTTGAGTGATCAACTTAGATTGATTTCTGCATTGTACATGTTGTTAAAATACTTTTTTGCGTCAAGATTGTTGAAAGTGTGCTAACAATGAAGTCGTTGCTAAAATAATAAATTCAATGAAGATGATTCAGCATAATGTTTGCTTTCACGTATAGCGTGTCTGAATTACCCTATAGATGTCTGAAATACAATATTTAAATTTATTCCGACTTAATTGATAATATTTCTCATATTCTTCATCAAATCGTTAAAACTATGTATACCGATTCCAAGCCCATGTGGTGGGCAGTATGTTTACCTATTCTCGCTGTATTGATCTGGTCTTTGAATATCGCAGTGACACGTTATGTGACTGACTATATTTCGCCCGTGAGTATTAGTTTTTACCGTTGGATGGTTGCATTCATTATCTTAACACCATTGATGTTGCCAAAAGTTTGGAAACAACGTCAGCTTATTCAACAACATTTAGGACAATTTGCTGTATTGAGTGCCTTTGGAATGGTGTTATATCAAGGCTTAGCCTATACCGCAGCACACTATACTAGTGCAACCAATATGGGAATTATCAACGCCTTTATACCTGTATTCACGATTTTTGTTTCAATGCTGATTTTGAAGGAAATTCCAAATCGTTTTGCGGTAATCGGCAGTTTCATTTCCTTCTTTGGCTTGTTATATGTGATTGGGCAGGGGAATTTCTCGAATTTGGCTCAACTCGGAGGGCACTGGGGCGATCTATTGATGGTCTTAGCTGTATTCTTCTATGCTTTCTATGGTGTATTCCTTAAAAAATGGCAATTGAAAGTCCCTTTACTGATCAGTTTATATGTGCAAGTTGGGTTTACACTGATTTATCATTTGCCATTTGTATTCTATTTAGGGATCGACCCGATTAATCAAGACAATGTTGCAAGTGTGTTATATGCGGGAGTATTTCCATCACTGGTTGCGCCCTTGTTATGGATGGTCGCTGTGCAATATTTAGGACCTAATCGCACCAGTATTTTTATGAATTTAATGCCTATCTTTACTGCAATTATCGCTTACTTCTGGTTACATGAAGCATGGACGGTTTTTCATACAATTGGAGGTGTCGTTATCTTAATTGGTATTGCGATGGCGCAAAAAAAGTCAAATAGTGTCAAAAATGGTACATAAATCGAATAAAATCCAGCTGTTGTAGCGTGAAAAATGAACAAACAAAATGTTATTTTATGACTTTGATAAAATTAATTTATATCTAATGCAGTGAAAATTTATGAATTATTTAATTAAAAGCTTAAATAATAAAATAAATTGAATAACTTAATTTTATTGTTTGATATGAAGTGATTTTGTTATAGGTTTTAAGTCTTAATTGTATGTAAATATTGCATTTGTATTGAAACAGTATTTGTAGCATAATATTTCTATTGGGATTGATTAAGTCATTTTTAATCTTAAATCCATACAGTTTCTTAATACCCTCTGGATGTGGTTATACCCATCCTTTTTTATGCTCAGCCAACCCTATATATGGCTGAGTTTTTTTTTGCTTTTTTACGTGTTTTTTTATAAGAAAAATGTATATTTTGTTCAAAATAATATCGTCATTTAAGCGCGTATTATTTGTCCAGTAGATGCATCTATAATCCGACTAGGTTCACGACTTAAGCCTAAATCGCCGTTTAGATAGTTCAATTCAGCTCCAAAATATTGGCTGGCATCTTGTAATGATCTTGCAGGTTCTAAACCTGCGGGGTTTGCACTGGTGGATACGATGAAGCCATTAAAAGCATTGCATAATGCTGTACATAAAGGGTGATTGGTGACACGAATCGCGACTTGCGTATGATTACCTTTAATCCAGTGTGGGATACGCTCATCAGCATTCACCAACCATGTCGTTGCACGATCAGTTCTGGAGCGTTGTGTCCAAGAATCAATGACTTGTTTACGAATATGAGGTTCTAGGTCAGTAAGTAAATGCTCGACTTGCGATACTTGACCTGCCAATAAGATGACACCTTTTTCAATCGAACGTTGCTTAAGTTTTAAAATTTCTAAAAAAGCATGTTCATTCAATGGGTCACATCCTAGACCCCATACCGCCTCTGTAGGATAAGCCAATACTTTACCTTGTTGAAGAACCTGAGCAGCTTCAGCGACTGAGGTTGTAATCATCTAAATTCACCATGTTCATTTATACAAGAGGAGGCTATTGTGAACCTTAATGACTCACTCGGCAACGTAAGTAAAGCCCCGATTGCTGGATACATAAGCCTAAAAGTTCCAACTCCATAAGGTAACTGGTTAATTCTGCTGTATTTAATTCTAATTTGATCGCAAGGGTATCCAAATCTTGTCCAACCCAATCTAAGTGTTGGTAAATGTTAAACAGGTGTGGTGGAATTTCTGGAATTTGTTTTTCATTTTCAGCATGTTGAGCGCAATGCCATTGCGTTGGTAGTGCAAGATCTTCAATGATCTGTTCAGGGTGGTCAACGAGGATTGCGCCTTCACGAATCAATTGATGGCAACCCTGATGATGTTCACTATAAATATGCCCTGGAATCGCAAAAATGACTTTACCTTGTTCAGCCGCCGTTTGAGCAGTGATTAAAGAACCACTACCTAACTGAGCTTCTGCAACTAAAATCCCTAAGCTTAAGCCACTGACGATACGATTACGATGTGGAAAGTTACGTGGGATTGGTTGTGTTTCAGGTAGGTATTCACTAATAACCGTACCTGAGTTTTGTAAAATCTGTTCTTGTAAATGTCTGTTTTGACTCGGGTAAACAAGGTCCAAACCTGACCCAACAACAGCAATGGTTCGATGGTTTTTTAAACCACCCATATGCGCAGCTTCATCAATACCTTGCGCCAAACCACTGGTAATGAAAAAACCTTTTTCACTTAAATAATAAGCAAAATCATAGGCAACTTGTTTGCCATGAGGACTAGGTTTACGACTACCCACAATTGCAATTTGAGGTTGGCTTAAATTTTGAAATGATCCTTTTCCAAAAATAATTGGAGGATGATTGCTATAAGGCAGTAGCTGTTGAGGATATTGTTGTTCAGTATCGAGCAGAATAAAATCACTATGTTGTTTGATTTTTTCTAGGCAGTGATGAAACTGAGCTTGTCCAGTT
Source organism: Acinetobacter rongchengensis (assembly GCF_003611475.1). Taxonomy (GTDB): domain Bacteria; phylum Pseudomonadota; class Gammaproteobacteria; order Pseudomonadales; family Moraxellaceae; genus Acinetobacter; species Acinetobacter rongchengensis. The sequence goes on along the minus strand of NZ_RAXT01000015.1, from coordinate 9,242 downwards.
ATTGTTGGAAATTCTTCAGCTCTTTGCAGATGATGTTTATGTATTTTAAGCTCAGGCCAACGTTTTAAATTTTCAGTTAAAACAGCATTGGAAATCGAGCCAAAATAGTTTTCCAGTTTACGAAAACTAGAAAATGAATGTTGAACCAAATACCAAAGTTTGATGGTATCAAGTTGATCATCAGGTATTTGATTCAACATTAGAAATTACAATGCGCGCATGGGTTTAGTTACCTGCGTCATCTGTCATAGCAGGTGGTTTGATTTCTGCACCTACTTTAATTGGTAAATTACTTTCCAAGACATAGGCATAGCTCAATTGGTCAAAGCTCTTAAAGATCATCAGCGTCCCAATTTTTTGGCTTGGTAATTTGATTGATTCTTTAGTTTTTGGATCACGAACTGTTTCACCTTGTTGGTAAACACTAAAGACTTGACCTGATTTTGCACCATGTAAACTACCACGATCAATCGTCACCACACTATGTTGCGCTGCTGTACCAATAGAGCCCTGAACTCGAACGACTTTGCCGCCTGCAGTGACTTCATTGGTTGTGGTTGGGTAGAACAGGCTTGGTAATTCAGCGTCATAACGTGGTAAGACATAATCGCCACGACGAACTTCTGCATTATAACTGTCCGTTAATTCAAGCGTAGTCACATCATTTTCACCTGCAACCGCAACGGCTGAAGCCACTTCAGTGAGCTCGATTCCAGCACTGAATTTTTTGCCATTGGCATCAAGAAATTCGTAAGGTTGACCTTCACGGTATACGCCATAATGCTGACCGACAACTAAACCATTACCACGAGCATACACAGTCTGACCTGCACCTGTAATCACACGATTATCCGCAGCGCCAATGGTATATGGAATGTTTTGTAAAGATTCAGGGCTGATCACAATACTGTGTTCTAACCATTGTTGGATATCTGAAAGTGGAATCACAGAGATTGCACTGCTTAAGGGTTCAACACGCACTTGTGGTCGTAGCGATGTACCGCCTTGATGACGACGGATAATACCTTCACAGCCATCACCTTCATCTACACCAATCAATGGGCGACCATCTAAAGTACACAGCAGTAGCTTGTCTCCAGGGTAAATCCAGTGTGGATTTTTAACGTGTTTATTGCTTGCCCAGATTTCAGGCCAACGCCAAGGTTTGCTTAAAAACTTCCCAGCGATTCCCCACAAAGTATCGCCACGTTTAACCACATAAACATTCGGGGCGCTAGCTTTGAGTGCAGGGGGATTAACATTCGGACTTGCATGTGTCATTTCCATGTAAGTGAATCCTGCACTTAAACATAGCGTTACAGCAAGTAATTGCTTCTTGAACCCCTTGGCATGAAAGTTCGTTATGCCAGTTAAAACCTTTTTCATTATCATAATTCCTAAAATTATGTATCTATATGCGTTATAATAAGCATATTACACACATTTTTTTAATGAAGCATATTCTTCATTTAGTTTTAAGATCAATGGCATAGCAAGAGAGGGTACAGTATGGCCTTATTAAATATTTTAAGTTTTCCTGATCCCCGTTTGCGCACCATTGCAAAACCTGTCGATACCGTGACGGATGAAATTCGTCAGTTGGCAGCAGACATGTTTGAAACCATGTATGAAGCGCCAGGTATTGGTCTGGCTGCTACACAGGTCGATCATCATATTCAGCTTATCGTCATGGATTTGTCTGAAAATAAAGATCAGCCTATGGTGTTCATTAACCCCAAAGTGACGCCACTTACGGAAGAAACGTTACCTTATGAAGAAGGCTGTTTATCCGTTCCTCAAATATACGATAAAGTTGAGCGTCCGTCACGTGTAAAAATCGAAGCAATTAACCTTGATGGTAATGCTTTTGAGTTAGAGGCGGATGAACTGCTTGCTGTTTGTATTCAGCATGAAATGGATCACCTCAATGGTAAGCTGTTTGTCGATTATTTATCCCCTTTAAAACGTCAAAGAGCACGTGAGAAAGTGGAAAAAGTGGTACGTTCACGTGAAAAGCAAAAAGTTGCCGTAAAGCGTTAATTATTTGAACTTTGCTTTTCAGTACAGTTTAAAATTCATTGTAAATACAAGCCCAATTTCGATTGGGCTTTGTTATACTCCACGCTGAAAAATGTTGAGATGAACGTTTTGTTGAGAATAGGCTTACTGCTGGGTTTTATAGCAGTATTTTTACAGATCGCTGTATTTTTACAGCCTTTGCTACCGAAGCAATATCAAATTGCACCGGTCTGTGAAACTATTTCTCAAGCTTTGGTGCAAAGCCAATTTTATGAAAAACATCAACAAAGCACCCATCACCAACATAGTACGCATCATCAGCATTCCATGTCGCATGATGCGCATCGTATTTCGACAGAATCTGCTTCGCATCATCATGATGCAAATCATCAATGCCAATATTGCACGGTCTATGGCAATTTAGTTTTACCACCTGAATTGGAGGTTAAAGCTGTTCTAGATCGGCTACACGTTCGCTTAATCGCATTCCAAGACGCGTTTTGGCATGTTTATTTTGCCTTACAACGACTCTTTCTGATTCCTCAAGGTCGAGCCCCACCACTTTTTGCATAAATCAAAACTTAATTTTCTAGGGTCTTCATTGACTCTAGCCCTTGTGCTGCTTTAACCGCAGCTCATATTTATGATTTAAGAGAAAGAAAATGGCTCAACCTCAATTCTTTTTACAGCCCTTATCGGCTGCGATTTGTCTCGCTTGTTATTCTTCAACCAGTATCGCTGCACAGCTAGATCATGACACTGCTCAATTAGCGCCAATTGTAGTCACTGCTCAGCTAAATAACGATGCCAATGGTTTAATTATTCATGCAGATCCGAAACAACCGATTCAACCTGTTCCTGCAACAGATGGTGCAGATTATTTACAAAGTATTCCTGGCTTTAGTTCAATCAAAAGCGGTGGAACCAATGGCGATGTGACTTTCCGTGGCATGTTTGGTTCACGCATTAAAATTTTATCGGATGGCACTGAAAACTTAGGCGCTTGTCCTGCACGTATGGATGCGCCAACCTCTTATATTCAGCCTGAAAGTTATGATCGTATTTCTGTAATCAAAGGCCCACAAACCGTTCAATATGCCAATACAGGTTCGGCGGCAACGGTTATTTTTGAACGACAAAAACCGCAATTATCGAAAGATAAAAACTATCTCGGACAAGCCAGTGTTTTAATCGGTTCGTTTGGTCGTCTCGATCATAATATTGAAGCGGCGGTGGGTGATGAGAAAAAATATATTCGTTTAAATGCCAATCGTTCTGAGTCAAACAGTTACCAAGATGGTGATGGTCATACGGTTCCTTCTGCTTGGGAGCGTTGGAATACCGATTTAGCTTTAGGCTGGACGCCTGATGACGATACATGGATTGAATTGACAGGTGGAAAAGCCGATGGTGAGGCTGAATATGCAGGTCGAGCGATGGATGGCTCACAGTTTGCTCGTGAAAGCTTAGGCTTAAGATTTGAAAAGAAAAATCTAACGGATGTGATTAAGAAAGTTGAAGGGCAGGTGAACTATAGCTATAACGATCATGTGATGGATAATTTCCGTTTGCGTACACCACCAATGACTCATGACATGATGACTCATCAAATGCTACCTAATCCATCAGAAATGCAGGTTACACGCCGTACGTTAAATTCACGTTTAGCCATGACCAGTGAATGGGACAAATTGAGCCTGATTACAGGAATTGACACGCAGCAAAATCACCATGCTGGCAGTATGAAATCCATGATGATGAATATGCCGTTAGCGACCAATATGAAGTTTCATTCATACGGTGCTTTTGGGGAATTCACGTATCAATTGAATGATGCCTATAAATTGGTCTCAGGTGCACGAATTGATCAAGTCAAAATTGATGCGCTCAAACTCAATGATGAGCGTAAAGAAACCTTGCCAAGTGCTTTTATCCGTGTGGAAAATCAGCATCCTGAACATCATGCCAAATCGTATATCGGTTTGGGTTATGTAGAGCGAGTACCTGATTATTGGGAGTTATTCAGTACAGCGCATGGCAATACAGGTATGTCAAAGCCAACATTTAACGACCTTGATACTGAAAAAACCTTGCAACTTGATATGGGCTATCAACATGAACGTGGTGCATTTAGCTCATGGGTTTCTGCCTATGCAGGTTTGGTGAATGACTTTATTTTATTGAGTTATCATCATCATCCGACTACTGGTATGGGTGGTCATAGCCATGGTTCTTCTTTTAGTGCAGGTGCTAAAAATGTAGACGCTGTAATTGCAGGTGCTGAAGCGGGTATAGGTTATCAATTTACCGATGCGATTCAAGCCGATCTCAGTACCATGTATGCATGGGGAGAAATGAAAGATAATCATGATCCACTTCCTCAGATTGCGCCTTTGGAAGGCCGTTTCAATTTAAGATATGTGCAAGATAAATATTCTTTAGGTTTATTATGGCGTGCAGTGGCAAAGCAGGATCGTATTAACCTGAATAAAGGTAATATTGTGGGTTATGACATTGCTGAAAGTAAAGGTTTTAGCACACTCGCATTGAATGCAACTTATAAAGTGATGAATGATGTAGATCTTGCTGTTGGTATCGACAATGTTCTTGATAAAACCTATACCGAACACTTAAATAAGCTGGGGGTTGGTGTAGATGGACAAGTCGGTACTGAACAATTTAACAATACGGGTCGCAATTATTGGGCTCGCATCAGTATGAAGTTTTAATATATTGAATAATCAGTAAAGCAATTTTAATCGTTTAAATGATAGATTTAATTTAAGAGGTAAAAGTATGAGTAATGAGCAAAATTCGAGTAATAAATTGTCGCCTGAAAAATCGTTTTGGGGATGGAAGTTACTGATCATTGCAATTATTTTAGGCTTTCTTTTTATGGTGGTTTTCTATTTGGCGATCACCAATGAGCCAGACTACATGCCGAGTCAGAAAAATAAACAGATGCAACATACCGAAGCGCAAATGCCTGCAATGCAACATGATGAGCATATGCAAATGCAACAAACAGCCTCAGAAGCAACGGCTTCACATCACCATCAATAATTTATTCGTGATGATGTGATTGAGTCACTGATTTTTTGATGTTTTATTGCATTGTTTTTTTGTCGTATCTAAACAAATAAGGAAGCTCAGGCTTCCTTATTTTTGATTTTTCAATCTGTTGTATCTGATAAGAAAATTAGTGCATGCTTGCCAGTTGTTGACTTTGTTCCTTATACAATTCGAGTCCTATCTTTTGCATTTCACGACCATTTTTAAGTAAAAAGTCATCGAGCACTTTAAAGCGTTTTGCACCTGTATAAAGTAAGGCATTTTTTGCAAATAAATAGTAAGCAAACCAAGAGGCAGATTGCGCCTTTAATCCAAGCTTTTTCATTTGCTTGCGACCAATAAAAAATTGGGTAATTTCCAAATGCTGTTTGTAGGCAAGTTTTTGTTGTAGTGGACGTAAATAGCGGTATGGGCGTTCAAAAGGCTCTTTAGATAAACTTGAACCAAGTGAGATACTACTTTCATCTGCATCAGGATGAGTGAAGCGTAGCCAATAAATCAGTTTCCAACTTTCAGACTCTTTGTCGATTAGCCATTTCTCATCGATCCCCATTAGCCATCCTGCATATTTCCAAAAATGCAGAAAACTATCAACTTCACGTTTATTGGGGAAAATACCTAGCGCACGTATTCCAATTAAAACCACAGCACTAAAGGCAATATTGGTCATGGCTTGATCATATTGGTTAATCGGTGTCCCCCAAGTTTCGGCATCCCATTTTTCAGATTTATTCAATTGAAAACGGACAAGAGCATGGATAAAGCGCACATAAATCGTCGAAGTAAAACCTGCATTGAAACGTTCAAAAGCATGGGGTTCCGTGATATCCATCCACCATTTACTGGTTTCAGCCAATCTTTTACTTGCTTGTTTGTTCAATGCACCTGTCAAAATCAGCGGTTGATTGAAGCCAGGGTAGAGATAGCCCGTCATGAGTGATAAATCACGTAAAATAAAGCTATTATTAACACCGAGTTTATAAGTGAACCGTAATGAATCATCGATTTTGTGTTGATCGTACCAACTTGGTTTTTGTTCTACTTGTTTAAAAAACTCTGTCAGTTTAGGGATTTGATGTGGTAATTTTTCGAGACCTTGATATAACGCCGTTTCAAAGTATTTACGATGTTCTCTAGGATTTTGCATCACCCAAGACATGACTTTATCCATAGCAATATCACCCGTTTGCAATGACTCATTTAAAGATAAGTATTCTGCATAGGTGGGTTGGATATGATCATGGGCTATATAACCTAAAATTTTGGCTTTCAGGTCAGATTTCAACATCTTTTCAAATGGTGCTAAGCGTTTTGGTCGAGTTTGCATTGTAGTTTTCCCCAACTTACGGTCTAATAAAACTCTAATATGAATATTTATTCGTATTCAATTCGCATTTAAAAAGGTCGAAGAATGAGAAAAAAACCACAACAACAACGTGCCAAAATCATCGTGGAAAATATTCTTGAAGCCGCACAGTTGTGTATTGCTGAACAAGGTTTATTGCAAGTGACTACGCCAAAAATTGCAGAAAAATCAGGGGTGAGTGTCGGTTCAATTTATCAATATTTCGAAAATAAAGATGAAATTATTCAAGAATTACTCAGTCGAAAAAGTGAAAAATTGGGTTTGGCATTAAAGCAAATTGCAATTACACAAGAAGGATTAGCAATAGAAGAAATCATCCCGCTTTGTATTCAATTCGGCTTTGATATGATGAAAGCAGATAGCGGTTTCTTCATGGAAATCCTAAAAAATTGGCACGGTTATAATAATTCTGAAGCGGCACAAATTTTAGAAAAACACTTTTATGAAGTGGGTTTGTATGTATTTAGTCGATTTTTCCAACATTGGAGTTTTGAAACGCTGAAGAACAAGTCTTTTGTGATTATTAATAGTACTTTATTTACCATGATGCGGTATGTCAGTAGCACAAATTTTCTTATTTCAGAACAACAGCTTAAAAAGGAACTGACATTGATGATTTTGGCTTATTTGGAACAAGATTTACATCAATGTTAAAAGAAATAATTATTCAGAAAAATAAGCACTAAGAAAAAGACAAATAGAAATGACGACACTTGCGCGTATATAGTTGGTGTTGTAGATTGTTAAAAATAAAATTTTTCAATTATTTAAGTATAAAAATATGAGTCATGGCAACAATACTGTATCTACTCGATTAGAGAATGTCTCTAAGGAATTTTCTGAAAAAACGATCTTTGATACATTGAATTTTACATGGCAAGGTTTTGGTATCTATAGTTTGATCGGTGAAAATGGTGCAGGTAAATCAACTTTATTGGGCATGATTGCAGGGTTGTTGGATTGTGATTTAGGAAAAATTTTTATCAATCAACAACAATGCCTTTTGAATAACCAAGAATATAAAAAATTAGTCACCTATGTACCTGATCATAGTCCTATTTATGATTTTATGCGGGGACAAGAGTTTTTGGATTTAATCTGTAGTATTAGAAAATTAAATCCTGATTGTTATCAGATATATATTGAAAAATTTAAATTAGATAATTTTTTGAATACTACTTTTGCCGAAATGTCTTTTGGTACAGCTAAAAAATTCCTTTTAGTTTCTGCATTAATGACAGAAGCACCTATTTTACTGCTGGATGAGCCAAACAATGGGTTAGATCAAGCAACATTACAGGCTTTTCAACAAATTCTGATACAACAAAGTAAAACCAAGCTGATTTTAATGTCTTGTCATGATCAGCACTTTAGAGACAGTGTAAATGCAAAAAGTATTAGGCTTGATGCGCTGAAAACAGGGTGAGCTTGAATCAAATGATTAAGGCAATCATGCCAGTTTCGGCAGAAAGAAAGCTTATAGGTCAACTTATACAGTACCGTTTGAAATTTTATATTCAGACAACTGCTGATGCAGTACAGCGACATAAGCATCTGATCTTGTTGGTGGGTTTACTCGCTGGGCCGATGATATTTGCTGTCTTACTTGCTTTAGCAAAACCACTGATCAGTATTTTACATGCTGAAAATATGTTGGAAAGTATCAAAATATGGAGCATTTTTCTGTTTATACATTTGTTATGGAGTAGTTTTCAACAAAAAGCATTAAATGGTGGTGAGGGATACCAATATATTGCAATGACACCATTAACATTACGTATCCGAATAAGTGTTGAATTAGGATTTTTGGCACCACTAAGTTTCGCTATTTTATTACCTTTTATCATTGCACTTGTCTATGTGTGGGCAACAGACACATTTTATCAGGCGATCATAGATAGTTTTTTGATTGTTTTATGGGGAATAGAACTATTACTGATCCAAATGTTGGTTTGTCAAAAAAATAAATATCTTATCGCTTTATGTCTTGCCTCATTTCTTGCGCCGTTGTCTTTAGTGCTGTTTAAAGTCGAAATATTATCAATCTTTATCTCTTTTATATTGGTCGCCGTGACTTATCGACAATGGGTGATCGCTAAAATCAGTAAACCGAGAAATATTCAACTTCCTCAAGTTTTACGAATTCAGGCTAAACATTCTGTAAATATTAATTGGCTCAGAGTCAGTTTACGAAAAATATTGAATAAACAAGTGATGAAGCAACACATACTATTCTTTATTTTTGCCTTTAGTGCCAGTGTTGTACTGGCGTGGTTTGCGCAACAAAAAGATACGTGGATTTTACTTTATATCGCATTAAGTCCGCTTAGGCTCATGAATCTTATGAGTGCTTTTTATATCACAGCTATTTTACTATACATCGTAACCATTAAAACCATGCTTGCTAGTACTTATACAACAACAGCGAGATTTTGGCTCAGTCAGGGTATTTCAAATCGGCAAGCGCTGATTTCAGAAACTGTGGTTTTATGGGGAATCGCAGTTATTGCCGCATTGCCTACATTGATTTGGATCATACTTTCAAATGGAATGGTAAAAAGTTTGTTTATGATTGGACTGATGATGTTCGCTGTAGCACTCATTCAACATATTTTCAGACAACCAGAGCGAGTTCACGGTACTGTTACATTGGTTTTAACCACAATATGGTTTGTTATAAGCTATTTGTTGCTTTCTTTTTAAGCAAAAAAGCGATTTTTATAATAAAAAAAGTCAATTTGGAATAATAAACAACCAAACGCATGGAAAATTAAAAAATAAATTG
>NZ_RAXT01000149.1 GCF_003611475.1 Acinetobacter rongchengensis | reverse complement strand
TGAACCGTACCGGGTTTGTCGGAGACCACTTTTCTTGAGAGAATGTCCCGATGAAAAAAGTAAAATACACCCCTGAAATCAGAGATAGAGCGGTTCAATTATTGATTGAATCTGAAAAAGATTATCCTTCTACTTGGGCTGCAATCACCGCTATTGCTCCCAAGATAGGTTGTACTCCTGAAACTCTACGTGTTTGGTATCAAAAATATTTAGATAAACAAAACCCAATTAAAGTACAGCAACTTTCAGATCAAGAACGTATTAAACAACTCGAACGTGAAAATAAAGAACTGCAACGTGCTAACGAAATTCTACGTAAAGCAGCCGCTTTTTTCGCCCAGGCGGAGCTCGACCGCCCACACAAATAATGGTGGATTTTATCCAGAACAATAAAGATCGATATGGTGTTGAAGCGATTTGTAGAATTTTACCGATTGCAGCTTCGACCTATTATCGGGCTTTAGATCTCGTTGATAACCCAGAACATCGAGCGAAACGTGCTCTGCATGATTTACATCATGCAGAGCAAATCAAACGTATTTGGAAAGAAAGTTTAGGTCGATATGGTGTGCGTAAGGTCTGGCAACAACTGAAACGTGAAGGCTATGTGATTGCACGTTGTACAGTTGCTCGATTGATGCAGAAGCTAGGTATACAAGGTGTTTGGCGTGGTAAGAATAAACAAACCACCCGTAGCCGAGATGATCAAAAACGAGCAGATGACTTAGTAAAACGCAATTTTAATGCAGATCATCCTGACCAGCTGTGGGTCGCTGACTTCACGTATATTCAAACTCATTCAGGCTGGGTCTATACCGCCTTTATTATTGATGTGTTCTCGCGAGCAATTGTTGGATGGAAAGTATCAACACGTATGAATACAGATATGGTGCTCGATGCACTGGAGCAAGCATTGCATGATCGAGGCATGCCAAAGAACGTGATTCATCATAGTGACAGAGGCGTGCAATATCTTTCCATTCGTTATACCAATCGTTTAGAAGCAGCAAATTTACGAGCATCAGTCGGTACGACCGGTGATTCATACGATAATGCTTTGGCTGAAACGGTGAATGGCTTATACAAAACAGAGGTGATTGAATATTTAAAAGCGGATTGGCAAGGTTTAGCGGATGTACAACTTGCGACACTAAACTGGGTAGATTGGTTCAATAAAGAGCGTGTACACAGTGCACTGGGTTATGTATCACCTTTTGAGTTTGAAGCAATGTACTATGATAAGATTAACCCGTTAGGTCAGGTGGCCTAACTTAAATAAAAAAGTCTCCGACAAACCCGGTACGGTTCA
>NZ_RAXT01000148.1 GCF_003611475.1 Acinetobacter rongchengensis | reverse complement strand
AAATATACAAAGTTTCGATTTTTATTGTTCAGATTAATATAAAAAATAAATTCAGAAAAGTATAAAAAATCAGTAAAGAAGCTCGGATTACCCCTAGCTTCTTAATTTCACATCGACTTATTTGATTGCTTCAGCAACACATTGATTAATTGTTTTCGTTACAACATTTGAAACAATCGTTGCACGAGCTTGTGGATCTATTGCTGCTGTAGCCAAATCAACTGCTGTAACACTTTGAGGTGCTTTTTCACTTACACAACCACAAATTTGACCTTGAACATTGGTTTTTTGCTCATCTGTCATGACACGGGTTGCTGTTTTCCATGCAGGAAGGCTATTTAATTCAGTTGTACATTTCGCATTGATCGCAACTTTAATTGCAACCATACCCAATTGCTGAGTTGTGTTGCTTGCAGCAGTACCAGTCGATTCTGTCGTTACACACGCTGTTAATGCGAAACTAGTTAATGCAACAAGAGCAGCTAATTTTTTCACAATTATTCCTTTTCTTGGGATGAAGTCGCTGTATTTTGCCTAAACTCTCTCGTAGTTTAAACCTAAATTTTTAGAAATCATGTAATCACCAGCTACTTAAAATAGACTTTGATTCATGATTCTGCATTTTTATGTTTATTCACACTTTGCGTTGCAAATATAAAACAATACGTTGAATTTTTAACGATGATAGGCGTCTAAAAAATCGATATGATATTGCTAATTATATTTAAGGTGCGCATAAAATGCCGCAAAAATCAAAATATTACACCAAAACTGCGCAATGGCTTCATTGGATTATGGCGATTATTTTCATTGCTGCATGGCTGATCGGTTTTTATAGTGGAAACTTTTTAAGTTATGCTGCCGATGGTAGTTTTAAAGGTGATGTGATTACCTTACATAAAAATATAGCCTCCGTAATTATCTTTTTGGTGATTATTCGGATTTTTTGGCGTTATACCCACCCTGCACCTGAATTACCTGACACAATGTCGCCACTGATGAAAACCTTGGCGCATTTAGGACATTTAGGGTTATATTTTATGCTTTTGGCATTGCCTATTTCTGGGTGTTTATTCAGTTGGAGCGCTGGTCACCCTGTACCTGTTCTCTATTTATTTGAAATTCCAAGAATGATTCAAGACAATCCTGATTTAACAGATATTGTCAAACCCGTTCACATCTACCTATCTTGGGCTGCTGGTTTACTTTTAGTTGGGCATATTCTTGCAGCACTTAAGCATCATTTTATTGATAAGGACAATGTGCTTAGAAGTATGACTCGCCAATCGGATTAATAAATCTAAATTTATACATTCGCAT
>NZ_RAXT01000147.1 GCF_003611475.1 Acinetobacter rongchengensis | reverse complement strand
GCTGATCACATCAAATCATTAGTTCATCATATTGGTAAAACACATTCAGAGTTATGCCACGATTTAGGTTGGAAAAAAAGCAGATTTTCTAAAGTTATATCTGGTAAAGCTAACTTAACTTTAAAAACAATTTTCGAAATTAGTATAGCCACTGGGTATGATTTCGATCTCGTATTTAATAGTAAAAATAAAAGAGCCTGTGCCCAACCATGGAACAAATACGATTCCGAAGTAGAAGTATTTTATGAAGAAGTACCTAAGCGTTCTTCTTTACCAGTAGTTGATTTTATTGATCCTTATAAATTAAACACTTATATGGATAATGTGAATATAGCGGAAGTTGAATGCCTTTTGGCTGTAAGAAAACAGAGTAATAAGCTAAAAGATGTATATGAAGACATTAAGAGTATTGGTAATTCATTTTATTCAATACCTCTTGCTGAAAATAGACATATAGATGATGACTATTTTTCTTATAAAATCCCTGGAAAGTGTGTGGTTGAAGGATAATGGCTAAATCAAATCAAAAATCAGATAGTAAAGCTTTTGTTTTAGCATTGAATCATGAAATGATTTATGCAGATAAAATTCTTAAATTCGGTATCGGACCATCTGTATGTAAATTAGAGATAGGCAATGAGTCTAGTGAGGAACATATCATTTCACATACTATTGCTCTTAGCACAGCCCACTTCTTAGATGCTATTGAACATATTTATGAAACCATAAATACAGATGAAGCAAAATCAAAACTGAAGAAAAATTTACAAGACCTTCTATCAAGATTAGACGATAACTAAATATTTAGGTAATTATAAAAAGGCGCTATAAGAGCGTCTTTTTATTTAACATAAAATCTCTTATGCGTAGTCGCTATGTTAGAATCAATTTCATCCATCTCTTTAAGCTGTAGGTGCTAATTTCAGACCTCCAACATATAACCAATAAGTAATAAAAAATAGTAATAAAATCAATAATAACTCTGGAATCTTTGAATATCTTAAATTTATTATTTGTAAAGAAATCCTAGTTAAAGATAGGGTGGTAATACTTATAGTTATTAAAAATACAATAATAACAAATATTGCTGCGATTGCCCCACTTTCAGTTACCTTAAAAATATCCCTTCCATAAACTATTGTTAATGTTGCAAAAAGTGACCCTAAGGCTTGTTCACCTAGAAAACTGGTTATATTCGGAAATTTAATTTTTCCTTGAGGAACATCTAAGAAACTTAAGAAATCCTCTTCGGAAATTTTATTTTCTAATTTACTTAAGTATGGATAAGTAAAAAACAATAAGCAGAACAAATTTAAAAATACAATAA
>NZ_RAXT01000146.1 GCF_003611475.1 Acinetobacter rongchengensis | reverse complement strand
ATCTTCAAGATATATCTAGAACATTTGTGCACGCTTTTTGATATTGATTCAATGTTATGCCATAACAACGTTTAAACCATCGACCTAGATGACTTTGATCAGAAAAACAAAGATATGAAGCAACAGTTGTTGCTGATAATCCTTTTCTTAACAATTCTTTTGCCTTATTTAAACGGAGTTGGATCAGATATTGATGTGGAGAACAGTTAAAGTTTTTTTTAAATACACGGTTAATATAAAAACGATCTGTTTTCACCAATGTTGAGAGTGTTTGTAAGTCTAAATCATGAAAGAGACTTTCATGTAAAATTTCTTTTAGCTTTAATGCAATATTAGGTAATGTCTGGATAGACTTTTCACGTTTATATAAAATTTTTTTATTTACTAAGTTTTCTAATAAAAGATCTAAATACGTATCTTTCATCAATTGAGATTCATTGTTATTCAATATATTGTAGGTTGAAAGTATCAAATGTGAAAGTTGAGGATCAGAACGTAGGGTTGATTCGATAGCAAGTTCGATAGGCTCATTAAATATTCCTTCATAGCTTTTTTTTAACCATGCTGGATCTAAATGCATCATTTTATAAGTGAAGCCGAGAGGATCTGGTGCATTACCATCATGAACTTCTTCAGGTTCAAGCATGAAAGTTTGACCTTGATAGCTATCAATAATTTTTTTTCTACAATTGAATTGTTGATGTCCTAACTCTGTTACCCCTATAAGATAACTTGAGTGTAGATGAGGATCGTATGCAAAGCCTTTGAAGTGGGCATGAATTAGTTCTATACCTGTAGACTTATCCTGTGTGACATTGACCCAATTGCTCATATTTACTTAATTAGTCCTAATGGATTTAGCTTATCAAAAATTATCTAATGAAGAAATTCTAAAATTAACATAATACACCTTATACAAAATGCCCTTGTAAGCCCTTAATCAAGGGCATTTTTAGTCTCTACTTAACATAAAATTTTGGTGGTGCTTCAAAAAGTATGCTGCCTTTAAATGAAGCCATTATTGATGTAAAAGAAAAGAAGGCTAAATCAAAAGCTTTAAAATGGTTTTCAAGCTTTTTTGAAAAATTACAGCTTCTTCTGAAGCTACGCCTAATTCTATGCCTTATTTTGCAATTATTGCCTTCAATACCTACAGTAAAAAATTTACCAATACTTTGCTTACCATTTTTAAAAGCAGTGATGAAACTGTCCCAATGATCACTTGCAATTCGGGTGTAGTGAATATCTAATTGTTTAAGCTTTGTCTTCAATTGTTAGACTGTAGCTAAATCTCGTTTACCCCAAACATAAGCAACAATTTCACCTGTTTCTCGATGATAGGCGT
>NZ_RAXT01000145.1 GCF_003611475.1 Acinetobacter rongchengensis | reverse complement strand
CTTTTTTACAAAAAAAAGCAAAATAAATAAAAAAAAATAATATAAGTGTGAAATTGATCACAAAAATATGTATAATGCTTAAAATTAAACCAGTTTAAAAACTAAACCTATTTTTTGTGTTAAAGAAAAATTTTATAGAGGACACATTTATGGCTTCAGCAAATACAATTTCATCCCTCATTTTTATGGCAAATACTCCAATTAGTCTAAAATTTTATGATCCAATTACGGGCGCTTTTTTAAAAGAAGTAACAACTACAGTAAGACCTAATGGTCTATTCGTTTATAGCACTTCCGAGTTCATTAATGGTGAAAAAGTTATCCTCAGTGGTACGGATAAACAAGGGATTCCAGCAACTCAAGAATTGATTTTGAAAGATTATGTCGCTCCTGATATACAAGCAACAATAAATGCGACAGGTACGATTGTTTCAGGAACGTCTGAACCAGGTGTTACTATTCAAATTAAAAGTGTTGCAACAGGCGCTGTTTTGGGTACAGCAGTTGTTGCAGCTGATGGGACATATTCAGTTCATCTTAATCCCGCGTTAGTTAATGCCGAAAAGATCGAAGCGATTGCAACAGATGCCTCGAATAACTTTGCATCACAATCTTTAATTGCTCCAGATATTACTCCACCAGCTGCACCTACAAATTTAGATGTGGTCGATGCAGGCCATGCGGTGATTGGTAAAGCAGAACCGAATTCGACCATTACCATCCGTGATGTAACAGGAGGGGTAATTGGTGTAGGTACTACTGATGCTAATGGTGATTTCAAAGTAATCATTTCACCTGCTCAAATTAATAAAGAAGCTTTAACAGCAACAGCAACGGATGCTGCAGATAACGAGTCTGTGGAAGCACCATTTAATGCACATGATTTGACTGCACCAAATGCGCCGACAGACATTGCAATTATCAATGATGGTACGGTTGTCACAGGTAAGGCGGAACCAAATTCGACTATTGAAGTAAAAGATCCAAATGGTGTTGTGATCGGAACAGGAACTACAGATGCAAATGGTAATTTCTCTGTAAACTTGAATCCTGCACAAAATAATGGTCAAACCATCAGTTTGACAGCAACCGATGATGTAGGGAATACCTCTGTTCCAGCCTCAGCCGTTGCAGACAACGCAGCACCAGTGATTACAGCAGCGACAGTAGATGCAACAACAGGTGCGACGATTACAGGACAAGTATCAGAACAAGCGACTGTTGTCGTTAAAAATGCTGCGGGCGTTGTATTGGGTACAGGTCAGACAGATACTGCAGGTGTATTTAGCTTTGCATTGAGCCCTGCTCAGGCGAATGGTGAGAAAGTTTATGTCACAGCGACAGACACTGCACCGACACCATTAACGTCAACTGTATATGAAGCAACAGCCCCTGATATTACTGCACCAAATGCACCGACAGATTTAGATGTAACT
>NZ_RAXT01000144.1 GCF_003611475.1 Acinetobacter rongchengensis | reverse complement strand
ATGACAACGATTTCATCTTTGCGGGGTAAAAACCGTGCCCCATAACCATCACCCGCCCATGGTGTCAATACATCCACCCATGCAGAGTCCATATCGTTATCATTTGACCCTGCGCCACTGTCATGCGAATGATCTTCTTGTTTGGTGAATAAGAAGCGAACTTTGATACGCCCCCATTCATCTACATATATTTCTTCTCCATCGCTTACAACCTTTGCGCGTTGTACATGTGCAACTGGACGATGTTCCAATGGGTCATATTCAGGAACAATCGCTGTATTCCGACGTACCAACATCAGTTCATTGGCTTGCCGTTCCTCGGTACTGTCCTTATTCTTTTGCCAATGGCTTAGCCTGAGTAGTCGTTCAACTTGGTCTTGTATATCTTTGGGGAAGTTATTCTGATTGTAGAAATTTTTATTGAGAATCAAGAATTCTTTATCATGATCACGATGGTTTTGATCAAGTTCTGCATGTCCATTCAGTTGGAACCAATAACCGACTTGGCTATCTCGTACACTGCTATGCGCTGTAAAATATTTGGCTTGTAGGGCTTGGTATTGACTCAGATGTTTATTCAGCTTGTCTAGTTGTTGATTATTCGAAACAGTGGCTTGATCTTCTCCCTTTAAGTCGCTAATCCATGCAGGTGATAAACTCCATGCCTGTTCAAGACTTAAACTTTCATTGTGCCTTTGACTACTGTGTTTGTGTGAGCTCAGAACTGAACCACAACCGTCTTCTTGACTCAAATGGTCTGCCTGCCAACGCTGTAAATGAATCGCTGTGGATTGTAATTGTCGTTGTGCAATTAAACTGGTGATCGTGTCGTAGGGTTCTGTTGCATTTGAACGATGGTATCGAATGACTCTGCGTTCAAGTGCTTTAAATTGGTTGTTGTCGTCAATTAAACGTAGTTTCTGTGGCGCTATACTTTGATTATGTGTAGAGACAATATGCTGAGATTCATCAATCAACCAATTGATCGATTCCTCACGCATGATTCTGGTTAAATATATATAATCGCTTTCATTCGATTGCATCGAAAAGGGTCGTGTGTCGTAATCTTTTGTTAAGCCACTCAGGTCTAGTTTTAAACTATTGGCGAATAAGGCACTGCGTTGCTGCCATTCTTTGAAGATGATATGGATAATTTCGACGACGCTCTTGTTCATAAACACACGGCTATTGCGCCGTTTATGCCATAAACTGGTTGCATCTTGCATGCTTAAACGATAAAGCGTAAATGCGCCATCGGATTGACCTTGACTGGCACCTGTAATCACGCCTGTGATTCTAAACAGTTGGCCTGTATCTGTGGTTTGATCAACAGCAACTTGGCAGCCAATGAACTGTTTTAATTCAATATACGGATTTGTTGAAAGGCAAATTAACTCAGCAGACAGACCATCATTAATCTCATGATGTCCATCCATCCGTTGTAACATGACCTGAGAATT
>NZ_RAXT01000143.1 GCF_003611475.1 Acinetobacter rongchengensis | reverse complement strand
GTTGCCGCAACACGGCAAGCTGCGCAGACGCACCGTCACCGTCCGCAGCATCCAGCGCCCGGCACAGCCGCGCCAGCACATCCAGGCCGATGCCCGCTTCGAAGGCGGCCCGCACGAAGCGTAGCCGTTGCAAGGCGGCATCGTTGAACAGGCCGTAGCCGCCTGGGGTGCACGCCACCGGCCGCAGCAATCCACGCAGCAGGTAGTCGCGCACGATATGCACACTCACGCCCGCGTCATGTGCTAAGCGGGAAACTGTATAAGCGCTCACTGAACACCTCCTTTTCCTCACCCTGCGCAGCACAGGACAGTTACGTCCCGCTAGGCGATGACAGCTGTCGAGCAAGCTCTTGCCCAAGGCGAAAGGCCTCTTCGACGCCCACAACTTCGGCACCCTCATGCTGCGCGACCCAATCGTCAGCGGCAGCGGCGCTGGCAAAAAAGTGGACGTGGCAGCAGAAGGAGCAGCGAATGTCGGATGACGCATTTGGTCGCACCAGTGACACAACTGCGCTCGCCGGTTCGAGCCGGTGCAGCCCATCTGGCGCCACCGTAAGCGATACCTCTTCACCCGTTGTAGGGCAGCGCGAGGAGACGTACGCGCTCCTGCCGAGCAAAGCCGGGAATATTAATACGTCTAGGGCGCACCACGTGTAGAGACGTTGGCCGTCAATCTCAAAGGTATGCGGGGTTTCGCGCAGCGTAAGGCCATAGCCGACAATATTGCCGTCGTCGTCATACTCGGTGCTGGGGACCTGATCGAGTGCTGCCGCGACTCTGTCGGCCGGCCAGTCGAGCACGGTCGCGAGCGTTTTCCGCGAGACGGGACTTCCCTTGGCAATCTCGCGAAGAAGCGGAAGCAAGAGTTCAGTGGGATGTAGTCGGTTGATAACCGAGAAACGCTCCGCGATTTCTTTGACGAAGGTTGATGTTTCCATAGTTGTTTGGCTCCTTGGGGTTTGGTGATTTGATTCCGATTACCCGGCGCAGCAGGAAAGCTGCTTCACGTCCTTGCTGAAGGTCTGCGCCGCGAGCTTCAACCCCTCGACCATCGTCAGGTAAGGGAACAACTGGTCGGCCAGTTCCTGCACCGTCATGCGGTTGCGAATGGCGAGAACAGCCGTCTGGATCAGTTCGCCCGCTTCCGGGGCAACCGCCTGCACGCCGATGAGCCGTCCGCTACCTTCCTCAATGACCAGCTTGATGAAGCCGCGTGTGTCGAAGTTGGCAAGCGCACGCGGCACGTTGTCGAGCGTCAGCGTGCGGCTGTCGGTTTCGATGCCATCGTGGTGCGCTTCCGCCTCGCTGTAGCCCACGGTCGCCACTTGCGGGTCGGTGAACACCACGGCCGGCATCGCGGTCAGATTGATGGCGGCGTCGCCGCCGGTCATGTTAATGGCCGCACGAGTGCCGGCCGCTGCCGCCACATAGACGAACTGCGGCTGGTCGGTGCAGTCGCCGGCCGCGTAGATGTTCGGGC
>NZ_RAXT01000142.1 GCF_003611475.1 Acinetobacter rongchengensis | reverse complement strand
AGATGATACCCGTCCAGAATACACAGGCAAAGCAACGACAGATGTTGAGCATGTCAATATCTATGACAATGGTGGATTGATTGGTACAGCGACAGTACAAGCTGACGGTACGTGGACATTTACACCAGAATTGCCATTGATCGGAGGAGACCATAGCTTTAGCGCTAAACCAGTGGATAAAGCAGGGAATGAAGGTACGGCTACAGACCCAATCGACTTCAATGTAATTGGCTCAGCGCCATTGGCACCAACGATTCAAAGCGTTGATGATAATGTGGGCGATATCACAGATCCATTACAAAAAGGTGCGACGACGGATGACAAGACTCCGACAGTAAGCGGTACAGCACAACCAGGAACGATTGTTCACGTTTATAGCAATGGTACAGAAGTTGGATCAGTTGCAGTACAACCAAATGGCACATGGACACTTGAGGTTGCAGATCTAGGCGCAGATGGTGAGAAAAAACTCACAGCTGTTGCCACAGATCCATCGGGTCAAATGAGTCCGCCAACAGGTGAATACCCAATCATACTCGACACGACAGCACCTACCCAGCCTGAAGATATCACTGCTACAGACGATGTCGGTCCTACGATCGGGGACATTCCAGCGGGTGGTACAACAGATGACACCACACCGACCATTACAGGTACAGGTGAGCCAGGTGCAACCGTTGAAGTAATTGATAATGGTCAACCATTGGGTACGGCAGTTGTAGATCCGACAGGCAACTGGACATTTACCCCAGAAACCCCATTGACGGATGGTCCACATGAGATCACGACGACTCAAACCGATCCAGCAGGCAATACCAGTGATCCAAGTGATCCATTGAATTTCACGGTAGATACATCTACATCTGATGTTCAAATCACCAACTTCATTGACAATACCACACCGATTGAAGGCAATATTGCAAAGGCGGGTGTGACCAATGACACCACGCCAACAGTGGTGGGTGTTTCTAAGCCAAATGCAAATATCACGATTACTGATGCAGCCAACAATGTTGTTGGAACAGCAACAGCAGATGCAACAGGCAAATGGTCAGTAGAGCTAACAACACAAGCTGAAGGTGAACATACCTACACTGCAACCGCACAACTACCGAATGGTAACACTGCGACAGATACCGCAAAACTCACTATCGACACCACTGCACCAATTGCAGCAACGATTGATACAGTCACAGATGATGTTGGAGAAAACCAAGGGCCACTGACTTCAGGTGGCACAACGGATGACACCACACCAACGATCACAGGTAAAGCCGAACCAGGTAACGTAGTCACCATTTATGATGATGGTCAGCCAGTCGGCAGTGTAGTTGCAGATCCGCAAGGAAACTGGAACTACACCTTACCTGCACCGGGCTTAACAGAAGGTTCGCATGATTTAAGTGTGACACAAACCGATCCAGCGGGTAACGAAAGTGCACCGTCAGCACCATTTGAAGTGATTGTAGACACGACAGCG
>NZ_RAXT01000141.1 GCF_003611475.1 Acinetobacter rongchengensis | reverse complement strand
TGTTAGAACCCATTTAAAGTGTCTATATTCTCACCAATAAAAATGTCTAGTTTATGATGGTTTTTATCACCATGGACTGGATATAAATATAGATGCTGATCACTATGTCTGACAAAGAAATTCAACGGCTTGCAGTTCTGCAAGACGTTCGAGATCATCGTATTACCCAGATCCGTGCTGCTGAAATCCTAAATCTTTCCACCCGTCAAATTACCCGGTTATTGCAAAAGCTCAATCAAGATGGTGTCTCAGGTATGGCACATGCCAGTCGTGGTCAACCTGGCCATCGTCGCCATGATGACTTGTTAAAATCAAAGTGCCTTTCCATTATTGCTGAACATTTACTGGGCTTTGGACCCACCTTGGCGCATGAGAAGCTCAACAGCATGTTTGACCTGAATATCCCGGTAGAAACGCTTCGGCGCTGGATGACGGCCAATGACCTGTGGATTCCGCGATCCAAGCGCCTGAAGCGTCCATATCAGCCACGTTATAACCGGGATTGCTTCGGTGAACTGATCCAAATTGATGGCTCATATCATGACTGGTTTGAAGGTCGAGCTGCAAAATGCTGCTTGTTGGTTTATATCGATGATGCCACTGGAAAGCTGTTGCATCTGCGCTTTTGTGAGGCTGAAACGACCTTTGACTACATGCTTTCAACCCGAGCCTACATTGAACAATACGGCAAACCTCTAGCCTTTTATAGTGACAAGCATTCGGTATTCAGAGTTAATCAGAAATCCAGGCAAGACAGCCAGATTACGCAATTTGGGCGGATTCTGAATAATTTGAACATCGATATTATCTTTGCCAACTCACCCCAAGCCAAAGGTCGTGTGGAACGTGCCAACAGAACCCTTCAGGACCGTCTGATCAAAGAGATGCGCCTGGAAGGCATCGGTTCGATTGCAGAGGCCAATATATGGTTACCCTGCTTTATTGAGCAGTTCAATCAGAAGTTCGCCAAATGTGCGCGAAACTCAAAGAACCTGCATCGGCCATTAAGCGAATCTGATCTTGAACTGGATGATATTTTTACCTGGCAGGAACCGCGTAAGGTCACCAAGAATCTGACTCTGACCTATGACAAGTGTATTTATATGCTTGAACCGACAGAGCTGAATCATAAGCTTGCTGGGCAATACATTTCATTTCTGGAGTACCCGGATGGTACTGTGGCAATCATGCATGAAGGACGGAAGATCAACTATAGCGTCTTCAATAAACTGGCTGGACTACAGCAGAATGAAGTGGTTGAGAATAAAAGATTAGGTTCGGTCCTGGCCCATATCCAGCAGCAACATGAGGAATTGGAGAAACAGAATAAACGTTCCCGTCTCAAGAAAAGTATGCCGAGTCGTAAAGCTCAGAAAGTTGTTATTGAACAAAGAAATTTAAATCCTGTGCTTGACTCTTGTAGTTAAAAACAGGACATTTTAAATGGTTTATCGCATAGACATTTTAATTGGTGAATAACA
>NZ_RAXT01000140.1 GCF_003611475.1 Acinetobacter rongchengensis | reverse complement strand
GCTTTATAATTTTCCTTAGAAATCAATGCTGTAGTTTCTAGTTTATAGCCCATCTTCCCCAAGGTGGGCTTTTTTTATGATTTTTCACGTTCCACGCCTATTATTTAATCAATGTTTCACAACTTTGTTCATATCAGTTAAACAATCGTGGTTAATCATAGGGTCTAAAAAAACGGCTCCAAAAGCCTCTTTTCGGCTGGTCCGGTTCAACGTGCTCCGGCACTGGAATACGCTTATTTTCTGTCTGTTCTGGAGTAGTCAATCCGTCATGTTTAGCTTCTGGTGTGTCCGTTTAGGGGCGTTCGGGAGGATGTGTTTAAGTTCAATAAGCAAGTTTTTCCGCTGTACTTCAAGTATTTGAACCGGAAGTCCAAAGTAGAACTGACGGTCCCTTCGTATGAGCGAAAATCTAAACGTCTTGTAAATAGTTTTCATGAAATGACGGCATTTTTTGAGGATCTTCAAAAGTAGGTTTAAACCACAAAGATGGCTGTGATGGCGATCAATAACAGTGGGGATGCACTCAGCATGAATCTTTGGGTTTTGAGGTTGAAGTCGGTGTCATATTTTTTTGAATATTGCTTATATTTCAAGGCAAAGCAGAGGCTTGATACAAAGCATCCGATGAGGAAACTCAGCATTAACGCCATGCGATAATGGTCAATGCTGAGGTACGTTCCTGCTGTAAATTTATGGAACTGGTAGTAGTTGCTGCCCATGAGAAAAATTAGGCACAACAACCCAAGCCCCATGGCGTTGTATTCCATTTTTTTGTTGTGATCTTGGTATAAAAACTTAGTGATAAGCATGCTTAAACTAAGGCAAAGTGGGACCAAAATTACTGTAATGCTGATCAGTAAGTTACTGAATAGCCATGATTGAAGGTCTGGATTGTTTCTAAATTGGTAGATATTTAAAAATGGGAAAAACATCACTGGAAAGAAGTACATATAGGACAGCTTAAACGAGTCCATATTTTTAATTTTCATCATGTGGGATCAGAGTCCTGACTGTAACTAAGGTAGTTAGGTAGGTATTATGTGTGATGTTAAGCTCTAAATTTTGCACATAATATAAGTATTTGATTTTAAATGTTATTGTATTTATGTAGTAAAAATAAAACTCAAATATTAATATTTATAAGTTATTGAAATTTAATATAAAATTCAGATCACACATAATGCCTACCTTGATTTGAAAAGAAGCTATTGTGTGTGTCGATCAAAGCATTAGAAAGGTCTCTAGTTCTTTATCCTGTCTACCTGACTTAGAATATGATTTACGTAGGCTTTACTCAGGATTACGTCAATGTCAGCAGTAAATGTAATTAATGAAAATGACGATGAGAGAGAAATTGCTTCTCAGGCAGCTTGTGCACTTCGAGAAAGCTTTATTACCGCAGCTCAAAGTGGAGCAGTTCTGTATGTTGAAAACGATTGAACCGTACCGGGTTTGTCGGAGACTTTTTTATTTAAGTTAGGCCACCTGACCTAA
>NZ_RAXT01000014.1 GCF_003611475.1 Acinetobacter rongchengensis | reverse complement strand
CAACAAGATTACATACGGCTTCAAACCTTTGAAAAAGTTCATGACGAAGGAGGAAAACTACCATTCTCTGATTAGGGATAACGCATACCCTAAACGGATTTATCAAAACTCAACATTTTTTCAGGATGAAATATAAATGTTCAAAAACAAGAAATATACACTTCTTTGTTCTATTTCTGCACTCTGCGGGGCAATCAGCATCGGTTCTGCACATGCTGCTTCTGGAGTACAGCAAGTTACTGCATCAGTTCAATCTGATTATGCAAAAACCAAATACCCCATTTTATTTACACATGGGATGTTTGGATTTAGTCGCTTAGGTGTCGCTGCATTTGGGTTAGATTATTGGTATCAAATTTTACCTGATCTAGCGCGTAATGGTTCAACAGTCTTTGCTGCTCAAATTTCACCATTGGAGTCTACGGAAGTTCGGGGAGAACAATTACTTGCACAAGTTGAAGATGTTAGGGCTTTAACAGGTAAAGAGAAAGTCAATTTAATTGGTCATAGCCACGGCGGACCTACAATCCGTTATATAGAAATCGTAAGACCTCAGTATGTCGCATCTTTGACAGGTGTTGGTGCAACATTCAGGGGCTCAAAAGTTGCAGATGATCTATTAGCCAATAGAGGAGGAGCTCAAT
Organism: Acinetobacter rongchengensis; assembly: GCF_003611475.1. GTDB lineage: Bacteria > Pseudomonadota > Gammaproteobacteria > Pseudomonadales > Moraxellaceae > Acinetobacter > Acinetobacter rongchengensis. The sequence goes on along the minus strand of NZ_RAXT01000014.1, from coordinate 70,084 downwards.
TTCTAAGTATTGCAACCAACTATATCATTGGTCCTATTATTGCCTTTTCTCAAGGGAATACAGGACTGAAAAGCAATTTGAATGCTTCACTGACCTCTATTAGTGAACAAGGTTCAAGTGCTTTTAATCAACGCTATCCAACTCCTGCCCTTGCCAGTACTTGTTCTCAAAATGGCGCAACATCTCGAAATGGTGTTTATTACTATTCATGGACAGGAACATCACAAGTGACGAATGTCCTAGACGTTGTTGATAGTGCCATTGCTGTTTTAGGCCCAATTTCTTATGGTAGTTTAAACAATGATGGCTTAGTTCCACGCTGCAATACTCGTTTTGGTAAAGTCATTCGTGATGATTATGATTGGAATCATCTTGATGAAGTCAACCAAGTGTTAGGTATTCGAGGCTTATTTTCTACAGACCCCGTTTCTGTTTACCGTCAACATGCAAATCGATTAAAACTCCAAGGTCTATAAGACTCTTTATAAACCATCAAAGCCAAATATTGTATTCCGCAATATTTGGCTCTTCAAAAATCCGATCAAATACCAACCACTCATCCACTCTATTTAGATTTTTATTTAGTATTTCTATACGATATTTTTGACAATAAAAAATAAGAGCGCTTGCAGAAGTAGACTTTTGATGTAATTCAATCAATAGGAATGAAAAAATTCAAAACGAATACGCTGTTTAATCTCAAACAATGCAAAGCCTTTATTAGATGTCTTGCAAAAGTCAAAATGATTGAAAATGAATATTGAGAGTCCCTTCTCCCCTTGTGTGCAATCATGCTCGTTCTTTTCAAGGAGAGAATTCCCATTATCATAAATGCTCATCACAACTCGACTTAAGCAAGAAGCCTATTGTTCAATTAAAATAAATAATGTGAGAATATCTATGGAAAAAGGACTACTTTTCATCAGTGTTATAGGACTAAGTACGATAACACACACGGTATTTGCAGCGAATATACCGCAGCAAGCCACTTCATCCAATATCATTTCTGACTATGCCAAAACTCAATATCCGATTGCATTTGTACATGGCATGTTTGGCTTCGAACGCTTAGGCTTTGACTCATTTGGTATGGACTATTTTTATCAAATTTTACCCGATTTAGCCCGCCATGGCGCAACTGCATTTGCCACACAAGTTTCACCTATTGAATCCTCTGAAATTCGAGGAGAACAACTGATTGGACAAGTTGAAGAGATCATGGCCATTACAGGAAAAACCAAAGTCAACCTGATTGGACATAGCCATGCTGGATCAACAATCCGTTATGTTGAAGCAATTAAACCTGAATACGTTGCCTCTTTAACAGGTGTCGGCGCAACATTTCGAGGATCAAAAATTGGAGATATGACGCTAGAAAATCCTGTTTCCAGTCCAATATCTAGCCTTATTGTAGATCATTTAGTGGGGCCAATATTAACATGGGCATCACATAATCCATACACAACCGTAAACATGCATCGAGGACTGGTATCTGTCAGTGAAGCGGGTTCAGCAATTTTTAATGCGACTTACCCAACACCGGCTCTCGCGGATTCATGCAATCAAAGCGGTGCATATTCACATCAAGGCAGATATTATTATTCTTGGACGGGTACTTCTCAAGTCACCAATCTGTTAGATGTCATCGATCTGGGTGTTTCAACACTCGCCCCAATTGCTTATGGTAATTTAGACAATGATGGCGTGGTTCCGCGCTGTAGTACGCACTTTGGTAAAGTCATTCGAGATGACTACAAATTAACTCATCTAGATGAAACAAATTTAGTTTTAGGATTACGTGATACCTTTGCTCCCGATCCAGTAGCACTCTATCGTCAGCACGCTAATCGCCTTAAATTACAGGGTTTATAATTTTATTAGAAATAAAAAAATGCGCCAATCGGCGCATTTTTTGCTGTAAAACAAAGTTTAAATTAACCTTGTTTACGAGCTGGTAACTTTTCACGAATACGTGCAGCTTTACCTGACAATTCACGTAGGTAATAAAGTTTAGCACGACGAACGTCACCACGACGTTTCACTTCGATTTTAGCAACAACTGGTGAATGTGTTTGGAAAACACGTTCAACACCAACACCGCTAGAAATTTTACGAACAGTGAAAGCAGAGTTTAAACCGCGGTTTTTCTTCGCGATTACAACACCTTCAAATGCTTGAAGACGTTCACGATCACCCTCTTTTACTTTTACCTGAACGATAACTGTATCACCTGGTGCAAAAGCAGGAATGTCTTGTTTTAACTGTGCATTTTCAACAGCTTGAACTAAAGGATGCTTACCACTCATGGGGTATCTCCAATATGTGTGGGTCAGAAGAGGTCTGATGTCCACTGGGTATAGAGGCTAAAGCGCATAGACCCGATTGACTTTCCCTTTATGCTTGACCGCTTCAAGACATAAAGAGCCTAATAAACAACACTTCAACACAACCGTTCAAGTGTTGGATTTGGAAATTAACCTGGAGTTATTTTCCTTATAAATCTTTGAGCCATTTTTTCTGCTGCTTCGTCAACTCAACTTTTTCAACCAATTCAGGTCGGCGTTCTAAAGTTCGTTGATAACGCTGCAAAAACCGCCATTTCTCAATATTTGAATGATGTCCTGATTTTAAGATTTCAGGTACATCCAAACCTTCAAAATGATCTGGCTTGGTATATTGTGGACAATCTAAAAGACCATCTACAAATGAGTCTTGTATTGCGGATTGTTCATCAGACATTGTATTCGGCAAACGTCGAATAATACTGTCCAATAAAACCATCGCAGGTAACTCTCCACCTGACAATACGTAATCACCTATTGACCATTCTTGATCAATATATTTTTGGATCAAACGCTCATCAACCCCTTCATAACGTCCACACAATACAATTAATCCATCATATTCAACAAATTGCTGTACTGCAGTTTCGTTTAAGGTCTTTCCTTGGGGTGACATGTACACCACAGGAACATGAACTGCACCTGCTTGCTTTGCAAGCTCTTTAGCACGGTGAATTGCTTTTGCCAAAGGCTCAGCCATCATCACCATACCAGGACCACCACCAAATGGACGTTCATCCACTCTTTTGTAGTTACCCTCTGCAAACTCTCGTGGGTTGATACAATGGACTTGTATAAGCTCACGTTTTGCTGCGCGCCCGCTAATTCCGTAGGCTGTGATCGCTTCAAACATTTCAGGAAAAAGCGTAATGACTGCAAAAAACATCGCAGACTCCTCTATTTTCCTGCTGCGTTCATCCTTAAAGGATTAATAATCCACGCCCCAATTCACGTAGATACGACCAGCTTCGAGATCAACACGTTGTACCACATCTTTATGCCATGGGATCATTCGCTCTTCGCCATCAATGCTTTCTGGGGTTGCGCGAACCACCATTACATCATTAGCTCCTGTTTCAAACAATTCGTGGATTTTACCGAGATTCACTTCCTGTTCTTCATCATCTAGGCCTAACACTGTTAAACCTTTTAAATCCGACCAGTAATACTCGTCCACACCTGCTTGAGGCAGTTGCGATTTTGAAATCCAAACATTTGCACCCACCAAATTATCCGCTGCGGTACGATCACTCACACCTTTCAACGAAACAACCAAGCCTTTGCCATGCGGTTTCCAACGTTTTACATCTACAATTTGCCAACCTGCTTTGGTTTCTATATACCAAGGCAGATAGTCAAAAATATTGCTCATGGGTTCTGTATTGGAATAGACCCAGAGCCACCCATTTAATCCATATGCTGAACGTAGCTGTCCAATCTGAATACGATCTTCGGGCACATTCTGTGCTGGTGTCATGGGCTTACTGCCTAATTAAATATTTAATTATGCAGTAGCAGCAGCTTTCTTAGCTTGAGCAGCTAAAGAAGCAAAGCGTTCAGACGGTTGAGCGCCTTGAGCGATCCAATGAGCAAAACGGTCAGCATCTAAACGAAGTTTTTCTGCTTTACCTTGAGCTGTAGGGTTAAAGAAACCAATACGTTCGATGAAACGACCGTCACGTGCATTACGGCTATCAGTTACGATTACTTGATAGAACGGACGTTTTTTAGCACCACCGCGTGCTAGACGAATTACAACCATGATAGAACCTTATAGTTTTTACGGATTATCCCTGTACCGACCATCGGCACATTTCAAACCCCTTTCATAGAGGGCAGTATTTTACGTTATCTTTACAGCGAAAGAAAGATCAAAATTTATTTATCCACATTTTTAAATTTGTTTTATTTGCCATCCCAGTTTGAGGTAGCTGTTGGGGTGCATGTAGTGCCTTTGGTCCAGCATTTTTGACTTAAACTATTTAAAATAACAGAACCATTCCCCAACTGTGATCCCGCTGGTGTTGCAGTTAATGTCCATGTCTGGTTATCACTCCCAATTACTAGTGTTAAATCATATGATTTATTATTTAAAGAAGGAAAGGGAGCACTTGTTCCAACTAAAGACAACCCAAATTTATCTATAGTTGCATTTTGATAACTATGGTTCACTGCTAAAAAGCTTTGCAACTGTTGTGCTACTCTCATCATCTCTGCTTGCACTTCTGTTCTTTTCGTTCTTATCACATAATTTTGATAAGAAGTCACAGCAAAAGCAGCAAGAATCGAAATAATAACTAATACAATTAAAAGCTCAATTAAAGTCCATCCTTTATTTTTTTTTACCATCTTTCCACATCCGTAGTATTACCACAAGAAACAAAATCTTTCACAGCATTATTTGAAGTTGTCATACAACGCACGCCATCACTTTTAAGAAGCAAATCATAATTTTGAGGTTCTTTAGGTTGCGCATTCGCATCAGAACTAACTTTTACTCGTTCAACCTTAATCGCCCAATTCAAACCTCTTACTTGCTTAGAATCTGCTGTTTCAATCCCACCACTACTTTTAACTGTTAAAGGTTTTTTTGAAGTTAAGTCTACAAGAGTCAATATATATTTAGCATTTGAACCCGATGATCCTACTGGCAGTAAGAGCACACCTGTATTTGGATCATAGCTTGTATAAATATAGTTAGGATTAAACCCCTTATAACTATAGTTTTTAGACTTAAACCTCTCTAATTCATTCGCAATATTTAACGATACTTGCTTCGCTATAGCCAAATCATTACGAAGCAAATATTTTTGGTACATTGGAACAGCTATCGCGGATAGAATTGCAAGAATAACTATAGCGACCATCAACTCAATAAGCGTAAATCCTTTTATATACTTCATAGGTAGCTCCTATCGAGATTCATACCAACGTAAGTGTTGTAACTTAGACTTAGCATCAAACAACTGACATTCTGGTAAGTTTTTGTTTTCTACTTTTGTACAATCCTTTCCACCTTCACGTTTGACAATCAACCCCATGCCACCACCACTATAAGCTTGCCCTAAACCAGTCCCCAAAATACCACCACCCAACTTAACTCGATTTGGTTCAGTGGTCTCACTTGAATAGAATTTACACTTTCCTGAAGGTAAGCAGAATTGGTATAAATATGAATCACCAATTACACCTGAACCACAATCTTTCGCAATCCCCACCCCATCTTTGTCATAGGTATTGACATATAACATACTATCTAAGGCATACAATTCATTCATTCCTTTGATATGCCCATCACCATATGAACTTGTCGGGTAATAATATACCCAACCACTATTATAAGTTTTAGTTGTACCATTTACAGTAGCATCAGCCACCCCAACGTTCAAATCTAAAACAGGTAAGTTAGTAATTTCTTTAATTCTCAGTGATGTATCTTCTATAGAGTATAAATCTGTACGTGCTATATCATGATCAAAAATAACAAACACTCCATCCTTTGCACTGGTCGTTGTTGTTGTCACATTATTAGTACTAGTAAATTTACCTGCTAAAGGTGAACTACGATTACCAGAACTTAATGCCAAGACACCATATAAGCCGTCAACACCTTTATCTTGTGCAGAAAAACTAGGCATTTCATAAAATCTTGGACTCTTACCTGAAGCCAAGTGACCGTTATACAAACGCACGACACGTGTAGCAAATGCATCTGTTGATGTAGTTTTATTATTTAAGTCTATACGAAATGCTTGACCACCCAAATCACCAAAATATAAAGTATCAGATAAACCATCATTATCGCGATCTACCGCATTAATTTGACTTACTACACTATATTTTAAGTTTACATTTGCAGTATATGCGACTTTATCTGCTGAACTATTTGCACTTGCCCACCATAATAACTCACCATCGTTGGCATCAAACATATAAACACCTGCACCTTTTTTGTTACTTTGATCGTATGCAGTATTTTCATATCCTGTATCATATCCTCCACCAACGAACATGACTAACTTGCGCTGACCTCCCCAGTTAATATAAGTTACCGTTGGTTTAGACCAACTTTGCCCCATGAAACTCAATGCTTCAACAGTTTTAGTACCAGAACTATTAGTAAGTGTTGCTTTTACTGTTGTGGTTGCATCTGCATTTGTTACCGTATCTTGTGGATTAATATGGAACTTTAACTTTGGTTCTTTGATATTTTGTAAATCTAAAGCATAGTAGCTACGCCCTCCCATACGCATCCCACCAAAAACCAATTGCATCCCCTTCTTAGTCTGCAAATCAGTACGATCTGAATCTTTTATCGTTAAGCTACCATCACTATTTGAAACATATTGACTAAATACAGTCCACGCACCATCTATTCCATAATAAAGATTTGCGCGTCCTTCATTCGTATTACCTTCTGACAAAAAGCCTAATGACTGTTTCTCCATTATTTCATGTGGAACAAAAGCAAAAACTTCTTTTCCAGCATCAGGGTCAGAATCAAGATCAGGTTTGCCTGCTTTGACAACATGCAATATTCCTTGCGTACTACCAAACAACAGATAATCATCCCGATCTGAAGAAGTCACAGTACCATTAGAAAGAACATCGACTTTACCTGACTGTGTTAGCAGTATTGGGGTTGAATGCATTACTGCACCAATTTGCCTATTTTCAACCGTAGGTAAATTAGTAGCCGTCAATCCAGTAGCATCTTTGGCAACAGCATATCCCAAAATATTTAACCAATAATTTTTCTTTGGATCATTTAATAATTTTGCATCAGTTGAATTTGTACCAAATAAAGCATTCAAATCAACAGTATGTAATCCATTATCCTCTTGTGCTTGATTTAAATTATCAATTTTTCGATTGGTAAACACATTTCTTAATGCATTTGAAGTAGTATTGCTCGTACCCAATGGAATCTTCCCTTTCATTCCATCTTCACCCCAAATACCTATTGCTGAAGGATTTAGCTCCCCGTTTCCTTTAATCAAAGCTATACTATTGAGTCCTTTTAGCTCTCCTTCTTGGGTATAATATTTATTAAAGTTTCCTAACCACAATTGATAATTATCCTGTGGTTTCGGCGTAAACTGAGCATAATACCCATAGGGCTGTACTTGAACAGGATTAAGTTGATCAATTGGAATTGTCGGTGAACCTGTTGCAACAGGTTCAAATTTAGGTGTTACATCTTCAACGAAGTTTACAAAACTTTTAATTACATCATCTGTCGATTTAGCTGAATAGAACCCACCTTCTCCATAACTATTAGGGTTTGTTGCGGTGTTTCCTATACCTGGAACCAATGTGCCATCAGAAAATTTAGTCTTATTTCCCCAATAACAGGCATTTTTTTGATCTGGTCCAGTTAACAAACTACAATTATAATATGTACGAATTTTACCGTTTTTGGGGTCTGCTATATTTTTCCGAATGTTTCCATTTGGATCAGATACATCAAACACATTACCAAACCCTACTACAGCCGTTTTCACCTGATGTTGATCATTATTTCTAGTGCTATTAAAAAGATTCTGGAGCTGACTTCCATCATTCAATGACCGTGCGAAATAACCTATTTGTGACCAACCACCAGATGTTTTATCAATAAAAGTACCATAAGATGTAGAATACCCAGATGTAGATGTACTAGCCCCCCTTTTTGTTAGTGCGGTAATCATTGTTGCTGTAGCACCACTTTCAGCATTGGGTAATCCATCTGTTAATACATAAATCCCCTTCCCCGAACACTTAGGTTCAGTATCATCCACAGGGCGTTTATAATAACGTACACCTCCAAAAACCTCTGTTGAACTATCTTCTGCTTGGCCAATGCCACTATACACCCCTCCACCAGTTGTTGTCCCTAATAATGCCGCTGCCGCTTCAGCATAAGCTGTTGCAGTTGGTGTGCCACCATCACCAGCAAAACCAGGGCTTTTTATTAAAGTCAGTAATTTATTTCGCTGACTTCCAGAGGTTTGCGCTGTATTTGCCTCACCCCATTCATTCGCTGCAATGCGAATATAACCCTTAGCACCTTCTCCATTATACGAATAATTACCTATACCTATTTTAGTTTTAGGTGGAATTGAATTAGAAACAGCTAACTCATACAATGCATCTTTTAAACGACTAATACGATCATAATATGGTGTTCCGCCATCATAGGAAAAAAAACGAGTATTATTACTCTCACTAATATAATTACTGGTATCCGGAGTTGTATAAATTCGAGTACAACGACTAGTACTTGGTGTATTAGTTATTCCATTACATTCATACCATCTACTATTGTAATAATAATAATAATATCTTTTAGTTCCACCAACTTGACAATAATTTCTTGTATAACCGCGACCCTCAGGATGAGGGACATTTGAAATCCGAGCTAAAGGTGATGTATTAGCAGGTAAATCACATGCACTATTATCCCCCATATAAACTTGATCCATACTTCCTGATGTATCCAACATCATCATAATCGACAGTTTTGTTTGATCTGGTAACTTATAAATGTCAATATCACTTGCATACGTTGTTGCAACTTGACACAAAGACCATGTCATTAACATTGACACCGTTGCAGAAAGTACTTTTTGATTAAATATTTGCATTTGTTTAACCCTCAATCCAATGGTATCTGTTAAGACTTTAACTTAGGCGACCCGCCTACAATATAGTCTGCATACTGTGTATTCGATGGAATCCCTAAACCTTCAAAACACTCAGTCACTGTTTGTGTATTTGTATCTTTTTTAATACTTGTCTTTTTAAAACATCCTTCAATATCACTATCAGATGCACCTGCAAAACTTGGTAATATTGAAATCACAGTAACACTAATGTTATACATTGCTTGCGGCACATTACTTTGACCAGCACTTGTACCAACAGGCAAGGCACTTAAAGGTGTTGAAGTATCTTTATTCTTTTTCACATAAATTTGTGATTGCACAGCAGAACGCCCTGTTGCAAACTGTCCAACTTTACAAAAACCAGATACACCTAATTTAGTAGTACTACCATCCAAACTAATAACACTTGCATTATTCAGTGTAAAAAACTTAGTTTCTTTTGCCTTATAACAAAATATAAGTTCATCATCTGAGTTATCCGCAGCGCTGAAATAACTAAACATTCCATCTCTTGCAAGTTGGCGAGTAATTTGTTTAGGGTCTTCAATATTAAATAAAGCAGAATTAGAGTTTTCTAGTAACAATGCACGTACTTGGCTATTGGTCGAAACTTTCAAACCAACAAGACTAGACCTAATAGCAATCGTTCCTAAAAAAGTGATAAGGACTAAAATAACCAGCACTACAACCAGTGTTGTACCTTTTTGATGGTTCATTCTGTCACCCCCAATGTATTTCTAAACGCAACAACTTGACTAAACTCTTCTCTTAAAAATTTACTGCCATCTTTTTGTTCAGTATTTAAAATCAGATTATTTCCTACCAATTTATATGGCTTATTATTATCAATCAAAGATTCAGAATTTAAGGGTGTAGTAGAACGGGCTAATACTCCTACTTCAACCGACATCACATTGTAATACTCATCAGAATCTGTAACAGTTACTGGCATCAAAGTATTTAAGTATTCATTAATGGTTGCGTAGCGCATGGATTTCCCATCTGGTTTACGCACTCCTAATTTCAAATTAAAAGCATCAATTCGTTGCATAAGTTGTTGTGCATTTTTCCCTATTCCTACGATTTCAGCATCACCACTTATATAATTACCTGCATCACAGTACAAACCATAAGCCTTTGGCTGTCCTGGAATTTGAAATGAATCTTCTTTTAAAAAGTAACGCTGAACGATTACTCTTTTTTCCTTGAAGTCAATTTTCCCACCTTCACAATCTACATTATCCACAACATAATATTTTGTATCTTTTTTAAAGTTTCCGCTGCTATCTTTTTTACAGTTAGAGTCTGCTGGATCTTCTGTACAATCATCTTGACGGGTGACTTCTAAATATTGGGGTATATATTGAATCGTCAGTTGATCACTTTTTACACTTGTGGCTGAATTATTATTATTTTGTTTAGTAAAATTATCTGCATTAGCTCCCGCCAAACTTAACGGTAGATTATCTGTAGTAAAAATAATTCCTGAACCAGAAGCTTTATTATTCACAATTTGCGATGAAGAGGTATTTAAATTCGTCTGCCTTAAATCATGTGCTAAAATGCTTAAGCCAAAGTTTGCATTCTCTTGCAACTCCCCCATTCCACTTTGTAGATTTAAAGAACGTTGTCCAGCAATAAAGACAGATAAACCCGCAGCTACAATAAGTAAGCCTAAAACGAGCCCTACCATCAGTTCAATCAATGTAAAACCGTATTGTTTCTTATTCATAATTATAGACCTCTACGATTAAACATTTCGCGTTTGGAGCATAAGCCGTACCATTGGTACAATCCGAGCTTGAAGTTCCATTTGTTGGTTTCGTTCCTTCCCAAGCTACATAAATACACTTTCTTTTAAGTACTGATCCTTGGCAGTCAAGAATATCAAGCGCCATACCTAAATTAGATGCTTTAGTATTGACTTGGTTATAATCATACTCGGCCATTTGCTGCGAAGTACAAACTATAGAATCACAAGTAGCTGGAGACTCTATTAACGTATAATATTTAAGCCCATTTCTGTTCACTCTGATTCTTTCAGATAGATCTCGTGCGATATTCATTGCTTGTACATTACGACTAGCTTCTAGACTCGCAGAAATCGCTCTAATTTGTAAAAATGAAAAACCTAAAACAGCTATAGCCAACAGAACCAAGGCAACAAGAACTTCAACCATCCCTACACCTTTTTGAGTTTTTCTTCCCTCCATATCTCTACTCCTCACCTAAGTCTGTCGGGCATGCACTAGATGCCTTATTAAAAATAATCATTCCACTTTTTCTAACTATAACTACAGCTTTCAGAGACCTATTTTTGTTATGTAAAAAAATAAAACACTGACTAGACTCCTTCAATCGTCCCATCATATTAAATGTCAATTTATTACCTTGAGGCTTTCCTTCCCCCCAAATCACATTATCTGTAGGCACCCAAACTTTATCTGCTGGTGTTACAGATGAATCCAAAGCAAATATTTTTTCTTTTTGCTGTAATATTGCTTCTGTGCGTAAACCATTCATTGTGTCAACTAGATCTCGACTATCATTATTCAATTGAATTCTTTGCATACTTGTTGTTAATGATGGTGTAGCAAACGCAACAATCACACCTAAAACAGTTATTGTTACTAACAACTCAATTAAGGTGAATCCTCGATTATTTCGCATTGCAACTCCCTAACAACAAAACTTTACCCTATTTAAAATCATAGACCAATTCACTACAAAACCAATACAAGTTGGATAAATGGCATAAAAAAACAGATAACTGAAAAATTCAGTTATCTGTTTAATAAAATTAGATTAAATTTAAGCTTGCGTTACTTGTATACGCAACTCTTTCGGTAAGCTAAATGTAATGTTTTCTTCACGCCCATTTAACTCATGTGGTGCTGTTGCTCCCCAATCTTGTAGGCGCTGAATGACTTGTTTAATCAGAATTTCAGGAGCAGATGCACCCGCTGTCACCCCAATTTTATCTGTCGTTTTAAACCACTCTTGTTGAAGCTCATCCGCATTATCTACGAGGTATGCATGTTTCCCCATACGCTCAGCGAGTTCACGCAAACGGTTTGAGTTAGACGAATTGGGAGAACCTACAACTAAAACCACATCACATTGTTCAGCCAAATCACGAACTGCATCTTGACGATTTTGTGTTGCATAACAAATATCATCTTTACGAGGTCCCTGAATATGCGGAAATTTTGCGCGCAAAGCATCAATCACTTTCGCTGTATCATCGATAGAAAGTGTAGTTTGTGTTACAAAAGCAACTTTTTCTGGATGATTCACCGTTAAAGAAGCAACATCTTCTTCATCTTCAACTAAATAAATTTCACCGCCACTTTTTTTATCATATTGACCCATTGTTCCTTCGACTTCTGGGTGGCCTTCATGTCCGATTAGAATTGCTTCCGTTCCCTCTCGCGCATATTTGGTTACTTCGATATGAACTTTGGTCACTAAAGGACATGTTGCATCAAAAACTTTTAAGCCACGACGCTCTGCTTCTTGTTGAACTGCTTTTGAAACGCCATGTGCACTAAAAATAACAATATTATCATCAGGCACTTCGTCGAGTTCATCGACAAAAATCGCACCACGCTGACGTAAATCATCCACCACAAATTTGTTATGTACCACTTCATGGCGGACATAAATAGGTGGATTAAAACATTCAAGTGCACGATTGACGATGGCAATTGCACGATCTACACCTGCACAAAATCCACGTGGATTGGCCAATACAATTTCCATAGAACCCTCAATACTCACTTATATGCTTGGATAAATTTAGCCGATACCACACAAACAAATCATAAAAACCGTTAAAAACTGTTTTGTTTGTGTGCCGTCTACTCTAAAATAGAGAAGATATTTTATCATATCAGGAAAAATATCATGTCGGGTCTATTGTTTGTCGTTTCTGCGGCATCGGGAACAGGCAAAACATCTCTCGTTAAAGCGCTACTTGAACGTGTCAGTAATTTGCATGTTTCAGTTTCTCATACGACTCGTGGTCAACGACCTGGCGAACTCGACGGTGTTCATTATCATTTTACTTCAAAAGAAAACTTTCTTGATCAAGTCAATCAAGGTGGTTTTATTGAATATGCTGAAGTTTTTGGTAATTATTACGGTACTGCTCAAACCACAGTCAAAGAGCAATTGGCAAAAGGTCATGATGTACTTTTAGAAATTGATTGGCAAGGTGCGGAACAAGTTCGTAAGATTTTTCCTGAATCTAAACAAATTTTTATTCTCCCTCCTACACAGTTTGACTTACGTCAGCGTTTGTCTAACCGCGGTACAGATTCTGTCGAAGTGATTGAACATCGTTTAAGCTGTGCCGTTGCTGACATGCAGCAATATGTTAATTTTGAATACATTATTATCAATGATGATTTTAATAAAGCTTTGCATGATCTAGAGTCTGTGATTAACGCCAATCGCTTAAAAATCCAGCAACAGGCAAATCGTCATCAAGTATTGATTGAAAAATTAATCACACCTCAATCTTCACAATCTTAAGTTAGCTGTCGATTAAAACTTGAGTCTATCGTGAAAGCATTTTATACTTCACAGTCTATTTAAAAAATTTGTATTCAAACGAGAATTCTTATGGCACGCGTAACCGTTGAAGATTGTTTAGACCATGTAGACAACCGCTTTGAGCTTGTACTAGTGGCAAGCAAACGCGCGCGTCAATTGGCACGTCAAGGGATCGAACCTACTGTTGAGTGGGACAATGACAAACCAACTGTTGTTGCATTACGTGAAATTGCGATTGGTCATGTGACTAAAGATATCTTGAAGCAACGTGATCAAGATTATCAAACCTCTAGTCTTGACCTTGCACTTTCTGCAAACAATCTCAATCTTGAAGGTTTTTCTTTCCAATAAGTTAAATTTTCTTAAAAAGCCTAGTTTTTATACTAGGCTTTTTTATTGCAAATTTATCGTAAATAATTTTGCCAACGCATCGACAAAATCCTAAATATTTGTTAAAAAAAATAGATATTTTTTATTTCTAGAAATTGACAAGTGACTCAATATGCTTTTCATTAAAGGATTGGGAAAAACAGTTCAAATTCGCAATTAATGATAGGTGTTTTATGCCAGGCCAAGAGGTCAGCCAAGCCAAGCAGCAGCTCAATGTGATTATCGACGCTTACTTAAAACCGAGTGATGTCGAACGGGTTCTTGCGGCTTGTGATTATGCTGATATTGCGCATGATGGCATTACCCGTAAAAGTGGTGAACCTTATATTCTCCACCCTATTGCCGTGAGTTGTATTTTAGCCCATATGCGTATGGATCCTGAAACACTGATGGCTGCATTGTTACATGACGTGATTGAAGATACAGATTTTACTAAAGAAGATATTACTGAAAAGTTTGGTCGAACCGTCGCCGAGTTGGTTGATGGTGTCACCAAACTCAGCCATTCCAGCGATAAAGAATATAATAAAGCAGCATCATTTCGTAAAATCTTACAAGCAACGCTACAAGACCCCCGTGTAATCATTATCAAACTTGCAGATCGTTACCATAATATGACGACACTAGATGCGTTACGCCCAGACAAGCGTGCTCGCATTGCCCAAGAAACGTTTGATATTTTTGTTCCAATGGCTCGCCTAGTCGGCATGAATGAAATGGCGGATAATTTAGAACATCTTTGCTATCAAAATCTTGACCTAGACATGTATAACGATGTGCAAGCATCTTTATTAAAAACCAAGCCTGAACGATGCAAATATCAGTCGATATGGGAACAGAATCTTGTTGATTTATTAAATAATTATAATATTTTGGGTCGTATTAAGAAGAAAAATAATAATATTGAGTTACTGCGCCACTTTGTTAAAAATGAAATTGATCTGCAAGAACTCACACATAGCCACGCTTTTGAAATTATTTTGCAAAGCATCGCTGACTGTGATCGTTTTGTTGATGCACTACGTGAAAATTTTCAAGTTCTCTCTTATGAAGATCATATTCGTCGCCCTCTCCCTGGTGGTAATCAATCTTTAATGATTAAGCTTAAAGGTGAGCGCACAACATTATCATTAACCATTCAAACCGAGCTTATGCGTAAAGCTGCTCGCTTTGGCGTAGTTTTAGGTGAAAATGCACCTCAAGCTTGTCGTTCCGCAATTCAGGCATCCATGAAGAATTTAGATATTCTTGTTGGTGGTGAATGTGCAAAAACTACATTTAATGATTTGCTTGACTATTTACATCAAGAAAAAATTTGGGTTTATACCCCGCATGGTCAACTGCATGAACTTCCTCAAGGTGCAACAGCTGTTGATTTTGCCTATTCAGCCAGTTTATTTCTAGGTAATCATGCTGTGGGTGCTAAAATTAATAATGAAATCAAGCCACTTTCTACACCTTTGGCTAGTGGACAAGTGATCGAAATTATTACCGATGTCTTAGCAACACCAAATCCTGATTGGCTCAGTTTTATTAACACTCAAAAAGCACGTCGCGCGATTCAAAATATTCTGCGAGATCAAGATTTAGAGGAACAACGTTTAGTTGGACAACAAGCTTTAAATCGTGCACTCAAACTCTTTAATCGTTCTGTAAAAGATTTATCAGAAGCAGATTGGATTGATTTACTACAATGGCGTCATATTCAGAATAAAGATACTCTATTTGAACAAATTGCTGTCGGTGACTTACTACCACAATTGGTTGCTAACCATTTATTTGCACAATCACAACCTAGCGACCACACCGTTTCTGAACGCTTAATTCAAGGTACTGAAGGGGTTGATGTTAAGTATGCACACTGTTGCAATCCTGTGTTTGGTGATCAAATTCAAGGACATTTATCACGTCGAGGCTTAATTGTACATCGCGCACGTTGTCACAACCTGATCCATGAACAACACTTACATCCTGAAAATATCATGTCTTTACAATGGACATCAGAACAAGAAGAAGATGTTAACTTTAATGCGTATTTAAGCATTGACCTTGTATTGAACGATGAACAAATCTCAGAACTGATTTATCTATGTCGTAAAGCAAAAACAGGGGTTGAGTCCGTACGTTCCCATGAAGATAAAACTTATGTCAATATTGTGGTGAATAATCGTAAACAGATTGCTCAAATCATTCGTGAGTTGCGTATGCAATTTGGCTTCCCTCGCATTGAACGCTTATCTATGCCGATTGTCATCAATGACAACATTAAAGCTAAAGCTTGTTAATTAAATTTAATCATCAGTTTAATCGATGTCGCTTTCAAGTATCCCCTTCATCCATTATGATGAAATGAGTTGAAATCAAGGAGAAATCAATGTCCCGCCAAGTGATCCACACTGAGAATGCCCCTGCTGCTATTGGTACTTATTCACAAGCTATTTTAGTAGACAACACTTTATATCTTTCAGGGCAAATTGGCTTAGATCCTTACAGCATGGAACTTGTAGAAGGCATTGAAGCACAAATCCGTCGTGTTTTTGACAATATCAAAGCCGTTTGTGAAGCTGCTGGTGGTTCTTTGGCAGATATCGCTAAACTCAACATTTTCCTTACCGACCTTTCACATTTCCAACTTGTTAACCAAATTATGGGTGAATACTTCGCACAGCCTTATCCAGCTCGCGCAGCTTTAGGTGTTGCAGCTTTACCTAAAAATGCATTGGTTGAAATGGATGGTATTGTCATCATTAGCCAATAAGGCTTTTGAACAACATAAAGTAAGTTTATGATTTTCAATATGTTTAAAAATTAATCAAAAATACTACCGATCAGGTGGTATTTTTTTATTCAAAAACCCAATAAAGATAAATTATTTTTTAAATGAATTTTATTGACAAATGGTAATAATTATCAATAATACTAGTTATCGCATTTAACTTTGTGGTTTACTCTCATGTACGTTTGTTTGTGTCGTGGTATTACAGATCAAGATATTAAAGATGCTGTGGCTAATGGTGCAGAAAGCTATCGTGAAATTCGCGACCTTTTAGATTTAGGTACTTGCTGTGGGCGCTGTGCACCAGAGGCAAAAAGTATTATCAATGAAGAATTGGCAGAAATTGCCGCACGCATTTCGATTGCTGCTTAACATTTATAAATCCCTCAAATAATCATAATAAGTTTTACATGATCTTCGGGTCATATTCCTCCCCCGCTTCGACTCAAAGCGGGTTTATTTTTGGTTAAATTAAACATTATTAAAAATATACCGATTGTTTTTGATTGCGATTTTCATTTGCTGTTCCATAAATCACTCGAAACTATTGATAAAGTTGATTAAGATAACAACATGGATTGCCTTAAGTTTTTTTAAGGCACACAACTGAATGGAGCTTTGACCATGAAAGGCAATCGAGACGTTATAAACCAACTTAATCAAGTGCTTTATCATCATTTGACAGCAATCAATCAATATTTCCTACATTCACGTATGTTTAATGACTGGGGAATTGAACAACTCGGTTCAGCTGAATATAAAGAATCGATCCGCCAAATGAAGCATGCCGATAAAATTATTGAGCGTATTCTATTTTTAGAAGGTTTGCCAAACTTACAACATCTTGGAAAACTTTATATTGGTCAGCATACCGTTGAAGTTTTAAACTGCGATGTACGTAAAGTGAAAGAGAATATTGAAGCACTTAAAGCAGCTGTTGATTTGGCTGAAAAAAATCTAGATTACGTCACTCGTGATTTAGTTCAAGAGATTCTTGAAAAAGAAGAAGAATACTGGGATTGGACAACCACTCAACTTGACCTAAGCGAAAGTGTTGGGATTGAAAATTACATTCAAAGCCAATTGTAATCTTAAAATCTCCCCTAACCCTGAGCCATATATGGCGCAAGGAAAAGAGGGGGAACTATTGAGAATTTAAAATAATTTTAGATTCCTTGCGTAGCTGTGCTGCTTATCCCTCCTTTGTCAAAGGTGAGGAGTACACTCCGCAAGGGAGAGGATTTAAAAAGGCCTAACTAATCAGCATTATCCATAAATTGGGGATTTTTATGACCAATTTGCAATTATTTTACTGCTGAAACAGCTAATAAATCTTGATAAGAACTTTCTTGACCATGTAATGTTTTAAGAATCCACAACTGATGTTCAGCTTCAGCCTTTTTACCATTAAATGCTAAAACTTGCGCATATTTATAAATATCGTATTTAGAGGCTAGATTTGCCACCATTCGTCCGATATGTTCAAGCTGTTGATCAGATACTTTGCTATATGGATTAAAACCAATCCACCACACACGTTCTTTAAACTGTGTAAGTAAGAAAATATCCTGCTTCATCACTTGCTGTTGTGCTTCAGTCAACGCTGTTTTCTTATTGATAAAAACACTTTGTTGACGATATAAGACATAGTCACGGTAAATTACCCCGATTAGAACAAAACCGATTACCACAATACTGACGGTCATCGCTGGCTTAAGTTTAATTGTAGGCAAATGAGGGTACTGTGCCTGAATAAAACCAAGGACTAAGCCCAGTGGTAGCAAGAAATAAGCATAATGAATTGGGTATTCCAATAAGGCATGAATCAGAATGGCACACACCATCAAACTTGCAGCAATGGATACAGGATCTTTAACACCACGATTCAACCAAAACAGCCAACACACCACATAAACAATGATCATCGCACCAATTGGAATGCCATTCCAAATCAGTAAATCTAGAACTACGTTATGTGCTGTTTTATACCACTCATGTGAAGGATATAAATCAAAAGCAGCGATTTGCGCCATCCCAGTTTGATTCCAGCCATAACCGAACCAAGGCTGTTGTGTAATCGCAATCAGAGCCTGATTCCACATATCTAAACGCAGATACCCCGATGATGCTCTTTGTACAACTGTCGCTGTTTGAGTGATATCTTGCGCGGTGAATGATGCAAGCCACTGGTTAAACATAGGTAAGCAGGCAATTAATGCAATAAATACACCTACCCAAGCCAATAACTTCGCAAAGCTAAAGCGTTTGCTTTGACCAAATTGTTTAATCGTTAAATAAACAAGGGTAAATATACACACCACCCATGCTGTACGTGATTGGGTCAATGCAATCGTCAGTAGAAAGATAAATGATGTTGGAATTAAAATCATACTTGGCAATATTCTCTTTTCGTAGAAATATAAACAAGCAAATAATCCCATGCAGATAAAGGTGGCTAGGTTGTTTGGTTGTGCAAAGTTTGCATATACCCGATTTTCACGCAAGCGATTCATGAATAAACTAAAATAATCACTCAGCCCCAACCACTGACAAATTGCAATAACACTCGAAAGAATTGCCCCAAAAAATACAACAAGACAAAATATTTTAAAGACCTGCTCCCTTTGTCCTTTTTCACCCACTGCTAAGTTATAACCTACAACCACCATTAACCAAAACATGCTGATATAAGCAGCACACAACAAAGCATTACTAAAATAGAGAATTTCACCAAATCCCCATTGAACCAAGGGAATAGCTAAAATAGGTAAAGCCAACAATTGTGGCTTGGGTATCTTAATGTCTTTATTGATAAATGTTGAAAGCAACACTAGAGCCGCAAGAAAAGTCAGCACTTCACTACCAAAAGTTGTCCATGGCATTTTATGGATTGGGAGAAGCCATGCGAGTAGAAGTAAAATAGCTGAAAGAATATAGGGAGTGGCTTTCATAGATAAAAAAACAAAGAAAAACTGAGCGTATTATACGCTCAGTTTCGGGAGGTTTTGTGTTATTTCAAGAAAAGTCGAATATGAATTATCTAAATTCCATTGCATAAAAAATCATAATTTTCGCCAAGTTAGATTTGTAATTAAATAGATCACTTTAGACTTGAATTGTTATACACTTTATTTAAATATTTTGTATAATCCACAAACTATAGCGTTAGGATTTGATGCTCAATGTATTCACTACAGAATTTAAAAAATATTAAAATAGCAGTTCTTGGTTTAGGATATGTAGGATTGCCTTTGGCATTAGCATTCAGTAAAAAGTTTGACGTTGTAGGTTTTGATATTGATTCTAAACGTATTAGTGAATTACAGCAACATAAGGATCATACACTTGAATTAGAGTTAGAGGAATTAGAGCAACTAAAAAAAATAACAATATCATCAGACACAGAGGAACTATCAAAATGTAATTTTTATATAGTTACAGTACCAACACCCATTGATAATTTTAAACAACCTGACCTAAAGCCTTTAATACAAGCATCAAAGACAATTGCTCAATATCTAAAAAAAGAAGATATCGTTGTTTACGAATCTACTGTTTATCCAAGCGCAACAGAAGATATCTGCATTCCTGTTTTAGAACAATTCTCTCAACTAACTTTCAACGAAGATTTTTTTGTAGGTTATAGCCCAGAGCGAATTAACCCTGGTGACAAAATAAGAAAATTAACTAACATCAAGAAAGTTACATCTGGGTCCACTCCTTCAGCAGCAGAATTTATTGATCAAGTTTATTTACAAATTATTGAAGCTGGAACCTATAAAGCTCCATCTATTAAAATAGCCGAAGCAGCTAAAGTCATTGAGAATACTCAGCGAGATGTCAATATCGCCTTAATGAATGAGCTTTCATTAATTTTTAATAAACTTGGTATTGATACAGAAGAAGTCTTAAAAGCAGCAGGAACAAAATGGAATTTTTTACCGTTCCGACCTGGCCTAGTTGGTGGCCACTGTATCAGTGTTGATCCTTATTATTTAACGCATAAAGCACAATCTATCGGCTTACACCCAGAAATTATTCTCGCAGCTAGACGGTTGAATGATCGTATGGGAGAGTATGTAGCGACACAGCTTATTAAAGCTATGGTAAAAAAACAAATTCAAGTCGTCGGCGCTAATATTTTAGTCATGGGCTTATCTTTTAAGGAAAACTGTCCAGATATCCGTAATACTAAAATTATTGATCTAATCAAAAGTCTTAAAGATTACGACTTAAACTTGGATATTTACGACCCGTGGGTTGATTCAGATGAAGTTAAAAGAGAATATGGTCTACAACCAATTCAGCAGATTAAAGAGAACTATTATGATGCAATCGTGCTTGCTATTGGACATCAAAGATTTATAGAGCTTGGTTATGAGTCGATTAAAAGCCTAGGTCGAGAACAATGTATACTTTATGATTTAAAATATATTTTTGAATTAAATCAATCCGATTTGAGATTGTAGACATAAATATGCTCACAAAAAAACGAAAGAAAGTTCTTATCGTAACTCGTAATCTTCCACCTTTAATCGGTGGTATGGAACGATTGAACTGGCATATTGCTGATGAATTAAGCCAAGTTAATCGTGTCGAAATATTAAGTCATACTGATGCTCGTAATCTTGCACCTAAAGATTGCCTCTTTCATAGTGTTCCTTTAAATCCTCTACCTATATTCTTATTATTTGCCTTTATCAAAACTTTTTGGATTTGCTTAACTTTGCGCCCAGATATACTTTTTGCAGGCAGTGGTTTAACGGCTCCTATTACTGTTTTTTGGGCCAAAGTTTTTAGGAAAAAAAGTGTTGTATATATTCATGGGCTTGATATAGGCACAAACCATAAACTCTATAACCTATTGTGGATTCCATTCATTAAAAAAGCTAATGTATTAATCGCTAATAGCTCAGCAACATATAATATTTGTATAAAAAAGGGAATTAAGTCTACTAAATTAAAAATTATCCCTCCTGGTGTAAGCTTTCCACCTCAACCTAGAAATATGCAATTAATTCAACAATTAAAAGAGCAATACCAATTAAATGGAAAAAAAGTTCTTATTTCAGTAGGACGGCTTACTCAAAGAAAAGGTTTAAATGAATTTATTGATTATAGTTTTCCAAAGATAGTCAAAAATATTCCCAATGTAGTACTAATCGTTATTGGTGACACTCCAAATCAATCCCTAAAGAAAACACTACAATCTAAAGAACTTATTTTATCCACAGCACAGAAACATAACGTTCATGACAGAATTATCTTCATTGGGAACATAAATGATGATCAAATTCTTTCAAGTTTTTATTACTTAACTGACATCCATATCTTTCCAGTCAAATATATTCCTGATGATCCTGAAGGTTTTGGTATGGTTGCAATTGAAGCTGCTGCTCATGGAACCCCTACTATAGCATTTGCAACAGGAGGAATCATTGATGCTGTAGAACATCAGCAAACAGGCTTTCTTGTGGAAAAAGAAAATTATAATGAATTCTCAGAAAAAGTCGTTAAACTTCTACTAGACGAAAGTTTAATTTCACAACCAGAATGTAAAAACTATACAGAACGGTTCTCATGGCCTAATTTATCAAAAAAAATCAATAAAATATTAGAGTAAATTTTATGGATATACTTTTCATTGGTAAACGTTTCTATACAAATAGAGATGCTTATTCTGAGAAATTTGGACGTATTTATCAATTACCGTACCATTGGTCTAAAAAAACAAAAACAAAACTATGGTTAATTGATTACCATACTAAAGAAAAAATTGAAGATACAGATGACCAATTGAAAATTTCTTCAACCGCAATTTTCAGCTTTTCTTTTATATTCAAGCTAATATCTATTATTATATTTGAACGACCTAAAACAATTGTAGCAAGTGGAGATTGCTATATTGGATTATTAGGTTTAATTCTATCAAAAATATGTTTCTCTAAATTCGTTTTTGATGTTTATGATAAATATGATGCATTTAAAGGCTATAGAAATTTTGGTTTTAAAAATTTATTACTATTTTTAATAAAAAACTCAAAAATTAACTTTTTTGCAAGTAAATTATTAGCTAAAGAAATTCATTGTAATATTCCTTACAAAATTATTCCAAATGGAATAAACTATCACAACTTCATAATATCTACAAAAAATTCTACTAGAGAGAAATTAAAGCTAGATCAAGAGATTTTAATTATAGGCTACATTGGTAGTATTGAATATGAAAGAGGAATAACCGATTTAATTCATGCTGTTAAAACAATAAAACAAGAAGACCAGTTTAAAAATTTAACATTACTAATTGCTGGAAAGAACTCGCACAATATCAATTTAGATTATGACTTTATAAAATATTTAGGAAATTTGAATTTCAATGAAGTTCCTTCGGTCTTATCTGCTTGTGATATTTTAGCAATCCCTTATAGACGATCAGAACAAATAAACTACGGTACTTCATGTAAAATTGTTGAATATATTGCCACTCAAAAACCTATTGTAGCAACTGAAAGTGCAAATATCTTAGAGGATTTCCCAGTATATCAAAACCAACTGCCGAATGACTATTTAGCAAAATGCAACAATATAAATAGTCTCATTGAAACAATTAAAAAACAAATAACACAACCTATTATATTAGAGTGTATTATAGAAATGAGCTGGGATACTATTTCTGATAAAGCATTAAATTCTCTTATGGAAGAAAGATAACAAAAACCTTTTTAATATTTTTGATAAAAAAATTAAATACTGGAGTGATTTACATTTTTCTGTCAACAATTGAATTCTAAAAATTTCAGTACAAGTACCAATAATATCTTCAGTACTTACTCCTTGGGTACCAAACTCACCAACAATAGCATCAATAGTCTGCACTATCACTTTATTATTACAACATTTTTTAATAAATAGCTGATCAGCGGCTATAGGAAACTTATTTGAATAAAAACCATATTGGTTATGTAAATTTGTTCTAATCAGAACACCTAAAGCATGACAAGAAATATATGCAGTTTGTGCATACAACCAAGGCCATTTTTCTTTAGAAATAACTTTATGATTATTTTTCATGATTGAAGCTGTTATTAATTCTGAGTTACTTGTTATAGCCTTTTTGTAATCATGAACAGCATTATTAAAAAAAATATCATCAGCTCCAGCAACTAAATAATACTCTCCCGAACAAGCTTTTATCCCCTTATTTAAAGCATCATAAATACCAAAATCAGGTTCGGAGATAATTTTTATATTTAAATCATTTATTGTCTTTAAAATTTCCAATGTTCGATCCGTTGAAGCACCATCAACTACTACCCACTCAAAATCTTTATCTTGTTGACTTCTTAAACTTTCTATTAAATTTCGAATGCAAGATTCAGCATTATAGACAGCAGTAATTACACTAATTTTGTATTTGTTATCTTCTATCATCATTGTAACCTTCCGTACAAATCCTCAAACCGCTGAATATCATCTTCACTTAAATAAGAACCTGTTTGAATTTCTATTAACTCTAATGGGATACATCCTGGGTTTTCCAAAGAATGAATTTCCCCAATTGAAATATAGGTTGATTCATTTTCACTTAGTAAAAAGCTACTATCCCCTTTTCTCACTTTTGCAGTTCCTTTCACCACAATCCAATGTTCCGCTCGATGATGATGCAGTTGCAGAGATAATTTTTCACCTGTATTGACAGTAATACGTTTGACTTGGTAACGAGAACCAACATCTATGCATTCATATTTACCCCAAGGCCTAAAAGCTTCCTGATGTACTGAAACTTCTGTCCGGTCATTTTTTTTCAAAATTTGCACAATTTCTTTTACATGTTGCATATAACTCTTATTTGCAATTAATAGAGCATCTTTTGTCTCTACAACAACTAAGTTTTCAACACCGAGTAAACTAACTAGTTTATTAGTTGCATAAACCAAATTATTTTGACTATAAAGTTGTATCACATCTCCTTTTATTACATTAAAATCTTTGTCTTTTTCTTGAATATCCCAAAGCGCTGACCAAGAGCCAATATCACTCCAACCCGCATCTAATTTCACCATCAGCAAATCTTTCACTTTTTCGATTAATGCATAATCAATCGAAATATCTGGACATTGTTTAAATTCTTTTACGCCTATACGAATAAAATCTAAATCAACTTTGGCCTGCTCATATGCTTTAATACATGTATGCTTTATGCCTTCAGCATACTGATCGATCAAATTTAAAAACCCATCCAAATCAAACATGAACATACCACTATTCCATGCATAATCGCCTGTTTGTAAATATTCTTCAGCTTTTTTTAAGTTTGGTTTTTCTACAAAGCAATCAACTCTGTAAATTGCTTGAAAATCAGTCGATTCACTATATTTAATATAACCATAGCCTGTTTCAGGATATTCTGGCTCTATTCCAAATATAACAATTGAAGAATCTTTGAGATAATTATAAGCTTGCTCAATGTTCTGTTTGAACGCAATAATATCCTGAATTTCATGATCAGCCGAGAGTACAAATAAATTCACCCTCTTTTGTTGATATTTCTTTTGTGCATGTAGTGCTGCAAGTGTGATTGCTGGAGCTGTATTTCGACCTACAGGTTCTAAAATAATATCTGCCTGTTCAATAGCAATTTCACGTAGCTGCTCTGCCACAATAAAACGATGCTCTTCACCACAAATAATAATTGGATCGACAAAAGGTAAATCTAAATTTTTAAGTCTTAAGATTGTATTTTGCAATAGCGAATGTTCATTCAGTAATCTTAGAAATTGTTTTGGGTAGCTACTTCGAGATAATGGCCACAAACGAGTACCAGTACCTCCCGCTAAAATCACAGGAATAATCATCCATTTTCCCCAAATTAGACTTGTCTTAATTGATTTTCATTTTCTAGAAACCAATCATACGTGATTTTTATTCCTTGTTTTAGCCCAATTTTTGATTTCCAACCTAAATTATTTATTTTCTGACTATTTAGGAGTTTACGAGGTGTTCCATCAGGTTGAGTTCCATCAAAAATAAGCTGTCCAGTATAACCAACAATCTCTTTGATTACGCTTGCTAATTGTGAAATAGAGACTTCCTCGTTGGTCCCAATATTAATATGAGACATCATTGGACTGACACATTGTTCATAACTTTCTAAATTCAAATTCTGTAGATATACACAGGCAGCTGCCATATCATCTACATATAAGAATTCACGTAATGGGTGCCCTGTTCCCCAAATGACGACTGAATTATAATGATTCTGCTTTGCTTCATGTATACGACGTATCAATGCTGGAACGACATGACTATTCACTGGATGAAAATTATCATTCACCCCGTATAAGTTTGTTGGCATTACACTTCTATAATCACGACCATATTGGCGGTTATAACTTTCACACATTTTTATGCCCGCTATCTTTGCAATAGCATAGGGCTCATTTGATGGTTCTAAATAGCCAGTCAGCAATTCAGTTTCGGCAATAGGTTGCTGAGCAAACTTAGGATAAATGCACGAAGATCCGAGAAATAGTAATTTTTGCACATCATTCACATGAGCAGCATGAATTACATTATTCTGAATCATTAAATTTTTATAAATAAAGTCAGCAGGGAATTGTGAATTTGCTCCAATCCCTCCTACTTTTGCAGCGGCTAAGTAAATTTGATCAATTTGGTTCTGCTTAAAAAAATGATTAACAGCAAGCTGATCACTCAAATCTAGCTCTTGCTTAGATGCAGTTAAAATTTCACAATCTGAATTTTGTGCAAGCTGTTTAACAATTGCTGAACCTACCATTCCATGATGTCCTGCAACAAAAATACGCTGTGAACTCATATTTTACTTTTCCAAATGAACATCAAGGGTATAACCATGTTCTTTTAATAATGCATTTTTTTGAGCAAGCTTTAAATCATGTTGAACCATTTCAGCACATAATTCTTTTACACTTATTTGGGCTTTCCATCCCAACTCACGTTCTGCTTTTGATGCATCACCCAATAAAGTTTCAACTTCAGTAGGTCTAAAATATCTTGGGTCAACACGCACAACAATTTGCCCTACCTTTAATGCTGGACAGCTTTCAGAACTAAGTGACTCAATAACTCCAATTTCATTGACTCCAAAACCTTCAAAACGCAAATGAATACCTAGCTCCTCAGCAGACCACTCTACAAACTGGCGAACACTATATTGCTCACCGGTTGCAATCACATAATCTTGAGGATGTTCTTGTTGCAACATCATCCATTGCATTTGTACATAGTCTTTTGCATGCCCCCAATCTCGTAATGCATCCATATTGCCTAAATATAAACACTCTTCTAGTCCCACTGCCATATTAGCAAATGATCGAGTAATTTTTCGTGTTACAAAGGTTTCTCCACGTCTTGGAGACTCGTGGTTGAACAAAATTCCATTACAAGCAAACATACCATAAGCTTCACGATAATTGATTGTAATCCAATAGGCATAGAGTTTAGCCACAGCATAAGGAGAACGAGGATAAAAAGGAGTAGTTTCTTTCTGAGGAGTCTCTTGCACTAAGCCATAGAGTTCCGACGTCGATGCTTGATAAAACTTAGTTTTCTTCTCTAAACCTAAAAAACGAATAGCTTCCAATAATCGTAAAGTTCCTAAAGCATCGACGTCTGCGGTATATTCAGGGGACTCAAAACTAACTGCCACATGCGATTGCGCAGCCAAATTATAAATTTCATTTGGTTGTACTTCATTGATAATACGAGTTAAATTTGATGAATCTGTGAGATCACCATAATGAAGTACTAAACGCTGATGATTTACGTGTGGATCTTGATAAATATGATCAATCCGTTGGGTATTAAAGTTTGAAGCACGACGCTTAATCCCATGAACTTCATAACCTTTTTCCAACAAAAATTCTGCTAAATATGAACCATCCTGCCCTGTAATTCCTGTGACGAGTGCTTTTTTCATTGCGGCTCCATAACTTTTTCATATAAAGCTCGATATTTTTCTGCAACAACAGAATAAGAAAAATTATTAACAGCAAATTGTCGTGAATTATTAGATAAAATTTCATACCGTTGATCATTTTCTAAAATCCACGCTATTCCTTTAGCAAAATCATTTATATCGAATGCTTCAGCTAAATAGCCTGTTTTACAATGCTTTACAATATCTGACAGTCCACAAGTATCAAAAGCAACTATAGGAGTCCCACTAGCTAGTGACTCAACACCTGTATTAGGCAAATTGTCTTGTCTCGAAGGAATCAACATAATATCTGCCGCACTATATAGTAAATTTAAACTCACATCATCATATAAATGCCCCATATAATGAATTGGAAAGCCTAAATTAATTGGTTCCTTTGGTTCAAGCTGTCCAAAAACAACCAATTCAATTTCATCAACTTGTTCTTTTAATACTTGCAAAGCCAATAATAATAAGTCAAAGCCCTTTCTTAAATCACTCCATCCTCCCATAGCACCAAATAGCAACAATTTTTTATTTTCTGGTAATGTCAATATTGAACGAGCGTAACCTTTGTTTATAAACTTCCACTGATCTGTATCAATCGCATTAGGAATAACAGTAACTGACCAGCCTTTCATTAAATAACTTGATTTCACACAATCAGCTAACCAATGGCTAGGAGTAACAATATGAATTGGTCTTTTCCAAAACTTACACTTCCTATTCCAAGTCCAACGATTTAAATCAAAACCTTCCTCATTATTAGGTCGATTACATTTTACATACCCATCTTTATAGCGATTATCTTCGGTATAGTGCTCAGCACCACAGAATGCCCACATATCATGTAATGTCCAAACTATTGGTTTGGTTATCTTTCCAATTTCCTTAATTGAAAGCATTTCACCTTGTATCCAATGTAAATGTACAATATCAGCATTACTATTATTAATTTCCCTATCTCTCCCTGATGAAAAAATTGCAGGTGAATGAAGAATAAGGTTCTTTGTTCTTAATAATTGATTTATCATTTTTGATATCAGTCTGTGTATTTTTTTAATTAAATCATAAATTAAACTTTTAGATGTTTCCACAGTCCAATCCTCTGAGACAGCATTATCAACTTGCATTGTTGAATTTATATCAACCATACGTAATGCGTGATGAATACGATAAGCTGCGCGAGCAGCACCGCCATGAAGATCAGATTTATTAAAATGTACAATTTTCATCTACTAATTCTTTTAAAAAAATTTAGGCTTTTCTTTAATATTTCTAGAAAGGGAAATACTAATTTAGATATCAATTCAAATAAACGAATCGTATACCAATTGGGCTGAACAGTTTTAATCTTTTGGTAAATTGTTGCATGACTTCCATCTAATAACCCTATTTTTTTCAATCCTATAAGTTTTGCAAAAAAAGGGAAAGAATATCTTAAATGAAAAGTTCGAGGTAAATGGCATTTGATCATAGGAAAAAAAGCATTGGCTATTACTAAATAGCCACCTTCTTTTACACTACCAACCATCTCCGAAAAAACTTTTAGCGGATCAGGGACATGTTCTAAAACATCTGTAGAAACTAAACAATCATATTTTTTAATTAAATTTTGTATAAATTTAATATTATCAAATTCAGCTATTCTTTTTAAACCAAATTCACTCGGATACGGCTCATAGACATCTACATTTATTTTGGCATCTTTTATTGCAACTAAACGAGCCAAGGTACAAAACCCTCCTCCATAATCTACAATATCAACAAATTCTTGCATAATCATCCAATTACCAATACTATGCCTATGTTCCATAGATATTGGATCTTGTTCAATGAAAAGTCCATTCAATAACCATACAGGATGTGAATAAAAAGCGGTTATATATTCCCAATTTAACTCTTTATTATCACACCTCATGTCATCCCATATTAAATCCATTAAATACCACATTTGCTCTAAATCATTAAGTCCATCTTTTTGTCTAGATAATAATTTACCAATCTCTTCAGCTTCATATGGATTCAAACCACTATTTTGGAAATCAATATTCATTATAAACTCACTAATGGAAATATAAACTCTATATTTACTATTTTATTTTCTACCTAATTTTCTACCTATAGATATTCTAATTTTTTTGATTAGATTTCTCAGGACATCCCTTGAAATAGTATTATTATAATAGTTTCGAATTAATGCAGTTGCTTCTTTCGAACTAAAAATTTCATTCGACCTTATATTTATTCTCTTCAAATTAAGCTCACCTTCTAAATAAGTATTTTCTTTTGTGCAATTAGTGCCTGTACCATCATGCCCAAAATTTTTTACAAATGTTTGCGTAGGATTTAGGCATAATCCGTTATGTTCAAATATTGTTGCATACCAGAAAATAGCCCACGTATCTATTTTCCCTTCCATGTTAGCAAGTATTTGGCTCCAGAATATACCCGAATTATCCAAATCAAATTGTTTAATTTGCACCTCAGACCACTCTTTAATAAGGCGCTCAGGGTTCTTTTCGAAGTTTTCCCATCTGCTTTTCCATGTTGCCCATCCCCAACAATTCATAGTATTCCAAAAAAAGAACTCACCTAATTCGGCTGAATCTATTGGATAATTCCAACCACTTATATGCCAAACTTTGGCTTTATCTTTATAAAAAGATAATGCATCATTCATAAAATATAAAAAATAAGGGCTAGTCAGTAAATCATCCTCAACGACTATGATCTTATTATATTTGTTTATAATATTTGTTACACCATCAATAATTGATTGAGCTAGTCCCCAATTATATTCTCTCTCAATAATTGTAATTTTCTTAAATCCTGTAATAGTTTTAAGATATTCTCTAACTGTTTCTACATCTTTAATATTTTCATCATTTTTTGCCCAATCACTAAAAATAAATAACTCACTTTGATTTGCTAATGTATTATTTTTTAAAGCATCAATAGTTCGCTTAGTATGCTCTGGACGATTATATACAAACAGCGCTATTGGAGCTAATTCATCAATATTAACCATAACGCCTCAATCCATAACATAACGAAATTTCTCAAGCATATCATGAATTCCAATGACCTGATCTTGTGTTAAAGCCTGTTTAATAAAAACAGCCTGTCTACCACTAAATTCTGTCAAACAAGCAAAGCTTTCAACAATATGATATTGAGGTCTATTTATATAATCGTCAAATATAATTACTGTACCTATTGGTGCTTTTAATAGACACGTTAAAAAACAAGCGACTCGAAACCTACCATCAATTAAAACTAAATCAGGTTTTAAATTTTTCCCCCATAGTTGATCTGTATAATCTTTAAAATTCTCTCTTTTTTTATAATCTATTGGTCTTCCCCAATCACCAACAACACCTACATCTATGTAATTTATATCTAGTTTTTTAGAAAAATTTGCTCTTTTTTCAACCAAATCAACCCATTCACTTGAAGAATCGATAGAAATTACAAAACAGTTTGTATTTTTTAAAACATAATTTGTACTTAAACCACATCCATACTCACCATACACTTTACAGTCCTGAATATATTTTTTAAATAATAAAGCATTTTGCTCCCCATCAAAAAGTGATGATTGACTCTTAGCCGCAAATTTCATTATGAAATTAAAAATAATTGGTGGCGTAAATGCTCTAAATAATCGGAATATAAAAACTGGCTTATCATTTACCATATAAATCTCCAAAACCAATACTTAGAATATTAGAACAATTTGCAACAGCACTTTCCCTATGCGCAATGATTACTATTGTCATTTTTCCATTTAGACTTTGAATTGCTTCATTTACCGCTTTTTCTGTTTCCGTATCTAAGGCACTTGTCGCCTCATCCATGAAAATAATTTGTGGTTGCTTATATAATGCACGCGCAATCCCCAAACGTTGTCTCTGTCCACCAGACAATAAGATACCACGCTCGCCAATTACGGTATTGTAACCATCTTTTAAATTTTGAGTAATAAATTCATCGATTTGTGCTAGCTTCGCTGCATTTTGTACAAGATGAAAATCAATTTGTTCTTTTGGAGTACCAAAAGCAATATTTTCAGCCACACTCATATCAGCTAAATATATAAATTGAGGAACATAGCTCACTAAACTTTGCCAACTTTGAACATTCCGTTCATTTATCTCTCTACCATCAATCTTTAATATTCCAGATGTCGGTTGCAATAGCCCTAGCATAATGTCCATTAATGTACTTTTTCCAGAGCCACTTTTCCCTGTAACCCCCAAACTGGCATTTTTTTCTATTTTAATATTAATATGATTTAAAATTTGTTTCTCTGGGTGGTTAGGGTATGCAAAACTTACATCAATCAATTCTATTTGGTGATCAAAATTGATTATATCACCTTTAACTTTTTGACCATTTTTAATTTCATTTAGCTCAAACTCTTGAACGACGCCATTCAGTATATGCTCAGAAAACTTATATGTTGTTATTGCACGATAAATATTTTGTGCAGCAGGTAACATTCTATAGGCTGCTACACCATATAGCCCAATTACTGGTAGGATGACTCCTACACTATGATCTTGTAAAACTAAAAAAATAGCTAAAAGAATTAAACAACCATAACCTATAGTTTCAATTATATGAAGCGGAATTTGTCCTAAAGATTCCTGTGACGCATAATGTCTTGCATATATTCTTGAATTACGGTCAAACCTATCATAATAATAATCATGCGCATGATTAATCATCACATCTTTGATACCACCAAAGACTTCCTGACAACTTTGATATCGCTCTTGGTTAGCTTTTGAGAACTCTTGACTTATTTTCTTCATAAACTTTTTTACAACTAAAAACATCACTGTATAAAAAGTAATGATGACGCCTGCAGTTGTAAATGCCATAAGTGGATCATAAAAAATAAGTAAAACAATCATCGCAAGGACTATCAATCCATAAGATAAAATTGTCAGTAATGGCTTAAGTATGCCCCAAACAACTTGATCTACATCATTCAACAAAATTTTTGTCAAATCTGCGCTATTACGTTGGATAAAAAAACTATAATTTTGTTTTAAATAAATATCGAGTAACCGACTTGCAAAATAGTGCCGCTGTAAGCTTGAAAAACGATTCAGACTATATTGTGTAATAATTTTCAAACATGCTGAGAAAACGACTATTACAAGTGAAACACTTCCCAAGTAAACAATGAATTGATTGGTATTCTCAGCACTCAATAAAATATATATTTTTTTTAATAAAAAATTTTGTTGAGCACTTTCAGGATTTGCCAACACTGACAAAAAAGGCATAATTGAAACTACACCTAAAGACTCAATAATCGTCATAAATATTACAAGTACAGTAACTATACCCAATTTACGCTTATCAAGTGGTGTTAGCATTTTCCAAATATTTGACAATGTATTATTCAAAACAAAACTCACTCATCTTTTTTATACATCAATGCTGTAATTTGCTCTGAAATCAACCCCATTAAAAATATCATGATGCTTCCAGTGTAAAGTAAAGCACTCATATTGGTAAAGCGACTATATTCATACAATGTATAACCATACCAAGCTGTTGCCAATATAAATAACGCTACCGCAAATGGCAAAAACATCTTTAAAGGAGAATACAATGTTGCGATTTTAAAAATAATGAGAAAAAAACGTACGCTATCTTTAATTGGATGAATATGACTTTTACCTATACGTTTTGCTGCATGAATTGGAATATAAGCAACCGAATATCCTGCTCGAAAAAAAGCCATCGTACTTGTTGTTGGGTACGAAAAACCATTAGGTAATAAGTAAATAAATTCTTTAAACTTTTCAGCTCGCACCGCTCTAAAACCAGAAGTCAAATCTTCAACTTTATGGTCTGACATGTAAGTTGCCAAATTATTATATAAACTATTTGCAACACCACGACCCACGCTTGCTTGTGAACCTTTCTGTCTTGCCCCGACAACAAGATCATAGCCCTCTTCAATTTTTGCTATGAGCCTTGAAATATCATCAGGGTCATGCTGTCCATCGGCATCCATAAAAATAATTACATCACCTAAAGCATTTCTCGCCCCAGTTTTAATTGCAGCACCATTACCCTTTGAGTAAGGATGTGAAATAACTATAGCTCCTGCTTGTTCAGCAATCTTCTGCGTATCATCTGTTGAACCATCATTAACAACAATAATTTCATAAATAAAATCTAACTGCCTAATTTTATGAATGGTTTCTTTAATTGCGCCTGCTTCATTTTTTGCTGGAAGGACTACACTATATTTCATTTCCGTACTATTCATCAGGCTCGTCCTTATGCATAGAATCAAAGTGACTATCTACTTGCAAGTCACGCTTCATTGTATTTTTGATCTTTTGTAAACCGACATCATTTTCTAATTGTACTTTATACATAAGTTCAATTTCTGCAATCAATTTCAAGGCCAGAAGTCTATACCCTTTATTACCCAAGTCAGCTGCCAATGCTAACGCTGAGCTAGCATTTTTATATTCTATTGCAGCTTGTTTATATTCTGCATATCCAGAGTCAACTTGGTTTAATGCAATCAATAATTGAGCTCTCAAGTATATAGACAATGGATAAAAATCAGGATAATTTCGATAGTTCTGATTCCTTTCCACTAAGTCTTTTAATAAATTAGATGTTTCTAATGCGTATAATTGCGTTAACTTTTGATCATTAGTAATTTGACCCACTAATCCTCTAAGCCCCCAAACTGAGGCTCCATCTGCTTTTTGATTCAATAATTGCTTTTTGATTGCGGTTAAATCCGAAATATTTCCTTGATTTATAGATATTTTCTGTTGAAACAACTGAATCATTAAACCTGCATCAGGATGACGTTGTATAGCATTTTCTAAGATATAATTAGCTTCATCAATTCTCCCATGCATGAGCAAGATTTCAGCAAAACGGCTTTGTGCTCTTACAGATTGTGGGTTATTTTGCGCCCAATAGATTTGAAGCTTAGTCGTATCAGACCACAATGTTGCACGTTGCCATGTCATCCAAGCCAATAGGGTTATGATAAAACAACTGATAATGATCGCTACCTTAGGATTTACTTTTTCAGATAAAATAAATAACCCTAATGCCAAGGGTAAAAACAAAAAAATTGCTGCAATATAATTACGATGTTCAAAATACAACTCTAAACCAATAAAAGTTGATTCAATCAAATGTGCTGCAAAGAAAAATAAAATTGCCAGTGCATATAAAGGATATTTTTTTCTCAACCATAAAGCTGATAAAAATAAAAAACTCAAAAAGACAAAAGAAGTTAATGTTGTAATGGGTTCCAACCACCCTCTTGAAACAATATAACCATCTTGGAATAGACCATAACCTTCTATTTGTGGAACAAATAACCGATACAAATAATCACAAAGAATACGCCCCTCACTCCATAATCGCTCTATTTGATTAAAATTACGAAATGGCCAAGGATTCTCTGCAAAATTAATTTCACGCATCAGCAGCAAAGCTATAGCCAATGATGGTAACCACAAGCAAATAGCTCTCCAATACCATATTGGTTTATTTATTTTCGTTGGGTTACAAAATTCGATCACCAAGATTAGCAATGGAAGTAAAGCACCATTTTCTTTACTATAAGTTGCTAAAATCGTCGCACAACCAATAGAAATTGTCATAACCACGTACGCTATTCGCGGACGAATTGAAATAGACTCTCTTGCTTTAAAATATCCCAGCATTCCCAATAAACTAAACAATAAAGGAAGCTGCGCCATACGTTGGATGACATACAATGTTGTTGAAACAAAAAGAGGATGTGATAACCAAAAACTACTAGATAAAAGTGCAATCCATACTGCTTTTTTTTCTACATAACCGTAACTTCGCAATATGAGATATGTTACATAAAAAAGTAATACACCACAGACTAAATGAATGAATAGATTCACCAATTTAAAGGAATAAGCACTATGGGGCCAACTTTCAGCTTGAAATATAAAAGTGCCTAAAGCGATTGGACGCCCTGTCGGTCCTGAAAACCCACTAATAATAAATTGTTTAGCATCATTCCATTGGCCTGATTGTGCAAAATGCGTTAATCCACTAAGATTTGGTTTATCATCAAATAAAAAACCACCATTTAAACCTGACCAATAAACCAATGCTGTTAGTAAAACTACACCAAACAGCCCCCCAATAGATAAAATTCGTGAATTTGACATATTTATTTAAATCATTTCTAGTTTGTATATAAAAGCACAATTGAGTGTTCAACAAAATATAAAACTCAAGAAAAAGAGGCTCTTTTGAGCCTCTTTTTAAACATTTAAACTTGATATAAATTATGGCAAGTTAGCTTTTGGTAACCATTTTTTAATACCACCATCATTAGTTACAACGATCGAACCATTTTTATTTGTTTTCGCTACAACCCTCTTACCTTGAACTTGGTCAGCAATACCTGTTGCATATACAATAGTAATTACACATTCACCGTTATTAGGTGCAACATCTGTTACTTTTACAGATGCTGCATATTTACCGTGTGCACTACTACTACCACAAGTACCATTTTGAAGGTCATCTGCGATACTTGTTTTTAAACCGTCTGCCAAAGAAAAACCTTCAGCAGCTTGACCACGAGCAATATAGTCTTGATAAGCAGGGATTGCAAATGCAGCCAAAATACCGATAATCGCAACAACGATCATTAATTCAATAAGTGTAAAACCTTTTTGAACTGATTTCATAACATTTCTCCAATGTTTTAAAAATTTTTATAGCTTTAACAAGCAAATTTATTTGACTGCTTCGTGTGGAAAAAACAAGCAATCATGAGATAACAATTTCATTCTAATTGGAATGTAATGCTTTACAAGATTTTTTTTAATTCTTATTTTTTTACGTAATTTCTCGTTAAAAAGTGACATTTCTTGTCACTTTTTCCGTGACCTAATTCAAAATTATTGGAGTATTTGTCAATTCATTCATTATATCAGCTTTGTTTTGCTCTTGCTGATGATTATAAAATAAATTCAGTACTTTACCGATTTCTATCACCCCATTTTCGAGTGCAGATCGGTATTGTTTACTTTTAAGATCAATAATAATTTGATCACAAATCTGCTGCCATATTTGCTGTGTCGTTGCTTGATTAATCCCACGATCTATCACAATTTCAACAGCTTGCTCACATAAATTTAGATATAACAACACCCCACTATTATATTCGGTATCCCACACACCCAATTCTGCAAAAAGTTGCTGCGCTCTTAAACGTGTATTTTGCCGATAAGCTTGATGGCTCGGAATATGTCCTTCAATCACCACCTGTATTTCGCCAACATGACCTTGCTCGGCTTGTTTAACAGCTTGTGCGATAGCTTGTTGGTCTTGTTTTGAAAAATAACGCTTAGATGCGGGCATATAAAAAAAGTGCTTTAACCAGCGTTTAAAACTCGGTTGCATCTGTTCCTGTAATTTAGGTTCAGTCAAAATTTCTGTTGTTTCAGTTTTCGTTACCATGAGCCTGATGCACCTCCACCGCCAAAACCTCCACCGCCCCCACTATAGCCCCCACCGCCGCCAAAACCACCACCACTGCTTCCACCTCCACGTCCACCACCAGATAAAAACATTTGGAAAATCAGTTGTGCGAATGAGGTTATTAGCAAGAAAAATATTCCAAAACCTAAAACCAAACTCATTCCAATACCAGAACCATAGATGAGTCCTGCTGCAAAAGCTGTCACACCAGCCACAGAAGCGCTTAAACGATTTCCAATAACAAATGATGCAAATATCCCGATAATCAGAATAATCATCGCTGTGGTTAATGTCCTGTCTTTGGCTTCTTGCTCATGAGTCGCTTGAGCTTGTCGCTCTTTCAATTCATCGGCTGCCTGCTTAGCAATCTCAGGATCTAGATTGAGAATACGTTCAATTTCATTTACCCCTGCCTGTAAACCTGATGCATATTGCCCTTGTTTAAAATAAGGTGTGATTTGATTACGAATAATCCGACTCACCACAATATCGGGCAATACACCTTCTAAACCATAGCCTGTTGCAATATGAATTTTATGATCATTTACTGCAACTGCAATCAACAGTCCATTATCTTGTTTCGCTGAGCCTAATTTCCATTGTTCAGCAACACGCATGGCAAAATCAAAAATATCTTCTTGTCCTGTCGTTGGTACAATAATAATGCCGACTTGTGCTTTGCCTTGACGGTAAATATCTCGAATTTGCTGATCTAAATTTTGTTTTTCCGCTGCTGAAAGGATATTGGCTTGATCTACAACAGGTTGATTTAGAGTTGGAATATTTCGAGTTGTTTGGCCCTCTGCCATATCATTACTGACTTGAGGTAGATCCTGAGCACTTGTTGATGGATGGGTATTATTTGCAGCTTGTTGTGACGATGGATTAACTGCGTTCGGTCCAAGCACATTGGGTAAGTGTGTATTTGGAGCAACTTTACCCAAAACAACAGCATCTTGTACGTCTTGATCATCTGTTGCCGTTGCTGTTTCAGCCCAGGCAATCGATTGAACAGAAAAAATCAGTCCACAGAGTACAAGTAAGTATGTACTCAGTTTGTTAAATTCTGATTTTTTTTGCCATTCAATCATACTTTATCCTTATTTTAATAATTCACAATCATGAACGTTCTACCTATGCACAGCAGAACGTCATAAATGTGTAAGCAGTTTATTAGTTAAAATTAACTGTTGGTGCTTTTGATGCGCCTGCTTCTGCGCTAAAGTTTGGTTTTGCTTTCATTCCAATCACTTTTGCAGTCATTGCCTGAGGGAACTGACGTACATAAGTATTATAGTCTTGTACAGATTCAACATAACGCGTACGTGCAGTACTAATACGGTTTTCTGTCCCTTCCAACTGCACTTGTAAATCACGGAACTGTTCGTTGGCTTTTAAATCAGGATAGTTTTCGGTCACAGCCAATAAGCGAGACAAGGCTCCTGTCATTTGTGACTGAGCTTCTTGGTATTTTTTAAATAATTCAGGATCATTTAATACTTCTTTATCAACTTTTAAGCCCGCAACATTGGCACGTGCTTCAGTCACTTCAGTCAGTACTTTTTCTTCATGTGTTGCATAACCTTTTACTACATTAACAAGGTTAGGCACTAAGTCAGCGCGACGTTGATATTGGTTTTCAACTTCTGACCATGCTGCAGTCACAGATTCATCTTTGGCTTGCAATGTATTATAGCCACAGCCTGAAAATGCCAAAGTACTCGCTAGTGTAAGTGCTAATAGGCCTTTTTTCATTGAATTGATCATTTATTTATTCCTTCAAAGCTATTTATTTGTATTTGTTGATTTATCAGCATTCTATACAGTTTTATTCAAAGTTTTGTTTAATTTCTGCTATTTCAGTCACAAATTTGAATTTCATATCAGATCATTAGTAAATATATTTTTATAAATCAATATACTAGATTAACATTTAAATATCTGATCAGAATTAATTTAAGCATTATTGGCGATTGATATAACTTTTGTTTGATTACTATTTTGATAAGAAATTAAGCTTGAAGATGAAGAAACAAAATTTTAGCTACAAAAAAGCCACCCTCAGGTGGCTCATTTTTAGATCAAGAAATTATTCTTCATCTTTTTTTGCTTCATCAGTTTCAGGTAAATCCTTGACTGCTTCTGCAATAAGACCAAACATATAATTACCATATGCATTGGTTTTATCGTAATGGAAACGCAAACGTGGCGTTATGCGTGTTTTAATGCGACGACTCAATTCATGGCGTAAGAAACCTGACGCTTTATTCAAAACATCTAGCGTTTCCTTATTTGCCGCTTCACTTTGTTCATCGCCTAGCTCACGCCCCATAACAGTGACATAAACTTCAGCATAACCCAAGTCTGGACTAACCTTTACCGCAGAGATGGTCACTAGACCACCTAAGCGAGGATCTTTCAGCTCTTGGCGAATCAGTTCAGACAACTCACGTTGTACTGTATCCGCCATCCGCTTAAGACGTTGACTACCCGCCATTAAAGACTCCGTTTAATCAGCTGAACATCATAAACTTCGATTTTATCAAGTGCTTTGATGTCTTTGTAGCCTTTCACTGCAAGACCACATTCCATACCTGCACGAACTTCTTCAACCACGTCTTTATAACGACGAAGAGATTCAAGCTCACCTTGGAAGATAACTACATCATCACGAAGTACACGAATTGGTTTATTACGGTGTAATACACCTTCAAGCACCATACAACCTGCAGCTGCACCAAATTTACTTGAATGGAAAACTTCACGTACTTGCGCAACACCCAAAATTGTTTCACGGTGTTCAGGTGCAAGTTTACCGCTCATTGCTGCTTTAACATCATCAATCAATTG
Organism: Acinetobacter rongchengensis; assembly: GCF_003611475.1. Lineage (GTDB taxonomy): Bacteria > Pseudomonadota > Gammaproteobacteria > Pseudomonadales > Moraxellaceae > Acinetobacter > Acinetobacter rongchengensis. Next base: position 30,022 of record NZ_RAXT01000014.1, on the reverse strand, counting down.
ATAGATAATGCTGTAGTAACGAATGTCGATACCATCTGCATCCGCTTTTTGACGTGCAGCACTGTCCGCACGCACGTTAAAGCCAAGAAGTACCGCTTCAGAAGATTCAGCAAGTGTCACGTCAGATTCAGTGATTGCACCTACACCCGATCCAATAACACGAACTTTAACTTCATCAGTTGCAAGCTCAGAAAGAGCCACATGTAATGCTTCTAGAGTACCACGTACATCTGTCTTCAATACGACGTTTACGATAGGCACATCTTTCTTGCCCATAGACGCCATAATATTTTCAAGACGCATTGCACTCTGACGCTCAAGACGTTTTTGACGTTCACGATCCATACGCGCATCGGCCACTTCACGTGCTTTTTTCTCATCGTTTACAACAAGAACTTCATCACCTGCCATTGGCGCTTCTGGAAGACCCAAAATTTCCACAGGAATTGAAGGACCAGCCGATTTAATACGCTTACCATTTTCATCCACCATCGCACGAACACGACCATAAGATGCACCAGCAAGGACTAAATCACCCACATTCAAGGTACCGTTTTGAACAAGAATAGAGGTTACCGCACCACGGCTATTATCTACACGTGCTTCAATAACAACACCTTGCGCCGCACCTTCTTCAGATGCTTTCAACTCTAACAATTCAGCTTGAATCAAAATAAGATCAAGAAGTTCGTCAATACCTTGACCAGAGTGTGCTGAAACCATTGCTACTGGTACATCACCGCCCCATTGCTCAGGTACGATTTCTTTGGTTGTTAATTCATTCAATACGCGATCTGGATCAGCAGATTCTTTATCCATCTTGTTGATAGCAACAATGATTGGCGTACCAGCAGCACGCGCATGATCGATTGCCTCAGCAGTTTGTGGCATTACACCATCATCCGCTGCAACAACAAGAACCACGATATCAGTTGCTTTCGCGCCACGAGAACGCATAGCAGTAAACGCTGCGTGTCCAGGTGTGTCTAAGAAAGTAATAATCCCTTTCTCAGTTTCAACATGGTAAGCACCAATATGTTGAGTAATACCACCTGCCTCGCCTTGAGCCACTTTAGCACGACGAATACGATCTAGAAGTGAGGTTTTACCATGGTCAACGTGACCCATGATTGTTACCACTGGGGCACGTGTTGTTTGTGCACCACGTGCTTCTTCTGCCGCTTCAAGTAAGTTATCTTCAGCTTGAGTATCCGATACACGAACTGGGTTATGCCCCATTTCTTCAACAACAAGTGCTGCAATATCTTGCTCAATCGCTTGGTTTTGAGTAACCAACTCACCCATTTTCATGAGTGATTTAATCACTTCACGAACTTTAACCGCCATTTTCGCAGCAAGATCAGCAACAACAATCGTTTCGCCAATTTCAACATCATAAACTTGTTTCTTAACTGGTTTTTCAAAGCCATGCTTATTTGCTTGGCTGGTTTTTAAACCACGCTTATGATGATTTGAGCTAAAGCTTTGCTCTTCTTGGCCACGACGACCACCTTTCTTCACTGGACGTGTATTGGCTGTATTCGTACCACGTTTGATTTCACGGTCTTCTTTAGCAAATGAGTCTTCATAAGCTTGACCAACAAGACCAGCTGCCAATGGAGAGTCATCTACCACGCGAATCGTCGTCGTTGAATCATCAGAAGAATACTTAGACGCCATTTGACGCATTTGCTCAAGTGTACGTTGTTGAGCTTCTTCTGCAGATTTACGACGTGCTGCTTCTTCTGCGGCTTTCAATTGAGCAGCTTGAGCTTCACGCGCTTTCTTTTGCTCAGGTGTTTCAACTGCTTTTACTGTTGCTTTGGTAATTGGCTTATTTGTTGATTTGCGTTTTACCACAACCGCTGCTTTTGGTGTTTCTTTCGCAGCAGTTTGTTGTTTCGCAGCCGCACGCATTTTCTCTAAATTCGCTTTTGCTGAACTTTCAGCTTTTTCACTATCTTTAGATGCAGTTTCTACTACTGGTGCTTTTTGTGTTGCTTTTACTTGAGCATCTGCTTGCGCTTTTGCTAAAGCTTCAGCTTTAATTTGCTCAGGATCAGGCTTAGTAAACGTATGTTTCTTGCGAACTTCTACGTTAATGGTTTTCGCCTTACCCGAAGTACTGGCTACTTTAGCAGTACTGGTTGTTTTACGTTTCAACGTGATTTGTCCTGCATGTCCTGTGTCTTGGCCATGTGATTTTTTCAAATGGTTGACTAGAACACTTTGCTGTTCAGTAGAAATTTTATCTTCTGCCTTTTTTTGCGGCAACCCAGCTTCACGCACCTGATCAAGGAGCTTTGAAACAGGAAGTCCTACGCTGACCGCTAACTCTTGAATTGACTTATCTGTCATGTATTACCTCCTAGTTAAACCATGATTCACGTGCTTTCATAATCAACTGACCTGCTTTTTCAGCACCTAAGCCTTCGATATCTGCAATATCATCAGTTGCTTGGTCAGCCAAGTCATCGACTGTTACCACACCATGAGCTGCTAAAGCCTGTGCAATTTCAGAAGTCATACCTTCCATCGCAACAAGTTCTGGACTCGGGTCTTGAATATCTTCTTGCTCTTTTAATGCATCAGCTAAAGCAGCTTCTTTTGCACGGCTTTGTAGTAATTCAACAATATCTGCATCCAACTCGATTTCATCGAAGGTTTCTGCAGGTACATAAGCAATCTCTTCTAGTGAAGTAAAGCCCATTTCTACTAAAGCCATTGCAAGATCTTCTTCAATATCAAGACGTGTTACAAACATATCCAAATATTGTTGAGCTTCATTTTGTTGACGAGCACGGTACTCATCTTCAAGCATCATATCTAACTTATAACCCGTTAATTCTGACGCTAAACGAACATTTTGACCTTGTGAACCAATTGCACGGGCAAGCTGATCACTGGTAGCGAAGATAATATCTGCAGTATGCGCATCTTCATCAATCACAATACCCGATACATCTGCAGGCTCTAAAGCACTTGCGATATACTGAGCAGGATCATCCGACCATACAACTACATCAATACGCTCACCATTTAACTCTGATTGTACCGCTTGGATACGTGTACCACGCATACCAATACATGCACCCACAGGGTCAATACGATGATCATTGGTTTTTACAGCAATTTTTGCACGAACACCTGGTTGACGCGCAGCTGCTTTAATTTCAATGATTTCTTCAGAAATTTCAGGAATTTCCTTCTTCATTAAAGCAATCAGCATTTCAGGCTTTGCACGTGACAATAATAATTGTGCACCACGACCTTCACGATTTACATTATAAAGGATTGCATTCATACGCTGTTTTGGGCGAAGAATTTCCTTTGGAATCATCTCTTCACGCGCCAAATACGCTTCAGCATTGTCACCTAAGTCGATGATAAAGCCATCTTTGGTTTGTTTTTTCACTTCACCGTAGATTAACTCACCCACTTTAGACTCATAAGCATCTGCAACCAAAGCGCGCTCTGCTTCACGAATCTTTTGAACAATCACTTGTTTTGCAATTTGAGCCGCAATACGACCAAAATCAATTGAAGGTACTTCGAGTTCACGAATATCACCAATTGACCATTTTGCAGGATCAACATCAGAAATCGCATCTTGACATGCAGGCATTTCATGATCTTCATCAGCAACGACTTCCCATTGACGGAACGTACTGTAATCACCTGTTTTGCGATCAATTTCTACTCGTAACTGAGCTTCTTCCGAATTCGTTCCTTCGTAGAATTTCTTTTTAGTCGCCGCAACCAAAGCCTGTTCTAGCGCTTCGAAGATTGCTTCACGACTCACACCTTTCTCATTACTAACCGTTTCAACGACGGTGAGAATTTCACGTGCCATAAGTCACCTATATATTCAGATTTCTATTTCTGGATTAATCCTGAAAGATCAAATTTGCCTTGTCTATATTATTACTATCAATCTCAATTACTTGCTGCTCAATTTCGACTTGGATGAATTCATTCTCTACATCTACAGCAACCAATTTTGCTTGAAACTTACGACGATTCTCAACCGCAGCGATCAAACGGAATGCAACTTGTTGACCGATATAATTCTGTAATTGAGCCAGTTGAAAAAATGGACGATCCCAACCTGGTGATGACACTTCTAAAGCATATTCACCTGAAATTGGATCATGTACATCCAAAATTGCACCAACTTGCTGAGTCACACGCACACAATCCTGCACACCAATACCACGACCCAACTCCACCTCACCGTCTTCATTCATAACAGGTTCAGCATTTTCTGGAACATCTTTATCAATATAGATACGTAATAAAGACTTTTTGCCTTGAGGAATAAATTCAATTCCCCAAAGTTCTACATTACAAGCTTGCACTGCAGGAGTAATTAAATCTTGGAGTGCTTGAGTTTTATTTGATAGCTTCATTTACTCTCGTCATATTTGTGCGATTCAATCGCTCATTGGACTAATTCAAACTTACTATAGTGAAGCATGTCTTTTTGACCAATTGATGTCCACACTACACGATAAGCCAATAAAAAAGGGCGTAATCGCCCCTATTATCGCACAATAAACCATAGGTTCATTATGCAAAAAGACCCACCTATATGTGAGCCCTTTAAGAAACTTGGTAGCGGGAGCTGGATTTGAACCAACGACCTTCGGGTTATGAGCCCGACGAGCTACCAGACTGCTCCATCCCGCATCAACGTTGCAAAATTATACACAAGAATTAAAAAAATTTCAATCAAACTTGATGTGTTGAAAAATGATTTTCTTGCTTGATTAAGTTGCACCTTAATCAAAATAAGTAGCTTTTCTACCTATTTTTTAAAACTTGGTAGCGGGAGCTGGATTTGAACCAACGACCTTCGGGTTATGAGCCCGACGAGCTACCAGACTGCTCCATCCCGCACCGATACTGCATTTTGTATACACATAAATAAAATTTAAATGCTTTAATTAAGTTGCATCTTAATTAAATTGGTAGCGGGAGCTGGATTTGAACCAACGACCTTCGGGTTATGAGCCCGACGAGCTACCAGACTGCTCCATCCCGCACCGGATACTGCAAATTCACACACAAAATAAATTTTTCAATTTAAATGTTTTTAATTAAGTTGCATCTTAATTAAATTGGTAGCGGGAGCTGGATTTGAACCAACGACCTTCGGGTTATGAGCCCGACGAGCTACCAGACTGCTCCATCCCGCATCAATGTTTTTTAGCTATATACCAACAATCTGGTTCATTGTTGGTGCGGAAGGGGGGACTTGAACCCCCACGCCCGAAAGCACTACCACCTCAAGGTAGCGTGTCTACCAATTCCACCACCACCGCAGCTGTGACGCATTCTAGTAGTTTGTGAGCAAAATTGAAAGGTTTAATTTCAAAAAGCTATTTATTTTGGTGCATTTGGCGAAGTTTCGTTCGCATTTGACTGAACTGGTGCCGCTGGTTGAGTTGTTGTCTGTACAGTTTTTAAGCCATAAGCATCCGAAGTTTGCTGTTTTGCAAACACTGCTAAAGTTAAACTCGTTACAAAAAACAAGGCTGTTAAAATTGCAGTTAATCGCGTCAAGAAACTTGCTGATCCTGATGCACCAAACACGGTAGCAGCACCACCGCCACCAAAAGATGCGCCTGCATCAGCACCTTTACCATGCTGTACAAGAATAAGTACAATCATGAGTACAGCCAAGATGATGTGTACAACCAGCACAAAACTATGCATGCTGAACTCCTATTATTCTGTTTTAGCAAATGCTTGAGCAATTTTATAAAATGACTCAGCATTAAGTGATGCACCACCAACAAGTGCACCGTTGATATCTGGACAAGCGGCTAACTCTACTGCATTTTCAGGTTTAACACTACCACCATATAAAATAGCTGTACGTTGACCTTCTGTTGTAATTTGAGTTAAACCTTCTCGAATTTTAGCATGCATTGCTTGGGCATCTTGTGGAGAAGCGGTTTTACCTGTTCCTATTGCCCATATTGGCTCATAAGCGATCACAATATTGTGCCATTGTTCAGGTTTTACAACCGCAGCTAAGTCACAAATTTGTTGCAATACGATCTGTTCAGCTTGCCCTGCTTCGCGTTGCTCCAAGCTTTCACCAACACAATAGATGATATGAAGATGTGCATTCAAAGCATTGCTAATTTTTGCTTTAATTTTTGTAACATCATCACCAAAGATTTCACGGCGCTCTGAATGACCAACCAATACATAGTCAATTTGGCTGTCTTTGAGTAGCTCTGCACTCACCTCACCCGTATATGCACCTGTTCCAGCCATTTGCGACACATCTTGCGCAACGACTTTTACAGCAGGCGATACATTTTGAAGGGATTGCTTTACTGACAATAAAGCAATAGAAATCGGTGCAACACCAATATGACATTGTTGTTCTGTAATAGGTGCATCTTGTAAAAGCTGTTTTAAATCTTGTATAAGTTGCTGTGCATCAGCCTGCATTGGGTTCATTTTCCAATTGCCGACAACCCAAGGAATAATGTTCGAACCCGACATACATCTAACCTTTTATCGAAAATGTGCACATTCTACACGGAATTTTCAATTTTAAAGCATTTTTTCTTTATCAATTTAAGCATCTCATTTAAAGTCATCGTGTAGAAAATTATAGGAAATATAAATCATTTCATGGATAATGATTAAAATTCTAATTGGCTCAAGTTATCATACAAATATCTTTGTAGAATAATGCGTTTAATTCTAGATATTTTTACTGATAATCGTATAATTTTCGTATTCAAATTATAAAATGAAATTTAAGGTGTTTTGGGGATGTCTATACAGAATGGTTCACTTAGGTTTTCAGGATATATTCGCCGCATAGTGGATGAAGGCTTCTTATCTGCACAGCAAATGAAAGATGCACTGGAAAGTGCTCAAAAAATTAAAATGAGTACTGTTGAGTACCTGATTGAAAAATCAAACCTTAAACCCTTACTCATTGCAGAAATGATCTCCTCTGAGTTTGGAGAGCCTATTCTTGATCTGGACAGTTTTAATCCAGATATGTTTCCCAAAGAGGTTGCAGATAGCAGCTTATTTGCTAAACATCATCTTGTACCACTTGTCCAACGTGGCAATATTCTGTATGTCGCAACCAGTGACCCGACCAATATAGAAGCACTTGACGCCATCCGCTTTAACTGTGGTTTGAGTATTGAACCGATTATTGTGGAATACGATAAATTAGAAAAAGTTTTAAATAAACATTTTACAGTAGAAGAAAGTTTTAACTTTGGCGATGAAGATTTCGATGTTGACATCATTGCAACCAGTGATCAAGAACCCTCAGAAGATGACGAAGAAACATCTGAAGATGAAGCACCAATTGTTAAATACATCAACAAATTATTGATCGATGCAATTCGTATGGGTGCATCAGATTTACATTTCGAACCCTATGAAAAATCATATCGTGTGCGCTACCGTGTAGATGGTGTACTTAGAACAATTACTAACCCACCCTTACAGCTTGCAAATCGTCTCGCTTCCCGTTTAAAAGTCATGTCTAGAATGGACATTTCTGAAAAACGTGTTCCACAAGATGGTCGTATCAAACTAAAACTCTCAAAAACTAAGGCAATCGACTTCCGTGTCAATTCATTACCAACCTTATTTGGTGAAAAATTAGTATTACGTATTCTAGATCCATCAAGTGCCATGTTAGGTATCGATGCTTTAGGATATGAAGAAGCTCAGAAAGCCTTATTTATGGAAGCCTTGGAAAAACCGCAAGGAATGTTATTGATTACAGGCCCTACAGGTTCTGGTAAAACAGTTTCTTTGTATACTGGTTTAAATATCCTCAATACAGAAACATCCAATATTTCAACAGCCGAAGATCCTGTCGAAATTAACTTAGAAGGCATTAATCAGGTCAACGTCAATCAAAAGGTTGGTCTAACCTTTTCTGCTGCATTGAAATCTTTTCTACGTCAAGATCCAGACATTATTATGGTCGGGGAAATTCGAGATTTAGAAACGGCTGAAATTGCAATTAAGGCAGCACAAACGGGTCATATGGTCATGTCAACATTACATACCAACAGTGCACCAGAAACCCTCACCCGTTTACGTAATATGGGCGTACCTTCATTCAATATTGCGACATCTGTAAACCTAGTCATTGCGCAACGACTTGCAAGACGTTTATGTAACCATTGTAAAGCACCCGTTGAAATACCAAAACAAAGTCTGTTAGAACTAGGCTTTACTGAACAAGATTTAAGCAATCCTGATTTACAAATTTTTCAACCTGTTGGTTGCTCAGAATGTCGTGAAGGCTATAAAGGTCGCGTAGGGATTTATGAGGTAATGAAAGTAACACCTGAGATTTCAAAGATTATTATGGAAGATGGCAATGCCTTACAAATAGCGGCTGCTTCTGAAAAATTGGGGTTTGATAATCTCAGACGCTCAGGCTTAGTAAAGGTCATGAATGGACTAACTTCTTTACAAGAAATTAACCGCGTGACAAGTGAATAAATATAATCAATATTCAAGGAAAATCTTATGGCAGCGAAAAAAGCTCAAATGATGCCTACATTTGCTTATGACGGGGTAGATCGTAAAGGGGTCAAAATCAAAGGTGAACTTCCTGCTCGAAATATGGCACTTGCAAAAGTGACTTTGAGAAAGCAAGGAATTACCATTAAAACCATTCGAGAAAAAAAGAAAAATATTTTCGAAGGTTTAATGAAAAAAGGCATTTCAACACTTGATATCACCATCTTTACGCGTCAGCTAGCCACCATGATGAAAGCTGGCGTACCTTTGGTACAAAGCTTTGAAATTGTTGCGGAAGGTTTAGAGAACCCTTCTATGCGAGAAGTGGTACTCGGGATTAAAGGTGAAGTTGAAGGCGGAAATACTTTTGCTGGTGCGTTAAGAAAATATCCACGTTATTTCGATAATTTGTTTTGTTCTTTGGTTGAATCAGGTGAACAATCGGGCGCTTTAGAAACCATGTTGGATCGTGTTGCAATCTATAAAGAAAAAAGCGAATTACTAAAACAAAAAATTAAAAAAGCCATGAAATATCCAATTGCAGTTATTGTGGTTGCAATCATTGTGACCATTATTCTGATGGTCAAAGTTGTGCCTGTATTCCAAGATTTATTTAGTTCTTTTGGTGCCGAACTCCCTATATTTACCCAAATGGTAGTGAATATGTCAAATTGGATGCAAAGCTATTGGTTTATCTTAATTTTAGTAATCGCTATTTTAATCACAGCATTTTTAGAAGCTCAAAAACGCAGTAAAAAGTTTCGAGATTTTCTTGACAGAACTGCATTAAAACTGCCTATTTTCGGGGATTTGGTCTATAAAGCGATTATTGCTCGCTATAGTCGTACACTCGCAACCACCTTTGCGGCGGGTGTGCCCTTGATTGAAGCATTAGAATCGACAGCTGGCGCAACCAACAACGTGGTTTATGAACAAGCCGTGATGAAAATTCGTGACGATGTTGCAACAGGTCAACAATTAAATTTCGCCATGCGCGTCACCAATCGATTCCCGTCAATGGCGATACAGATGGTTGCGATTGGCGAAGAGTCAGGTGCGTTGGATGCCATGCTCGATAAAGTAGCAACGCATTTTGAAAACGAGGTAGATAATGCTGTTGATGGTTTAACCTCTATGATGGAGCCCTTGATTATGGCGATATTGGGTGTGCTAGTCGGCGGTCTTGTGATTGCGATGTATCTTCCAATTTTCCAAATGGGTTCAGTTATCTAATGCAAGAGCTAATCACCTTCCTTATCCAATCCCCAACAGCACTCTATCTAACTGTTGGGATTTTAAGCCTGTGTATTGGTAGTTTTTTAAATGTTGTTATTTTTAGAACACCAAAAATGATGGAACAAGAATGGCAACAAGAATGCCAAATGTTACTGCATCCTGAACAAGCGATTATTGATGAATCAAAGCTCAGCTTAAGCCAACCTGCTTCAACCTGCCCTAAATGTAAAACCCCAATTCGCTGGTATCAAAATATCCCTGTTATCAGTTGGTTGGTTTTAAGAGGAAAATGTGGTTCTTGTCAAAACCCGATTAGTTTCCGCTATCCATTCATTGAAATACTAACTGCGGTTTGTTCTTTAACCGTTGTAGCTGTGTATGGACCAACCTTACAAATGGTTTTTGGTGTCTTGCTGACATGGGTCCTTATTACCTTAACTTTTATCGATTTTGATACACAATTATTACCCGACCGTTTCACATTAACTTTGGCGGGAATCGGTTTAGCTGTGAATGCTTTTCAAATCTATACCTCCCCTGCCTCCGCGATTTGGGGCTATATCATCGGTTTCTTGTGCTTATGGGTGGTTTACTATTTATTTAAAATAGTCACAGGTAAAGAAGGGATGGGCTATGGTGACTTTAAACTCCTCGCTGCGTTAGGTGCGTGGATGGGGCCATTAATGTTGCCGTTAATTATTTTACTGTCATCATTGGTAGGCTCTATTATTGGGATTATTTTGCTCAAAACACGTAAAGAGAATCAACCCTTTGCATTTGGGCCTTATATTGCAATTGCAGGTTGGATTGCATTTTTATGGGGTGAGCAAATCATGAAAGTGTATTTAGGTCAATAGCTTAGATTCTTAGGTCGATAGTTTAACAGTCTAAATACTCACCAAATCGTGTTTTAAAGGATCTCGTATGACATTTATCTTGGGTTTAACAGGTGGAATTGGGAGCGGAAAGTCTGCTGCAAGCCAATGGTTTGAAACACAAGGCATTCAAGTGATCGATGCGGATATCGTTGCACGAGAAATTGTCGAAAAAGGCCAACCTGCTTTAACACAAATTAAAGATACTTTTGGCGATTGGGTTTTACTTGAAAATGGTCAACTCAATCGTCGTGCATTACGTGATCATATTTTTAAAGTACCTGATGCTCGCCACCAGCTCGAACAAATCACCCACCCTGCTATTCGTAGCGCTATTATTCAACAATTAGCAGATGCAACGAGCTCCTATGTGATTTTGGTTTCTCCCCTGTTATTTGAAACCAATCAGCATCAATTAACTGACCACACTTTATTGATTGATGCCAGTGAAGAGTTACAAATCTTACGTGCATCGCAACGTGATGGCCAAACGATTGATCAAATTGAAAAAATCATTGCCGCTCAAATGCCTCGTGCAGAAAAGCAAAAAATAGCCAATGATATCGTGCTCAATGATGGTCATATTGAGCATTTATATGCCAAATTAGAAGCACTACACCAACAATATCTCATACGTTCAAAGCAATAATTTCTTGGTTAAGCTTATTTTATTGTCGCTGTTTTTGTTGATCTAAGCCTTGTTGTAAACTGTCTTGATGCATAAACCATCGCCAAGGTTGCAATGCCCCAATTCCCATACCAATCAAACCACAAAGAATCGCACCACTTAATGGTTCATTGAGTAAAGGGACAGCAATAATTGCGGCGATAAAAGGCGCTAATGTAACAATACTTCCCGTTTTAAATGCACCTAAACGCTTAATTGCTTCAACATAAGCCAAGGTTGCAATAATGACCACAAAAATGCCATGAAATAATGTTTGCATAATCAAATGTGGCATCGTAACTTGATCAAGCTGTTTAGGTAAAAACACCAAATAAAAAGGTACATAAACAACTGCTGACCAAATTGCCACACCTGCCATAGAGTGCCAAGCTGATAACTTCCATTGACGAAGTAAAACAGTAAAGATCCCCCACCAAATCGCACTGATAAAAAACAGTAAATCACCAAAACCAAATGCAACCCCAGTTTCTTGATACATCAAAAAACTCATCCCTGAAATTGCAACCAACATAATCACTAAGCTGAGCCATGTATGTTGATCAAAGGGCTGTTTGAATAAAAGAAAGCCTGCAAGAGCTGTACATAAAGGAATGCAGCCATTTAAAAAAATTGCTGCATGTGCTGCTGGAACATAAAGAAAGGCGCTATAACAGGTTAAACAATAAATAACCCCACCGATCATGGCTAAAATGAACGGCTGTTTTTTAAATAGAAAAGCAGTATCTTTTTTGTAAATTAAAATCGGCATGAGGATACAGAATGCCAATGTAAAACGTAGCGCTGCTATATCCCAAGCACTGATATGCCAAAGTACATTCAGACGTGATGTAATGGTAAACCCACCCCAAATACACATCGTGATCACGACATATATATAGCCTTGGGTGCGGGTGTTCATCATGATCATTCTCAAATCAAAAAAGAGTATAAATGGGAAATCAATTACCCATTTATCGACAATAAAATACGGATCATAAAATTAATTTGATTGGCGCTGGCGGCAGGCCTCATACAACGCCATACCTGTTGCAACACTGACGTTTAAGCTTTGCAAATTACCTGACATTGGAATAAATACCGTTTGATCACACTGCGATTGGGTAATTGGTCGAAGCCCTGTATCTTCTGCGCCCATGACCACACAGATCGGGGTTCCTGTAAAATCAAACTGTTGAATAGGTAATGCCTTTTCATCCAACATCGTTCCAACCACACGTACATTATAATTTTCTTTAATATGACCTAAAGTTCTCGCTAAATTTGTCACTTGAATAAATTTAACTTTTTCAGCACCACCTGCAGCAACTTTACGGGCTGTAGGTGTTAGTGTTGCAGAACGGTCACGTGGCACAATCACCGCTTCAATACCCATTGCTGCCGCAGTACGAATACATGCACCTAAATTATGTGGATCGGTAATATGATCCAAAGCCAACAATAAAGGATGCTCTGTTGACTCTAAAATTTGATCTAAATCTTTTTCATTTAATGTCGGAAGAGCTCTCACAGCAGCAACGACACCCTGATGAAAAGGTTGACCTGCCAATTTTTCCAAACTGTCACGACTGGCTTTTTGTATGCTAATACCGAAAGGCTCAGCTAACTGTAGAATACGCTGTAAGCGTTGATCATCACGACCTTTTAAGGTAAATAAAGTTAAAACTCGTTCTGGTTCCAACTCCAATAATGACTCCACAGAATGAACGCCATAATAATATTCGGGCTTCGCCATGAACGACCTCTATTCGTAATACAAGGGTAGAAATGAAAAATCCTGCAAAGCCAACTTTACAGGATTCTATTTGATGCTTTAGTTTAACCGATTTGCACTAAAATTTGTTTGTCTTATTACTAAACACATGAATTTCAAAACACGTTAATTTCAAAGTCTGTTGTTTCGCAATAAAGATAACCATATTTTAAATCAAACCATTAACCTTCCAAATGACAGACATAATCCAATACATCATCTGTTTCGATTTTAAAACGACTATTGCCTGGCACATAAAATGATTGGCCCGCACGGAACAACTCACTTTCTTCACTGTCAGCAATTTTCACACGACATTCACCTGAAATAATTTCCATACGTTCAGGCACATGCGTTTCAAACGTCAAAGCTTCTTCAGTTGGAAGAATAACCCCTAAAGTCTTTTTAGTTCCATCTTCAAATTGCACTGTATGACTAATGCACAAGCCACCAAAATATACATTTGATTTTTTTACCACTGATACATGATCGTACTGAGTTGACATGCGTATTCTCCAGATAATGCGCATTTATATAAATTATGATCAAGCTAGTTTAATGTTGCGATTCAAACTAATCAATCTATGTTTTCAACTGGATGTACTTCTACTTTCCAATTCTGTTTTTCAATCTGTTTGGCATAAAATCTTGGCATATCTAACTCTAATTTACCAGCGGATGCTTGTGCCAAATAACGACAAATCTGCTGTTTTTCTTGATTATAAATCGCCCAGTAAATCTGCTTATCCTGAAGATCATGGATAACTATTTTAGATGAACCCTCATTCATTCCAACATGAAACTGCGCTTGAGTTTCATAGTCGTTATACTGATGAGCCTTTGGAAAATCCACACTGTTTTCATCAAAATGATAACGATCGTGATTCAGTACACTCTGCTTTACGATTGGCCAAATACAAAACCGCAGAAAATGTTGGTCTGCAACACGATTATTTAAATAATTTCCAGTATCCAAGAATTCTAGAATTTTTGTTTCCAAATCACTCACAACACCCTGACAACCACCCCACATACCCGCTAGAATCAGTTCTGTATGCGAATAATAGTCATGCATAATATGGAACCACCGATCACTCTTTAGCCATTCATTGACAGCCGCTTGCTCACGATAAGATACCAATGAATCTGCATCACGAATTAAAAATCGTTTTACAGTTGGATCATCCATCACCAAGAAACGCCAAAATAGCCCTGAAATTTGACGTTGTTGCTCATTGACCACAATGACTTGTGCGCCTTTTGCAAGCAAGCGCTGTACAACATCCTGAGGAACACTATGGTCTATATAAAAACGACAAATCCAATCAGGGTAAATTTCTTTAGCTAAGCCCACATTGATTACAGAGGTTTCACAATAACGCGGATTTGAACCAAATAAGGAAAAGGCAATAATATTTTCAGATGGATTTTCAGGATTAAATGGCAGTGGTGACTCAGCAAACAGTGCTATAGCCGCTTGATCTTTGACTTGTTTTTTCTTACTGTCTATAGCCAATCGGCCATATTGAGTTAACTCTTGTAGTTTGTTTAAAAAATAACAGACCTCAGCTAAGCCATCATAAATATTGGTGTCTATGGTATTTGGACTCAGTTTTATGGCTTGTTGATAATGTATATATGCATCTTCATAACGCTTTAAACGTAATTCAGTAAAAGCTAAATCCATCATAATAACCACATGATGTGGCATCAGTTTTGCCACCTCAGAAACAGCTTTATAGGCTTCTAAATAGTTTCCTTGTGCCGTTGAACGTTTAAACTCTGCTGACAATTGATCCAGCTTTTGTTTTAACTGGGTTATATTCGTTTTATTGATGCGCTGTTTAATCGGCGCCTTGGGTAAAGGGAGTTTCATTTTCATATTAAAATTATTTAGAATACTTAGAATTGCTTTATATTAGAATATTTTCTGACTTGTGACAAAAACAAAACTTCACTATCTTAGAACCTCATCGTTCGCAGCTTGGATGCGTTTATGCTGACACACTTAAATTTAATGAATTTTGCCTTGGCTGATAATCTTGCTATCGATATAGAGCAGGGTTTTAATGTCCTTACTGGGGAAACAGGCGCTGGTAAATCATTACTCTTAGATGCTTTATCGGCATGCTTAGGCGAACGGACAGATACCAATTATGTTCGCTATAATGCAGAAAAGGCAGATGTGACTGCTGTTTTCAGCTATCAGGCCAATAGTCCTGAAGCAGAATGGTTAAAAACCCATGAGTTGGATGATGAATCAGGTGAGATCCATCTACGACGCGTTATTTTTGCCACAGGTCGTAGTAAGGCTTGGATCAATGGCCGACCAAGCAGTCTGGCTGAATTAAAAGAAATTGGACGTTTACTGGTTCAACTCTATAGCCAACATAGCCAACAACAATTACTCGAACCACCCTACCCAAAGCACTGGCTAGATCGTTATAGTAATTTCCATCAACCTGCGCAAGAAGTGCGTGAAAGCTTTAATGCTTGGCAAAAAAATATTCGAACGCATCAAGCCGCTATTGATGCCCAAGCCAATCGTTTACAACGTATTGCTACTTTAGAGTTACAACTTGAAGAACTCGAAGATGTGATTCGCATTGATTATAAAGAAATTGAACAAGAATTTGACCGTCTAAGCCATCATGAACATATTATGCAAGACTGCGGATATAGTCTAAATGTCCTAGATGAGTCAGAACAAAACATCAGCCAAGAAATATCTTCAATCATTCGTCGCTTAGAATCGCATGCAGGACGGAGTGAACAACTGACTGAAATATACAATTCTCTGGTTAATGCACAAAGTGAAATTGAAGATGCTGCCGCAAATTTACGTCAATTTATTGATCGTCAAAGTTTTGACCCTGAACGTATGGATGAATTGAATACTCAATTAGAAATTTTTCATCGTTTAGCACGTAAATATCGTATCCAACCCGATGAACTCAAACAACAGTTTGAAACTTGGCAAGCTGAATTGGCTCAACTCCATCAATTGCAAGATCCTGAAACTTTAGCCGAACAAGTTGAGCTTTCACACCAAACCTTTTTAGAAAAAGCACAATATCTCGATCAAATTCGTCGTGAAGCAGCACTGCCATTAGCCAAACACCTCACCGAGCAAGTCAAACAACTTGCACTTCCAGAAGCACATTTTGAATTTAAATTTGAGCCTCTAGAACAAGTCTCTGGTGAGGGACTCAGCTTTATTCAACTGCTCTTCACAGCAAATAAAGGGATTCCAGCGCAACCCTTAGCTCGTGTCGCTTCAGGTGGTGAATTATCTCGAATAGCCTTAGTCATGCAGGTCATGAATGCAGAGAAAACCGAAGCCGAGGTTTTAGTCTTTGATGAAATCGATGTCGGAATCAGTGGTGGTACAGCGGAAATCGTGGGTCGTTTATTGGCAGGTTTAGGACAGCATGTTCAGATTCTGTGTATTACTCATCAAGCTCAAGTTGCAGCACAGTCTGATCAACATCTATTAGTGAAGAAACAACAAACCGATCCTGCCAGTAGTACCATTATCGAATTAGAAGAAGATGCACGCATTCAAGAACTCGCCAGAATGACCGGCGGTGTTGAAATTAGTGAGACCACGTTGCAACATGCAAAACAACTTCGCCAATTAAAATTTCAGTAAATAATTTAAATTTGACGATATTCACCTTAAAAATTATTTGGTGAATATCGATTTGTCTAGTATGTTGAAATTTGAATATGGCAAATCGACATAACGTCAAGACTGAAAAGAAGATTTCATCAATCAACAGCAGGAGCAGTTCATAGGTGACCAAACAATATCTTTCACATCGCTGCTTGATTGCCCCACCTGATTTAGCAGATGATTTTTTTGCAAATACCGTGATTTATATTGCTCGGCATGATGAAGACGGCGCTCAAGGTATTATTATTAATCGTCCTGCGGGAATTCAGGTCAAAGAGTTACTCAATGATTTGGAAATAGCAGCAGATCATGTCCGCCCACATGAAGTCTTACAAGGGGGGCCGTTACGCCCTGAAGCTGGCTTTGTATTATACACAGGACAACCGACGTGGCATTCTTCAATTGCTGTGGGTGAAAACCTGTGTATTACCACCAGTAAAGATATTTTAGATGCGATTGCACATAATGAAGGCGTAGATCGTTATCAAATCGCTTTGGGTTATGCAAGTTGGTCAAAGAACCAACTTGAAGAAGAAATTGCCAAAGGTGACTGGTTGATTTGTGATTCTGATATGGATTTGGTCTTTAATTTACCTTATAACGACCGTTGGGATGCTGCATATCGTAAAATAGGCATTGATCGTACCTGGTTATCTTCTGAGATTGGACATGCCTGATTTAACAACGCCACAACTGATTATGGCTTTTGATTTTGGAACACAAAAAATGGGGATGGCGGTAGGCTCATCCCTCATACACAGTGCAACACCATTGGCACTTTTTCCAATGAAAGATGGAATCCCCAATTGGGATCATTTATTAAAAATTGTTAAACAACATCAACCCAGTTTATTTTTAGTGGGTTTACCACTCAATATGGATGATTCAGAATCTGAATTATCAACCCGAGCACGAAAATTTGCACGTCGTTTACGTCATCAAACCAATATTGAAACACTCATGGTCGATGAACGCCTCACTACGCGTGAAGCACGTGATGAATTGGAACATTATCAAATGCAAGGGCGTGCTAAAAACCTAGCAGCAGATAGTATTGCCGCAGCATTATTTATTGAAAGTTGGTATCGATCTCCTGTAGGAACTACGCCTTAAGCAATAAGCTTAAAGCTTTAAGCTTTAAGCTTTAAGCTTTAAGCTTTAAGCTTTAAGCTTTAAGCTTTAAGCTTTATCATGATGATTTTCATAAAAAAACCCATCTTTCGATGGGTTAAAATTTGATGAGAAGCAACAATTGAACAGAATCTATAGACTCTAATTGTTTTTACGCTCTAGAATATGAACGGTTGCTGTCCGCCCTGCGACAAAAGCCAAAGAATCATGTGGTGCGTCATCTAAAACGATTTTAACAGGTACACGTTGCGCCAAACGTACCCAACTAAAGGTTGGATTTACATTTGCCAATAATCCTGATGATGTGGTCCGCTCACGATCTTCAATCCCAGATGCAATCCCTTGAACATGACCTTGATATTTTACAGAGTCACCCATTAACTGAACGGTGGCTGGATCACCTAAATGGATTTTATTCAGCTTAGTTTCCTCAAAGTAACCAACCACATAAAGTTGTTTACGATCCAATAAAGCTGCAACAGCTTGCCCAACTTTGACATAATTACCTACGCGCATATCAAAATTTGACAATGTACCATCGGCGGGTGCAACCACTTCGGCACGATTCAAATTTAACTGTGCTAAATGCAAATTACTGTTTGCCGCTTCGATTAAGGCTTTCTGCTGTTTAATATTGGCTTCAGACTGCTGTATTGCCGCTTCAAGTTGTTGATGCTCTGCATGCGATTGATCGCGCTGAGCAAACACTTGATCTTGCTCTTGTTTTGAAATCGCACCATCCATCAAATCTGAATAGCGTTTTGCATTTTTATCCGCCAAATTTATATTGGCTTGTGACTTAATCACATTGGCTTTGGCCTGTGCCAAACCTGCTTCTGCTTCTGCAAGACCTGATTTCGCTTTGGCTAAATCAGACTTAGCTTGCTCAACATCTAAAGCCTGACGTGCTAAATCAATTTTAAAAAGAATCTGACCTTTTTTCACAGTTTGGTTGTCCTGAACCAAAACTTCAGTTACCAATCCTGAAATATCGGAAGACACTTGAATCACATCACCACGGATACGACCATCTCGAGTCCAAGGCTCAGCGTTATAATAGTCCCAGACATGGACGATACAAAATATAGCAATCAATAACACCACAACAAAACTAAATGGTCGTATTATTTTCCGCACATCAAACGTTTTCATGATTTACCTATTCTTTCATCAAATTTTAAAATTAAACTTACAGTCCTAAGCCAATAAATAACCAGTGCATACCGCACAATAAAATCAAATACACACACAAATTAAAAATTGCAGGAAAAATGATCCAATTCTTTTCAACCAAATAGTCCAAACCAATGACCACAACTTTGAACAGGATATAGGCCAAAATTGCTTGAATTAAAAATGCAGGAACATAAACACCATAAATATTAAATTCACCCATTTTATGCTCCGACGAATGTCACTGAATCTGTATTAGCTCCAACATGTTGGTGACAAATACTGTTTCGAATATTATTCACTGAAATTTCTACACGCAGACGGATATCCCCATCCCCAACCGTTTGAACATCGCTAAGCACTTGATCAAACATTGTAAGCAATGCTGCAGGTACCTTTTGACCAAATTGATTGACTTCACGCTGTGCTAACCATTGATCCAATAATTGTTGTAATTCAACTATTGAATGTCTCACTGGTGCTTCTGGAGATAACTTTTTTACAAGCTCTTGTAATCGAGTTAAATCAACCACTGCGCTGGATTCAATCAAAGCATTGTTAATTTCTATTTTTAACTGTTCAGACTGTACAGGCTTAGTATTCAGTACGCCAATACGGTCTAACATACTGCGTAAATGGATTCTAAAACCAAGACCATAAGGTATTTCAATCGCTTCTCGCATGGCTTTATAATGTCTTGCTAAGATCCGTTGCACAGTAATGTCAGGTGACATAGAACGCACCACATGCACCACAAATATCGAAATAATTGGGCCAAAAATCGTACTGATAGAAAAATCAAAATAAGCAATTTGATCCATGGCATAACGGTTTTGTAGTCCTAAGCCCATCACCGTATTCATAATTAAAGGCAGCCCTAATCCATTGAGTGGAGGATGCGAATACAACATGATGCAGAATATGATGAAAGGCGCTAAAACCACCATCAATTCCCAAAACGTAGTCACATGTGGGAAAATACCAAAGGCATAAATAAAGACCAAAATTGCACCGTAGACACTGGCTCGAATAAATACTTTAAGAGCAGGTACAGGATCATCTAAAAAGGTTAAAACACACGCAGTAATTGCCGCCATTTCGGCCAACATGAACCCTGTTTTCCAACCACTATAGATCCAAATCACACATGCAATGATAATGGTTAAAAATGCTGACAAACCGCCTCGCACAGCAACACCATAATCTCGATGTAAACTCGGATAAGCTGTGGTCAAAGGTGCAATCATTTTAGGAAGTGTATTATCCCCGACCTGTATACGTTGCCAAATCAGCTTTTCCGCACGGAAATTTTGAATGAAATGGCGAATATCCATTTTCAGACTACCTAAAATAACCTGCTGTTCAGGCGTCGCATGTTGCGCAATGATCTGAAACTTCTGCTCAAATGTTGCGGGTAACTGTCTAAGCTGATTTTCCTCAATGGCATTTTTATCATCTAAAAATACATCTACATCATCATGTAATGCTTGAAGATATGGTTTATAACGCAGATCAATTTGATCCAACTGTTTAATTCTTTCAGACATCGCAACCAAATTAGCGACCAACATCGTGACTTGGTGTAACAACTCTTGCAATGGTTTGGTCATGCCTTTAAATTTGGATTTCTCATAACTCAAATGCACAGCCATGGTATGAATATCAGAAGTATCTCGGGTGATCCCTGCTAATAGTTGCGTGTAATTATCTAAATGTTGATGATTCGATAAAATTGAATCAAAAGCCTGTTTGGTGTCTTGTAAAGTTTTCGTTACTCGTACTTGTACAACAGGACCTAAATGCATCGGGAAAATGGTGGCTGTTACAACAGCACTACAAACAACACCTAAAGAGATTTCAATAAAACGCCCCAATGCCATATCAAAAATTGAAATTTTATCGATATAGTAAATAGAGTTAAAACAAATAATCACAGCGGTATAACCAGCCAACATCACCACATAACTTCGTGGTGAGCGATCAATTAAGGAAAGATAAAGACATACACCAACCCATGAGGCCAATACAAAAGTAAATAATAATGGGGTATTGATTAAAAAAGGCATGATGGCGACCGCAAAAATCGCACCAAATAATGTTCCCAATAAACGATAAATACTCTTAGAAGCCGTCATACCTGAGTAAGGATTGGCAATAACAAAAACTGTACCTATTGCCCAAATGGGATTACTCAGATCAAGTGCAAATGCAATATAAAGCGCTAGCATGCCTGCGATAAATGTTTTAGTCGCAAAAATCCAATCCAATTTATTGGGTCTAAAAGCCAATAGTGGTTTGATTAATAACATGAATGCGGCTCGCTATAAGCTAAATGATATGTAGTTCTTCCACTGATGTACTTGTTCGGCTTAAAACAATCCTGATGTTTTCCACACGACCAAAAAACCGCACCATTTAACATTTAAACAGTGAGGTCAATCTTGAAAAACGATCAAGTAAGAATTTTAGAAAACGATAAAACTGATTTCTGAGTACAACTTTGAGAAGAGAAGAAATTCAATTTATCGTGAAATTTAAGATTATTAATACACCAAAACTTCACATTTGAATATTCTTTAGACTAATTTTGACAATAAAAATATAATTAGTCAAATAAAATATCTTATTTTGATAATTTGTTAATTTTTTAATAGACAATATAACTTAATTTATATAACTTTCTCTAATACTGAGTTAAGTTACTCATTTTCAAACTATCTGTAATTAGAATACAAATTACGCTGATTTTTCCTGAACAATTTGTTATAACGTAACATTAGCTTTTATTTTTTGATTCTCACTTATTGAGTAGGTCATTCATGGCTCTTTCTAGTTTTGGCAAAATTCTCACTGTACTAGATTTATTTTCAGTATCTCGCCCTGTCATCAATGTTGATGTGATTTGTGAAGAGTTAGGGTTATCTAAACCCACCAGTTATCGCTATTTAAAAGAATTGGTCTCAGCTGATATTTTACAACGCCTAAGCGGTACTTCAGGCGATTACACATTAGGCCCCAAAATTGCGGTGATGGATTATATTTCTAGAACCACAGATCCCTTGGTACAGATCAGTAAACCATTCATGCAAGAAATTTCTGAGCGGACTGAACTTTGTTGTTTATTGACACATCTAAATGATGATTATTGTATTGATATTCATCATGAAGTATATCGTGATGAAACATTGCTCAGTTATGGTCGCGGTTGTCCACGCCCTGTTTATATGGGTTCATCACCTAAAGCAATCATGGCACATTTGTCCAAACAAAACATTCATCATTATTACACACGTTTTCAAACGCAATTGGCAGAAGTAGGTTTTGCTGAAGATGAAGAAACTTTTGTCAATAAAATGAAGAAAATCAAAAAACAAGGGTATTATTTCTCTCAAGGTGAACTTGACCCTAATGTTTCTGGTTTATCCATTCCTGTAAAATTTTCGAGTAAAGAAGCACCTTTGGCACTCACAGTGCTTGCCTCTAAAAATCGCTTTGAATATGTTAATTTGCAGAAACTGATTGAAACGTTAGAAGATTCAGCAGCGCAAATTGAAAAACGTTATCAAGCACTTTCTGAAAATCATCAACTTTCTGAAATCAACACAAATGCCAAGATCTTTTGATCTTGATGATAATTTAAACAAAATTTTACAATGAATATTCTTGTGCATTACACATAATTCTCATATGATGATTATGTTCTTCAGTAGCACATGGTATAGCGGTTATTTCCTCGGAAATAATCGCGACTCAGAGTAATGCCAATCAGCTTTATTGCTGGCTGGCATTTTTTACGCCTTTTAGATTCTGTGATTAGCATGAATCGCAGATCAAGTATCCGAGTGATTGACTAACATTAACAAACTAATCCGAATGAAAATAACGAAAAGTCAAGTTCACACGTGGTTCAAATACACGTAAGGACTTTGCAAGGCGATGTTTCCAATAACGTTGGGTCTGCCCTTGCATAACAATCAGTTGTCCACTTTGTAACAGTAAATCAACTTTTTCAGCTTTCCATTTATGTTTAAAACTAAATTTACGTGTTGCCCCTAAACTCAATGAAGCAATCACAACGTCTTGATTGGGAGAAATCAATGAAGGTTCATCATCACTATGCCATCCAACAGCTTGCGTACCATTTTCATATAAATTGGCAAGGCATGAATTATAGTGGTGTCCTGTTAAATGTTCGATATGTTGTTTGAGTCGAAATAGCGCTGGCTGCCAAACATGCGCTTGTTTGGCCATACCTGAATAATGATACTGATAATTTTCATCACCATACCAAACCACCTTACGTTCAGTTTTGTAGTATTGACCATGCAAGAAAACTTCATCTTGTTGCCACGCCAAATGTTGTAAAAAATATTTTAAGTATTGGTCACTTTGCGCCGCATCTAAAATTAAGCCATAGTCGGTTACTTGCCCATCACAAGGCAGTAAGTTGTCTATGGCTTCAGGTTCAAATAATTCGAGATTCATCGCACAAAAATCAAACAGAGATTGACCAAAACAATGGATGAATTTTTTATGAGAAACAAGTAATTTTCTTTGTTAAATTTTAACTAAAAGCACAAGAATAAATTTATAAACAATAACGATACCCTAGCTTTATAGAGGATTTATAAGAAACTACTCAACAAATAATCTTGGAAATTAACTTAGTCTCAACCAATAGCTTTTCATTCTGATCTGCTGTGATTTCGACTAAGTATTTACCATTAGAATAGAAAATAGAGCCATCCTTTAAAGCAAAACTCATCACTCCCTTTTTTAAAGTGCTCATATCACCTGAAGGGGTCATTTTGACCAACTCCCAAGAGTTTGGAATCATGCCCGGATATTTTTCACCTGCACTTTTATTACGCTCTAAATTCTGTTGAGCCTTAATCAGATTTCCTTCAACGAATAATTCTTCTTCAGACTTTTGTTGTGCCTTGGCAGGATTATTCCCAGAAGTGGTTTTTAATGACTCACCTGTATAACGTTGTGTAAAGAAATCTAACCAGCCCACCATTGCTCGAATAATTTTAAAAGGTGCAAAAATAATATCTTTCAAAGAAGTGAGCGGTGAATTCCGCTGCCCCTCTCTAGAATATGGACGCTTGAGGAAATATAAGTTTCCAAGGTGATCCATTTTGGGTTTAAAGAAATCAAATTTAGGATCTGCGACCACAGTGGTTAAATCCCCTGTCCCCATATCTAAATGACAAATTTCCCGAGGACCATAAGCGATACCATGCTCAGCATAGGCCAAACCGCAAGAATCATAATACAATTGCATCGAATCTCGAGGATCAAACATCGGATTGGAGTCCTGACAATCACCTTCCGTCAAATACTGAGTTCGATTGGCATCCAAAGGTAAAATACAAATATGGCGTTCCAAACCTTGGGTATTGACTGAAAGTGCTAAACGGCGTTTAGACTCATCATAGGCAATATCTTGAACCACAAAATCATTTTTACGCAGCACTAAACCTTCAGCTTCTTGCAAGTCTGTTAACGACTTAATATGAATTGCGGTACCTTCTTGTAAGCAGGCACTATAAATCATTTTTTGATCTGAAGTTATCACGGCATCAGTTGGAAAAATATAACGTAAATCTGCTTCATCCTGTTGTGTATAGGCCCCCATAAATTGAGCACCCGTACCTTTCGTTTTCCATTCTTTACGTTGTTGGATTTCCACCAAGTTCTTTTTATATTGCTCCACAGATTGGCATGGAACAGTAATATTTTTATTTCCTTCTAATAAACATAAGTTTTCATTGGATAAATAAAGTAATGGCGGCATGTATAATCCTTCTCTTCACGAACAACGGGTACTTTTTCTAAATTTTCCCGTTTCAATTCATTTTTATGGTCTTCATTCAAGCGCAATATAGCATAATCTATTCATTCAACATGCATTCTATGCTCGAATACATTGTTTAAGTTTCAAACACTCCAAAACCAATAAAGCCTTTCTCTAAGGAAAGGCTTTATTAGAAAATAATCAGTATCAAGGCTGTTTTAAATAAGGCCATGCTGCTTTTAAGTAAATAAACATCGACCACAATGTTAAAATAACAGCGGTATACAACAAAGCATAAGCCAGTAATTCAAGTGGTTGCCAATTCAATAAAAATACCGTAATTGCAATCATTTGAAATGCTGTTTTGTATTTTCCAACTGTAGATACAGCAACATTGGTACGCGCACCTAATTCTGCCATCCATTCACGTAAAGCAGAAACAGTGATTTCACGTGAAATAATCACAATTGCAGCAAAGGCCATTGCGATACTCGGTTGCCATTGAACCAAAACAATTAAGGCAGCCGCAACCATAAGTTTATCTGCAACAGGGTCTAAAAAACGCCCAAACGCAGAGCTTTGATTTAATGTTCGTGCAAGATAGCCATCAAACCAATCTGTGATTGCTGCAATAACAAAAATTGCTGTCAAAACAATATGACGTGTCATACTGCCCTCATGCCCACCTACACCAATCGCAGGTGGCCAATACGCAATCACTAAAAAAACTGGAATTAACGCAATACGAGCCAGCGTCAAGATATTTGGAATATTCAGGATACGACCTGTAGTCATAGACACCGCCAGTGAGTCCCCTTCTACCTGAATTCAGGCAAAATATAATGTAGAGTAATCCTCTATTTCGTCAATACTTTATACGATTCACAAGAAACTGTCGACTAGGCAAACACAGTAACAGTCTGTCTTGCAATTGCGATCAGTCGATTTTGCGCATCCCACAAATAAGCATGCTCAGTTGCATAACCATGTGCAGCATGATCAGTTACCACCTTATACTTAAACCAATCATTTAAATCACACTCTATGGAATGAATAAAAGTCATATGCCATGTCAATGTACTGGCCGGTGCAGGTTTACGAAACATAGATAGCACACCCGGTGGCCAAACATCCATTAAAGTTAATAAATCCGCTGTATTCATTTTCCGATGGGCATGTTCCGCTGGGTCAAAACGACACCAACCTGCAAAATCAGGTTGTTTACTCGCTGACATTGGATAATGACCTTCTGTCCATGCCAATTGAAAGTTTTTGACGCACTCAGGAAATGGCAAATATTTAGGAACAATATTGGCTTGCTCAATGGATGGAAAATCAGGTGCTTGTGGTTCTAATGCCACCTGAATATTTGATTCACGCTGCTTACCAAAACTGGCAATTAAAATACTTTGTACCGCATCATTTTGCCAAAGACGTACTTCTATCGTTGTAACTGACTTGCCTTGTCTAAGGATCTCAGCCGTTAAGCGAGCTTTGTTTTGTTCAACTGGCCCAGCGAGCGTAACACTACAGCTGAGTAGCTTCTTCTCTGGATCTGCAATTGTAACAATCGCCTTTTGTATCAGCATACCTGCAACTAAACCACCAAAGATTGTTCTGCCTTGTAGCCATCCTTGTGGTATATCAACCCATTCACTCAGTTCAATTTGTTGAAACAATGGTTCTAAAGACATACTTTTGCTCTGAATTGCGATCCTTCGAGCTACTGTTTCATATTTTTAATGTGATGAAAATGGTCTGTGACTCAAGCGTCAATGAGCACTTCAGCTAATGACCTGAGCTAAGATATTATAAACATTCAAGATTCAAATTTAATGGTGTACCTATCCACGTTGCATATTGTGTATGTGCAAGGTATTCATTCTCAAGCAAAGGATGAATTAAAATCGAAAATCCATGAAAAATTTGAGTTAAAACGTACTTTACTTGCGCGAATTCATCCTGCGAAAACTCCATTTGAAACATAGGCTTGGGTAAAGGCCCTACAGCTTTATATAACAATCTGCTGACTGTAACTGAACCAGATAAGACTTCCTGAAGTCTCAAGTGTAGTTCCTGAACTTGAGCTGTCTGATCAAGTTCAAAAAATACATGTGCATGGTATTTCATCTTTCAAATTCCCTTTCAGAAAAATTGAATTGTGAATATTTCAATTTAGAAATTTTTAGACATACAACAAGATCATCACTCATTAAATATATATTTCAAAAAAAGAATTTATCTTACTCATGCAATACTTTATAAATCATTCTTGCCATTACATCACCCAATCCTGGAACAAACTTTAAATCATTTTCAGAA
This sequence comes from Acinetobacter rongchengensis, assembly GCF_003611475.1. GTDB lineage: Bacteria > Pseudomonadota > Gammaproteobacteria > Pseudomonadales > Moraxellaceae > Acinetobacter > Acinetobacter rongchengensis. The sequence continues at coordinate 2,839 of NZ_RAXT01000014.1, read as the reverse complement.
GCTTTTAATACACCTTGAATGCCACCAAAATGTGTAAGTAAATCACGACGACGTTTCGGTCCTAACCCAGGAATGGCTTCTAATACTGATCCACCACGACGTTTATCACGTTTAGCGCGATGTTTGGTAATCGCAAACCGATGCGCTTCATCACGTACCTGCTGGATCAAGTGTAAAGCCTTGTGATCCTCAGCTAACTGAATTTTTGTTCCATCAGTAAAATGTAAAGTTTCAAGTCCGGGTTTACGCCCTTCACCTTTAGAAACACCCACCATGAACGCTTCTAAACCTAACTCCTGCATTACTTCCATTGCCATATGTAATTGACCTTTACCACCATCAATCAGTAGCAAATCGGGGAGCATGGCTTTTTTATAACGGCGAGTCAGCGCTTGGCGCATCGCCGCATAATCATCCCCCGGCGTGATTCCATCAATTGCAAATTGACGATAGTCTCGCTTACGTGCTCCCCCCGCATCAAAAACCACACATGATGCAATGGTTGCCTCGCCCATGGTATGCGAAATATCAAAACATTCGATACGGTCAATTGGACGACCCGTGACTTGTTCAAGTTGATGAAAACGTTCATTTAACTCTAAATGATTGGCGAGCTTTCCTTTGATGGCATGTTGTACATTCATCTCTGCCAATTCAAGCCATTCTGCACGGGTTTCCCGCACACTGTGTTTGACTTGGATTTTCTTCTCAAATTGCTGATGTAGCGCTTCTTCTAATTGTTGTCGATCAGGAATTTCTACATTGACAATCAATTCTGTTGGCACTTCATCCGCCACTTGGAAATAGAAATTCGCCATAAAATCTGACAGCATTTGTCCTAAATCATCACCTAACATGTCAGGAAAATAACTCTTCCCACCGAGCATTTTGCCATTTCGGACGTGCATAATCTGTACGCAAGTCACGCCTGCTTGATATGCAATGGCCAGAATATCGGCTTCACCTTTCACTTTATAAATCGCTTGCTGGGCTTGGACATCACGTAAAAGTGCCATTCGATCACGATAAAACACTGCTTTTTCAAATTCTAAATTTTCCGCAGCCTGTTCCATTTTTTGAATCAATTCCTGATTCAACTCTTTGGTATCACCATTTAAAAAGCGGATCGAATTCTGCACATCTTCATTATAGGCTTCTGGGCTAATCAAACCGACACAGGGTGCCGTACAGCGTTTAATTTGGTATTGCAAACATGGACGTTTACGTTGTGAGAAATAACTATTTTCACATTGGCGTACATTAAATAATTTTTGTAAAACCAGTAAGGTATCTCGTGCATTATATGCACTTGGGTACGGGCCAAAGAATTTACCCACTTGATGTTTCCCCTTACCACGCCCCGAAGCAATCCGTGGGTAAGGTTTATCCGCAGAAACAAAGATATAGACATAAGATTTATCGTCCCGCAACATAATATTATATGGCGGGCGATGTAACTTAATCAGGTTCTGCTCAAGTAACAATGCTTCCGTTTCTGAACGGACAACCAAACTTTCTATATTATAAATACGTGCAACCAAAGCCTGAGTTTTGGGATGCTCAATGGTTTTGACAAAATAGCTCGAGACACGATTTTTAAGATTTTTGGCTTTGCCGACATAAAGTAACTCACCCTCTTTCCCCAGCATTTTATAGACACCAGGAAGTGTGGTCATATTGGCTAAAATCTTTTCGATATTTTCTCGTGCGTTTTCGTTCACAACTGACTCATGATTTATCGTTAGCCTACATGATGTAATGCTTTAAGCTTATTTTTCAAGTTCTCATTCAAAATATCTAATCAAGCTTTAAAATATTAACCCACATCTGACAAATAGATCGAATACTGCAAATTTCGCCATAACATATACATTTCAGCTGATTAAATTTGAGCATTCTGACGCTGTACTGCCTGACAAAATAGTTGTGGATTGCGTGGAGAAACTAAAATTTGTTTGGCTTTACCATCTTTTAAATAACGAATTTGTAAACGATCTAATGATAAAGCTGGAGAAGAAATTGAATTATTGGTTTTCGAGATTTGCTGAATCGTACTCAATGGAATCACCCACTTGAAAAACATACAGCGAATCGTCAAGATATCATTTTGAATAGAATAACGTGTATTTAAAACAGGCCACCACATCACTGCAATGGTGAGCAGATATACTGTCGTATGCTCAGGATATTCAACCATTGTCCCTTTTGCATACATCGTCAGTAATAATTGCACAAGCAAGCCTGTCATCGCAATCAAAAAGCCCAACACCCACCAATCAATTTTAGAATGAAATTTCTGCATATTTATCCCCAATCTACTTTCATTCTAACTGAAATGACGACTCGAACACTCACGATAAAAAACTAATTTTTGCAATAAAAAATGCATTTATGGACTAATGCTGATCAGTTAAGAGTAATTTAATGATTTGATTACTCATTTAATAATCTCCCCTAGCCCTGAGCCATATAAGGCGCAAGAAAAACAGGGGGAACTATTGAGAATCTAAAATAATTTTAGATTCCTTGCGCAGCAGTGCCACTCCCCTCCTTTTCCAAAAGTGAAGAGTATGCTCCGCAAGGGGGAGGATTTAAAAATTATTAACTGACTGATATTACCCTTAGCGACGCTTACTATTCAACGTCATTTAAAGTCATCAGTTCTTTAAATAGCGCTCAAAAATTTCAGAGAAATCATAATGATCAATCTCTCGAATACGCTGATTGGTATATTCTTCAACTTGATGTGCCGTTTGGTTAATAATTTCAGGTAAATTTAAAATAGCCTGCTCACTTAACTCACGCAAATTAAACATTTTTTGAATATTTTCATTAAGAG
>NZ_RAXT01000139.1 GCF_003611475.1 Acinetobacter rongchengensis | reverse complement strand
TTGAAATGTAATAACAGCAAGCCTTTCAAGCATAATTTTCTACGTGATTGCTACGTGACAGACTAAAAAACTACGCCAAATTCTTCTAATTTTGATTGCCATTGGTCGGCTATTGAATCGGTTGTAATCTCACTTTGAATACGTGCCATCATCTGCATGATTGATTCATCACCTTGTTTAAACCGATCTGATAGACGGTTAGACATGATTAACCCTGTAATCTTGCTTGCTCGATGCTGTAAATCGCTCAAATTTGCGTTTTCAGGTTGTTTTACGATGTTGGCAGGGATTTGACTAGGCTTTTCGATACGTTGGCTAGAATCGCTGTTTTTTGGCGTTTCAGGTTCTGTTTTTTTCTTCTGCTTAAACTTGAATGAAAACCCTGTGATTGTCCGCCCTTTTTTGTGCTGTTCGTAGCTTGCTGTGATGTCGGTATGCTCGTTTATTTGTTTAATAGGGTTTTCAATAATCCATTTTTTGAAATTATCCGATCTAGTATATTCATCATTTAAAACACCTAAACGCTTTCTAAACTCTGCTAGTTCAATAACAGGTGTTTTCCCTGTACTACGCCAACAAATCAATAATTCATATAGACGGACGGCATAGGCACTCGATAAACCGCTAATTTGTTCAATATCGTATTGGGTGAATTGTTCCTCTAATCGTGTAATCAGTGGAACAACGGCAGGGGCAAAAATAACCTCAACTGTTGCCGTTTCATCAATGTAAGCAATTTGCGATACCCAACGACTTGTAATATTAGCTCGCCCACGCTCACGTTTTTCTTGGTAACTAAATTGGCGTGCAAATAAGTCCTTACAAGCATCTTTTAATGCTTGATATGCAGTCTGTCTAGCTACACCAAATTGATTGATATAGCTTTCAGCATGAACGGTTAGAGGATCATTGGCATTGATTCCTTTGCCTGATTCTCTAGCCTCAAGGATAGCCAAGAGAATTAAACGCTGCTCAACTAAGTCTAGGTTATAACTAGCGTTCATTAAGGCATTATCTTTTACTATTAAATCGCTCATTTTACTTATTAATATTAAACCTAGTAATTCCTTTGTATTATATCTTTTAGGATTATGCAAGGTAAACCTAGGAGTATTGGTAGGTAAACCTAGGAGTATTGGTAGGTAAACCTAGGAGTATTGGTAGGTAAACCTAGGAGTATGTCCTCTGTATGCCTTGCTGTGTAGGCATTTCAGCATGTCTAAAAGCATTTAAAAGCATTTAAAAACTTTAAAAGCCCATTTTTATTATGAAAATTGCCCTATGTTTTCGCTTTGCTCAAACTTTTTTGACTAAGCAAGCTTAGTCGAGGGGCAATTTCTTCAAATTACAGGGAAAAATTCAAAGGTTTAAAAAACATAGAGCAAGGATACACAGAGGGTACTTTTTCACTACCGTTCAAAATTCCTACTCTGTGCCTTGTTGGGGCAAGCCCCAAACCCCAAAAGCAAGAGCAAAAAATGGCACTCGCTTCGCTCGTGTCTTTTCAAAAGCAAAAGCTCACAGTAGTTAAAATTTTCATGG
>NZ_RAXT01000138.1 GCF_003611475.1 Acinetobacter rongchengensis | reverse complement strand
TACGCATCATATATATTTTCTTCTATTTTGATATAATGGATCTCGTCAATCCGCTGATAGGTTTCATTTAAATTTCATGAGTCTTACTGAAATTAAAGTTCGCCAAGCTCATTGCAAGGAAAAAACTTGTTTTTTATCCGATGAAGATGGACTTAGCCTGAAGATTGAGCCGACTGGAAGAAAATCTTGGTGCTATCGCTATACAGATCCACAAACAAAAAAACGTCGCCGCATTCAGTTGGGGCTTTATCCTGATTTATCGCTGAAAAAGGCACGACAAGTCAAAGATGACTTTAAAGACAATAATTATTGTTTTGAGCATGATACTGTCTCTAATGTCATCACCTTTCGTAAGGTAGGGGAGGAGTGGCTGCAGTTCAAACTGAAAAATGCATTTAATGATTCACCCCGCTGCGGTGTACTACAGTTAGCAGAAAGATGTTTACAGCAAGATATTTATCCAGACCTTCAGGATTTACCTTTTCAAAACATCAAGCGTTATGACCTGGTTTCAGTAATCAAAAAAATAGAGGGACGCCAAGTAAAAGAACCTGTCAAGAAAGCTTGTAGTTATTTGAACCAAATTTATGACTACGCTGTAGCGATGGGTTATTGTGAATTCAACATCGCGCATGGTTTAAATAAAATCGCCATTAACAGTAAAATCAAGAAGAATTATCCGTATTTGAAAGCGGAGGATATATCAGATTTTAAGAAAAATTTATTAAAATTGGATGCCCATCCGATTATTAAAAAAGCACTGCTGTTCAAATTACATACTGGCGTGCGAGGGGCTGAATTGTTATTGGCTGAGCCTCATCATTTTGATTTAAATGAAAAAATCTGGAAAATACCTGCCTTGCATATTAAACAGTTTCGACGAAAAGTCATATTAGGCCATGAGATTCCCGACTTCTTAGTTCCACTTTCAGATCAGGCTTTAGATATTTTAAAAGACGTCATGCAATGGTCATACGGTGAAAAGTACATTTTTGCTAGCCCACGGAAACATAATCAACCGATTCATTTTAATACATTAAATATGGCTATACGTAAGATGGGCTATGGAAAACATCAATTATCCTCTCATGGACTACGTTCCACTTTTAGTACCATTTTGAATGACTCAGGTTTGTTCCAGGATAACTGGATTGAGGCACAACTTTCACATATTGATAAGAACCGTACCCGTGCCAGCTATAATCACGCTGACTATTTAGCCCAGCGGACTGAAATGATGCAGTGGTGGGGTGATTATTTAAGTACTGCTAAGTGAAAATCGTACTTTTATACATAGACTTAAAACATTATGGGGTTTCAAATGGATAGTAAACAATATACTTGCCGTGTTACATGGTCAGCAGAATATAATGAGTATGTTGGGTTGTGTGCTGAGTTTCCATCATTGTCTTGGCTTGATGCGGATCAGTCTAAAGCATTCTCAGGAATAGAGGAGCTCGTTGCTGATGTTGTCGCTGATATGATTAGCAATAATGAAAAAGTTCCTACACCACTCTCCGGGAAAATATAGTAGGCAGTTTGTTGTCCTTGTTCTCAGTGGTTCAACAAAAACTAGCCCTCGAAGCCGCAGAACGTGGCGTGGACATAAATTGTTTAGTATCAGTAAAAAGAGCGATGTAATTTTAGTACGAGTGAGTGATAGAGCAGGAAC
>NZ_RAXT01000137.1 GCF_003611475.1 Acinetobacter rongchengensis | reverse complement strand
TTGGTGCTGTAGGTGCTGTGGTATCTTTCGGTTCTTCATCCTTGTCATTGTGATCAATAATTGCCGCAGCGCCACCAACTACAGCAGCACCCACCAACCAAGGTAACAATCCAACGAGTTGACTGCCTTCAACAGCAGGTAATAATGCTTCTAATCCTGGAATGCCTTTAAAACCCGATACGCCATCAAACCAATATAGAACACACCCATCTTCTTCAAAAACCAAATCTGAAGCGACATCGTCATATGTTATAAAAAAATTCTCAATGACAACAACTTCACCATTCTTTAGCTTAAGCACTAAGTTATTGCCATCACGGATAAATTCATCGACGTCATCACGGCTCATTTTAGTATGAACAATAGAAGCTTCGGTTAATGTAATCTGTGTCGCATTTACTGTAGACTTATTTAATGAGTCTTTCTCAATTACAATAAAATTAGTCATATTTTTACCCAAAAACTATATTCTTTTATCTTCAAAAACTTTAACTATTTAGTAATGCCTGTAATTTCGACAGTTACACGGCGGTCAGGCTGTAGACATGCATGTAATGCTTCACGCTGTTTTACATCAAAACAACCATTCGTCACAGGTTGGCCTTTACCTGCGCTTGCAGTTGAAATCACATTCCCTGCCACACCATTTTGAACCAACAGGTTGCGTACTGTGTCTGCACGGTTTTGCCCCAATTGATTGTTATAGCTATCACTTCCTAAACGATCTGTGTGACCAACTAAATTGATGTGGCTTACAGAAACGAAGTTGTTATGAATTTGCGAAGCAACATTCAAGATCTCTTGACGGCCCTTTGGCAGTAAATCATTCAAGGAAGAACCGTCAAATTTAAATAAAGTGTCCGCAGCTAAATCCACTCGTATTGTCTGTTCCTGAGCAGCAACCTGATGCTTCACCTCACAACTTAAAGGCTGACCATTATTGGAAATAAAAGGTTTACCGTCTGTATTGACAGAGAGTACAAATTCATTGCTTGTTAGCTTTCCTACGTTTAAGTCAACATCACAACTTTGGCATGATTCTTCAGTACAGTTTTTTACTTTGAAATTATATGTTTCTGGTTTCAATGCATATTGAGCCGAATTATTTATATAAAAATTTCCAGCTTTAATACTGTCGATATAAAATTCAATTGGGCAATTTTGTTGTTCTGCTGTATCACCACCACACAGCTTCTCATCTCGCTTTAATACAATAGGTTGATTATTTTCTTGCGTTTTTTTCTGAAAACGTAAATCTGATGGCTTCGTATATGAGCTTGATGTGCAAGCCGCTACTCCCAATGAAGCTACAACAGCTAAAAGTGACAATCTCAACATTACTACCCCTTGTGGACTTAGAACAATTTCAAGCACATTTTCTACACAAATATCTTACCATGAATCTACTGGATTAATGTGACACAATATACATTTCGGCATCTTTACATCAGATTAAATGTGCATTTTGAACATTTATTTTTATGTGAACTGCATCACTTTATAGTTTTATTGGGCTTTGTTGCACAAACCTATCTCTAAAGGCTTATTCCACAATATAATTCTCAAATGAATAAGCCCACACCTAAAATCTATCGTACAACCAATTGGTCTTCTTATAACTGAACCGTACCGGGTTTGTCGGAGACTTTTTTATTTAAGTTAGGCCACCTGACCTAC
>NZ_RAXT01000136.1 GCF_003611475.1 Acinetobacter rongchengensis | reverse complement strand
CGTTGTTTATAATAATGCTATCACTATCGAAAATATCCCATTAGAAGCCTATGACTACGTTGTAAATGGCAAGCCTGCACTCGAATGGGTTATGGAACGCCAAGGCGTATCTACGCATAAAGACAGTGGCATTGTGAATGATGCGAATGATTGGGCAATCGAAACAATGAATGATCCATCATACCCTCTCAATCTGTTTTTACGAGTGATTACTGTCAGTCTTGAAACAATGAAGATTGTTAGAAACTTACCTAAATTAGATATTTAGTATTAAAAAATGGGGGTGAACCCCCCCATTTTTTTTACAAAAAAAACCTAATAATAGTTTAAAAAATACAACTATTATTAGTTACAATATTAGTTTAACTTATAGTTTGGATATTGATATGAGTAATAGATTTAAAAAAGCAATGGAGAATACTGAGTTTACTCAAGATGACGTAAATTCAGATGCAAAGGTATCAGATGGTAAAGAAAAAAAAGATAAGGAACAAATCGTCACACGCAATAAATCAATCATCAATATTGAGAAAAACACACTACCAATAGCTAAACGTGTTCGTACTAAACATGGTCGCAACCTAACTATCCCACTCTTTGTTGAAGAACTTAACGTGATTGATGAAGCTGTTAAAAAACTTGGGCAAGATCAGAATATTTCGATTAGCGTATTCATTCGTGAGAGTATCTTGCAACAATGTAAAAAGGTTTTGGGTGCTAAAGAATATCAAGAGATATTGAATAATCAACTTAATGTTACTAAACCTAAAAAAGAACAATAAATAATAGTTGTATTTTTAGGTGTATAAACAGTTTTATGTATACAGTATTTTATAGTTTAATTTATCAATTAAATAATACGACTATAAATACAAACAAATAAACGATTATTTATTAATTTAAAGGTGTTTGTTAATGGCTAAGATTATAACTATAGCGAACCGAAAAGGTGGAGTTGGTAAGACTACACTAGCTACTAATTTAGCTGTATCGCTCAATCAAAAAGGAAAAAGCATACTGATTGATTGTGATGAACAACAATCATCTTCAAAATGGGCTAGACAACGTGGAGATATTGAGTGTCAGTGTATTCACGAAAATCTATTACTACAGCTTGAGAAATTAGATGCGGAATATGAGTACGTCCTAATAGATGTTGCAGGGCGAGATTCAACGGTCTTTCGTGAAGCTCTACTTGTATCCAATGTGCTAATAATCCCTACTCAGCCAAGCCTACTTGATCTGCAAGTATTGGACTACATGCAAGAGAAAGTTGCTGCTGCTAGAAAGACTAATAAAGATTTAGACGCATACGTGTTGATTAATAGAGCTTCAGTACGCTCAAATGAGCTAAATGACGCTGTGGAGCTTATTAACGAATATGAGCAGTTCAAACTACTAAAAACAGTGCTATTCGAGCGCAAACAGTATCGTGATGCGATTCTTGAATCAAAGTCAGTAACAGAAATGAATAGCTCGAAATCGAAAGACGAAATGAACGCTTTAATTATCGAATTGTTGTGATCGAGTCCACCAAGAACAACACCTCCATGCGAGGTGTTTTTTTGTAGAAACCTTTTACTTATAAAAAATCATTCTACAGGCACACACACAAAACGGATAATCAAACATAAATATTTGATTTATTTGTATTTTACTATTCCAATTTCCGCACTAAG
>NZ_RAXT01000135.1 GCF_003611475.1 Acinetobacter rongchengensis | reverse complement strand
CGTGTTCGCCATTGTCCTGTGTGTCAGTGGCGCAGATCTCTACTTTGGAGGGCGGTTATGTTTCAGCAATTGCCAAGTATTCAAGAACGCTTTCCTACGCATCGTTGGGTATTTCTAACCCTCACCGTGAAAAACCCACCTGTTACCGAACTCCGAGATACGTTGAAACACATGAATGATTCATGGCAGCGACTCATTCAAACCAAGCGGTTTAAGTCAGGTGTAGCAGGTTTTTTGCGAACAACCGAAGTCACCAGGGGGAATGATGGGGACATGATGGCACATCCACATTTTCATGCTTTGCTGTTGGTTAAACCCAGTTATTTCAAAGGGCAGGGGTATATAAAACAAGCGGATTGGGTCGAAATGTGGGCGAAAGCTTTGCGAGCTGACTACTTGCCATCGGTGAACGTGAAAGCCGTAAAAGCCACTTTGGACGAAAAAGGACGCAAGCAACTCGATAAAGCAATCTGTGAAACGCTCAAATACAGCGTAAAACCGTCTGATTTGGCTTTAGAGGGCGATAAGGGTGCTTGGTTGCATGAGATGACCAAACAAGTCCATAAGATGCGTTTTATCGCAACAGGAGGCGTTTTAAAGGGGATTCTTAAGCCTGAAGATGAAATTACTACCGAAGAAATGATTTCTTCATCTGAGGAAGTGCAGGACGTTGGAGAGGGTCGAATAGCATTCCAGTTCAAATCTGAATACCGAAAATATGTTTATGCGCCAAAATATAACGAATATGCAGACTAATTTTTTCTAATCAAATACCGCAAAAGTACAGGCTCAATACTCAAAGAATGACAACAAAATAATTGAGCCTAATGTCTGCAATTTTGTTAAATCCGTTCTAGAGATTGTCGCCTGCACTTCCATCAAAAATTTGATGGCGCGCTTAGACGTTTCTCAATTTCATTGAGAAACCTAAGCACGTTAGGGACTTCATCCCTAAGACCCTGACAACGCCAAAAACGAAAAATTAAAAATTTTCCCTTTTTGGCGTTCCGCACCCATTGGATTTCTCCAATGGTAAAGTGCGCCCTTCATGTTATTTCGGGAAAAGCCGAACGAGTGTCTACGAGTGACGACACCACAATAAAAATTCCAAAACCTTTCTTCCCTGATTACAAGCTCCCATAAAAATCCTAAGCGGGAAAAACCGAGCAAAGCGACGACCCGATTTTTGTTTCTCGAATGAGAAACGCGGAAGCGTGCATTACTGAAAAATCATCACGAATTGGCTAGGGGTGAAAAATCAAAAAAAAGGCATCTGAAAAGGGGGCAAAAATGGGGATTTTTGGGGTGTTTTTCCTTGTATTTATTATTAAGGGATAACTCTGATTCTAAAAATAAGGTTCTAAGCCTTGTGTGGCGTGGCTTTGATGTGTGTTTGACAGGTCAATAAAAAAGCCCGTATATTTGGAGGTGCGACCCAACCAAAATATAAGAGCTTTTCTATGCCTCAATCTTGCCATGATTCCGACCTTGGAATCAATTTTTTAACAGAAATTTCACCTCATGAAGTTTCTTGGGATGAACATCGTTCCGATGCTGAATCCGTTAAAATTCTCTATAACTACTCCGTTGAACTTTCAAAATATGCAGAGCGTATCAATGCCTGTTCAGGTATTTTGAAATTTGGAGTTAATCCCGATCAAGGGAAATTGGTTCTCAAGCAAGCATTTTTTTGC
>NZ_RAXT01000134.1 GCF_003611475.1 Acinetobacter rongchengensis | reverse complement strand
TTGTTGATGGTAAAGCCGTACATCTTGATGGAATGACTCACTATTGCCCCAAATGTCAAATGCAATCAAAAGCTATTGCCTCTAATCAAGGTTTTATGACGGTTGGAGGTAAAAGTATTATTGCTGCGGGTGATCTTTCAACATGTGGCGCAAAATACATAAAAATATCTGATTTAGCTGTCATGGCTAATGGTTCGGGTTCAGGAAACGCTAAAGCCTCATTTAAAAATATGGCTACTTCTGTATTTGTACCTCAGCTTCAATACGGTCAACGATTTTTTCTAAAAGATGAGCTAACGGAAGAGCCATTGGTCAATATCTGTTATGAAATCATTACTAAAAATGGAGTCATACATGGTAAGACTGATATGAATGGTTTAACTGAATTTGCGACTGGTGATAGTGATGAAGAAGTCGAAGTAAGAATTATAATTAATGAGAAACATGATCATGAGTAATGTACTGGCGAGCTTCAAAGCTAAACTACAAAAAATGGATAAGGACTTTAAAACTGCTAGTGCATTGCATCTTAAAATTGGTGTTAGAAGAAAACTCACTGCTGGTGAAATACAAATGTGCCAATTGGTTTTTAAGAATTCAATTGACTATTCAAAAGTATTGATCAATATTGGAGGTTATATACATAGCAAAACAGGAAATGCGATGACACCTGCGGGTGAAATTGTACTACCCAGAAGTGAATATATTACAAATCTGGATTTTAGTAAATCTAAGGGAGGTTTACAGCATTGGTTTATTCATGAAATGACCCATGTTTGGCAATACCAATTAGGCGCTCCAAACGGGTGGTTTGGTATTAAACATTTATGTAACGGTGGTTATACTTCCCAAGTCAACTCTGTAGACTCTGGGAAAAATGAGCTAAAAGCATATGATACCGATTTATTAGGTCGAGATTACAATAAAAAATTTAATGATTTTAATTTTGAACAACAAGGACGCATTATTGAATTTTGGTTTGATGCCATGTATTTACGAAATATAGACCCCACTCGACAACACCATCAGACCAGCCTCCAACTATTACCTAAAGTGCGAAGTTTACTGAATAACTTTTTAACTAATCCTAATGATAAATTCCTCCTTCCTAAAGAATAAACTATGATGAAAGCAATATACATATTATTTTCAATTATGACTTCCATAATACTTTTAGCCTGTGCACAACCACTCAGTCACAAATTAAATATTGATACGAAAGATAATAATATATGTATCTATACCAACAATAAAAATACATACCTAAGTAATGATAATTACTTTACTATTTTTGTAGGTGAGTACAACCCAAACGAAAAATTTAGAAGCCTTTACAATAAAGTATACAAAAATACAAAATTTCCGATTGAGAAAAGTGATTGCTTAACCATACCGTCGAATGTTTTTGAAGAAAATAAAATATATAACGTTAACCTAGAAACCAACAAAAACTTTTCCGCTTTAGTTTGTGTTTCAAAGAAAAAAACTATTTTAACTTTCAAAATTATGAAACCAGAAGATAGCTCATGTTCAAACTGACTGTAACTTTATCAATTTTAGTTCTCATTGGTTGCACCCAAATGAGTAAAGAATTAGATGTAATCATTAAGAATAATAGTCTTTGCTTTTTTACAAATGACCCAGACACTAATTACTATGATTCAAATAATGAGTTATTTATTTATATAAACGAACTTGAACATAAAAAAGAAATTACAA
>NZ_RAXT01000133.1 GCF_003611475.1 Acinetobacter rongchengensis | reverse complement strand
GAGGCAGGCGCACAAGTGATTTACCAAACCTTGGTGAATGGTACTTGGACAGATCTAAGCACATCAACGATCGCTGCGAATAATACTTCATCGTATGATGTGGATTGGTCTGCACAGCAAATCAATGATCAAAGCCGTAAATTCCGTGCGGTGATTACGGATGTGGCAGGCAATAGTGCAACAGTCTATGTTGGTGGTGCGGATGAAGCCGCTGCACAAAACTATCGTATCGATAATGTGGCAGCAACGGGTAAATTCACAGGTTCAAAAAGCACTTCAAAACAAGGCGGGATCGATCTCCAGAATCCTGCATTGCAATTTAGTGAAACAGGTGAACGCAACTTCAAAGTCTATGAGCAAGAGTACCGTGGTCAACATAATGATGGACTGACAGAACTGACGTCAGGAAGTGGTTTGCAAACAGATGCCAATGGTAAGCTTGATTTATCGACATTACTTGCGCATGTAGACAACTTTAAAAACTATGTGTTTGAAACAGTGGACAATGCAGGCAATATCTCGATTAGCTCACAATTCTTTCAAGATATCCCGACGCCATTGACTGAGTTTTATGGGCAAGCCAACTATGTGAATTGGTATTATCAATCCTACAGTTACTTAAAAGAATTCAGTGCATCGGCTTTCATGGAAACGGATGGGATTAAATTCTATAACGACAGTGGTAACCTTGCAGGCTTTGCAACACGTTACGAAGGCGGTGGTTATGTGGGAGAAACACAGGTTTACCTGACCTTAGGTAATGGTACAGTGCTGACGACGACGGTTGAATTAAATAAAGGTTATTGGGAGTTTAGTTATAATGGTAGCAACCCAATACCAGAAGGCGAAATCGTAGGTTTAAGACTGGTGGCTGTTGGGCAGCAATACCTGACTCAAAACGAAATAGCGGATTATCGTTACGATGTTTCAGTAGACCAAATCATTGCTGAAGGAGAGAACGCATATCCACCAACCCTTTCAGGTGGTACTGGTTCATATGGTTTTCTTAACTCACCTGTGCAATACATTAAAGGTCAGGCGGATACAACAGGTAGTGAGGATTGGCGTGATTCACTGGTTTCTCAAGAATATACCAGTACGCGTGATAACGATGCGATCTACTCGAATGGTGTAGCGACGACGTTGGTGTACAAAGTATTGGATACGATCACTACTGATATGAATAGTGGTGGAGCTTATCTAGGAGAAACAGGGACCACAATTGGTTTAAATGGTTATGGTTCACAATTTGATTTAGGTACATTCGGTAACAACAACTTGAATGGTTGGATTGACCGTAGTGGTGATGACTTTATCAATGCGACTACTTTAGATTTTATTGATATCAATGGAGATGGGGTTTATGACGGTTCATCAGGTGATCAAAGTACACAAGTGACTGATCTTTGGAATCATTTTGATGCAACTAAAGATAAACTTGATATCAGTGAGTGGATTGCGCAAATTGAGCAAGAGACAGGAGTGACGATTACGGACAGTAATATTGCGCAGTACTTAACAGCTGAATCGGTGACCAATGCTGAGACGAATGCAGTATCGACGGTGCTAAGTATAGACCGAGATGGTGCTGGAACGGCTTATGCAAGTAGCCAATTCTTGATCTTAGAAGCGACAGGTAAGTTGGAATTAGCGGACTTGTTAAATAACAACATTATCCTGCATTAACAACTAGATTCATAAGTGAAACTAAAAAGAGCCACATTTCGATGTGGCT
>NZ_RAXT01000132.1 GCF_003611475.1 Acinetobacter rongchengensis | reverse complement strand
GTACAACGATGGCTAGAAAAGGGATACAGAGGAAAATTCCACGTGATTGCCACGTGACAGACAATTTTTGCAGGGCAAAAACGCACCCATTGGACTCAATGGCTAAGTGCGCCCTTCGGGGGAAAATCAAAAAATTGTAGGTTCACCTTTTTTTCATTATCGAAATAATTTTTTCAAGGCGTGCAATATGTTTATTTTTAGACTCAACATGCGCATTTTTATTTTCAATAACCTCCTTTAGCTTAATAATTTCTTTATTTAGTCTCTCTATTTCTAGTAGTAACTTTTGAGGTTCAGACATTTTTCTTTCCGTAATCTGTTTCTGTTTTCAATGCTGTGAAAATTCGTTTTGCTGTTTGCTCATCTGCCTTTTCAGGGCTTCTTAGGATATTTCCGATCCAATTGGCAAAGGTTGGATAGTCGGGGAAGTTACTCAAGTCTGAAATACTGCCTAATTTGCACAGAATCATGCTGTATTTTGCTATCTGAGGCTCCGTAAGGGGTTTTATCGTGTCTAGGTCATTCGTGGCTGTTTTTGGCGTTTCTGTGGCAATTTCGGCTTGTTTGGGCTTCTTCTGCTTAAACTTGAATGAGAAGCCCGTAATCACTCGCCCTTTTTTGTGCTGTTCGTAGGTAGCTGTGATGTCTGTATGTTCGTTGACTTGTTTCAATGCTAGCTCCAAAACACCACGTTTAAACACATCCATACGCTGATATTCAGTATCTAACACGCCTATGCGCTTTCTGAATTCTGTTAAGTCAATAACTGGTGTCTTTCCTGTTGTTCTCCAGCAGATCAATAACTCATATAAGCGAACTGCATAGGCACTCGATAGACTACTAATTTGTTCAATATCGTACTTCGAGAATTGTTTCTCTAACCTTGTGATCAGTGGAACAACCGCAGGGGCGAAAATAACCTCAACCGTTGCAGTTTCATCAATGTAAGCAATTTGGCTGACCCAACGACTTGTAATATTAGCTCGTCCACGTTCACGCTTTTCTTGATAGCTGAATTGACGGGCAAATAAATCTTTGCAGGCATCTTTTAGGGCTTGATAAGCAGTCTGTCTAGCTACACCAAATTGATTGATATAACTCTCTGCATGGACTGTAAGAGGGTCATTTGCGTTAATTCCTTTGCCTGATTCTCTAGCTTCAAGGATAGCTAAAAGAATTAACCGCTGTTCAACCAAGTCTAAGTTATAACTAGCGTTCATTAGGGCGTTATCTTTTACTATTAAATCACTCATAAACCACCTATATATTTTATTACGTTATACCACATAAAAATATTATTGTGTATTAAGGTAGGTAAACGGTGGGGTATTGGTAGGTAAACGGTGGGGTATTGGTAGGTAAACGGTGGGGTATTGGTAGGTAAACGGTGTTAAATGCCCTCTGTATGCCTTGCTAGGCTTGCGTTTCAGCATGTCTAAAAGCCTTAAAAGCATTTAAAAGCCTTAAAAGCCCATTTTCATCATGAAAATTGCCCTATGTTTTCGCTTTGCTCAAACTTTTTTGACTAAGCAAGCTTAGTCGAGGGGCAATTTCTTCAAATTACGGGAAAAAGTTCAAAGGTTTAAAAAGAAATAAGCAAGGATACACAGAGGGGACTTTTTCACTACCGTGTAAAATTCCTACTCTGTGCCTTGTTGGGGCAAGCCCCAAACCCCAAAAGCAAGAGCAAAAAATGGCACTCGCTTCGCTCGTGTCTTTTCAAAAGCAAAAGCTCACAGTAGTTAATTTTCATGA
>NZ_RAXT01000131.1 GCF_003611475.1 Acinetobacter rongchengensis | reverse complement strand
ATTGCCAACACTTCCAAATGCTGATTGGGGGATTGTATTTTGGTATTTTAGTGGTGAAGAATAATGCATTTAGAAGAGTTAGAATTATTTCCACAAGAAATATATTTGATTGAACTGTTTATTTCTTATGAGTATTACTATGAAACTGTAAAGCTGTGGGAGGATTTAATTCAATATGCAGAAGGATTATTAGATAAATATAACGTTAATTTAGTATCTGATCATCGTTCACAACATCTTTCCCATCAAGCAGATTATGTGTGGGGGACGATAGTTTTGCCTAACTTTAAAGGTACATTACATCATTTACAAAGTGGTTTAGAGGATTTAAAAGATGGGTTTTTACCAATATTAGGACGTATGAGTAGTATCTGTAATGATTTGGTTGCCCAAGGTCGAGATTACCCTTGTGATTGGATGGATCAAGTTATAAAAGGAGCCAGCATTATTTTTAAAGAAAAAAAAGATATTATTTCGGTCAGAGCTAATAATATTTATGTAGCAAGCGACTATAATATGCAATGGGATTACAAAGATTTATTGAAAAATAAATCATATAAAAGAGATGTGGGAATAATTTATCCTAAAGTATTTCCAAAATACAATTTGAACCAGAGTATTACAATGCAAACTGGTGAACCGATCATGGTAACTGGAATTTACCATGCTACTGAACCTTATTCAGCTTGTAAATTTCTAATGAAAGAAAAAAATAATTATAGTGGTATGGTTGGTGAATGGGTAACAGCTCCAAAGGTTAAAGGATTTGAGAATAATCCTAATAATTTTACTACATTAGATACTATTGAAAACTCAAGAAGAGTACCGACTACTTGGATTTTAGTTGAAAGAGTAGCTGAGGGTAATGATGTAGATTTAACACCTACTCAAGAAAAACTTTCTCAAAAAGGTGGAGAACCATGTCCAAAAACAGGCTATTGGACAACACCTGCACGACCCGGCACACGACGTTACTTTACCCAAGGCGAAGTATTACCAACACTTCCAAATGCGGATTGGGGGATTGTATATTGGTATTTTAGTAGTGAAGAATAATGCATCTAGAAGAGTTAGAATTATTTCCGCAAGAAATATACTTGATCGAGCAGTTTATTTCTTATGAGTATTACTATGAAACTGTAAAGCTGTGGGAGGATTTAATTCAATATGCAGAAGGATTATTAGATAGACATAGTGCAAATTTAGTTGCAAATCACCGTTCACAACATCTTTCCCATCAAGCAGATTATGTTTGGGGGACGATAGTTTTGCCTAACTTTAAAGGCACGTTACATCATTTACAAAGTGGTTTAGATGATTTAAAGGTTGGATTTTTACCAATTCTTAGAAGAATGAGTAGTATTGTTAATGGGATAATTGCACAGGGCCGAGATTATCCTTATGATTGGATGGATACAGTAGAAAAAGGGGCTATAGATAAATATAAAGTCAAAGAAAACATTGTTTTTACAAGAGCGAATAATATTTATATGTCGAGTAATTATTATGATAGTCAATGGGATTATAAAGATTTAATCAAAGCACATAGAAATTTTGAAGTAGATGTTGGTGTAATCTATCCAAATCCCCTACCTCAATATAGGTTAAATCCTAACGTCACGATGAAGAGTGATGAAGCTATTATTCAAACTGGAATCTATCGTTCCACTGAACTGTATTCAGCTTGCCATTTTTTAATAAAAGAAGAAAAAATAAACGCTGCGTATCCAGATGATTGGAAGCTTGCGCCTGAAGTTTATGCTTTTTCTACGAATCCAGATAATTTTACAACACCTGATACGATTGAAAATTCACAAGAAGTACCGACTACTTGGATTTTAGTTGAAAGAGTAACTGAT
>NZ_RAXT01000130.1 GCF_003611475.1 Acinetobacter rongchengensis | reverse complement strand
GGCGCACCCGCAAGCCGATCTTTGCGCTGAACGACGCCTATTGATCGACGCGATTTAGGCCAAGCGCACCGCAAAGGCGAAATTGGTAATCTTGTCGGTATCCTTGACGCCCGGCGCGCTTTCGACGCCGCTGGAGGTATCGACCAGCGGCGCTCCGGTGCGCGCAATCGCCTCGGCAACATTCGTCGGATTTAGCCCGCCTGCCAGCCCCCACGGCAAGGCACCGCGATATCCGGCCAGCAGCGACCAGTCGAACGCCAACCCCATGCCGCCGGGCAGCGCGCCTTTGGGGGTCTTGGCGTCGAACAAGATCAAGTCCGCCGCCCCGGCATAGGCTGCGGCGCGTGCGACATCGCTGGCGCTGGCGACGGGCAGCGCCTTCCACACCGGCTTGCCAAACCGCGCGCGCAACTGGGCCACGCGTTCGGGCGATTCCGAACCGTGCAGCTGCAGCGCGTTCAGCTTGGCTGCCACCAGTGCGTCGGCGATGACAGCATCATCCGCATCGACGAACAAACCGACCATGGCGATCTGGCCAGCTGCGCGCGATGTCAAAGCGCCCGCGACATTCGACGTAACCGCACGGGGCGACGCTGGATAGAACACCAACCCGGCATAGTCCGCCCGCGCCGCGATGGTCGCATCGAGCGCCTCGGGTGTGCTGATCCCGCAAATCTTGATTTTCGCGGGCATGCGGTCAGTCGGGGTTCTGGATCAGCCGCACCAGCGTGCAGTCGGGATCGATCAGGTAGCCGATCCTCAGGCCGCTCGCCTCCAGTTGCGGAGCTTTGAAGCGCGGCCAGCCGGTGCTTTTTTCCTCGGCTCCCGCCGCGTTCACCAATGCCACCATGGCATCGAGATCATCCAACCGCAGGCAACAGCCGAACGAGCTCGTAGCTGGGTCGAGGTCAGGATAGGGGAAGAATTCGAGCTGCAAACCGCCGCGCTGCAGGATCATCCAGCCGCGATCCTTCCAACTCGTCGCAAAGCCCAGCTTCGCATAAAACGCCTCTGTCACATCGAAATCGCGCGATGGCAGATTGGGGGTGACGTGGTCAGCCATGGCTCAGCGCAGCTTGTCGGCCATGCGGGCCGTATGAGTGATTGCGGCGCGGCTATCGGGGGCGGAATGGCTCATCACGATCATGCTGGCCTTGGGGAACGCCGCACCAAACGCGCGCGCTGACGCGGCGTAGTGCTCAGTGTCGGCATCACCGAGATTGCCGAGCGACTTGGCCTTGCTGTCCTTGATCAGGCAGCCACCAAAAGCGATGTCGGTGCCGTCGATCCCAACGGTGATATTGTCACTGGTGTGGCCGGGGCCGGGGTAAAATACCTTGAGCGGGCCAAAGTTGGGCGCGGTTGCTGGTTCGACCCAGCCATTGGCGGCGAAAGTCAGGCTGTGTTGCGCCGCAACCATCCCCTCTTGCGGGGCAAGCTGGTTCGACAACGCATTGGCATAAGTCGCAATCCCCGCCGCATGCAGCGCGTCCATACCGCCCATCTTGTCCTGATGCGCGTGAGTCACCACCGCCAGCGCGACCGGCAGGTTGATCTCCTGCTTGATCCAGTTGAGGATCTGGGCGGTCTGGTCATCGGTCCAGGCGGTATCGACCACCAGCACGCGGCCGCCATCCCTGACGATCAAACCGTTGGAAGCGACTGCCCCGAAACCCGGCATGTCGAGATAGGAAGTGTGCTGCCAGACATTCGGTGCGAGCTGGCGGAAAACCAGATCGCCAAACCGTTGGTCGCCAGTTTCCATTTGCTGGCCAATCGTCGGGCGGATTTCACCGGGCATGCACCCGCTCAGCATCAATGCAGCGGCTAATGCGGTGCTCAGCTTCGCGACCGGGTGC
>NZ_RAXT01000013.1 GCF_003611475.1 Acinetobacter rongchengensis | reverse complement strand
TTATTTTTTAAGAATAAAAACAAATACTAAACTACTTAATTTTAAATAAGTGAATAATCAAAAATCTAAAAAGCAAAAAACTCTAGCAATATGAATATGGCTAGAGTTGTATAGATTAATCGTTCTTCATTATCTTGGGACTCATGTTTTTAATTCATCAGACCCAGTTCGCTATCATGTAAAGCATCATCGCAACAAGAAATACCCCTACAAGAATCAACATATAAACGGGTAAACGTTTTTTATGAGTAATCTCTTCTGCACTGGTTACATGAGATGGTTTGCTGAAATCGTGTCGCATAATTTCTACCTCCATCTATATGATGTATTTTTATATTAGCAAGTTAATCTGTGCAGTTGTGTAAAATATTTTAAACGAAAGTAAATTTGAGCATGCGCGGTTCTCAACCGATAAATAAGCTATAATATGTACCCTATTTTTTGGCTATTGAAGTAGATATGGCTTATCAACGACAAAGTGTCGCACTGGATTTAGACACTGATGTCACACATCAATGCTACTTGCATACCTCTCGTGATGAACATTTGATTGGAATTATTGAATTTAGCAAGCCAAGTTATGTGGTTAAATGGGGTGACTTAGAATACTTTCGTCGGCGAACCGATGAATTTTCTGTGATGCCTCTGCCAGACTGTATCAATGCGATGATTATTGATATTCGCAATGTAGCAGCCTTTTTGGATAATGAAGTTCCTATCATTCCTTGGCGTTTAATCGAAGAAGATTGCCCTATTCGGTTAGTTGTTCCCCAAGAACGTTTAGAACATTATGCAGGATTCTTCGAACCGACATGGTTGAGCAGTGATATCGATACAGCGATTCAAGAACTACGTGGCTTCATGGACATGTTTGTGCATTGATGATCAATGCACAATTACAAATCAATAGATCAATTCTGTTGTTTTGCAAGCCACTTTATCGTGAATGAAAAAAATTAATCATTGAGCCCAACACAATTTACCAATAATTTTCTACAGCAATATTCCCTTCACCACGGCGGTTCATACTTAATCCACGTGCTTTTAAAGCCGCTTTGGTGTCATCCACCATTTGTGGATTTCCACAGAGCATGACATGGGTCGTTTCAGGGTTAAAATTTAAATCAGCCACTTTTTCCAATTCACCATTTTCAATCAAAATAGGCAAACGATCATGTAGGATTGCATCGGGGTCACGCGTGATAATTGGAATAAATTTAAAACCTGTATGCCCTTCACCAAATGTTTCAGCAATTTCCTGAATACGGTCTACATAAGCCAACTCTGATGCTGTTCTTACGCTATAGACTAAATTGATTTGTTGGTATTTAGCCCATGTTTCAAAATCTTGTAGCATGGAAATAAACGGCGCTAAGCCTGTCCCAGTTGCCAATAACCATAAATCTTTTGGTAAAGGTAACTGATAACGTGCTAAAGTTAAGAAGCCATAAGGAATTTTTTCTAAATACAATTCATCTCCCACTTGGAGATGCTGTAAATTTGAAGTAAATGCACCATCGGGGACAACGATTGAAAAGAATTCTAAGGTTTCGTCAAATGGGGATGAAACGACAGAATAGGCTCGGACGATCAAATCATCATTGACTTTCAAACCGATTCGCGCAAATTGTCCTGCTGTAAACTTGAAATGTGCAGGTCGGGTCATGGTAAAACTGAAAAGTGTATTGGTCCAGCGACGAACAGACAAAACTTTTTCTACGCTAAATTTTTCAATTGACATGATTTCTACGTGGCATGAAAGATAGTGCTCATGGTAGCATGACTATATAATTTATGAATATTTAAAATGTTAAGGCTCTAAACATGCGAATGACTTTACGCCAATTGGCTGTTTTCGTAGCTGTTGCTCAGGAAGGTACTGTTACCAAAGCGAGTGATGCAGTTCGGTTGACTCAAAGTGCTGCAAGTATGGCTTTGGCAGACTTGGAAGATGGATTAGGTGCTCCTTTATTTGATCGTCTTGGGAAACGTTTACAGTTAAATGATTTAGGGCGTTTTTTACTCCCTCAGGCACTTGAAATCTTGGGGCGCTGTGAAGCTTTTGAACAAGCAGCAAAAGGTGAATTACAAAGTATCGACTTAAGAATTGGTGCAACCCTCACCATTAGCGATTATTTAATGCCTGATTTAATGGCGGATTTTCTACAAGTTCAACCACAAGCACATTTACAATTGCAAGTGGGGAATACTCGTCAAATGATCGAAGCGGTTAATCAATTCCAATTAGACTTAGCATTGATAGAAGGTTCTTGTTATTTGCCTCAACTCCAATGCATTCATTGGCGTGATGACGAGCTTGCCGTATGCTGTTCACCAAATCATTCATTGGCGAATCTTAATCGCCCATTAAGACCTGAAGATTTTTATCAAACTGAGTGGATTTTACGTGAAGAAGGTTCAGGAACACGTGAAGTTTTTGATAATGCTATTTTAAAAGATCTTCCAAATGCCAATATTAGATTAACACTCGGACATAACGAAGCGATTTTAAAAATTGTTGCGGGTGGTTTAGGCATGTCATGTATTTCAAAACTTGCCATTCAACCCTTGATTGATAAAGGTCAATTGGTCATTCTCGACACACCTTTTTGGCAGCTTACTCGTCCTTTATTCATGTTAGTTCACCGCCAAAAATATCAAGGACCTGGCTTAAAAGCCTTTATGAAATTTTGTGAAGAATAAAATAAAGCTCCGATTGGAGCTTTATTTTTTAGTCGAATCTGAAAATAAATCTCTTGTTATTTCAGATCAGATAAGTCATTTAAAAAAATGAATTTATCGTGAAGTGGCTTCTTTCTTCTGACGTTTAATTTCTTCTTTCTGAGCTTGTTCATACTGTTGCAGTTTTAATAAACTGTCATTTTTATATTCTGTATATTGATCACGCGCATAGAAACCTAAATTAATAACACCCAATAACACCACACCAGTAACCAATATCCACGGATTAAAATTAAATTGCTTTTTAACATCTGACTTTGTCTGAGTTTGCTTGCGTTTTGAATATAAAAATTTAACCTTCATTTTTTGTATAAACTTTTGCGAAGCAGTTAAGTTCATATTTTTTTCAAGCAATTGCCGTTCAAGTAACTGTTTTTGTCGCTCTATAGCATTTGCATTTGGTTCTGCTTTGGCTTTAACTGGAGGAAAAGCATCTGCAACTGGCGTAGTATCAACAGCTTGAACGACTATTGGAATATGCTCTGTTGGCTTTTCAATGTTCAAAGCACTTTGCAGTGGTTCAGCTAATTCTACTTTCTGAACAGGTTCAACAATCTGTTCAACCTGAATCTGTTGAATAGCTTCAGTCGTTTCTACTTGTTGGATGATTTCAACTGGTTCGATAATCTTTTCAGCTACAACTGGTTGTTGAGTATCAACAATTACAATTTCATCGACAACAGGTTGTACTTGTTCAACCTGAATCTTTTGAATAGCCTCAGTCGTTTCTACTTCCTGAACGGTTTCAACTGGTTCAACAATTTTTTCAGCTACAATCGCTTGCTGAGTATCAATAATTACAACTTCATCGACAACAGATTGTACTTGTTCAATCTGAATCTGCTGAATAGCCTCAATCGTTTCTACTTCCTGAACGGTTTCAACTGGTTCAACAATTTTTTCAGCTACAATCGCTTGCTGAGTATCAACAACCACAACTTCATCAACAACGGGTTGTACTTGTTCAACCTGAATCTGTTGAATAGCCTCAGTCGTCTCTACTTCCTGAATGATTTCAACTGGTTCAACAATTTTTTCAGCTACAATTGATTGTTGAGTATCAACAACCACAACTTCATCAACAACGGGTTGTACTTGTTCAACCTGAATCTGTTGAATAGCTTCAGTTGTTTCTACTTGTTGAACGATTTCAACTGGTTCAACAATCTGTTTATCTACAATCGGTTGTGATTCTTTAATCTGAATTGGCTTAATCGCCTCAACAAATGCTTCAGTATAAGAGCTGCTTTTGATAATCTGCGGTTGAATTGCAACGTGTTGGAATTGAACCGTTTTAGTCGACTGCGTAGCAAATATATTCTTAATGCTATTAAGCTGAGTCTCATCTTTCGCAGGTGCAACGTTGACCTGATCAATTGGAGTATTTTCAGAAGAATGTTCATTTTCATGCGCAATATGGTCTGCTGAAATTCTTCTTTTCTTCAGAATTTTCCTTGAATTACGAACATTCTCAAAGGAATTTTCATCATAGGCATACTGCGAAGCCAACGGTTTCTTTTTATCAGCGACATAATTTTTATGATCTAAACGAACAATAAATTTAGCTAGAAACTCACCATGTTCTTCGACAACAATACATTTGACCCGTTCACCAATTTGTGGCAAAAGTGCAGTGTTTGAAAAATTTTCTAATTTAAAAGTAATTTGTTGATGATCCGCCACTAATTCTATATGGCCTAAACCTAAACGATCATCAAAAAAAGTAACAATGCCTTTACGAAACATTTTTGTTCTCTTTTAAAAGCGTAAAAAAAGGAGATTAAATAATCTCCTTAGATCATACTAAATTTTAATCTTTTTGCACACTACCAAAAATTTTATCTCCTGCATCACCAAGACCAGGGACAATATAACCATGTTCGTTTAAACCTTGATCTACAGATGCAGTAAAAATCGTCACATCAGGATGTGCTTCTTCTACACGCTTGATCCCCTCTGGCGCCGCAACCAAAACCATAACACGAATATCTTTACAACCACTTGCTTTAAGCACATCAATCGCAGCAACTAAAGAAGAGCCTGTTGCAAGCATCGGATCAATAATCATTGCAATACGGTTTTGGACATCAGGAACCAATTTTTTATAATAAGTACGTGCTTCAAGTGTTTCTTCATCACGCTCTAAACCTAAAACTGAAACTTTAGCACTTGGAATCAGATTTAAAAAACCTTCTAACATTCCAATCCCTGCACGCAAAATCGGCACGACAGTAATTTTTTTGCCTGCAATACGATCTACAGTGACATTCCCCGCCCATCCACTAATTTCATGGTCACATACTGGTAAATCTTTTGTTGCTTCATAAGTCAACAGCATGGTTACTTCTTGGGCAAGCTCACGGAAATTCTTAGTACTAATATCAGCACGACGTAATAAACCTAATTTATGACGAATGAGCGGATGGCGAATTTCTTGAATAGACACGGGAGAACACCTAAAAAGATAAAAGTAAATTTCTACTATTATAAATGTTTTTTATATTAGAGATAAGAAAAGCCCTCAACGAATGAGGGCTTTTTTTGTTAATAATGATGGTTTTTGTACATTATTGCTGTTGAGACATCAAAAAATGTATCGGTGATAAAATTTCTGATTTCAATGCAAAATTAATAATTGGATCTGGATAAATACCAATCAACAATACCAATGCAGCTGCACCAAGTACCATGATTCCACCCACTTTTTGTCCCCAATGATCAACTGCGTCAATACGTGGATTTTCAGGTGGTGTCATATACATCACAACCATAACACGTAAGTAGTAATACAAACCGATACCACTACCCACAACAACCATTGCGGCTAAGAACCAATGTTGTGTCGTTACAGCAGCCATAACCACCATGAACTTACCAATGAAACCAGCAGTTAATGGAATACCCGCCAATGACAACATCATAACCGTTAATGTCGCGGTTAATACTGGACGGCGCCAGAACAGGCCACGGTAATCCGCAAGAGACTCTGCTTCATCAACATTGTTATAAGGACTAGACATCAACGCAACAGCACCAAATGCACCAATCGTGGTTAATGTATAGGTCACCACATAAACACTGACGCTACCTAAGCTTGCATAAGTCATACTCACCAATGCAATCAGTAAATAACCGAAGTGTGCGATTGATGAATAACCCAAAATACGCTTCAAGTTTACTTGACGTACTGCAAGGAAGTTACCCACTAAAATAGAGAGTACGGCTATAACTGTAATAATCGTTACAACTGATGGAACAAGAATCGCACCAGAAGTAAGAATAAAACGAACCATTAGACCAATCGTTGCGACCTTTGCAACCGTCGCAAGAAAAGTTGCAATTGGCGCTGGCGCACCTTGGTAAACATCTGGTGTCCATTTATGGAACGGTGCAAGTGAAAGTTTAAAGGCAATTGCAAAAGTAATTAAACCTAAACCTAACACAACCATTGGCTGCTTAATCGCTTCAAATAATGCTTGGAAAGATTCATAGAATGCCAATGAACCCGTATAAGCATATAAATAAGCCATCCCCATAAGCAACATTGCAGAAGCAGTTGCAGAGAGAACTAAATATTTAACGCCCGCTTCTAAAGACTTTGTACGCTGATGTGTATAAGCCAATAAACCATAAACAGGAATAGACATTAACTCTAAGCTAATAAAGAAAGATGCATAATGTGAACTTGCCACCATTAACATTGCCCCTGCAACAGAGATCAACATTAAGATATACAGCTCTTCACGATTATCCTTATACGTTTCAATATAAGCATGAGATAAAGTACAGCAAGCCAATGCAGCAATAATAATGATTAACTGATAAAGCAATGTAAATGGATCAACCATAAACATATTCATCACATTCGATGGTGCATACGCACCGCCGAACATCATAAATAAAACATCAATTGCTGCAAGGTTTAAACCGACAACCGAAGCTGTCGCAATCAAATTATGATTACGTTTAATTGCAGTTAAGATCATCACAACGATCGCAGTTAACGCTACGATCATTACAGGCGCTAAAGGCATGAGATCCGAAAATGACATTGTGAAGTTCATGACTATTGGATCTCCACATTTTGTTGTGAAACTACTTGTTGAGTAACATCGACAACTTCTTGAACTGGAATGTAGCTATTTGCCAACCATGCCATACTTGAATTTGAAATATCCAAGAATGATTGAGGATAGATACCTAACCAAACTAAGCCGAAAGCACAGATTAATAAAATTACAGTTTCACGTGTATTTAAATCTTTTAAAGGGCTTTGGTAATGCTGTTTCTGCGCTTCATTTGGCGTACCAAACAAGGCTTTATGAATCAAAATAAGACCATACAGACCCGCAAATACCAAACTGATTGCAGCAATAATAGTAAATGTTGGGAATTTCGCAAATGAACCCATAAGGATCAGGAATTCACCAATAAAGTTACCCAAACCTGGAATACCGACTAGCGCACAGACAAAGAACATTAAGAAGAATGGTAAATACTGGAACTGACCACGAATACCACCCATCAAACGTAAATCACGTGTATGTAAACGCTCATACACTTGACCACACATAATGAACAATGCAGCAGATGACAAACCATGCGCCAACATCATGATCATCAAGCCTTGGAATGTCAAAATGTTACCTGCGTATAACGCAAGTAAAACAAAGCCCATATGAGAAATTGATGTATATGCCAATAAGCGTTTCATATCGGTTTGTTGGAAAGCACACCAAGCACCGTAGAAGATACCGATCAAACCTAAAATAATCGCAATATCTGCAAATTGCGCAGAAGCTGCTGGGAAAAACGGCATAACAAAACGTAATAAACCGTAAGCAGCCGTTTTAATCAAAATACCTGCCAAGTCTACAGAACCCGCTGTAGGTGCTTGAGCATGCGCATCTGGTAACCAACCATGTAGAGGGAAAACTGGAAGTTTTACCGCAAAACCGATAAAGAAACAGATCATCAATGCATATGCAACATGAGGTGCTTGAGCATCAAGAGTGTTCGCAACGGCAAGTAAGTAGTTGTAATCGAACCCAATCATACCTGTCATCATGTAACCATAGACCACTAAGCCTAGGATACCGATCAGCATGATTAAACCAGCGACTTGAGTATAGATAAAGAACTTGGTTGCAGCATAAACACGTGATTTACCATCTGCACCACTGTGTCCCCAAAGTGCGATTAAGAAATAGATTGGAACAAGCATCATCTCCCAGAAGAAGAAGAACAAGAACAAATCAATCGCAAGGAAAACACCAATGACCCCACCCAAAGACCATAAAAGGTTTAAGTGGAAGAAACCAACGTTCTTTTGAATTTCACCCCATGAACAGCCTACTGCTAGTACACCCAGTAATGCAGTTAAGCCAACCATCAACAGTGAAAGACCATCAACAGCGAGATGAATGTTAATACCGAGTGTTTTAATCCAAGGTAAATAGAATTCTGCAGCCCAAGTTGGTGTTTTTGCACCCAACTCATAGCTAAATCCGCCTTGTTTCCATAATACAATGGTCAGCACCAAAGTCAGGAGCATCCCGACTAAGGCAATATAACGCGGCAAATGTTGATCAAGTTTATCAACTAACCAGCAAACGAAACCTGCAATAAAAGGTACAAGAATCAGTGCGGGTAAGATCCAATTGTTTGTCATTTCCATCTTATTTCCCCACTACCTGAATCACGATCAAGATCATCAACAACACCACTATACCGAGTGACATACTTGATGCATATTCACGTAATGAACCTGTCTGACGGGCACTTGTAAATTTATTACCACCTTTCACAATTGCAGGTAAAACTAGCCATAGTCCGTCAATCGGATCACGACCAAAAATTTTCGCACAGAGTAAATACGGTTGAACAAAAACAAGGTTGTATAACGAATCAAAACCAAATGCATTGCGGCAAATATTAACAAGACCAGCACCCAAAGAAGTTTCGGCAAAGCCTTTCACTGCTTTATATGCAAATGCGAATAAAACAATACCCACAGCTAAACCAGCCAATGCAATACCCACTGCTGTATATTCAGCAGAATGCATACCATGCACTAATTCTTCTGTCGGAATGTTAAATGCTGGAATATTTGCAGCTGTTAATGCTTTTTCTACAGGTGCTTTTATGAAATAAGCCAAACCTGTTGAAAGTACCGCCAAAATACCCAATGGAGCCCAGTAAGTCGCACCTTTGATTTCGTGATACGGTGTGTTTTCTTGACCAAAGAATACAACCCAAATTAAACGGAATGTATAAATCGAGGTTAAGAACGCACCTGCTACACCCACCCAATATAACCAACCATACATCGCTATAGATTGACCTTGAACCCAAACGGCACCAAGAATCGCATCTTTAGAAAAGAAGCCGATCGTCACAAATGGAATCGCAGCTAATGCACCGCCACCAATCGCAAAACATGCAAATAGGAATTTATTCTTATAGAACAAGCCACCCATTTTGAAAATATTTTGTTCGTGATGGTAAGCCAAAATCACTGCACCAGAAGACAAGAATAACAATGCCTTAAAGAATGCATGTGAAAGCATATGGAATAAACCTGCTTGGTACGCCTCAGCGCCAACAGCCATAAACATATAACCGAGCTGACTCATTGTAGAGTAAGCAAGAATACGTTTGATATCGGTTTGAACCAATGCAGCAAAACCAGCAACCAATAGTGTGACTGCACCTGTAATCGAAATGAACTGCATCACTTCAGGCGTCATTTCAAACACAGAGAACATACGGCAGCACAAGTAAACACCAGCTGTTACCATTGTTGCAGCATGGATCAATGCAGATACTGGTGTAGGACCAGCCATTGCATCTGCCAACCATGTTTGTAATGGGATTTGCGCAGATTTACCCGCAGCACCCAAGAACAACATCAGTGAAGTCCAAAGTGCAAGATTATGGTCAAGTGCCAAAACTTGAGATGCATTTGCAACAATCGTTCCGATATGCAAAGTACCAAATTGCTGATAAAGCAAGAACAACGCAATCAGTAAGAATACATCACCCACACGTGTTACTGTGAAAGCTTTAATCGCAGCAAAACCATTTGCAGGGTTTTGGTAGTAATAACCAATTAAGAGATAAGAACATAGACCTACGCCTTCCCAACCCAAGAATAACAACGCCAAGTTGTCACCCAATACAAGCACCAACATGCTTGCAACGAACAGGTTGAAATAAGAGAAGAAACGAGCAAAGTCTTCTTCGCCACGCATATACCATGTTGCAAAGATATGAATCAGGAAACCTACACCTGTGATCATACCCATCATCAGTAATGATAAGCCGTCTAGGTGCAAGTTAATCCCTGGAGCAAAACCACCCACGTTGAACCAAGTCCAAAGATGTTGTGTTTGAGCAACAGACCCATTGTTCACAAAATCCATACCAGCAATTAAAGCAAATAATGCAGAAAGTCCAACTGAACCCGCACCAATGATTGCTGCTACATTTTCAGGAAGTTTATTACGTCCTGCCGCTAAAAGGACAAAACCAATGAGCGGGAATAAAATCGTTAAATATAAATAACTCATCCGCGCATCTCACTAGCAGCATCTACATCCAAGTGATGGAAGCGATGATAGAACTGAAGGACGATCGCAAGACCGATACACGCCTCTGCCGCAGCTAGCGTTAAAATCAAAATAAACATGATTTGCCCATCAGGTTGCGCCCATGCACTCCCTGCTACAACAAATGCAAGCGCAGCCGCATTCATCATAATTTCAAGGCTCATTAACATAAATAATAAGTTGCGACGTACCATCACACCGTAAAAGCCCAGTGCGAAAAGGATAGATGCAACGATCAAACCATGTTCTAAAGGAATGTTGCCCATTATTCTTTATCCCCTTCTGCACTAGGTTCACGTTTGCCTAAGTGGAATGCTGCAACAAGCGCTGCGAGCAATAACATTGCAGCAACTTCAACCAATAATAAGTATTGTGTAAAAAGTGCTTGACCAACTGCTTTTGGACCCACCACTTGAGCACCAATTACTGCACCCGACGCTGTGTAATCCGAGCCTAAACTCCATACTAAACATAAGCCAATTAAAAAGCTCATGAGTGCTGGATAAGCCCATGCATCAGAAGTTAGCCATTTACGTTCTTGATCAACTGTATGTTGACCAAGGTTGAGCATCATGACCACAAACACGAACAAAACCATGATCGCGCCTGCGTAAACAATAATTTCTAATGCTGCTGCAAATGGCGCACCAATCGTCAAGAAAATGCCTGCAACTGCAAGTAATGAAACAATCAAACTCAACAGTGCATGTACTGGATTCGCATTGGTCACAACACGAACCGTAGAAACTATGGCCACGAGAGCCATTAAATAAAATGGCCACATCATGGTAATAAGCTCCGTACGTCAACAGGTGCGCTTTCACGTTGCGCTTGACCTTTTTCTTTACCGTCAACTGCCATACCCGTTACACGATAGAAGTTGTAATCAGGGTATTTACCAGGACCTGAAATAAGTAAGTTTTCTTTCTCATAAACAAGGTCTTGACGAACATATTCACCAAGTTCGAAATCTGGTGTTAACTGAATTGCAGTTGTAGGACATGCTTCTTCACACATACCGCAGAAAATGCAGCGTGAAAAGTTAATACGGAAAAATTCTGGATACCAACGTCCATCTTCTTTTTCCGCTTTTTGCAATGAAATACAACCTACTGGACATGCAACCGCACATAGGTTACACGCAACACAGCGCTCTTCACCATCTGGATCACGAGTTAACACAATACGACCACGGTAACGTGGAGGTACGATTTGTTCGGCTGGTACTTCAGGATATAAAATCGTGTCACGTTTACGTGTAACATGGCTAAATACCATCCACAACGAACGAACAATTGACCCGACTCCAGCTAGAATTTTATACATTTTGTACTCCCTGCTGTCCTAGGCTTGATTCATCAGAATCACAGCACCAGTCACCAAAAGGTTAACCAACGCCAGTGGTAAACATACCTTCCATCCAAAGTTCATCACTTGGTCATAACGTGGACGCATTAACGAACCACGAGCCAAGACAAACATCATTACAAAGAATGCTGTTTTTGCGATGAACCAGAACGCATCTGGGATGAATGGAATATCTAAGTTGAATGGCGCTAACCAACCACCGAAGAATAAGGTCACGATGAGTGCTGAAATTAGGATAACGTTGACATATTCAGCAACGAAGAACATCCCCCATTTCATACCACCGTATTCTACGTGGTAACCTTCAGCCAATTCTTGTTCTGCTTCTGGTTGGTCAAATGGATGACGGTGCGTTACCGCAACACCAGCAACCACGAAAATCATGAAGCCAATAAACTGAGGAATAACAAACCATACATCACGTTGAGCTTCTACAATGTCACGCAAGTTAAATGAACCTGCAATTGCAACCACACCCATCAATGAAATCCCTAAAAAGACTTCATAAGAAATGGTTTGAGCTGCTGAACGTAGACCACCAAGTAGCGCATATTTGTTATTTGATGACCAACCACCAAATAACACGGCATACACTGCGATACCAGCCATTGCCATAAAGAACAATAAGCCGATGCTCATGTCTGCAACACCTAAATAAGGTGAAACAGGAATAACCATGAACGAAAGTACCGCAGTTGCCATTGCAACTGCTGGCGCTAGACGGAATGTAAGTTTATCAACAAATTTTGGTGTCCAGTCTTCCTTGAACATGATTTTAAGCATGTCAGCAACGATCTGGAACATACCACCAGGACCAACACGGTTTGGACCATAACGGTCTTGCCATAAGCCAAGCAAACGACGTTCAATAAACGACATCAAAGCAGCAAGCAAAACCACGACCAACAAGATCACGATGGCTTGAATCACTGCATAAGCGATTGGCCAGTCCTGAGCCCATGTTGGTAGGGCGCGTAAAGTTTCATTCATGATTACACTCCTACCGCCACAGATACAGGTTCAGCAAGAGATACCGTAGGTGCTTGACCTACTGGATAACCAATATAACCTGAAGGTAAATATTCAATTACTTGTACAGGAAGACGAATTACTGTCTCACCAGCATTGATTGTAAGTTGTTGTCCATCTTGCACATTTAAGCGCTTCGCATCTTGTTCACCTACTGCAAAAACAGGTGCAGGAATACGTGACTCCATAGCAGGAGTTTTCACTGTGAACTCGCCTGAAGCGAAGATATGGTGCATTGGCACTAAACGGAAACTGTCTGGATTTGCAACAATTGCTGTAGGCGCAACATAACTACGTACAGGTCGTTTTGCTAAGCGATCGAATAAACGAACACCTGCATCGCCACCTTTCAAATGCCCACCCACTTCATCTTGGTATTTGTTCCAAGATTGCGGAGAGTTCCAACCCGGTGCCCATGCAAATGGAACCAATGAAGATGCATTTTGAGGCCCCACATAACCTTCCATTGAGAATGTTAATGCTGAGTCTTTATCGACAGGTTGTTTTGGCTCATGTACGTTTAATAATGCACGTATTGCTGTACGACCAGAGTAACGACGTGGTTCACGCGCAACTTTTAAGCCATGTACACGATAGCCAGCGTTAGGCGCAACATCTTGAATTGCTTCAAGCGCAGGAACATTCTTAACCACTGACTCGATAACATCATCAAGTAGCGTCCAAGAAATTGCTTTACCTTTCACACCAGTCTCAATGGCATGTAACCAGCGCCAAGATTCTTTAATCGCAAGTTCAGGTTTGTAGTAACTTGGATCATAAACTTGATAGAAACGCTGAGCACGGCCTTCTTGGCTGACCACTGTTCCATCACCTTCAACGAAACTTGCAGCAGACAATACGATGTCAGCAGCTTTTACAGTATCCGTTTCAGAATGATCTAGCACGATAACGCTTTGTGCTTTATCAAATGCAGCTTGTACTTGTGCTGCTGGTAAATGACGGAATAAGTCATTTTCCACAATCACGATTGAATCGTAATCTTGTGCAAAAGCTTGCTCCAAGCTCAAACCACCAAACAACGCCAAGCCCATTGAGTTCACTTCTGGAACTGTCAATGTTAAGCCTGCATTGCCACCCAAATTCTGTGCCACTTGTGTCGCTGCTTCCATAATCGCAGCATCTTGCAAGCTTGTACCAGAAATGATTAATGGTTTTTTCGCAGCTTTTAAGGTATCCGCAATGGTTTGTGCAAATGCTTTCGCATCATCATCCAAACCAAGAATCGTTTCACCTTTCACCGCCGCAGCAACAGCAAAACCTAATCGTGCAATATCATTTGGAGAAGCAACCACTTCACCTGTCGCTACATCAGCAAGGCGTGTTTGTGTTGCAGCCAAGATATAAATTGGAGATTTCGCATTTTGACCAATACGTTGAACAGGTTCAGCCAACCAATCTTGTGTGCGACGCTCTTCAGCCATTTGCTTCGCTTTGTTTTTCGCAGCTTGGCGCACAGACAATGCCATACGAGGCGCAGTTTGTGTTAAATCTTCACCGAGAATTAACACAGCATCATAACTTTCAATTTCACGCATGCCAGGGTTGTAAATACCTTCGGTTTGCATGATAGACGCTGCTAATTCAACGAGGCTTTGCTCTTTTTGAGACATACCTGTTGAATAATGCGCTTGCCCAACTAACTCACGCAGTGCGTAGTTTGATTCAAGCGATGCACGTGGCGAACCAATACCCAAAACTTTTTTGCCTTGAATATTTTCAATCACAGTATCTAAAGCAGTATCTACAGAAACTGTAGTGACTTCAGTACCATTACGGAATTGTGGTTGACGTGGACGATCTTCACGATTCACATAACCTGCACCGAAACGACCTTTATCACAAAGGAAGTATTGGTTAACGTCACCATTGAAACGGTTTTCTATACGACGTAATTCGCCATAACGTTCACCCGGTGAAATGTTACAACCTGAAGAACAGCCTTGACATACGCTCGGCGCATACTGCATGTCCCATTTACGGTTATAACGTGCAGAATGTGTTTTATCGGTAAATACACCAGTAGGACAAACTTCAGTTAAATTACCTGAGAATTCTGACTCTAAAGTACCTGACTCTGGACGACCAAAGTAAACACGTGAAGCACTTGCATATACACCAAAGTCTGTACCGCCAGCGTAATCATTGTAATAACGAACACAACGATAGCATGCGATACAACGGTTCATTTCATGTGCAATAAATGAACCTAATTCTTGGTTATGATGCGTACGCTTAGTAAAACGATAGCGACGACGATCATGACCCGTCATAACGGTCATATCTTGCAAATGACAATGACCACCTTCCTCACAAACTGGACAGTCATGTGGGTGGTTTGTCATTAAAAATTCCACGATAGATTCACGGAAATCTTTTGCTTCTTTATCTTCAATCGAAATATAGGTGTTGTCAGATGCTGGCGTCATACATGACATTACTAAACGACCACGCGTATCCTCTGGATTCGCATATTGAGTAACAGCACATTGACGGCAAGAACCGACAGAACCTAAGGATGGATGCCAACAAAAATATGGGATGTCGATGCCAAGACTCAAACATGCTTGTAGCAAGTTTTCCGAGCCGTTGACTTCGTACGATTTTCCATCGACATGAATTGTAGCCATAGTCGAGTTCCTTAAACTTGTTCTACGTTGCTTGCTTGAGCAGCAGGACGATCTGTCACTTTTGCTTCAAACTCGCTACGGAAATATTTGAGTGCGCCCATAAGTGGTTCCATCGCACCAGGTGCGTGAGCACAGAAAGTCTTACCAATCCACAATTTACGTGTGAGTTCCTGAAGATGTTGAATGTCTTCCATCTTCCCTTCACCATTTTCAATTGCTTTAAGCGCTTTAACTGCCCAAGGTAAACCATCACGGCAAGGCGTACAGAAACCGCATGACTCACGTGCAAAGAACTCTTCTAAGTTACGTGTCGCTGCAACCATACATTGCGTTTCATCTACGACCATCAGCAAACACGTACCTAAACGTGAACCTGCTTTCATGATGCTTTCAGCATCCATTGGAAGGTCGATATGTTCAGCTGCCAAAAAGTCAGTCGATGCACCACCCGGTAACCATGCTTTCAGTTTTAAACCGTCACGCATGCCACCCGCATAGTCTTCAATCACTTCACGTGCAGTGGTACCAAACGGAAGTTCCCATAAACCTGGGAATCTCACCTTACCTGATGCGCCATAAATTTTTGTACCAGGATCTTTCGACTTACCTGCTGAAAGATTGATATACCATTCAGGACCACGCAACATAATTGCAGGTAAGTTGTTGTAGGTCTCTACGTTGTTAACAATCGTAGGACGACCCCAAGCACCTGCAACTTGCGGGAAAGGTGGTTTTGTACGTGGATTCGCACGACGGCCTTCTAGCGAGTTAATCAATGCAGTTTCTTCACCACAAATATAACGACCAGCACCTGTATGCACGTGTAAATCAAAGCTCCAACCTGTTCCGAGGATATTGTCACCCAAGTAACCTTTGGCACGAACTTGCTCTAAAGCTTCATTTAAATATTGAGCAGCTTCGATGTATTCACCACGAATGAAGATATAACCTTGTGTTGTTTCAAGGGTATAAGCAGCAATCAACATCCCTTCGATCAATTGGTGAGGAAGTTTTTCCATCAACAAACGGTCTTTGAATGTTCCTGGTTCCATCTCATCGGCATTACAGATCAAATAACGAGGACCACCATCATTTGGTGCCATCAATGACCATTTGATCCCTGCTGGGAAACCTGCACCACCACGACCTTTTACAGTCGCAGCTTTAATCACTTCAAGCACATCTTTCGGTGGCATAGTGATGGCTTTTTTAAAGCCTGCATAACCTTCAAGTGCTTCATAATCATCTGCATTGCGTACAGATTCTTGCTTGCTCAAACGCCATGTTAAAGGATGGGTTTCAGGGTTACCTTCGCCATAAATTGGTTTTGGTTCGGTATTCATACATACTTCTCCAATAACTGTTGAATTGATGTCACTTCAACCAAGCCGTGAGTATCTTCATCAATCATCAAAGTAGGACCTTTGTCACAGTTACCTAAACAACAGATTGGCAATAAAGTGAAACGACCATCTGCGGTTGTTTGACCAAATTGAATACCCAATTCACGTTGAAAAGCTTCTGCCAAAGTTTCCGCACCCATCAAGAAGCAAGCAATTGAGTCACACAATAAAATTACGTGACGACCAACAGGTTGGCGATAAATACGGTTATAGAAGGTTGCAACACCTTCAAGATCAGCAACACTGATTGTCAGTAATTGTGCAATCGCATGTAGCTGTGCATCATCCACCCAGCCATTGCGGCGTTGTACGCACTTTAGCGCATCCAAAGATGCTGCACGTGGGTATGGATAATGACCAATGTGATGTTCAATTTCATGGATTTCATCCGCAGTCAAAATCCCTTCGACATTCACACGTGGCTTTTTATCAGTCAAAATCATCATAATGCGTCTACCCCTAGCGATCCACGTCAGCCATAACGACGTCAATCGTCGCTAAATAAATGATCAAGTCAGATACAAGACTGCCGTTAATCACGGAAGGAATTTGCTGTAGATGGGTGAATGTTGGCGTACGAATACGGGTACGGTAACTCATTGTTGACTTATCTGAAGTCAAGTAATAGTTAGATGCACCTTTCACAACTTCAGCCATGACAGACGCTTCACCTGCTGGCATTACAGGACCCCATGACACGCTCAAGAAGTGCGTAATCAAAGTTTCAATATCTTGTAAAGTCTTGTCTTTTGGTGGTGGAACAGCCAATGGATGATCTGCTTTATACGGACCAGATGGCATATTATCCAAACATTGTTTAATGATTTTCAATGATTGGTTGATTTCATGGAAATGCACCATCACACGTGCATAAGCATCGCCTTCATACTCTAATGGCACTTCGAAATCATAGTTTTCGTAGCCACTGTATGGACGATATTTACGAACGTCAAAATCAATACCTGTCGCACGTAGACCAGTACCAGTCACACCCCAAGCCAATGCAGATTTTGCATCGTACTGTGCAACATTACGAGTACGACCAATGAATACTGAGTTGCGCAATGCAGCGGTGTAGTATTCATTCATACGCTTAGGCATCCATTCGAGAATTTCACGAATGAGTTTTTGCCAGTTGTTTGGTAAATCGTGTGCAGTACCGCCAATACGGAACCAAGCTGGATGCATACGGAAACCTGTGATCGCTTCAATTGCGTCATAGATTTTTTGACGATCCGCAAACATATAGAATACAGGGGTCATACCGCCCGCATCCTGAATTGCAGTACCGATATACAACAAGTGGTTATTGATACGGAATAATTCTGACATCATCACACGGATACATTGCGCACGATCAGGAACAGTAATTCCTGCCATTTGCTCCACACCCATCACATAAGGCATGTTTTGTGCACAACCACCCAAGTAGTCCACACGGTCTGTGTATGGAATGAAAGAGTGCCAAGTCTGACGTTCAGCCATCTTTTCCACACCACGGTGGTGATAACCGATATCAGGTACACAGTCTTTCACTTCTTCACCATCAAGCTGCAAAATTACACGGAAAGCACCATGAGCAGATGGATGGTTAGGCCCCAAGTTAAGAAACATGAAGTCTTCATCGTCATTTCCACGCTTTAAACCCCAGTCTTCTGGAACGAAACGAAGATGTTCTTGTTCAAAATCTTGTTTTGCTTTGTCTTGCATATACGGCGTATATTCGGTCGCACGTGCAGAATATTCTTTACGCAGTGGATGACCTTCCCAATACGTCGGCAACAAAATACGACGAAGCATTGGATGCCCCTCGAAATTGATCCCAAACATATCGTAAGCTTCACGCTCGTACCAGTTGGCATTTGGCCAAATATTGGTCGCTGTTGGAATGTTAATATCATTCTCATTCAATGCGACTTTGATACGAATATCACTATTGCGCTCTAAAGAAAGCAAGTGATAGAAAACCGTAAAGTCAGATGCAGGTAAATCTTCACGATGAGTACGTAAACGCTCATCTACTGCTGACAGGTCAAACAGCATCACATAAGGACGTGGTACTGTACGCAGGTACATTAAAACGTCTTGTACACGTGCGCGCTCAACCCAGACCGTTGGAAAATCTTCAAACGTCGGTTGCACGTAAAAGTTCTCACCAAATTTGGCTTTGAGATCTTCTACAATCGCAAATGCTGGGCGTGAATCGACTGGAGTCGATTCTGGCATAGCAATTTCAGTTTCAGCCATTGGCTTGGCTTCCTATTTAATACAAATTCTGTGAAATTTCCTGATGATCATATCCATCAGATATGTCAAATATTCATCAGTAAAAATTACTCAATTTCGTCCATAGAGCGTAAGTTTTTAACAGCAATACGTTCTGCATTCTTACGATCACGTTCAGGCATCATCTTTGGCTTATACACTGGCTTAAGATCATCACCGATCACTGCAGAAAGTGGACGACGCTCTAATTGAATTTGGTCTTGTAACAACATCAATGCTTGGATGAGTGCTTCAGGACGAGGTGGACAACCTGGAACGTACACGTCAACAGGAATAATCTTATCTACACCTTGTACAACTGAATAAATATCGTACATACCACCAGAGTTCGCACATGCACCCATTGAGATCACCCATTTAGGTTCAAGCATTTGTTCATACAAACGTTGAATTACAGGCGCCATTTTTACAAAGCATGTCCCTGCAACGATCATTAAATCGGCTTGACGTGGTGAAGCACGAATAACTTCGGCACCGAAACGTGATAAATCATGCACACCTGTTAAAGTCGTTGCATATTCTACGTAACAGCATGACGTACCAAAGTTGAAAGGCCATAATGAATTTTTACGGCCCCAGTTCACAGCTGTATGTGCCACGTCCTCTAAACGAGTCATGAACACATTTTTATTCACTTCTTCTTCAAGTGGATCTGTCACAATTTGACGATCTTGAAGTGGATATTGCTCAGCTTCTGGATTCGCACGGGTTAAAGTATATTTCATTCCCGAGTTACTCCTTATTCAGTGACATAGTCGGAGATTTAGATTTCACACGACCTGATGATTGAGCTGGAATTGTACCTGTAGGGTCAACAACTAACTCTTCAATAGAGTTGAAGCGGGTAATCTCTGCAAGGTCCATATTCGGCGCACCTACTTTAGGTTTGATACCTGCTGCTTTACGACGATCTGAAGGTGCCCAGTTAAGTGCGCCCGTTGAAAGCTCATAAACCAAACCAACAAGCAAAACTAAAATAAATACAGCCGCAGTTGCAAAACCAACCCAACCCACTTCACGAACAGAATTCGCCCATGCGTATAGGTACAGTGCTTCCAAGTCAAACACGACAAAGAAGATTGCAACCAAATAGAATTTTGCAGATAAGCGGATACGTGCACCACCAGCACTTACCACACCTGATTCAAATTGCTCTTGCTTCGCACGTCCCCAAGATTTACCCCCAAGGAGCAAAGGAACTGTGAGCATAAAAACACATAGAAATGTAACGCCGATCACGAAGGCAATAATTGCCCATTCGTATGGAGTAATGGCACTCATGCGGGGATAACTCCTGGCAGGCCTATTATTAACTAAAGAATGTATGTATTGGCCTAGTAAATACACCAAACACAAAATAAATCTGAACAATTGTACCCGATTGATGTCATCTCTTGCTAGCCAATCACTCTAAGTCTTTCGGATGATTTTTTATGCAAAATACATAATTCAGCATTATTTAAGCCAATACAGCTGCTTTTTATCGTTTTATTAAATATAAACCTCTATTATCATTATATTTTCCGAACTACAAATGTGCTATATGAATTAAAAATGACAAATCAGTAGCTTAGTACCATGCTAGTAGATAAAAATGTGCTTTTTTAGTGCTTTTTTCTACGATGAAATCAATTTTTTGGATCAATTTGTGAATTTTAATTTATAAATATTTTGTTACATTCTATATAATAAAATAAATTTAACCTAGGCGAAATTAAATCAAATTATCAAATTATGATAAAAATTAAAAAAATAATTATTATTTTAACATTATTTAAATATAAAATTATCAAAATTAAATATTGACTTCATACATCAAATCTCTTGTTTAAAACACTAAACAATGTAAGTCCCTACTTTTCACCTACCTCACTCAAAATAAATCGGCCTTTAAGCATTGAAAAATTTCAATTTAACAACATGGATTAATTAAGTTTATACAACATTCAATCATTTTCCTGTGTATGCTAAGAATGAATAACTTATCAATAATTTTAA
The DNA here is from genome assembly GCF_003611475.1 of Acinetobacter rongchengensis. Lineage (GTDB taxonomy): Bacteria > Pseudomonadota > Gammaproteobacteria > Pseudomonadales > Moraxellaceae > Acinetobacter > Acinetobacter rongchengensis. The sequence goes on along the minus strand of NZ_RAXT01000013.1, from coordinate 60,034 downwards.
ATCGATAACTTAGGAGCAAAAACAACGTGGAATTCTCAAGTAAACCTAATTATTTTCTGTTTGCCCAATTGATCATTCGTCATCTTGAAAACTATGTCAAAAAGCACCCTGATGCGCAAAATGCTATTTTTGATCTCAGGGATATTTACGAACTGTTTCGTCAAGATTTAGCAGCAACAACGACAAATTTAGAAGGTATTTTGAATATTGCAGATGAATATCGTATTGATACCATTCAAGGGGATCAAAAAATTATCAGTGGTTTTAAAATTGATGCTGAACAAAATAGCTTGTTAATTGACTTTAATGCTGATGCATTACAATCATTAAAAGAAGGCAAACCGTTTATTGTGCCTGATGCAACCACCCTAGAATAAACCTTGAATACAAAAAAAGCGCCAACTTAGATTGGCGCTTTTTAATGTCGATTGATTTCTAACAATTGATTACGTCGAAATTCACGTTTAAATTTTAAACTCCAAACATGCTTCAATTCACAATAAAGTTTTTCATCATTAAGATTTTTTCTTTTTAAAGCGATTGATTGGCCATGACATCGTAAACCTTGCTCCCCCTAATTCAGGGCTTTGATCGACCTGAATGGTTCCGCCAAACCAATAAGCGATACGGCTGACAATCGACAAACCTAAACCATAGCCCCCTGAAGCGCGTGTGCGGCTATCATCCAAACGGGCAAATGCTTCAAAGACACGCTTTCGATCTTCTTCTGGAATCCCTGGTCCATCATCCTCAACACAGACATACGCCATATTTTTTTGATGATCGATACCACCACTGATATTAACTTGGTTATCACAATAACGCACAGCATTACCAACCAAGTTCTGCACCACACGATGCAAATAACGACGTTCAGCATCGACAACAACATCTGCGGCAAGTGGATTCAAATGAATGATTTTCTGGGTTTTCAACGCTTCTGTTTCAGTTGCGACTTGTTGCAATACATCGATTAAAGCAATTTTTTCAAAATCTAAAGAAGGTGTGCCCTGCTCCAACTTGGCATAGGTCATGATTTCATCAATGAGAGTATTTAACGCCTCAATGTCTTTATCAATCATTTCTACTTGTTGTAAGCGATATTCATAATCTTCTTCATCGGCCAACATTTCCATACCAAAGCGTATTCGTGCAACGGGAGTACGTAACTCGTGTGATACGGCGCGCATTAACTCGCGTTGCGCCTCGATCAAACGCTGTATATGGTCAGACATGCTGTTATAGCTGGTCGCCAAGCTCGCCATTTCATCATGACCTTCAACAGGAACACGTTGCGACATATCCCCTGTTTTCATAATATCTAAGGCTTCATTGACCTGTTTCAACTTACGTTGCATTGGCACAATCAAACCATAAACCCCTAAGCACAGTAAGAACATGCTCAGTAATGTAATACCCGCAGCCAATTTAACTGGCATCCAGTTAAACATCGGCACTGGCCCCATGACCAATACGTCTGTAGGTGAGTTAGGTAATGGAGAGACGATTGATATTGTTGTACCTCGTGCTGTCGCACTATCACGCCATAAAATCACGCTTTGATCTGAACGTAGTCGTCCAATTTGCTCAGAATCTAAATTTAGCTGAGAAATTTTTTCTACCCCAACATCATAGTAAAAATGCTGTTGGATTTTTTTAAGGTATTCTCGTTCTTGCCCAGGGTAATAAACCAAGTAATCTAAAATAAAGACAGGCAAGGCCTTCATTTGACGCTCACCGATTTGATCGACCTTGATATATAAATAGTGCTTAGGATCATTTCGAATGCCTAGAACTAAATAGGCAATCCCCTGTTCAGCATCATAGCGCACAACCGCTTTTTGGCTTTCTATACGCTTTTCTTCGGTGCGTGACAAATCAACCTTCTGCGCATCCAAATAGTAAATCGGCAATTCCAATAAATCAAATGCATCAGAAATCCAATCTAAACGTTGTTGTTCAGTTTGTTGACGTGCCACACCTTCACTGATGACAAAGGAAATGCCATCTGTCAATGATTCACGATATTCTTGCGCACGTTGATAGTTGATGATTTGCACCAACAAATATCCAAATAGCGCAACTAAAACCACAAGAATAACAAGTCCTGCGTAGATACGCAGGAATATGCTGTGTTTTGACACCGAAGTTGTCCTTAAAAGGAATGACACATAAAGGGATGAATGTTATTGCTATTACATACCATTGGTTTCTTTAACAAAAAGATAACCTTTGCTTCGTACTGTTTTAATACGTTTTGGATTTTCTGGATCATCACCAATTTTTGGACGAATACGTGAAATACGGACATCAATCGAACGGTCTTGACCATCGTATTCAATACCACGTAAGCGCTCAAAGATATCTTCACGAGAAAGAATGCGACCTGCATTTGAAGCCAACAACCACAATAAGTCATATTCAGCACTGGTAAAATCGACAAGTTCACCATTCAAAGTAACTGAACGTCCACCATTATCAATCACTAGATCATCAAATTCGATACGTTGTGCCACTTCATCTTCAGGTGCTTTGTCCGTACGACGTAATAAAGCACGAATACGTGCAAGTAAAACACGTGGCTGTACAGGTTTAGCGACATAGTCATCTGCACCCATTTCCAGACCAAGGACTTGATCCATATCTTCTGTACGTGCTGTTAACATCAAAATCGGTTGATGATAATGTGGACGCACTTCACGACAAACAGTTAAGCCATCGGCACCTGGTAACATTACATCAAGTACAACTAAATCTGGTTGTTCGGCAATGATTCGACGAATTGCACGATTACCATCAGGCTCTACCCCAACTTCCAATCCATTGCGAATTAAATATTCTTGAGTCAAGCGAGCCAGACGCTCATCATCTTCAACGATTAAAATTTTTGGTAACTTTTCTTCTTGGCTCATCTATTTGCCCCTGTATTTAATTACGGTATCTGCGTACAAATCTCGCAGATTCAACACACTATGTTTTGCAATATACACACGTTTACAATGTAAACAAGACCTCATTCACCAAACTGATACATGAGTGCATCAATTTGTTATATTTTTATTAATGATTGAATTATTGGCACTTTTCTTTTACAAACAGACATGCCGCTTAGATTCTTGTTTACATGCTTTAACCAGATAGTTTTTTAAACAAAATATTTCATTGTTCATATTATGTCTAAACAGTTTATCTCTTTTTGACTTATCCACACACTTATCTATAAGCACTCTTTGCGGACTTTGTTATGCTATGCCCTTGTCAAATAAGGCATATAACAAAAACGGTTCTTTTAGGAAGAAAGAAGCAAATAAAAATTTATTGTTTAGGGATAAAACATTCTTAAAATGTCAATATTGATCTACCTTAAAAATTACCGTATCTTGTGTTCTAAATTAAATTAAACCACTAAGTATTGTGTTTAGTCCTCAAACATCGTGATAATATTTTGTACAATATATCCGATTCAAATGGTCCATAAACATAACAATGATGACAATGGAGCTACGCTGACAATGAACGCCATTACAACCCCAGGTCAACTGCAAGTGATTAAACGCACTGGTGACGTTGCCGCTTTTGATGCAGATAAAATATCTGTAGCGATTGGTAAAGCTTTTTTAGCTGTTGAAGGCCAACAAAGTGCTGACTCAAGCCGAATTCATGACCGTATTACACAATTAACAGAAATGGTTATGAATACTTTTAATCGCCGTTTACCTTCGGGTGGAACAATTCACATTGAAGAAATTCAAGATCAAGTTGAATTGGCACTTATGCGTACTGGCGAACAAAAAGTTGCTCGTGCTTACGTGATTTACCGTGAGCAACGCTCTGAAGCACGTAAACAAACAGGTGCTCATCATCATCCAACCTTACAAATCTTAGATACGAATGGTCAGCTTCAGCCTCTAGATTTGGGTAAACTTCAAGCGACGATTGCAAAAGCAAGCGAAGGCTTAGAAGGGATTGACGTTCAAGCCATTGTCGATGAAACAGTTAAAAACTTATATAACGGTGTAAAACAGTCAGACATCTCAACTACGATGATGATGGCGACACGTACTCGTATCGAACAAGAACCTAACTACACTTATGTGACTGCACGTTTATTACGTGATGATTTGGTGGTAACTGGTCTTAAATTCTTAGGTTTGGCTGTTGATACCAATGAAGGTGATGCGCTTGAAACTTACCTGAAAAAAGGGATCGAGCTCGAACTTTTATCTCCTGAACTTTTAAACTTTGACCTTGCGAAATTGGCTGCTGCGATCAAACCTGAACGCTCAAATCAATTTACATATTTAGGTTTACAAACTTTATTTGACCGTTACTTTATTCATTCTAATGATGTGCGTTTCGAACTTCCGCAATTGTTCTTCATGCGTGTATCGATGGGTCTGGCTTTAAATGAAGACAACCGTGAAGAACGTGCAATTGAATTCTATGACTTATTGTCTAGCTTCGATTATATGGCGTCTACACCGACCTTATTTAACTCAGGTACATTACGTCCACAGTTGTCTAGCTGTTATTTAACGACAATCCAAGATGATCTTTATGACATCTATGGTGCGATGCGTGACAATGCGCTTCTTTCAAAATGGGCAGGTGGTTTAGGCAATGACTGGACGCCAGTTCGTGCATTGAATTCATACATCAAAGGAACCAATGGTAAATCACAAGGTGTTGTACCATTCCTTAAAGTTGCCAATGACACTGCTGTTGCGGTAAACCAAGGTGGTAAACGTAAAGGTGCAGTATGTGCATACCTTGAAACTTGGCACTTAGACATTGAAGAATTCCTAGAGCTTCGTAAAAACACCGGTGATGACCGTCGTCGTACCCATGACATGAATACTGCGAATTGGGTTCCAGACTTATTCATACAACGTGTTTTTGAAGATGCTGAATGGACATTATTCACACCATCTGAAACTCCTGACCTACATGATTTGACGGGTGTCGAATTCGCTGAACGCTATGCGTACTACGAAGGTATTGCCAAAGAAAGCAATATGCTTCATAAGAAAATCCGTGCGAAAGACTTATGGCGTAAAATGCTGTCTATGTTGTTTGAAACAGGCCATCCATGGATCACATTCAAAGACGTATGTAACTTACGTTCACCGCAACAACACGTCGGTGTCGTACATTCATCAAACTTATGTACTGAAATCACATTAAATACCAATAAAGATGAAATCGCAGTATGTAACTTAGGTTCGATCAACCTTGTTCAACACGTTCAAGGTGGTGCATTAGACCGTGAGAAATTGGCACGTACAGTGAAGACCGCTGTTCGTATGCTCGATAACGTGATTGACATTAACTACTATGCCGTTGAGCAAGCACGTAATTCAAACATGAAACACCGCCCAGTGGGTATGGGTATCATGGGCTTCCAAGATGCTTTATATGAATTGGGTATCGGTTATGGTTCAGATGAAGCTGTAGACTTTGCTGATGAATCTATGGAAGTGATTAGCTACTTCGCGATCCAAACTTCGAGTGATTTGGCTGTTGAGCGTGGTGTTTATTCAACATTTAAAGGTTCATTGTGGGATCAAGGGATTCTACCAATCGACTCTTTAGACATCGTTGCGAAATCTCGCCCTGAACGTATGTTTGAAGTTGACCGTACACAACGTTTGGATTGGGATACATTACGCAGCAAAGTTCAAAAAGACGGTATGCGTAACTCAAACGTGATGGCAATTGCACCAACAGCAACCATTTCGAATATTTGTGGCGTTTCTCAGTCAATCGAACCGACTTTCCAAAATCTTTATGTAAAATCAAACCTTTCTGGTGAATTTACAGTGATCAACCCGTACTTAGTACGTGCGTTGAAAGACCGTGGTCTTTGGGATTCAGTCATGGTCAATGACTTGAAACACTTTGAAGGTTCAGTACAAAAAATTGCACGTATTCCTGAAGAATTAAAAGCAATCTTTGCAACTGCATTTGAAGTGGATACACGCTGGATCGTAGACGCTGCTTCTCGTCGTCAAAAATGGATTGATCAAGCTCAGTCTCTTAACCTTTACATCTCGGGTGCAAATGGTAAGAAATTGGACATTACTTATAAAATGGCATGGTTACGTGGTCTTAAAACCACTTATTACCTCCGTGCATTAGGTGCAACATCTGCTGAGAAATCTACGATCAACACAGGTGCATTGAACGCTGTTAAACCGACAACTGTTGCTGCTCCAGTCGCTGCGGTAGCCCCAGAAGTTAAGGCTGAAGTTGCTGCTGAAGAAGATGGTTTCTCTCAAGCGGCTCCAGTACCAATGGCATGTTCAATCGACAATCCTGATTGCGAAGCTTGTCAGTAATTTTTTAATCCTCCCCTAACCCCTCCTAGAAGGAGGGGGACAAGGCTCATTTAAAACAGTGTTGAGTCCCCTCTCCTTTTTTAAAGGAGAGGGTTAGGGAGAGGTTTTCAAAGAGGCTAAGAAATGTTCAATTTAAGTCATAACTACGAGTTAGGCGTAATCGCACTGATCTTAGCCTTTTTAATTTTTTACGTGCCTGCGGTCTATGCGTTCTTTGCAATCCGTAAGCAGCAAAAGCGTAATCAAAATAAGTAGTGTAGATATCTGTTGTTTCGAACAAGAACAGCTCAGCGATCGGTAAAACTTAATTTTGCTTACACAGAATAAGCGTATAGTAGTGACATCTTCGTTTAAGAGATGTCAAACACAGATATTAACAACGAAGAGAGAACAACGATGTCTATCCTAAGTTGGGACGATTTTGAAGATGATGAACCGAAACAAGCTGCACAAGCTCACCAGCCTGCGCCCGTCGAACAGAAAAAAACGACTGATTCGCAGGTGGTATCTGATGCAAAGCAGCCATCGCAGAATTTGGCAGCTGCACAACCCACTGGAACCAGTGCAAGTCGAGCAACAAATCCAACCGATTCGTTGGCAAGAGCATCTCACGCCTTAGAAAGCTTAGATGTTGCACCAGGCTTAGAAGAACTTGAAATGGGTGCGCAACGTGTACAAGTTGATGATAAAGCAATGATCAACTGTCGTGCAGACTTAAACCAACTTGTACCATTTAAATATGAATGGGCTTGGCAAAAGTACCTAGACGGATGTGCAAATCACTGGATGCCACAAGAAGTCAACATGAACCATGACATCGCACTTTGGAAGTCTGAAAATGGCTTAACTGAAGATGAGCGTACCATTGTGATGCGTTCTTTAGGTTTCTTCTCAACTGCGGATTCATTGGTAGCCAATAACTTAGTACTGGCGATATACCGTCATATTACCAACCCTGAATGTCGCCAATATATTTTGCGTCAAGCATTTGAAGAAGCGATTCATACACATGCTTACCAATACTGTATCGAATCTTTAGGCATGGACGAAGGCGAAGTCTTCAATATGTATCGTGAAGTTCCATCGGTTGCGCGTAAGGCAGCTTGGGGCTTGAAGTATACTCAATCTTTAAGTGATCCTACTTTCAAAACAGGCACCCCTGAAAACGATCAAATCTTACTTCGTAACTTGATTGCTTTCTATTGTGTTCTTGAAGGTATCTTCTTCTATTGTGGTTTCAGTCAGATCTTGTCTATGGGCCGTCGTAATAAAATGAATGGTGTTGCTGAGCAATTCCAATATATTTTACGTGATGAATCTATGCACTTGAATTTTGGTATCGATATGATTAACCAAATCAAGATTGAAAACCCGAGCTTGTGGACTGCTGAGTTCCAAGAAGAAATCATTCAAATGATTCTTGAAGGGACAATGCTTGAAATCGAATATGCTCGAGACACGATGCCACGTGGTGTATTGGGTATGAATGCCGCGATGATGGAAGAATATTTGAAATTCATCTGTAACCGTCGTTTAGCTCAGTTAGGTTTACCTGAGCAGTTTGCTGGTGTAAACAATCCATTCCAATGGATGTCTGAAATGATGGACTTACGTAAAGAGAAGAATTTCTTCGAAACGCGTGTAACAGACTATCAAACTGGCGGTGCGCTGAGCTGGTAAGTTTTTTTAATCGTCACGTGACACATAAGTTGTCATTTGCGACACATAAGTTGGCAAAGAACGACACATAAGTTGTCATAGACGACCAAATGAAAAGGCTGCAATTCGCAGCCTTTTTTACTATCAATAATAAATTATATGATTCAAAACCCAATAACGACCGTTGAACGACATGACAGGTGTCATTTAAATTTGGATTTCTAAAATAAAATTAAATGGTGTTCTACAAGAACTTTCGCTAAATGACAGCGCTGAAAGACAATTGATGTGAGATTTTTCGCACATATTTCGAGATTGTTACAAATTTCATTAATTTCACGAAATCAAAAAAAATAGAGCCATTAGGCTCTATTTTTTAGTCTTTATAAGAGAAGATAATTTGTCTGGGGAGTTACTGTATTCCAACTTCAGTATCAGCACACATTTACATTTCCTCAATTCATGATTGGAGAAGCATTTAAACTAATGAGCACATTATCAAAAATTGTATTTCACCATAGTACTTAATCGACTATCTTTACCTTTTTCACCTGTAAAAGTCTCTCTTTCACCATATATGTATTCCACACCAAATGTTAAAGGTGCTATTGGCGAATACATCAAATTAATCCATGCTTGTTGTAATTCTTTATTCTGAGAGGTGTCTGCGTCATTCTTAGCTATCTCTGCAAACTTGTTACTATCATCCGAAAACATAGCACCATAAGCAATTGTACCCAGAAGCTTAGGATTAATTTGATAACTGAGGCCTACAGAAAATGCATCAAATTCATTCAAATTAATGGCATTTTGATTTTGCTCAGAGTTGTATGCAGCATTAGTGTATAAAAGAAAAGTAGAATCTCCTTTAACATGGGAATAGTCCGCATTGACTTCTAAATCATTGGTGATTTTATAATTTGCACCTATTCCGATACCCCAACTGAATTCAGTCGCATTATCGAGTTCACGTGATCGAACTTCTTGTGCTAATCCTCTAATAGAAGCAGATCCCTTATCATCTAAAAGACTATATTTTAATTTTGAAGTAAAGGAAGGTAGTCGATTGTCAGTTTGGCCTTGCTCTAAACCAAGGAAGAATTTAGTTTGGGCATTTAAGTTATCTGCATATCGGAGCATGGGTGTACGTTTAGTACCAATACCAAGGGGTGATCCAAAATCAAGCATGGCTGGATTATTATCGGTATCTAAGAAACTAGATGTAGTTTGACCAATCAAAAGATTTTTATAATTTAAATAGGCATGTCGAATTCTGACCGTATCATTATTTGATCCTCCTCGAAAGTCGATCTCTAACTTGCCTGAAACTGGTTGGTCTTTCTGTTCGCTCTTAAAATCCAACCCCAATCTACTCGTTGTAACGGTACTATAGAAACGATCTTCATTTTTATTGCTTCCTTCTAGTTCAACTTTATTTATACGGTTAAAAATTCCATTACCACCTTTGAATTGATAAGAAGCATCTCCGCGAATAAATCCATAAAGCTTTACACTAGATCCAGATTTTGTAACGAATACTGGTGCAGGAATTAATTTCTGTGTTTGTGTCGTATCAGCCTGTAATTTATCTGATTGTGTAGAAATCGTATCTATACTTTTCTTAGAATCAAAACTCTGCTGTTGCACGATTTTTTTTAATTCTAAGATTTCTGCTCTAAGCTCTTTGACTTCATCATCGATATTTTCTGCATGTACCATTACAGGAGAAAACACTAAAACACTTAAAAATACTTTTTTAAAATCATTCACAGATTTTTTGAACATGATTTTCATCATCAACTTTTCCTTGCTTTTTTAGTCATCCTGACTAATTTTTAGACGAGTTAGTACAACCCTATGAATCAATAGAGCAATACTTTTTTATTAAAAAGGCCGCCTTTAACTGAGAATTAGGATTAAAGGCGGTAAGGTAAAAGATTGAAAAAAAGAGTCGGAATTTATACCGATTCTCTTTTCATAAAGAAATTTAATACCAATGTCATGAATACTGCGAAGAACAAGATGCTACCCATTATCATGAAACCACTATTAAACGAGTTAGTTGCTGTTTTTAAATAACCCATTAAGAATGGTCCAACAAACCCACCGAATGCTCCAATTGAGTTAATTAAAGCAATACCTCCTGCTGCGGCTTGCCCTGATAAAAACTTGCCTGGAAGTGTATAAAAAATGGTTTTTGCAGAAATTGTACCGACTAATGCAATGGTAATACCGATCAATGCAGGGACTAGTCCTGACAAATTAACAGCCACTAATAATGCAATACCAGCCAATAAAAGTGCGATAACAAGGTTTTTGATTGGTTTACCTGTTTTATCAACATGTTTAGCCCAAAAAAGTAATCCAATAGTAGAAAAGAAGTACGGAATAGCCGCGATCCAACCAATTAAGCTTAATTCAACGCCCTGAGCTTTAAGCATTTGAGGTAACCAAATGCCAATGCCATAAGTACCTAAAGTGAAGCTAAAAGTGATCGATCCTAAAATCCAAACTCTTACATCTTTTAAAACTTCTTTAAAGTTATGCTTACTTGCACCAGCTTTCTTTTCGTTTGACAGGGAAGCTGTCAATGCTTGACGCTCTTCTTCAGTTAGCCATTTTGCTTCTGTTGGAGTATTTACTAACACTTTGTATGTAATTACCCCAAGAATACATGCTGGCAAACCTTCAACCAAAAACATCCATTGCCATCCCTCCAGCCCTAAATGACCATGAAAACCCAAAAGCCAAATAGAGAGTGGGCCACCTACCAAAAAGGATATTGGGGTAGCAATCGTGAACAGTGCAAGAATGTGAGTTCGATATTGTAGTGGGAACCAAATAGTTAAAAAGAAAATTACGCCAGGGAAAAAGCCCGCTTCAGCAACGCCCAACAGGAATCGCACAATATAAAAAGAATAGGGGCCAACAACAAAAGCCGTTGCCGCCGCTGCTATCCCCCATGTAATCATAATTCGGGCCATCCAAACTCTGGCCCCAAATTTATACATTGCTAAATTACTAGGAATCTCACATAAGCAATAACCAATAAACATGATTCCCGCACCCAGACCAAACTGAGCTGCTGTTAAACCAAGGGAATCAGTCATTTGCAGTGCAGCATAACCAACACTAGTACGATCTAGATAATTGAAAAAATAGGCTAATGCTAATAATGGAATAAAGCGTAAAGCCGCTTTTTTAATAGCTCGATCACAGGCATCTTGATGAGACGAATTACAATTATCAGGGAGTTTATTTAAAGTATTCATATATGCAATCCTTGCATAATACATAAATTAAATGGCCAACAATTAGCTACATTTAATAATGTCAGTTTCAGTTAAATGTTGTACTTCAGCAGCGTCATAACCTAAGGAAGTAAGAATCTCTACAGTATTCTCACCAACTTGAGGTACATTCTCTCGTACACCAAAACGGTGGCCATTCATTGTGAATGGGAGTAACGGCACTTTAACTTGCTTACCATTTTCAAGTTTGAGCTCGCCCATACCACCTGACTGATTTAGGTGATTATCGTGGAATAAGTCTTCTGGACGTTGAATTGGGGAAAATGGTAAACCAGCCTTTTCGCATAGCTCCATTACTTTTGACTTTTGAAGAGCGCCTAATGCATCTCGAATGATTGGTAAGATTACGTCTCTTGCTGTAACTCGTTGATTATTTAAAGCGTAATCAGGATTATTTTTGAGACCGTTCAAGTCAAAGGCTTCACAGAAAGCGACCCATTGTGAATCTGTAACAACTCCAATAAATACCTGTTCGTTCCCTTGCGTATTAAAAACATCGTATACAGCCCAAGCTGAAACACGATTTGGCATCGGCGCAACTGGCTGTTCAGTGATTGCTCGCTGCATCATATGCTGTGCTACTAAAAATGCAGAGTTCTCGAACAATCCGGTTTCAACGAATTGTCCTTCACCTGTCAACTGTCTTTGATATAGGGCTGCAAGAATTGAATACGCACAGAACATTCCACCCATAACATCATTAACGGAAGCACCTGCTCTTAAAGGCCGTCCCACAGGACCCGTCATATAGGCTAGACCTGTCATCATTTGAACCACTTCATCAAGTGCTGTTCGATGTTCATAAGGACCGGGTAAAAAGCCTTTCATTGAACCATAGATAATGTCAGGCTTAATGGCTTTTACACCTTCATAATCTAAGCCGAGTTTTTTCATTGCACCTGGCCGAAAATTTTCAATCACAATATCGGCTGTAGCAATCAACTCCTTGACAAGATTCATTCCTTTTTCAGTTTTAATATCAACTGAAAGGCTTTTCTTATTGCGATTATAGGTCATCCAATAGCCAGCACCTGACCCCATCAAACGACGTGTATTATCACCCTGAGGTAGCGGTTCGATCTTAATAACCTCTGCTCCAAGGTCTGCTAACATTAATCCGCATGCAGGTCCCATGACCATATGAACAAATTCAAGTACACGAATACCTGATAGCGGAAGACTGTTTTGTTTTTCAATACTCATTTCACATATCCTTTGCATATTTAAAAGCTTTACCGACACCTGCATCAGGGATAAATCCATATAGCGGTTCATTTGGTAATGCTTTTTTCAACCACTCTCTAGCGGCTACCAACTTTTCAATATCAATACCGGTGCGGAGTCCCATACTTTCAAGTAAGAAAACAAGATCCTCAGTCACAATATTTCCTGATGCACCAGGCGCATAAGGACATCCACCAATTCCACCTTGTGAAGCATCAAAAGTTGTTACCCCAACCTCATATGCCGCAAGTACATTCGCTAATCCTTGCCCTCGTGTATTATGAAAATGTGCACTACCCGCAATATTTCCTAATTCAATTTTCAGTTGCTTAAACAAGCTTTTAACTTGTAAAGGTGTGGCATATCCAACGGTGTCTGCTAAACCCACCTCATCAACACCTAGGGCAGCCATTTTGTTGGCCATGAATAAGCTTTCTTGTTCGGTCACCACCCCTTGGATCGTGCATCCAAATACCGTCGATAATCCTGCTTCAACCAAAACATTCGGATATTGCTCGTTTCGCAATGCAATGATGGATGCAACCTCTGAATACATCTGCTCGTGAGTTTTTCTTACATTTGACAATGAATGAGGTTCACTAACAGAAACAGGAATCGTTATTTTTTGAACACCAGATTTAAATGCGGATTCTGCACCACGTAAGTTTGGTACTAACGCAGTAACAAAGACATTTTCTAAAGTTAAGGCATGCTGAACTAGATCAGCACAATCGGCCATTTGCGGTAATAATTTTGGTGGTACGAACGATCCCACCTCAATTTCTCTCACTCCCGCTTCAGATAAAGCTGAAATCCACATTTTCTTCATATCAGTTGGCATAGTCTGCTTAATACTTTGCAAACCATCGCGAGGACCTACCTCACTAACCAAAATATCTATGTCCTTTTGACTGCTCATACCTTTTACCTACCAAGTAAAAACACTGGAAACCTAGAAATAGATTTCGCCTTGTTCTATCTAGTAGAACATCATTCTATTTTAAATGCAAATAAAAAATATCCACTAATCTGGTTTGACTTTGATCTAATAATTAGATTGAGAAAAAACTTGACTTTGATTAACTAATCATCAAACATAAATAAATAGAACATCGTTCTACTTAATAGAACGTAGATTCAAGGAAATATTGTTATGAGTCTTTTTAATCCTCCAAAAGAAATCTCTACGAAAATTTTCACTCAACTTCCTGAAAAATACAGGAAAGATGGAAATTCAGATTGGGTGAGAGCAAATAAACCTGGTCAGAAGGTTACTTCTTTTTTAGAAGGCCCATCTTTTGATCTTGAAGGAAATTTATATGTAACTGACATTCCCTATGGCCGTATTTTTAAAATTACACCAGCAGGAGAATGGCATCTTGTTACCGAATATGATGGATGGCCAAATGGTCTAAAAATTCATACCGATGGCATGATTTATATTGCTGATTATAAAAATGGAATAATGAAATTAGATCCTCAATCAGGAACGATCTCACCATTTTTAACTCATCGTAAAAGTGAAGGCTTTAAAGGTGTGAATGACCTATTTTTTGCGAAAAATGGAAAACTCTATTTTACTGATCAAGGGCAAACTGGAATGCATGATCCTACAGGACGTGTCTTCTGCTATGACTTAGAGTTAGATCAATTAGATTGTCTGATTAATAATGCACCTAGTCCAAATGGTCTTGTTATGGATTTGGAAGAAAAAGCATTATTTGTTGCTATGACAAGAGGTAATGCTATTTGGCGCTTACCACTATTAAAAGATGGTTCAACATCAAAAGTAGGCATATTCACATCTTTGGCAGGCGGTATCAGTGGTGCTGATGGGCTTGCTTTAGATAACGAAAGTAATCTCTATGTTTGCGATGCTGGTCATGCATGTGTCTGGGTTTTTAATAAATACGCTGAACCTCTCTACCGTATCAAAGCATGTACCGCAGGTAGAACAATTACCAACTTAGCTTTTGGCGGAAAGAACAATAATCAACTATTTATTATTGATTCATCAACTGGATCAATATTAACAACAGAATTAGAGCATTGCGGTAAACCAATGTTCTCGCATTCTTAAATCTCTCAATGTTTTGATAAATCAAGGACTGATTTATGTTAGTTTTTCTTAGCTATAGCATGATTGCTATATTTATGTATGCAGTGATGTCTAAACGTCTCTCTGCACTCACAGCTCTTGTCCTCATACCTGTCATTTTTTCAATCTTTACAGGTCATAGTGCTGAACTCAGTGACATGATGGTCGATGGGATTAAAAAGCTTGCACCAACAGGAATCATGATCACGTTTGCGATTTTGTATTTCTGCATGATGACTGATGCAGGTCTATTTAATCCTTTGATTAAGTTAATTGTAAAAATTGTGAAAGGTGATCCCCTCAAAATTGTTGTAGGTACTGGAATTTTAGGGATTTGTGTAGGCTTAGATGGTGATGGAGCGACCACATATATTATCGTTGCTACAGCACTATTACCTTTATATAAGAAGATTGGAATTCGCCCTCAGGTAATGGCAACAGTTCTACTATTATCTATTGGTGTAATGAATATCTTACCTTGGGCAGGACCTTTTTCCCGTGCCGCAAGTGCTTTAAAAATAGATCCTACAGAACTCTTTTTACAAATGATTCCTGTAATGGCTATTGGTTTAGTATGGGTTCTATTTGTTGCATTTTATCTTGGTCTAAAAGAACGCAAACGTTTAGGAATACACCAAATTGAACATGATGAAGAGTTAATCCACGAGGAACAAAATACTCCAAAATGGAAATCTTGGTTTAACTTAGCCTTAACAGCCTTGCTTATTTTTGTGATGATCAAAAATTATATTTCTTTGGCTCCTTTATTCATCCTAGCTTTCTGTATTGGTTTAGTCGTCAATTTCCCTCAACTTTCGGAACAAAAGAAATTAATTGGTAAATATGCCGATAGCGTCCTCGCAGTTTCAACATTAATTTTTGCTGCGGGTATTTTTGTCGGGATCATGTCTGGAACAGGAATGATTGATGCAATCGCACAACATCTAATATCTGTTATTCCTGAATCGTCAGGTAGTCACTTGGCTTCGATTACAGCTTTCATTAGTATGCCTTTTACCTACATTTTGACAAATGATGCATTTTATTTTGGCATATTACCTATTTTGGCTGAAACTGCATCACATTACGGTGTTGGAGCAAATGAAATGGCGATTGCAAGTCTAATTGGTCAACCAATTCATCTTCTTAGCCCAATGGTAGCTTCAACATATTTACTCTGTTCATTAACAAATGTTGACTATGCTGAAAATCAAAAAAACAGCATTCTTTGGTGTACAGGTACATGTGTAGTCATGTATGTGGCAGCTATTCTAATCGGACTAATTTAATAAACATGCACAAGGGATGATATATAAATGTATATCGTCCCTTTATTACTATAAAACTAAACAAGAATCTATTTGTCTTTTTAAATTAAAGCTATACTGCTACTTGTTGGTTTTATCGGAAGTATTTAGGTTTCTTTTCTATGACAAATTTATCAAATGAAGATTTAGGTTCAGATGACAAGCAGAACTCTGGTGTTGCTGCCGTAGACAGAGCTTTACTCATCTTAGCTTCATTCGATATCGAGAATCCAAGCCTATCTCTAGCAGAAATCTCAAGACGTACAAAACTATATAAAAGTACTATCCTTAGACTTCTTAATTCGTTAGAACGACATGGTTATATTCGTAAAAGTACTGATGGGCTCTACTCTTTAAGTATTATGCCTCTTAAGCTTGCTAGAATTTATCAAAACTCATTCAATTTAAAAGATATTATTTATCCTATCCTTGAGAAGATTTCGGAGGAAACAGGTGAAACCTCTTCTTTCTACATCTTGGATAATGAAAGCCGTGTAGTCTTGTTTCGTATTGAACCTGTTCGATCTGTAAAAGTTTCGATCTCTGAAGGTGATGTTTTCCCAGTTAATGTAGGTGCTTCTGGAAAAATATTGTCTGCATTTTCAAAAAAACAAATAGACGCTAAATTAGAGCCAATCAAAGAAAATTATTGGGCAAGTTCTTTTGGAGAGCGTGATCCAGAGACATCATCTCTATCTGTACCTGTTCTAGATGGAAGCCAACATCTACAAGGTGCTTTAACTATTTCAGGACCATCAGAGCGACTTACAAACGAAACAATTAATAGTTATATCCCTCATTTAATGAAGTATGGTATTACAATTTCAAAACAGTTAGGTGCTAATACGATGATGTATGAGGAAGCACACAAGAAGCTATCATAATTGGATAGATAGTAAATTCAAGTTTGACTAAATTTAGATGAGTTACAAACAAATAATTCTATATACACATGAAGATAAAGTGGCAAAGTACTTTACTTATAAGTTTTTAAAATACAGTACAAAGGTGAAGTCGGTTAACTTAATACAAAGGAAAGAACATGTGTTAAGTAATAACTATTTATATAACTAATACGTTCAATTTTAAAAATTGACAAAGGTTGTGTCGCTGATCATTGTCATCATGTGTCGCAATACTTCCTAAGTCATTGAAGTTAACAATCTAGAAATGACAAACAATGTGTGGCATGACGAATCCCGTCTTTCATGGCGGGATTTTTTATTTAGTTGAAGTTAAAAATAAAAACAATGGAAATCCATGAGAAATCTAAAAAAAGCTCAAGAATCCTATCAAATCCTAAAAAATAATGCCTATTTTTCTATAGCTTACACATTAATCATGTTGGCTATATTCATCGGTTTTGATATTTTTAATAGTTTAGACTTTACGGGGTTAGCTCCTTTTTTCTTTTTATTATTTTCAAGCTTGGTTATTTTTAAAAATAAAACGAAAGAAATAAGTGAAAAAAAAGAGTCTATCTTCCTCAATTGCATAATTATCATTGTAGCATTAGCCATTACCAATATGCCCTTTTTTGCAACGCTTTCAACCTTTAAAACCATCAAAGCATTACCTTTCGCAGAATTAACAGCAACTCATAAAGAAGCTGAAGGGAAGATTCATGTCCATAAATACCAAACGGGTTCAGGTCGAAGTAAAACTTATTACACAGATATTGAATTATTAGACCAACAAGGACAGCCTCAATTCAAAATTAGGTGCGATTTTCTGAAAGCTAAAAAAGGTTGCACACAATTAGAAAAATTTGAGCAACAATTTTCCCAAATTAAATATTTTTCTAATCCTCCTTATTTTTCAGACCAAAATGTTCTTCTACTCCATTTAAAAACTGCAACAGAAGAATTATCTTTTGCAGAACTTATGAAACAATATCAAAATCAAAAATATATAGGCTGGTTTTATTTCTTGATGGTACTGCTTACCAACGTGTTAATTATCAGAATACATATATTAAGTTATCGCTATGACAAAATTTTTCAAAAAACTTAAAACGAATAGCGTTGCAAAATAGCGAAGCAATAGTTAAATAGAGTGATGAAACCGAACCCGTCTATATTTTCAAAAATATTTTTCAACCACAGCATAAATTAAAAAAATCCCTATTTATTTTCAGGTTTTTATCGTTTTTTATGATTTAGCAATGTATTCCTACGTGCTTTTCCTTTAAAATAGGCTTACTATCTTTTTGTAATTCGTCTCCACCTCTCTCCAATGTCCATGTTTCATTGAGTGGCAGTACGATAAAACATGCCTTTGAAAATTCGCGTGGCTAATAAATTGTAATGACTCAAACATCACATGATTCTATGGAATTGGTTTCCCACATCCGAGTATTGGATGAATGGCATGAAACCATTCCAGAAGATTTGTATATTCCACCTGCTGCATTCGAAATCCTGCTGGAGCATTTCGAAGGACCACTCGACTTTTTAATTTATTTGATTCAAAAAAACGGTTTTGATTTATTACAACTCGATATTGCCCCAATTGCTGCTCAATATTTATCATACATGGACAATATGAAGTCCTTGAACATTGAGTTAACCGCAGACTATATGGTCATGGCAGCATTATTAGCAGATTTAAAATCACGTTTGTTATTGCCAAAACCTAAAACAGTAAATATTGAAAAAGATCCAAAACAAGAATTAATTGACCGTCTTGAAACCTATTTACGTATTAAGCAAGCTGCTGAACGTTTAGGGCAAATGCCTGTTTTAGATCGGGATACTTATATGACCAGTGTATCTATTGGTCATATTCCCAAAGTATACGAAGGCTATGAAGTGGAAATGCTCAGAGATGCCTTGTTCTGCATTTTCAATCGCCCTGAACCGATTACTCACAAAATCGAACAAGAACCTGTTTTACTTGAGGAGCGAATCGCCTATATTGAACTGATGGTTAAAACGGGCGAAGTACTCAATTTCCAAGAATTACTCAAGCCTAGCCAAGGTCGTATGGGCATGGTTGTTACTTTTATGGCTATTTTAGAATTAACACGTCAGCAAAAAGTTCAAATTATTTCTTCAGGTGTTGAAGCTCCGCTTTCGATTCAAGGAGCACATGCATGACGATTGATCAAAATAATGCATTCAATGTTGATGAGTTGCATCACGAAGTTTTAATGCAATTGGAAGCGATTATCTTTGCCAGCGATGCGCCCATATCATTGGCACGTTTAAAAGAAGCGTTCCAAGATCAATATTCTAAACAACAATTACGCCAACATTTGCAACAATTGTCGATTTTGCAACATGGCCGTTCGATTGAACTGGTTGAAACCGCTTTAGGCTATCGCTTTCAAGTTCGCGCAAAATATCGAAATGTGATTGCACAAGTTTGGCCTGATCGACCAACAAGATTATCGCCATCTCTGTTAGAAACAGTTGCAGTGATTGCGTATCATCAGCCTGTTACACGTGCTGATATTGAACAAATACGTGGAGTAACGAATAATAGTCAGATCCTCAGGACATTATTCGATTGGAACTGGATTAAGGAATCTGGTTTCCGAGAACTCCCAGGAAGACCTGCGTTGTTAGTCACAACGCCACAGTTTTTAAATGCTTTTGGTCTAATTTCTATAGATCAATTGCCTCCCCTACAGGACGCCAAGGAAGCTTTTATGGCTTTGGATGCGCAAGCTCCAAAGTCTTAAATAGGTGCACTGTTGATGATTATTGCTAAGGTTATGCTGTCATGAGTGAAAAATTGCAAAAGGTACTCGCACGAGTTGGTTTGGGCTCTCGCCGTTATATGGAAGAGGTCATTGCGGCTGGTCGTGTAAGTGTCAATGGGCAGGTTGCTCAAGTGGGTGAACGTATCGAACCAACTGATGAGCTTCGCATCGATGGTCGTAAAGTTCAATTCCAAATTGAAGATGAAATTCGTCGTCGTGTCTTGATTTATTACAAACCAGAAGGTGAAATCTGTTCACGTAATGATCCTGAGTCACGTCCAACTGTATTTGAACATCTTCCAACGATTGCCAATGACCGTTGGGTGATGGTGGGCCGTTTAGATATCAACTCTACAGGTTTACTGCTTTTTACAAATGACGGTGAACTTGCCAATCGTTTAATGCATCCATCGAATGAAATCGAACGTGAGTATGCTGTTCGTGTTATGGGTGAAGTAACACCACAGTTGAAAAACAACATGATTAAAGGTGTTGTTTTAGATGATGGTCCTGCAAAATTTGAATCTTTTACTGAAATTGGTGGTGAAGGGATCAACCGTTGGTACCAAGTTGTGGTAAAAGAAGGTCGTAACCGTGAAGTTCGCCGTATCTTTGAATCACAAGGTTTAAAGGTTAGCCGTTTGTTACGTACTCGCTATGGTACGGTTATTTTGCCACGTGAGTTGCGTACTGGTCGTTGGATGGAACTCGATAAGAATGATATCGACAACCTCACTAAAGCGGTTGAACTTAAGCCACGTCAAGGTACAGGTTTATTTGGTATGGCGAAACGTCGTACTGAACGTATGCAAGATAAACCAATGGCGGCACGTCGTGGTGGGTTCTTACGTCAACAACGCCGTGATACTGAAGGTGAAGTCGTTCATAGCAATCAACCAGAACAGCGTGATTATCAACCAACGACTAGCCAGTATGGTCAAAACCGTTCAGAAAATCGTTTTGATAGTCGCAATGAACGCTCTGAAAATCGCTTTAACAAAGCACGTTCAGGTGGCAATGGTTATAACAATCATCGTTCAGACAACCGTGGCAATAGTTATAATAACGACCGTTCTGAAAATCGTGGCAATAGCTATCATAATGATCGCTCTGAAAACCGCTATGGTCAAAACAGACGCACTGAAAGTCGCCCTAGCTTCAATGAACGTCGTGATTATGCAGACCGTGAAGAGCGCAGTGAACAGCCTGAAAAGAAAAAACCTTTTGTTGTAAATAAAGGATTCAAAAAGTTTTAATTCGTTAAAACTTTGAATCTGAATAAAAAGCCACTCATTTGAGTAATGCTGATCAGTTAAGTCTTTTTTAATCCTCCCCCTTGCGGAGCATACTCCTCACCTTTGATAAAGGAGGGAGTACCAAGAATCTAAAATTATTTTAAATTCTCAGTAGTTCCCCCTCTTTTTTAAAGAGGGGTTAGGGGAGATTCTTAGGATGAGTAACTACTGAATTACTGTTACTTGATCAACATTCACTCGTTTGAGTGGCTTTTTACCTGTCCCAAATTCAATAATCACTAACCAATATGCTCAATACTCCCTTGAGGAATAGCACTCAATAAACGTTTGGTGTACTCATGTTTCGGCGCTCGATATAATTCATCCGAGTTTTCAATTTCAACAATATCACCATGGTTCATTACCATAATTTGATCTGAAATATACTTTACAACAGATAAATCATGCGAAATGAAAATGTAGCTTAAGCCAAACTCATCTTGTAAATCTTGAAGTAAATTCAAAACTTGCGCTTGTACAGATACATCTAAAGCAGAAACTGATTCATCACAAATTAAAATTTCAGGCTTCAAAGTTAGGCAACGTGCAATCGCAATACGTTGGCGCTGACCACCTGAAAACTCATGCGGATAACGATCAAAAGCTTGTGCAGGCAAACTCACTCGCTCTAATAATTCAAGCGCCATTTTTTTACGCTCTGCATCATTTGCACCAATGTGATGAACTTGCATCGGCTCCATCAAAATTTGTCCCACTGTAAACCGTGGATTCAAAGATGCATATGGATTTTGGAAAATGATTTGAATTTTACGCTGATATTGAGCAAATTCTTTTTCAGACATTGCTAAAATATCTTTACCTTCAAATAATGCTTTTCCACCCGTTGATTCTTGTAAACGCATCAACAATAAACCAATCGTGGTCTTACCCGAGCCAGATTCACCAACTAAACCTAAAGTTTTACCCTTAGCCAGTTTAAAAGAAGCACCCTTTACCGCTTTAAACTCATCTTTTCCAAAAAGCCCTTTACGACTATAAAATGACTTCTTGAGGTCTTGGACTTCAAGAATAATCTCTTCATCGCCGACCAAACCACGACTACGTTCAGCCCGATTTGCCTCAGATAAATTCTGCGCCTCTACCCATTGGTCGCCTTCTCGCTTCATAAAGTCACTGATCATCGGTAAACGATATGGTCGATGTGACAGTTGAGGACGACACATAAGCAATGCTTTGGTATAAGCATCTTTAGGATGCTCCAAAACATCTTTGGCTAAACCTTGTTCACGAATTTCGCCATGACGCATCACAATCACTTCATCTGCAATTTCACTCACCAAGGCTAAATCATGGGTAATAAACAGCATCGACATCTGACGGCGTTTACGTAGGTCTTCAAGCAAATCCAAAATTTGTTTTTGAATGGTGACATCTAATGCCGTCGTTGGTTCATCCGCAATCAATAACTTAGGCTCACAAGCAATCGCCATAGCAATCATGACACGTTGCTGTTGACCACCTGAAAGTTGACTTGGGAATGCATCAATTTTAGTTTCAGGTGAAGGAATACCGACTTCCTTTAATAATTCTAAAGCACGTTGTCTTGCTTGTTTACGCCCCATATTAAGATGTAAGCGCAAAATCTCAGCAATTTGATCGCCTACCGTAAAAACGGGGTTCAATGAAGACATTGGCTCCTGAAAAATCATGGCAATTTCTTTACCACACATTTCTCGCATCTTCTTAGGCGGTAAACTGAGTAAGTCTATACCTTCAAAAATGATTTTACTTTGTTCTGCAATTCGAGACTGCCCTACAGGTAACAACCCCATTGTTGCAAGTGAAGTTACCGATTTACCACTCCCCGACTCGCCCACGAGTGCAACCGTCGTATTCGGCGGAATTTCAAAAGAAATTCCCTTCACTGTTTCAATAAATTGTTTATTTTCACCTTTAAAGCTAACACTTAAATTTTCTACACGAAGCAGCGCAGAAGTTGTAGTTTGTTGTTCTGACATTCTGACGCTCCTTATTTGAGTTTAGGGTCTAATGCATCGCGCAATGCATCTGTAAACATTGAAAATGCTGTTACTAATATTGCCATTGCGACTGAAGCTGCAACCAATTGCCACCATTTTCCTAAAATCAATTCACTTTGCGCTTCATTCAACATACTTCCCCATGACACTACACCAACAGGAACACCAAAACCTAAGAAGCTTAAAATAACTTCTGATTTAATGAATGCAACCACAAGAATCGACATTTGCACCAAAGCAATATGACTTACATTCGGGAAAATGTGTACGAACATACGCCGATAGTTACTTACCCCAATCGCCTTGGCTGCGAGTACATACTCACGAGAAGTATGCTTCATATATTCTGCGCGAATTAAACGAAACACCCCTGTCCAACCTGTTAGCCCGAGAATCAGGACGATGGAAAGAATCCCTTTTTGTTGTAATACCGCTGCAATTGCGAGAACCAACAATAAATAAGGAATTGATGTGAAAATATTGTAAAACCAGTTCAGAACATCATCGACCCAACCACCAAAATAACCGGCAATTGCCCCAAGAATTGTCCCAATCACAACAGCAACTAAGGCTGCAACGACGCCCACAATAATTGAAGTTTCAGCGCCTTTAATGGTTTTAAGCAGAACATCCTGCCCCCATTTGTCCGCACCAAAAGGTAGAGTTTGCTTTAATTCAGTTTGCTGGTCGAGTAAATGCCCACCTAATTGTTGATCAATGGCTTGCATATCTTCAGCCAAAGGGTCTTGCACCCCATAGTAATCAATCACGCCACCAGTAGTTTGCTCAGTCGCAATTTGAGTATTTAACTCTTTAATCACATCTTTTAAAGGGTCGACAGGATTTTCAGGCAATGCTTCAACAACAGCTGCCTTTTTAGCAGGATCAGTAGTGTTTTGCTCCGCACCTATAAATGTAGGCGGTGCATAGCTGACAGCCACTTCCTTATTCCAGTTTGATGCAATTAACCCAGACATCGACAGAATAAGCATCACGAAATAACACAGCACAACAAAGAGCGAAACCATCGCAATTCGATCTGCTTTTAAACGACGCATGGCTAAACGCCATAACCCAGGAGAAGCTGAATGATCTTGAGCTTCAGCTTTGCTTTTTAATAAAGTTCCAAGCATGGCTCACCTACTTCAACTGTACACGTGGATCAATCACTTTATAAATCAAGTCAGCGATCAAGTTAAAAATCATGGTTGCCGCAGCGACATAAACCGTAATGGCTTTAATAACTGGGAAATCACTACGCTCTACTGCAATAATGACTTCTCGCCCAATGCCCGGAATACCAAAGAAACGTTCAATTAAAAATGCACCAATCAACAATGCTGGTAAACTCGCCATCACATCTGTAACAATCGGAATCGAAGCATTACGCAATACATGTATGCCAAGAATACGGCTTTCACCGACACCTTTTGCACGTGCAGTACGCACATAATCTTGATTGACTTCATCTAAAACAAAGCTACGGTATAAACGTAAAGTCGGTGCAATACTCACGACTAACATGATGAGAATAGGCAATAATGAGTATTTAAACAGGTTCTCACTCAGACTATCACTCCAGCCTTGTACTGGGAACCAACCGAGCTTGTATGCCAAACCGTATTGAAAAACAATGATATACACCAAAATACTGATCGACATACCAATCGTACATAGCATCATCACCATACGATCAGTCAAAGAACCTCGTACTGCTGCAACGGCTAAAGCAAGGATAATAGAAACCACAGTTTGTAAAATAACCAATGGAATCAATATGGTGAGTGAAGGCCCTAAGCGAGTCAGGATAATGTCAGATACTGACTCCCCTGTACTCCAACTAAAACCATAATCAAAAGTGACGATTTGTTTGATAAATATCCATAACTGGATGTAATAAGGTTGATCTACCCCCAATTGTTGACGGATATTTTCAATTTGTTCTGGATTCGCCATTTTCCCTGCAAGAATATAAGCTGGATCGCCTCCGACCCAGTTAAATAGGAAAAATATAAGCAAAACAACCCCCAACATCGTGGGTATCATTTGCCAAATACGGCGTATGATATATGCCAACATAGTATTAATTCCTTTTAATCACGTTGACCAGTAATTTCATCAAAGAAAGCTTTGTTATCAGGTTCACGACCTAAGAAATCCACCACCAATTGCGATGCTTTCTTTTGACCGCCTTGAGATAAAATCGTTTGACGATAACGTTGCCCGACTTCTGGATTGTTTAAGTTATTTCCAAACGCAGACAACATATCTAAAGCCATCACCTCAGACCACATATAACCATAATAGCCGACTTGGTAACCGCCCATGATATGTCCAAACTGACCTGGGAATTCTGTGGTTGGTACATAACCTAAAGCTGTAACGCCTTCAAGTTTTTTCCAAACATCTAAAGGTTGAGTTTTTAGTGCGTCTGCTGTGTGTAATGCCATATCAAATTGTGCATATAAAGTTTGACGCGAATAGAACAGACCACGACCATAATTATTCACTGCTTTGAGTTTGGCAATCAACTCATCATCGATCCGTGGGCAAGCAGGTTTACAATAATCAGCCAGTTTAGATAAGCTCTCTTTACGACGCGCCCATTCTTCATACATTTGAGAAGGTGCTTCAACAAAATCACGCTCTACTGCAGTTCCTGATTGAGAGGTATAACGCGTATTCGACAAGATACCATGCAGTGCATGTCCAAACTCATGTACAAAAGTTTCCAACTCATCACTGTTTAAACCTTTACGGTTAAAATTCGTCACCAGTGCCGAAATCGGTTTACGCTGTGTCAGTGTACTGCCGCCTTTTACACCCCAAACCGCAGCATGGCCATATTTCCCTTCACGAGGGAATTTGTCCATATACAAGCCACCGAGCAATTGACCCGTTTTTTTATCTGTTACGTCATAATATTCCACTTCATCTTGCCAAACATCCACTTTGGCAGGCTTAAACTCAATACCATATAAATCAGATGAAATCGCAAATAACCAGTCTTGAGATGCTTGGGTTGGGAAATATTCACGCATTTTTTCTTGATCAATCTTATATTTAGCTTGGCGTAATTTCTCGCTCCAATAGCCTTCACTCCAACGATCAATTTCTGCTTTTTCTACAGGAATTTTTAAGGTTTCAGCTTTAAACTCACGTAATGCTTGTACTTCTTTTTTCTCTAAAGGTGCAACGGTACTGTGTACTTCATTTAAGAACTTATTCACAGTTTCAGGGTTTTTCGCCATACGGTTTCTAAGCGCCCAATCTGCATAGCTTGCCTGACCGAATAATTGTGCAAGCTCATAACGTAAGTCCATAGCTTGTTTTAATAAAACTAAATTCTTTTCTGTACCACGACGCGTATAGGCGATTTGATAACGCTTACGCGCATCATCATTATCCGCCAATTCCATAAATGGACGATATTCTGGATAATCAAAACCCAGTAAATAGTTCCCTTTATCATTTTTCTTTAAAGCAGCAATATAGCTGTCAGGTAATCCTTTGAGCTCTGCTGGTGTAAATTCTAATTTTTCAGGATTATCACGAATATTACGTGCATATTCTTGTTGAATCTTGGTCAGTTCATCCAAGATAACTTTTAAACGTGCTTGTTTTTTCGCAGGAAGTTGTACCCCTGTATCTTCAAATCCATCTAAAATATCTTGACGGTATTTAGCATCTATATCATTGCTGGCTTTAGTTTTTTTGATTTGTTGATAGAGCTTTGAGTTTTGATAAACTTCAGTTTGGAATTGGCTGATCTTCACTTCACAATCTTCAGCAGCCTTACGTAAGTCTGCACTCGGATCTACATTACTATATAAATTGATTGGCCCATAAAAATCTTCAAACTCAGCAAAAATCTGATCCCATTTGGCTAAAATTGGCCCTGCCTCTGCATGCTTCTTTAACTTAATTTTTTCAAAATCAGTCAGTTGTTTTTTGGTCTTTGCAATGGTCGCATCACACTGAGCGGGAATATCTTTAGTCTGAAACTTAGGTAAAGTACTACGTACAGTATCAGCGAATGCAACTTGGCTAATCCCCATGCTTAACATACAGAGTGTCGTCAGTTTAAAGGCTTGAGTTTTCATGTTTTCTCCAATTTTCAATTTATTCATTTTTCTACATCATTCAATTTTGCTTACTTTTTAATGTCGAAATACATCCACTCAGAAGGAATAATTGGATGTTTTTTAAATCCAATCACACGAGGTTGGGCGAGTGCATTTCTATAACGGGTCGATTCCATCTGAACAGGCATATACACTTCAAGAATACGTGCCATTTTGCGATAAAGTGCATCACGTTCAGGCCCAGGATTCATTTTCTGGGTTTGTTCGTATAAACGGTCAAATTCAGGAATTTTCATACAGCCATTATTGGTGACATGAATATTTTTGCTGTAGAACAACTGCATAAAGTTGTCTGCATCAGGATAGTCGGCAATCCAAGCGGAGCCTTTAAACATGGTTTTACATTGTTTTTCGGCTTTGAGAGCTTCAGCAAAAGGCATCGACTTGGTGGTCATTTTGATTTTGATATTGTCTAAAGTCTTTTTCCAAAACTCAGCACCTTGTTGGCTCTTCAAGGTATTGCCTGACAATGTCATTTCAATCACAAGTGGTTTGCCGTTTGGCAATGTTCGCCAACCATCTGCACCGACTTTATAGTTATAACGGTCTAACAATAAATTAGCTGCTTTAACTGAATAAGGAATGCTGGTTTTATAATTTGGATCGTGACCCACAATGCCATAAGGAATTGGGTATTGCAGTTTCTGTGCATCCCCTTTTAACAAAATTTTAATTTGATTATCTGCCGAATACGCCATCGCCATTGCTCGACGCAAAGCGATCTTATCTTTGGTCAATCCACCCACTACAGGGTTTTGCATATTCCAATAATGATAATCAATTGATGGATCAACAATACGAGAAAGTTGAATGCCCTTTTTAGCTAACTCAGGTTTCAATTTACCATCCTGAATTGCTTGAACAGTGAGTTCACCATCTAAAACAAAAAGGTCTGTTTCATCTTTACTGAAAGATAACCAACGAGACTGCCCTTCTTCCATCACTTGAATATCAACAACACCGATTTGAGGCATTTTTTTGCCTTTCATCGCATTGACGATTTTCTGATCTTCAGGTGAAGAGGCTTTAAAATCCCAAACATAACCACGAAAGTCTGGATTTGCTTTGAGAATAATACGTGAACCCGGCGTCCATTTAGCAAGTACATAAGGTCCTGTCCCGACAGGATTTGCCATCGCAAAACCTGCTTTATCACGATAATGCTCAATCACTTCTCTTGCCACAGCACCCGCGGGTTGATGTGCCAATAACATTGGGAAGTTTTGATCCGGTTGTTTGAGTTTGATCACTAAAGTATAGCGATCTGGGGCATATAAACCTTCAACAGGCATATCATAATTGAACTTGCCTGTTTTTTTAGCTTGCGCAAGGACTTTATCCATCCCTACGATTTTGTCATCAAGTAACCAACTGTTTGGTGAACGTAAACTTGGATCAAGTAAACGTTTATAAGAATAGACATAATCTTGTGCCGTTAACTCACGCGATTTGCCTTTAAATACAGGATCTTTGGCAAAATAAATCCCTTTTTGAATTTTAAAAGTATAGGTCAAACCATCTTTACTGACCTCAGGCATCGCCACGGCTGTACGCGTTGTTAACTTTGCAGGAGATGCTAAGTAGTCGTAAGTATATAAGCCTTCAAAAATAGAGTTATGCACATGCGCAGAATACAAATCATGTGTTCCCGCAGGATCAAAACCTGTTTCAGCAACAGGGAAAACATAACGTAAAACTTTATTTGGATCGGCTGGACTTTTTGCAAATACATTCATCGTGCCCGTGAGAAACAGACTTCCCAACAAAACACTCACCCCGATTTGCTTCAATTTCCGATTGAGATTGTCCTTCATCATTTTCATCAACTTAAATATGGTTATTTTTTGACAGGTTGTACATCAAGATATTGCCACGTGGTATTCATCATTGGATGAGCTTTATAACCTTGCACTTGAGGGTGAATTAACCAATTTCGAACACGTGTGGTATGAACAATCCACGGATTATCCGCTTCTATTTGACGGTTCATTTGTTCATAGAAAGGTAATCGTTTTTCAGGTAATAAGACCATCGCCTTATCATAAAGTGCATCATAAGCTTTTGACTGATAACAACTTAAATTACCACGCGCAGAATTTGGTCCATACAATAACTGTGCGAAGTTTTCTCCTTCAGGATAATCTGCAATCCATGCACCGCCCCACATCATATATTTACATTGCATGGCTTCTTTCATGTTGTCGGCAAAGTTACTGACTTTGAATTCAACACGAACCCCAATGGCATCTAGGTTTTTCTTCCAAAGCTCAGAATGAATAATTGAACTTGAGCTATTTTCAGTGTTGTATCTAAGCGTTAAAGGTTGGCCATTCGGTAAAGTACGATAGCCATCTTTGCCTTTTTTATAACCAAAACGATCGAGCAACTTATTTGCCAACAAGGGGTTATAACCCACGCTGCTTCTATATTTTGGATTATTACCTTGTACACCATCTGGAATAAACATTTCAGCCTTAACCGCCTGACCTTTATAAAGCTGTTTTATCGCTTCAGTTTGGTTATAAGACATGCTAATGGCACGACGTAAAGCAATCTTATCTAAGCTAAAGCCACCAACAATCGGATCTTTCATGTTGAACATGGTGTAGGTGATTTCAGCATCCTTATTGGGAAAATGTTGAATACCTTGTTTTTGTAATTCTGGTTTAAGTTGATTACCGTTGAGAGCTTGCGGAACCGCATTTGAGGTCAATTTATCAAAATCCAATTGTCCAGATTTAAAGGCTAACCAACGAGACTGCTCTTCTTCGATAATACTGACCGTGACTTTACCGACTTGAGGCATTTTTTTGCCTGACATTTGTTTGACTAACTTGTTATCCCAAGCCGTACCAGTCGATTTAAAATCCCAAACAAAACCACGATATTCAGGGTTTGCAACCAATTCAATTTTACTACGAGGCACATATTTACTGAGTTGGTATGGCCCTGTTCCTACAGGATGTTGACCCACACGATCACCATAAAACTCAACAACTTCCCTAGCAGTCCCACTAAAGGCGACATAAGCAAGAATGTATTGAAAATTATAATCTGGACGAGTCAAAGTGAATTGCAAAGTATAACGATCTAAAGCTTTTAAGCCTGCGATCGGCGCATCGTAATCAAATTTCCCAGTTTTATTGGCATTGGCAACCGCTTGGTCCATACCTACGATTTTTCCATCAATAAAATTAAATGCAGGTGAACGGTTTTTAGGATCGCTAATACGTTGTATTGAATAAATATAATCTTGTGCAGTGAGCTCTCGGGCTTTGCCTTTAAAAGCAGGGTCAGCTGAAAAATAAATACCTGGTCGAATTTTAAAGGTATAGATTTTGCCTTCTTGTTCAATTTTTGGCATTGCTTGCGCTGTATTTGGAACCAGTACGACAGGACGAGCAAGGTAATCGTATTTCAATAACGGTTCAAAAATCACTTCAGCAATATTACCGCTATAAAAATTATAGGTTTTCACCATATCAAAACCATCATCTGGCGCTTCAAATGCCAAATTTAAGACTTTATTTGGCTGCGCTGGTGATTTTGCAATCGCCACTCCCCCACAACTCATTGCACAAGCCATCAGTGCAACGTGTAAACGTTTAAATTCCAAATTCGTACCTACATTTTTTATAAAATAAGATTATGTTTTGACAGAACTTTTTACTTTGTTTGTCATCCTGTAATTCACTACGTCTTGAATTTTGCTGCAGTGCTAATTTAACAATAGTGAAAAATTGGACAATAGAACAGTCCTAAATGCAAAGCTAATTTCATGCCACTACTCCTAATTGGGGCTAAATTTAATTTCCTTTTACCGTAAAATTACCACATTAATTAGTTATTTATCATGTATCGACATCCTATCGATTCCTATAGTTTTCACCTAAATATTAAATTCAGATAACCAATATCAAAACAATTCATAATGCACAATTAAAATACACTGATGTTTCAAAATTGCCCATTTATTTTATCAAAGACTATATTTTATACACACAATAGATTGATTATAAATAATTAATCAATTTACCGTAACACATAAAAATAAATTATGCATCGTATAAAATATATTAAACAAACCGATAAATGAATAAAAAATGCACTAAAATATAGCCAATTGATCATTTTTTAACCATTTCTTAATACTGCTTTAACATTCTTTTAAATTAATTCCAAACATTTTTTTCAACTATCAAGTCACGAATGAATAAGGATATTCAACACTAATAACGTAAATTTTTATCAATATATTGTATATTTTTAAAACATATAATTATATAGTTGGCACTTGAATTGCTAGAAGGCAATGCAGCAATATCGCTAAGTACAACAAAAAAGGATGTTTCAAAATATGAAAATGAACAACGCTGTTCGTTCTTTGGGATCGCCAACGATTGGCAAATCGTTACTTAAATTAAGCGCGCTTAGTTTAAGTATGATGTGTCTGTCGCTAGCTCACGCTGCGGAAGCAGAAGAAACAAATCAACCAACAAAAGTCGCAAAAGTGACTGTAACGGGGTCGTCAATTAAAGGGGTCGCAGCTCAAAGTGCATCACCGATCACCATTTTAAAGGGTGAAGATTTAGCGAAACAAGGGATTACCACTGTTGAAGAAGCACTGACGAAAGTCAGTGCAAACCAAGCAGGTTTCACAACTTCACAAAACGTAGGGGCAAGTAATACTGAAGGTTCATCCGCAAACTTACGTGCTTTAGGTACAGATAAAACTTTGGTTTTACTCAATGGCCGCCGTTTAGCATATAGTCCTTTCAGTACATCAACCACTAACCTCAATATCATTCCAATGGCAATGGTAGAGCGTGTTGAAATCTTACGTGATGGCGCATCTGCTGTTTACGGTGCTGATGCGATTGCTGGGGTAATCAACTTTATCACCAAGAAATCTTTTGAAGGATTAAGTATCAGTGCTGGTGCTCTTCAACCTGAAGAATCTGGTGGAGATCAACAAGATATTTCAATCTTTGGTGGTTATGGTGACCTTGACGAACAAGGTTTCAATATCTACGGTGTTGTTGATTATCGTAGAACAAACAATATCATGGCAAAAGACCGTAAAGTCAGCCGTCGTGGTGGTGTCCTTCCAGAACTTGGCTTAGATGCAAGTTCTGCAAATGGTTTCCCTGCAAACTTTTACGATCCAAATGGTGGCCCTCTAGATAAAGATGGCAAACCTACTGGTCTTCTTGCCAATCCTTATGGCGACAGTAATTGTAATAACGCACCAAATGTCGTCGCAGATGGTGGATTGTGTTACTTAAATACTCAAGCACTGATTGGTATTACACCTAAAACTGAGACTGTTTCTGCTTTAGGTCGTGGTACATTCAAACTATCTGATACGTTCAATCTTGTTGGCGAATATATTTTCTCGCGCAATAAAGTAGCGACCTCAATTGCACCTGATGTTTACAGCCGTTCAGTATCACTTCCATCTTCAAGCCAATACTATCCTGGTCAAGGCATCACACCTGGTGTAGATGGAATTAGCGGAAAGCCTATTCAACTTTATCTACGTTCTCAAGCGGGCAACCGTATGAGCGAAACCACTACCGACTCACACCGTATTTTTGCAGGTGTTGAGGGGGAAGCGTACGGTTGGGATATGAATGGTGGCGTAACTTATGCGCAAAGTGAAGCAACTGATAGTTTTGCTGGTGGTTATCTAAACCGCTCAAACCTTCAAGCTGCACTCAATGATGGTTCAATCAACCCATTCGGTGCTTCAGCTGATTCAAATCTTTGGAAGTCTTTTGAAGTTAATGGTGACACCAATAAAGGTAAACTAAAATCAACAACTGCTGATTTTACTGTATCTCGTCCTATTTACACCCTGCCAGCGGGTGAGGTTGGTTTTGCGTTTGGTGGTAGCTTCACTAAACAAGAATGGGATCAAAAAGTTAATTCAGCAATTGTTAGCCAAGTGCCAAGTAGCGGTATTGACCCAAATAAACCGATCAGTGAAGGTGATCGTGATATCTCAGCGCTATTCACTGAGTTCCATATTCCGATCTTAGCGAATTTGGAAGCCCAACTTGCTGCACGTTATGATGATTACAGCGACTTTGGTGATACTTTTAACCCGAAAATTGCGTTCCGTTGGGAACCAATGAAAGAGTTGATGTTCCGTACTTCATATAGTACTGGTTTCCGTGCACCAAGCTTATATGACATCAATGCACCACAGAGCGAAACTTATACAGGTTCTAAATATAATGACCCTGTGCTCTGCCCAGGTGGTACAGCGACTTCCCCACAATACCAAACTGAATGTAATGTTCAATTCAAACGTATGCAAGGCGGTTCACCTGATTTGCAACCTGAAGAATCAACATCATATACAGCTGGTTTTGTTTTAGAGCCAATCAAAAACCTAGTATTCACTGCAGATTATTACAATATTGAAGTAGATAACCTGATTTCTACAATCAGCGACGCTATGATTTTTGATGATCCAGACAAATATTCAGATCGTTTCATTCGTGATACCGATGGTCGTATTAAGTATGTAAACACCACATTAGTGAATATGGGTGGCATCAAAACTGAAGGTGTAGATTTAAGTCTAAACTATCTTGCTCCAACAACTAAAACAGGTCGTTTTGGTTTTGGCATCGATGGTACATACATCATGAAGTATGATCGCCAAGATGAAAAAGGTGGAAAATGGGAAGGTATTGTTGGTACTTATGATGACCCAGCAATCGTTCGATGGAAACATGTTGCGAATGTAAATTGGAGCTATGAAAACTGGAAAATGGTTTTTGAACAACAATTTACGCGTGGCTATAAAGACCAAAACACAACAGGTGATGAGAAATATGACAATCACCGTGTAAGTGATTACACCCTATACAACATTTCTGGTACGTATAGTGGATTTAAAAATCTTGAAGTGACTGCAGGCATCAAAAACATCTTTGATGAAGAACCTTCAGCGTCTAACGTAACAGATAATTTCCAATACGGTTATGACCCTCGCTATACAGATCCAGTAGGACGTGCGTATTTCGTAAGAGGTACTTACAAGTTCTAAATGGGAGTTTTGCAAACATCGCCTAAATATCTAGGTGGTGTTTGCAAGATTTAAATACTTCACTTAAGCCAAACAACAGAATTGAAATAACAATTTTTTAAATAGTCTCACTTTTACTATTGATTGTTTGTCTCTCATTTCAGGAGTAACAATGGGCACGAATTTTTCAGATTTAGAAAATAACTCTGCCAAACGCCTGATTGGTATTGGAGTAGTAATATTACTGCATCTAATCGTTCTCTATGGGTTAATTACAGGCTTAGCTAAAAATGGTGAAAAACCAGTAGAACAGCCTGTTGAATTACTGATTATTCAGGACAAAAAACCTGAGCCACCCAAACCAAAACCAATCGAAACTCCACCTGAGCCACCAAAGCTTGTCGATAAAGTACTGCAAACACCTGATCCAAAACCTGTTATAAAACAGGTGGAAAAAACTCAAACAACACAACCTGTCAAAGCAACTCAACAAGTTGTATCTGATAGTCCAAACCCTATTCAGAATACAGATCCTGCACCTGTGAAAAAGGCTGACCCTGAACCAGTTAAACCGGCTGGTGAAACACGTGGTGTATCTGGCGGTGAAGCTGGATGCAAAAGACCTGACTACCCTCGCGAAGCATTACAGAATGAGGAACAAGGTGAAGTGTTGATCTCAGTTTACGTAGGTACTGACGGTAAAGTGAAAGAAGCTAAAGTTAAAAAACAAAGTGGTGCAAAATCTCTCGATAAAGCAGCATTAAAAGCATTTAGCTTATGTACTTTCAAACCTGCAATGAAAAATGGTGAACCTCAAGAATCTTGGTATGACATTCCTTATGAATTTGTACTGAATTAATGAATTGCATAAAAAATTTTGGAGATTATGAATGAATAAAATGATGAAACCTGCTCAACTATTTGCTTCAGCAACAATTTTAGCTGCGAGTACATTACTTCCAATTCATTCAGCTTTTGCTGAAGAATCAGCAGCAACACCTGCGACTGCACCTGCAGCAACAACAAATAGTGAAATACACACGCCACCACCAAAACCTGCGGCAGCACCTACCCATAACCCTTATGGTTTAGAAGCATTGTGGCGTGAAGGTGACATCGTTGCAAAGTCTACCTTATTTATTTTGGTACTTATGTCGATTGGTACTTGGTACATTATGGTGACTAAGTTTATTCAACAAGCAAAAATTAAACGCCAAGGTAAAGAAGCTGAAGCAAAATTTTGGGAAGCAGCTTCTATTGACAGTGCTGCTGAAACGCTCGCAGAAGAAAGTGCTTATCGTTTCATTGCTGAAAAAGGCATTAATTCAACCAAAAAACATGGTGGTAATTTACTAGAACGTATTGATTTCAATACTTGGGTAACGATTTCTATTCAACGTGCGATTGATAAAATCCAAAGTCATTTAAGCGGTGGTTTAGCATTCTTAGCAACAGTAGGTTCAACTGCACCATTCGTTGGATTATTCGGTACTGTTTGGGGTATTTATCATGCCTTAACTGCAATTGGTATTTCAGGTCAAGCATCTATCGATAAAGTGGCTGGCCCTGTAGGTGAAGCTTTAATTATGACAGCAATTGGTCTTGCAGTCGCTGTTCCAGCGGTACTGGGTTACAACTGGTTAACGCGTCGTAACAAAGCTGTATTAGATAATGTTCGTACTTTTGGTTCTGATTTACATACTGTTTTATTAAGCGGTGAAATCAAAAACGATAGCACTAAAAATAACGAAATTAAATAAGCGAGGCATCAGCCATGGGAATGATGATCAATTCAGATGGTGACGAAGATGATGTAATTTCAGCCATTAATACCACACCATTGGTTGATATTATGTTGGTATTGCTGATTATCTTTTTAATTACGGTACCTGTTGCGATTCATACAGTTCCAGTCAAGTTACCTGAGGAAAAAAACGTTCCTTATGTAACCAAGCCGATCAATATTCAAATCGCTGTGAATAAGGCTGGAGATATTTTTTGGAATGAAAAATATATCGCAGATAAAAGTACATTGATTAGTCGTTTACAGGTCGAGGCGCAAAAACGCCCACAACCTGAGGTTCATATTCGTGGTGACCAAGTCACCAAATATGAAGCGATTGATGAAGTCATCAGTGCAA
Source organism: Acinetobacter rongchengensis (assembly GCF_003611475.1). Classification (GTDB taxonomy): domain Bacteria; phylum Pseudomonadota; class Gammaproteobacteria; order Pseudomonadales; family Moraxellaceae; genus Acinetobacter; species Acinetobacter rongchengensis. Next base: position 23,771 of record NZ_RAXT01000013.1, on the reverse strand, counting down.
CTCAACAGGCGGGTATTGGCAAAATTGCATTTGTCACTACACCTGTTGCTGCACCATAATCGGATAAGAAGGAACAACTTATGGGTATGAATGTAGGTTCCAATAAAGACGATGATGATGTGATGTTAGACGTCAATATGACTCCTCTTATTGACGTGATGTTGGTATTGTTGATCATGTTTATTATCACCATTCCAATTCCGAATAACTCAATTAATATTGATTTACCTAACGGAGCACCACCACCGCCAACCAATGAGAAACCACCTGAACCCATTACATTACGTATTGATGCGCAAGGTAAACTCTTTTGGAATGGCCAGCCTGTTGAAAACAAACAAGCTTTAGAAGTTTTATTTGCAGGTGTTGCACAAAAATCTGATCAAGATCAAATTAAAGTACAACCTGATAAAATGTCTGAATATAAAGATGTTGCAATGGTCATGGCCGCTGCTCAACGCTTAAATGTGAAAAAGATTGGTATCGCAGCCAATGAAAATTAAGCTGCAATGAGCAAATAAAAACGCTAACAATTCAGTTTGTTAGCGTTTTTTATTATCAGATTATTTTTCAAAACCAAATTCATACTTTGTTTTTAAATAAATTTTATCACTTTAGAAATAACATCAAATATTCCAAAAATATGCTTCATTACAGAAATTACGACTTTTAAACTGAATACATACAGAACAAAGCCTGATAAAACTTGCATTCAAAACTCACTATTTTTATAGTGATTATTTATTAACCAAAAATAAAGAAGATGAATAAAAGATATTTTATATTGATTCCACTGCTACTTATTTGGTTAGCAGTATGTGCTTATATTGCTTATCAAGGTCAATTTCCTACGCAAGAACAGATTGATAATGCTGAAATATTGTCTTTACAAATACACAATAACTATCCAATGTCTGAAATTCTACAAGCTTGTTTTATTTATAGTATTTGGATGGCAAGCTACGCTTTCTTATTCTGTTCAAAATATTCAGCAAAACATCCTTTTATCAGTTTTGCCTTTTGTTCAATTTTACCGATTCTGTTACCACTACTCAGTTTTGTTTGGGCAATTGATGTACCACCATACATCGCAGCACTGATTATCATCACTTGGATAACCAGTTTAATTCATTTCTTATTACTACCGATTCTTCTACCCATCTATCGTAAATACATCTACCCAAAACAATCATTTTGATCAATGCTTATTTTAAAACAGGAATATCAATCCACAGCGTATCTGGAAAATGTTTTGCTAAATATGACTTTAAAAACTGAGCCGTATCTTGCGAAATCAGTGCATCTTGCGATTCATCATTTAAATTATAGGCCAAAGCATACAATGCTAAACCACGACTCTTTAAAGCTTCCAAACTTAAAATAGTATGGTTAATGCTTCCCAATCTGCCTGAACTGACAAGAATGACAGGAAACTTTTTTTCTACAATATAATCAATGGTTAATAAGTCAGTTGTCAGTGGAACCATTAATCCACCCGCTCCTTCCAGCAAAACAACTTGATATTTTTCAGCGAGTTGTTGCGTCGCATTTTCAATTTTTTGAAAATCAATTTCACGACCATCGATTTTGGTCGCCAAATGCGGAGAAGCTGGATAAGTAAAAATTTCAGGCATGGTCAGTTTAGTTTCATCTTCAGGAAACCACCCCATTCCCATAATTTGACGATGTTGTTCAATATCTTCTGAAATATCAATATTGCCCGTTTGAATCAACTTTTGGGTGATGGTTTTCTTCCCCTGCTCATTCCACAACTTGGCTAAATACCCCGTGGTATAGGTCTTACCAATTCCAGTATCGATCCCACTAATAAAATAAATGGATGCGGTCATGGTGTTCTCCGAGCGATACAATAAATTGGATGATAAGTCAGTGAATAAAAAGTTTCTCCAGACTTATCTTGATGCATAAATTTTTGATAATTCGAATAAAAATCTTGTAGCGTTTGTTTTGTCCAACGGAAGTTTGAAGCTGTTGCTGTAACACCCGTCGCCTTTAAATGCTGTAAAACTTGTTTGGGATACTGAAAGTTTAAATGCTCTACTTGCTCTGACAAATATAAGACCTCAAAACCACTATTCCGTAATTTTTCTTGAATCGTTTCAATTGATAAATAAGTCAAACCTTGTCCAGTTAAGGCCTTAATTTCCTGTAAATTTTTTTGTCCAAAGGTCGAAAAACACAAATATCCATCAGGATTTAAACTGTGATAAGATTTTTGAAAAATTGCCTCTAGATCATCGATCCATTGCAATGCAGAACTCGAAACAATCAAATCCAAATACTGTGGAAAGTCTTGTTGTTCAATATCCCCAATGCACCACTCTAATTTTTGATCTGTTGAAAAATGTTGCTGTACTTGCACATATAAATCATTGAGAACCAAATGTTGAATATTTAGATTTTGCATCAAAAGATGGGTTAAGTTTCCTGAACCACAACCGATTTCAAACACAGACTTGATATGGGTTTTGGAGTAAAATTTTACAATTAAATTAAATAACTGTAGTGCAATCTGCTTTTGCACTACAGCATGCTGAGTATAACTTTTTCCCGCTTGGGCAAAACGCAAAGCCACTTGTGATTTATCAATATCCATCGTATTAACCTGCCCTCACAATAAAGTCACAAGTTGATCAATGTCAGCATGTAAAATTTGCGTTGTTAAGGAAATACGCAGACGTGAACGATGTTGTGGCACAGTTGGTGGCCGTACTGGCATGATGTAAAAACCCGCTTTTTGCAAGGCTTTGGCCTTTTCAACAGTTTTGCTCGATTCACCAATAATCACAGGTACGATATGTGAAGTCGATGGACAATCAAAACCTTTCTTTTGAACAGCTTGTTGTAAGGACTGACTCATTTGCTGTAAATGCTGACGTTGCGAATTTAAAGCCTGTACTTTTTGAAAAATAAAATCTGTCCATGCCATACAAATCGGTGGTTGAGCTGTACTAAAAATCAAGGGACGCATACGATTAATCAAGTAATCACGGATAACGCTATGGCAAATTAAATAACCACCAATCGATGCCATTGCTTTACCTAAAGCACCCACTAAAAAATCAATATCATCAATCACTGCATACTGTTCAGCGCAACCTAAGCCCTGAACACCGCGAACCCCAATTGCATGTGCTTCATCAACATATAACATGACTTTAGAAAATTGTTTTTTTATCTGAACCAATGCAGCCAAATCAGTTTCATCACCATCCATACTAAAAATTGATTCAGTTACCACGATCATTCGCTCAAATTCAGCATCATCATGATATTGCTGTAAAAGTTGAGTGAGATGAGCCAAATCATTATGACGATAACGTATATATTTGGCTTTCGATAAACGAATCCCATCAATCATACTGGCATGAATCAATTTATCTGCAAGAATCAAGGTTTTACTGTCTGCTAATGCAGGTAAAATACCAATATTCATGTGATAACCACTATTAAATAGCAGTGCTGCTCGCCCATGAAAAGCTTGACTTAAACGTGCTTCTAATTGCTCATATTCAGGAAAATTTCCAGTCAGCAAGCGAGATGAAGACGAACTCATCCTTCGCTGAGCATTCGGTGTTTCATCAAAGAATTGTTCACGCAACTGAGCATCCGCAGCTAAACCTAAATAATCATTAGAAGCTAAATTCAGCATTTGATGATGATCAATAGTGATAAAACGTTGCTGCTGAATATTGGTCGTAAATTGACGCAAATTGCCTTGCTGTTTTAATTCATCTATTTGTTGCGAAAAATGTTCAAGATGTGAATTCACGCCACTCATGCAACCTGCTCCTGCATGCCATTCACAACCTCAACCAGTTGTTCTAACAATATTTTTAATTGTTGTTCTGAAATCACATAGGGTGGCATAACGTAGACTAACTTGCCAAATGGACGAATCCAGATTCCCCTTTTCACAAATTCTTGCTGTAAGCTGTTCATATCTACATTAAAGCTTAACTCCACCACGCCAATTGCACCTAATACACGTACATCCTGAACATATTCAAGATCTTGTAATGGCGTTAAAACCTGTCGAAGATGATTTTCAATACGATGAATATTGGTTTGCCAATCCTGCGAAACCAGCAATTGAGTACTTTTTACAGCCACAGCACATGCCAATGGATTTGCCATAAACGTTGGCCCATGCATAAACACGCCCGCTTCGCCTCGACTGATGGTTTCTGCGACATGCTTGCTGGTTAAGGTTGCAGAAAGTGTCATATAGCCTCCCGTCAAACCTTTACCGATGCACATAATGTCAGGTTCAACTTGTGCATGTTCCCATGCAAACAGCTTGCCAGTTCGACCAAAACCCGTCGCTATTTCATCAAAAATCAATAAAATATTGTATTTTTCACAAAGTAATTTCGCTTGGCGTAAATACTCTGGATGATAAAAGCGCATTCCCCCTGCACCTTGTACAATCGGCTCCAGAATTAACGCTGCAACTGTTGCATGATGTTCGGCTAAGGTTTTTTCGAGTTCGAGAATGTCACTTTGATCCCATTGATCATAAAAACCAACTTGTGGAGCAGGAACAAAAATACGATTGGGTAAGCTTGAACCAAAAATCTGATGCATTCCTGTGACAGGATCACACACCGACATCGCATTCCACGTATCACCGTGATACCCCGAACGAGGGGTAACAAAATTAGTTTTTTGAATATTTCCCTGAGCAGACCAAAACTGTACAGCCATTTTCAAAGCAACTTCAACAGCCACTGAACCTGAGTCAGCGTAGAAAATTTTATCTAAACTGGGTGGCGTAATTTCGAGTAATAATTTTCCTAGTTGTATTGCAGGATCATGAGTAAAACCACCAAACATGATATGCGACATATTTTGTAATTGATCAATGACTGCCTGATTCAGCTCAGGGTGATTATAACCATGTATCGCACACCACCATGATGACATACCATCAATCAATTGGCGACCATCTTCAAGTTCTATCGTTGCGCCATAAGCCTTTTTGACTTTAAACGTCGGTAATGGATGGGTCATTGACGTATAAGGATGCCAAATATGTGCATGATCAAATTGTTGATCATTTAATTCAGCCATCAAATCAATCATCCCAAACTCCATGTACACGTATCAGTTACAACAAAACAATTTAATGATCTTAAACCTGTGTGGATCAAAAAGAAATTGCGATATTCACCACTCATCTACAGATTTAATTCAATTTTTGTAAATATTGGCAGATTTTGTCAGTTATTTCCTCAGATTTAAAAATGGCAAAGCCATGCGAGCCACTGATTAATTCAGTTTGTAAAAACTTTGCAGCTAATTGCTGTAAGTTTTCACATACTTTGTAGCTAACTAAATAATCTTGTTTGGCGAATAAATGATATTGGTATCCTGAATAATTTTTTAGGATACTCACAAGATTTAAATTTTCTAAAAGCTTTAAACCCGCTTGGAGCAACTCAATTTTTTGTGGTTGTATTAAACTTTGCAAAGTCAGAAAATCAGCTTTTGTCGTTTCTACACCTTGGCAAACCATATAACCAAATTTCTTTAATGTTAAAATTGCATCATTTTCAAAGGATTGTTTAAAGCTTTGAAATGTCAATTGATCCATGGCGATTTGCCATTCAGAATTGGCAACAAAACAAGGGTTCGATGCCAATGTAATTAGAATTTTTTTCTCAGAATATTTTTTTTCGACTTGATCGACCAATAAAGTTGCGAGCTGCCCACCCAATGACCAGCCGATGATTACATCAACTGTTTTAGCCTTTTCAACATATTGACTTAATACTTCCTCATCTAAAGCATTGAATATATTGATCAGTTCAACATCATAGTTTCTGTGTTGTAAAGCATGTTGAAGTGAATTGAGCAGTTTCGTTCCACCGCCCCAGCCTGTGATGAGTAAAATACGTTGATTCAATTTAAACTCTAAACGATGATTGAGTATTTTAAAGTATAAGGCTTGGCTGTTTTTTAAATCTAGGGCATTTTAAACTCAAATTGCTTTTTTTAAATCTTATTGAATCTTGGTTGTTTTCTAAATCGAGTAATAACTTTGCAGGAATCACTTTCAACCAATGACGTTTAAATTGCTGATGTACTTGGTCGATTGGGAAATGGCTATTACGTGCCACTGCATGTGCTTTTTCAATATCCTCTGCCCGAGTATAGGCCAATAAATAATTGTTTCCCTCTAATTCTAAATAAAACCATGATTCAACCCTAACACCTTCTGCTTTTAACGTTTCAATTGCTTCATCTTTACGTGCATTGAGTTCTGCTTGCCATGCATCAACATGGGTCAAAACATTAGGTTTAAGCTGTATTAAAACTGCACCAATATCCATTAGCTACTCTTGATCATTATTCTCAGATGAATACTCATTAATAACATGACCAGTCACAAAATCATCCATATGTTTGGAATAAATACCAACAATTTATTATCAACGATGATGCTTAAAATTTGCTAAGATCGAAATAGAATTCATTTAGGAAAGTATGCAATATGAAATCATTAAAATTCGTCAGTATTGGCTTACTTTCTATTTCTGCCTTACTCATAAACAGTACATTCAGTCATGCTGAAAATTCAATCTTGTCTAAATTTGATTCAGATCAAAAACAATGGGTAGGAAAACCTGCCCCAAAATTTAAATTACAAGACCAAAATTCAAAATGGCATGAATTGAGCCAATACAAAGGTAAATGGGTTGTCCTGTATTTTTATCCTAAAGATGATTCTCCAGGATGTACACAAGAAGCCAATCAATTCAAAACTTTATACCCACAATTCATCAAAAACAATGCGGTAGTGCTTGGGGTAAGTTTGGATGATGTCAAATCACATCAAAAATTCTCAGAAAAACTTGGATTGAATTTTCCAATTTTGGCGGATAATAATCACCAACTTGCAAGCCAGTTTGGCATAGTTCGAAATTTAGGCATCGCAAAAATTGCCAAACGAGAAACTTTTTTAATAGATCCACAAGGTAATATTGTTTACCACTACAGCAGTGTGAACACACAGACGCATGCAGCACAAGTTTTGGCAGATGTTCAAAAGTTTGCGAAGAAGAAGTAAACATTCAATAGAATTATCGATTGTAATACTCAAACAGACCAAGGATTCACTTAATTAGGTCATATAAAAAAGCCTTTAGATTTGCATCTAAAGGCTTTTCCAGTTTGTAAAATAAAATCTTACATTTGAGATTGGATATAATTCTGTAAACCAATCAATTCGATCAAACGAAGCTGTTTTTCCAGCCAATAGGTATGATCTTCTTCAGTATCATTCATTTGCTGACGTAACATATCACGTGTTACATAGTCGCCTTTCTCTTCACAAAGTTTTACACCCTGCGCCAACTTTTCACGTACATGATACTCAAGTGCTAAATCTGCTTTTAAGCAAGTCACTACATCTTCGCCAGTCACAATATCATCACGATTCATATTTGGTGTGCCTTCAAGGAACAATACACGGCGAATCAAAGCGTCTGCATGTGATGCTTCTTCTTGCATTTCATGGTCAATACGTTCGAAAATTTTGCTTAAGCCCCAATCTTCGTACATACGAGAATGGATTAAATATTGATCACGAGCAGCCAGTTCACCACCGATCAACATATTTAGATAGTCTACAACTTCTGGATTGCCACGCATTTCAAAAACTCCATACCCTTTTCAGCTATTATGGACAAATTTTATAAATTTTGCAAAACATAATATTCGTAAGTTTATGATTTTTATAAAATTAAAATGAGAAACATACGCATTTGCAATTCATATTCTTCATTTTCCATATAAAAAATAACCTCTTGCAAAAACTCATCGATCATTAAAGGCATTTTTTATTTGAAAATATGATCTGATTCATTTTGTAACCATTAAAAATGCTTCTTATTTCGGAGGCTCTATTGCACATTTCTATGTTTCGTAATGTGCTGTCATTCCTGCCAACTGATTACGTTTCTATTGATGGTAATATTTGAAGACATTATCAAATTTAATATTTATGATATTGAATATTAAAAATTAGAAGGAAAAAAATGATGTCCCAAGAAAATACATCAGCCCCAATTCTTGTTACTGGTGCGACTGGCTATATTGCAAGTTGGGTGATTCGCAAACTGCTCGAACAAGGTTATACCGTTCACGCTACAGTTCGTGATTTAAATAAAAAACAAAGCTTTGCACATTTAGAAAAAATTGCACAAGAAAACTCAGGCATATTGAAATTATTTAAAGCGAACTTGCTCGAAAATGGTTCTTTTGATGAGGCCATGCAAGACTGTGAAATCGTGCTACACATGGCGTCTCCATTTGTTGTCACGAATTATAAAGATGCAGTGAAAGACATTATTGAACCTGCAGTTTTAGGAACGGAAAATGTGCTCAACAGTGTCAATAAAACAGAGTCTGTGAAGCGTGTCATTGTGACTTCAAGTATTGCATCTACTTATGGTGATGCGATTGATATCTTGGAAACTCAAGCAAATCAATTTGATGAATCACACTGGAATACGACCAGTTCTACAACCCATCAACCTTATCCATATTCTAAAGTCATGGCTGAACGTAAAGCTTGGGAAATGGCAGATGCACAAGACCGTTGGACTTTGGTCTGTGTTAACCCTGCTTTAGTTCTCGGCCCTTCACTGACTGCAAGTACACAATCAGGTAGTGTTGAAGTTCTTGAACAATTTGCCAATGGTATGACTTTGTTTGGCGTCCCACCTATGTGGAATGGTATCGTCGATGTGCGTGATGTTGCAGATGCACATATCCTTGCTGCTTTTAATGAAAATGCATCGGGGCGTTATATCATTAGTGGTGGTTCACTCAGTCTACTGGAAATGGGGAAAATTTTACGTCAGCATTTTGGTCAAAAATTCCCATTCCCACGTAACCAAGTACCGAAAAAAATCTTTAAGTTATTCGGACCAACTTTTGGTTATTCACGTGATTTTATTGAAAAGAATATGGGCTACCCTGTTGTTTTTAATGCAGATAAAAGTAAACGAGAACTCGGTATCACTTATCGTAATATTGAAAACAGCTTAGTTGAACACTTCCAACAGCTTTTAGATGACGGCGTAGTGAAAAAATATATTTAAGACATTTGCATTATTTTCAAATCTATTTCGATAAATTTTAGCTGAATAGTCTAAATTTGAGCGTTGAAACAAACTTGAATAATGCACAAAAATAAAAAAGCAAAGACTCAATGTCTTTGCTTTTTTTTTTAAAGGTATTGAATTGTATTCAATAGAAAGATCGCTTAGATCTGCCCATATTGCTTCATCAATTCTAAGAAAGCCTGCTCATCGAGTACAGGAACCCCCAATTTCTCCGCTTTTTCAAGCTTAGAACCAGCCTTTTCACCTGCAACCACACATTTTGTTTTACTTGAAACACTCCCGCTTACACGTGCACCAAGCGCTTGTAACATCTGCGTAGCATCATCACGCCCCATTGTCGCCAATGTTCCTGTAATGACCCAACTTTCACCGTTTAATGGCTGACGAGTCGGTGCAATCGGTGCATCCCAGTGAATTCCCGCAGCAAGTAAACGATCAATCACCTCAAGATTATGTGGTGCTTGGAAAAAGTCTACAATCCACTCAGCGGTAATATCACCCACATCTGGAGTTTTCTTCAATGCATCTAAATCCGCATGACGGATCGCATCGAGTGTTTGAAATGTGTTGGCGAGCATACGTGCTGTTGTTTCACCAACGCCTCGAATACCTAAAGCATAGATAAATGCAGCCAAAGTGGTTTTTTTACTATTTTCAATTGCATCAAATAGGTTTTGAACTGATTTCTCACCCATTTTCTCAATCGTTAATAACTGATCACGATGCTCATGTAGATGATAAATATCAGCCACATCCTTGAGTAAATCTAAATGTAAGAGTGACTCTACCCAACGATCTCCCAAGCCTTCAATATCCAAAGCTTTACGTGAAACAAAGTGGCGAATCGCTTCAATCCGTTGCGCTGAACAATATAAACCGCCTGAACAACGTGCCAATGCCTCACCCTCAGGCATGACCACAGGTGAAGAACAGACTGGGCAGTTTTCAGGTAAATGTACTTCAACCACATCTGTTGGACGGAACTCTAGCCAAACCTTTTCGACCTTTGGAATCACGTCACCACTACGATATACACTGACAGTATCACCGATTCGAACGTCTAAACGGTGAATTTCGCCAATATTGTGCAGAGTCACATTCGAAACAGTTACACCACCAACAGCGACTGGGTTTAAACGTGCGACTGGGGTTAGAGTCCCTGTACGTCCAACTTGCCAGTCGATATTTTCTACAATCGTTAATGCTGCAACTGCTGGGAATTTATAAGCGGTTGCCCAACGTGGTTCACGACTTAAAAAACCTAACTTTTGTTGTTGTTGTAAATCGTCAACTTTAACCACCATGCCATCAATTTCAACAGCTAAGTCAGGGCGCTCTCGATTGATTTGCTCATATTTTTCTTGAACATCTTGAATACTATCGCAAATAAAATGACGCTCACCGACAGCAAAACCAAATTGGGTTAACCATTCTAAACTTGCCGACATCGAAGTAATGCCATGATTGGGCTCACACTGTGCGATGCCATAAGCATAGAATGCCAAAGGACGTGAAGCGGCAATATTTGGATCTAATTGTCGTAAGCTGCCTGCGGCTGCATTACGTGGATTCGCAAAAGTCTTTTCGCCTTTGGCCTCATTTTCAAGGTTAAGTTTTTCAAAACCAGCTTTCGGCATTAGCACTTCACCACGTACTTCTAATAAACGTGGTACTTCAACTTTGTCTGAAGATAAAACTTTAGGTAAATTACGAATGGTTCTGACATTTTGAGTAATCACCTCACCTGTTTCACCATCACCACGGGTCACACCACGAACCAATTCACCATTTTCATACCAGAGTGAAATGGCCAAGCCATCAAATTTAAGCTCAACATCATATTCAATTTTTTGATTGGGTAAGCGTTCTTCAATACGGCGCGCAAAAGCAAATAATTCTTCTTGGTTAAACACATTTCCCAAAGACAGCATCGGCACTGTATGGGTAATGGTTTCAAACTTGGATAATGCTTTTCCACCGACTTTATGGGTTGGTGTATCGGCTTGTACTAAATCTGGGTATTGCTGTTCTAAAGCTTTGAGTTGATGAAATAACTGATCGTATTCACTGTCTTCAATTGTGGGTTGATCCATCACATAATAGGCATGATTATGCTTTGCAATCAGTTGAATCAATTGGCGCATCTGCGCCACGACAGCATTATTTTCCATAAATCATTTCACCATATAAAAGGGCGGAAAATCCGCCCAAAATTCATCATCACAATTATAGTACTTTCAGAAAATTTGTATCATCACTAAAAATAAAAAAAAGATAGCTTTCGTTGAAGTTTTACATCTAACATTTAAATTTAGGGTTTAGCCTTCGGCTCGACCTGAGAGGTACTACCTCGCAAGGCTTTCGGAAAAATGAAAAGCGAAGCTTTGCAAGAAAACCACCTTGCGGAGCTTTGCTCCTCACCGCAAAACTCGACAACTACCAAATTTTAGACCATTTCATCGCAGAAACATTAATTTTCATAATGTAGTCTGTCTCAAACACGTTGCGGATGACGTTTCCGCATATCCATTTACAGATCAAAACGAATACGCTTTTAATGATTGAAATTATAAAGCAAATACGCCTTGAGCTTAATACTAAGCCTCTTGACCTGAGCGATAATCAATCGCTGTATGACGCCAATGTTCTTTTAACTGAGGTGTAAATTCAAGATTGTTTTCATCATAAACTGTTCCATCAATTTCACGTGCAATTAAGCCTGCAATACTCACCATGGTATCAAAGCCTTTTTGCACATTTGGATGTGGTAAAGCGAGGAAAAAGGCTAAGCCTTGAACTTGTTCGGTCGATAATGATTCTAAATCAAACCCCTCAGGGCCATTTTCAGTTACACGCAACACCGAAAATAAAAGTGGGCTTTCCTCTTCTGGGTTTTCATAACGATGAAAACACATCAACTCACCAAAACGTAATCCATATTTTAACAACACTTTTAAAGTTTTATCACCTGATAAAGCTTTACGAGGATTTGGATAAACATTCAACGCAATGATACTTTCTGCATTGGATAATACACTTTCATCATCATGACGTTGTTGTTGGTTTAAATGTACATCCAAGATGCTACTTTCTTCATCAAATTCTTTGATTTCAGCAGTTTCCACATGTTCATTTAGCTGAAACACTTCAACTTGAGCAACAGGTTTAGCATCTTCAACGTGAGCAGTTGACTGCTCATTTTCAGAAATAACAGCAGACGTATCTGTTGTAAGAGAATTTGATGTTTCAACTGTTTGCTCTGTTTGAGCATCAATATGTAATTCTGATTGTGTTTCTGAATCACTTACAACAGCAATTTTCAGGTCTTTTTCTGATGAATCAAAAGCATTAAGTTCAGTCTTAACTTGATCCATATCTGTCGATTGAACAGTCAGCTGTTGCGATTTTTCTTCTGCCACTTCAACAGAATCAAGCGCACTTAAACTCGGTTCAACACGTGCTTTGTCTTCAGGCAATCGATCCGCTTGTAATTGGTCACGTACATGACGTGGAATGACAGGCTGATTACACTCTTGATTGATATGCAATTCAGATTCTAACGATGGTGCAGCATCATTTGGTTTTCGTAGCACCATTCTTAAACCCACTAAGATGATGATTACTGCAACAACAATCCCAACAATTGTGGTGACTTCCATACTACGACTCCGCGGCTAAACCGTATTCTCTTGCCTCTTCCAAATTCACAGTGACGAGTTTTGATGTTCCTGGTTCTGGCATCGTCACGCCCAGCAAATCGGTTGCCATCGTCATTGCAACTTTATTATGTGTAATGTAAATGAATTGAACCTGATCAGAAAGCTCTTTTACCAAATTACAAAACCGACCGACGTTGGCATCGTCTAAAGGTGCATCAACTTCATCCAAAACGCAGAATGGTGCAGGATTTAAACGGAAGATTGCAAAAACCAATGCCAAAGCAGTCAGTGCTTTTTCTCCACCCGATAATAACGCCAATGAGCTATTTTTCTTTCCTGGTGGACGAGCCATCAATTTAACACCAGACTGCCAATCATCCTCAAGACTTAAACTTGCTTCACCACCATCGAAAACTTTAGGGAATAAAATTTTGAGTTCATTATTAACCCGATCAAAAGTTCCCATAAATAGTTTTTTGGTTTCTTGGTCAATACTCTTCATCGCATCTTTGAGTTGCTCAACCGTATTTTCCAAATCCTGCATCTGATGAGTTAATTCATCAAAACGTTTAGATACTTCTTCATATTCTTCAGAAGCCGCTAAATTCACAGCACCGAGTTTTTCAAATTGACGTTGCGCTTTTTCAAACTTTTCTTGATGTACAGGTAAATCAATCAGCACACCTTGCTTAATCGTCGCATTCATCTCTTTGAGTTGATCTGAATAATGCTGTAAATCAGACTTTGCTGACTGCCATGCTAAACGTTTCTCTTCCAATTTGGTGCGTAATTGCTCATCATTTTGCTGATGTAAATGACGCATTTCGGTCAGTTTTTGCTGCTTAGATTGAATATTATTCAATTCAACTTGCCATTCTTGCCAAGTTTTTTGCAATTTTTCAGTTTGTAGTGCTTGCTCAGAATATTGTGATTCTAAACTTGGCAATTCCAATTGGATGGGATCTACAAACTTTTTAGCTTGTTCCATTTGCGCCAATATTTGTTGATATTGCGCTTTGGTAAATGTGACATCTTTTTCAAGCAATTCGATTTGTTGCTTATTCTGTTCTGCTAAACGACGAGTCGTTTCAAAATCTTGCTGTTTGAGTTGCAACTGTTGTTGCTGTTCCTCAACCTGCTCATTTAACTCATCCAATTTATATTGTAGTGTTTTAAATTCAGGTAGATTTTGTTCAAGCTTGAGAATGACAGAATGCATGTCAATTTCAAGATCGTCCTTTTGCATTGCATCTTCTTCAAGCTGCTCGTCTAACTGTTGTAACTGACTATTTAATTGAACTTTTTGTAGTTCAAATGCCTGAGCAGCACTTTGTTGTTTGGCAATTTGTACATCAAACTGCTGTAATATTTTTTGCTGATTTTTTAAAGCGTCTTGGTCAATTTGGATCTGTTTTTGTAAATCACTGATTTGCTGATTAAAGTTTGGCAATAAAGCTTCGGCTTCAATCAATTTAGGTTGTAAATCAGCGAGTTGTTGTTGAATTTCGTCTAAACGAATCCGATGACTGAGTGCACCTTGTGCTGCTTGACTAGATTCATCAAAGAATAGACCGATCACCCAATCCTGTCCAAGATGATATCCATCTAATGTGAGAATACTTTGCCCATTGCTTAACTGGTTTTGTAACGTTAATGCATGACTCAGTGTTTCAGCGATCGCTACTTGATTCCACAATGAGTATTGTGGTGAATCAATCCAATCAGCCAAACATGGCAGTTGATTGAATTGAATTTTATCCAAAGAAGTAGACACTTTAAGCTGACGTGCAATGCTTTCCGCAAAGTCTGAATGCTCATCGACAAGTTGAGCAGAGAGCCATTTGGCTAAAAACTTTTCGACTAAATGTGCATGTGTTTTACCATGTTCATTCAGTTTAAGCACTTGCATCAATTGAGTTGTATTGTGATCTGTTTTTACTGCACTTTTCGCCATCAATTGGTTTAAGTTTTTCTGTTCAGATTGCAACACTTGCAGTTCAGCTTTCAAATTGGAAATCTGAACTTTTTGTTGACTCATTTGCTCTTGAACTTGCTCCAGTTCGGATTTTGATTCAATCAGTTTTTGTTCTAGCTGAGCAATCGTCTCGTGAGCCGAAGCTTTATTCTGTTCCAACTGCGTTAAATCTTCAGTTTGGAACTGACTTTGGATCTGTGTTGCCTGTGTTTTTAAGGTATCTTTTTGCTGCTCAATTCGTGCTACATTTTTTGCAAGCTGCTCAATCTGCGCCTGCATCTGTGCTTTTTGTTGCTGCTGCTTTTCAACTTGCACTTTAACCTGTTCATACTGTTGCTGTGCTTGCAGTTGTTGCGCTTTAATATCACTAAAAGCTTGACCACGTTGTTGCGTATCCGCTTCTGAACGCTGTAGGTGTTCAGACTGCTGTTCCAATTGCGTTTGCAATGTTTCCAATTGCAATTCCATCAATTGAATTTTCTCTTTATTCTGAATTTTTTGCTGTTCTAATTGTCCTAAAGCTTCAGAGTTTTGTTGAAACAATGTTTGCTTCTGTTCCAAAGTCATTTGTAATTCAGAAAGTTTCTTTTCAGCTTGTTGCCATTCATTTTGCAAAGGCGTCGATTGTTGAATCAAACGCTGAAATAACTCATTGGTCGAGGTTAAATCATGTTCCAAAGTACTCATATCTGAGCGAACGAGTTTAAAATGCTCTCCCAGTTGATCCATTTCAACCGTATATTCTTCTTGCAAACGACTACTGCGTTCACATTGGAAAGAAAGAATTTCAATTTTTAAAGTACGAATTTCAGTTTCTAAGGTTTTATATTGAACCGCTGTTTCAGACTGACGCTTTAAGGTTTTAAGCTGCGATTTTAATTCCGAAGCAATATCTTCAAGACGATCTAAATTTTGAGTGGTATGTTCGAGATGTTGTAGAGTCTCACGACGACGCGCTTGATAGCGTGACACGCCTGCGGCTTCTTCAATGAATACACGCATTTCTTCAGGTTTTGCATCAACCAAACGGTTAATCATCCCCTGTTCAATAATCGCGTATGAACGTGGTCCTAAACCTGTCCCAAGAAAAATATCGGTAATATCACGACGGCGACACTTGGTTCCATTCAGAAAATATTCAGATTTTCCATCACGGTTAACCTGACGGCGTACTGCGAGTTCAGCATAAGCATTGTATGCTCCCCCCAATTTGCCATAAGTATTTTCAAAGCGCAGTTCTACACTTGCCATTCCCACAGGTTTACGTTTTGCCGTTCCTGTAAAAATAACATCTTGCATGCTCCCACCACGTAACTGGCGAGCGCTAGACTCTCCCATTACCCAACGAATAGCGTCAATCACATTGGATTTACCGCAACCATTCGGGCCCACTACCGCTGTGCGGTTATCTTTGAATTGTAATGTTGTACTATCGGCAAAAGATTTAAAGCCAGAAAGTTTTAAGCTGCTTAAACGCATAATGTCCTAATTACTTATCAACGCCACTTAACGGCGCGATCTCCGCGCCCAAGCAAGTTCGATTTGTTTCATTCGTGTCAGAGATTCCAACACTAAGTTACGCAAGTGTCGACAAAAATCTTCCATAAATAAAGTAGCTTGTTGTGATTTTCGGATTAAAATTGCATCAATCACTAACTTCAACAATTCTAAAGCTTCTTGAAGCTCACGTCTTGAAGTATTTAAGGTTAAAAAATAACTTCTTCGTAATGATGGTAACAATTCTTTATAAAATTTCATCAAGTATGGATTGCCCACCATTGCTTGCTGTTCAGATAAGAATTGAAACACACCATCATAAAATTTTTCAGTATTGCCTTGTTTGACTTGTTCAACCAAATGATTGAGAAGTTGTTGAATCGCTTCAGCCTCATGGTTACGCCAAGTTTCGCTCATACGTTGTACGATTTGCCCCAATAATAATGCACTGGTATCAAACAAAGCACGGACTTGCTGGGCCGACATTTCAGAAACAATTGCACCACGGCGAGGAAAAATTTCGATTAAATGAGTTCTTTCTAAAAGCAACAGTGCTTCACGCACCGAGCCTCGACTGACATCCAGTTCTTTGGCGATACGTAGCTCTTGTATTCGTTCCCCTTCAACCAATTCCCCGCTAATGATCTGTTCACTAATATGCTTGGCAATTTGTTCTGAAAGGCTTTCTACTTCTTCCAAATGCATATTCCTATCTCGGCGTTATTATTTTTGGACAATGTCAATTTTGATTGTTTTCACTTTTAACTGATTTTCAGCGTTAAATTCTATGACATTGTCCGACAATTTTAATGCTTTTTAAGTCAACTCAGGTTTCATACACAGTACCGTTGATCGGATACTATTTTGTAATCCCCTGATAAATAAAATAAAGACCAACTGTAGTCAATAAACATGCAAAACATTTTTTTAACATCGCTGGAGATAATGCATGCGCCACTTTTGCACCAACTTTGGCTGTAATAAAACTCATGATACTAATTCCAATGAATGCATAAATATGTACATAACCGATCGCATTTTTAATTTCAGTCTGTTCTTGTGCACCAAAGAACATAAAACCTAAAGCCCCTGCTATTGCAATCGGTAAACCACAAGCAGCTGAAGTCGCTACTGCTTTCTGCATCACTACCCCATTTTTATTTAAATAAGGCACGGTCAAACTTCCACCGCCGATACCAAAGATTGCTGAAGCAACCCCGATTCCGCCACCTGCAAGCATTTGCTTCGATGCCGATGGTAATTGTTTAGACGAATCAACTTGTACATTGGCACCTCTAAACATTTTAAATGCCACCCAAATTGCAAATGCACCAATAATCAACTGCAAATGTTGTCCTGATAAAATATCGGCAATTCCTGCACCTAAGAAAGCGCCAATCACTAAACCGGGTGCTAAATTTTTAAATACATTCCAAAGCACTGCGCCCTTTTTATGATGTGCTGTCACTGAACTAATGGAAGTCACAATAATCGTCGCCAATGAAGTTCCCAGTGCCATATGCATAATGACAGATGGGTCATAGCCCATTTGAGTAAAAACAACGTATAGGATTGGTACAATTATTAACCCACCACCTACACCAAATAGGCCTGCGGTAAATCCTGCGATTGCACCAATAGCTAAATATATGATTAACTCCACAAATGTTCCTCCATTTTCTCAGATTCAACATGGATTTAGAGACTCGTCATCTTAGACAACTCCTGACACAAGCAAATCAGCTCCCCGAAGTGCTGCTTTTGAAACAGACCACCACATCGACCAATGATGATGTGCGAGAAATTGCGCTGAGTGGAGTAAAGACAGTTTTGGTCTGTAGTGAAACACAGACTCAAGGGCGAGGCCAGCATCAAAGGGAATGGATATCCCCTAACGGTAATATTTATTTAAGCACATTGCTTGAGACACGAACACCCTTAGATGGTCGTTTAGCACTTGAAATTGCTTTAAATATCTTGCAAATGCCAACTTTTAAAAGCTTAGCCAACCTGCAAATCAAATGGCCAAATGATTTGTATAGTGCTCAAGGTAAATGGGGCGGGATTTTGGTAGAACCTATTTCAGCAACTCAGGCGATTATTGGGGTTGGAATTAATCTTTTACCGATTCCAAAACAACAAATTACGCAACAAGCAACCTCTGTGGTTCAACTTGGTGTTGAATATCCAAATCGGATTCAAATGATCAGTGAGTTATATTTAGCCATTCAACAGGCTGGACAATGGTTTAACCATGGTTGTTATAATCTTGCAGCACGTTTTAATCATTATGCAGCGTTTATGGATCAGAACGTCCATTTCGAACAAATCAATGATTCGATTGAAGGCATTTTCAAAGGCATCCATGAGGATGGTTCTGTAAATTTGTTGACACAGCAAGGTTTTGTAAATGTCTATCAAGGTAGGTTACGTTTAGTGGCTGAATAAATGATACAGCACAAATAAATTAGGCAAGGCAATGAAAGCACTTTGGTTAGATATTGGAAATACTCGTCTTAAATATTGGATCACACAAGATGATCAGATCATTGAACAGGCAGCAGAATTACATCTTCAATCGCCTTCCGATCTTTTGCTCGGTTTAATTCAGCACTTCCGTAGTTTAGGGCTAGATAAAGTAGGCATTTCATCTGTTCAAGATAAAACCAATAATGAACGTATTGTCAAAATACTTAAAATGCTTGATGTGCCTGTGAGTTTTGCCAAAGTCCATGCTGAATATGCAGGTTTACGCTGTGGTTATGACCACATTGAACAATTGGGGATAGATCGTTGGTTACAAGTTTTAGCTGTTGCAAAAGCACAGGAAGATTTGTGTGTCGTCAGTTGTGGCACAGCACTCACTATTGATTTAACACAAGGTTTACAACATCTTGGTGGCTATATTCTCCCAAACTTGTACCTACAACGGGACTCACTCATTCAAAAAACCAAAGGGATTAAAATCCCAGATGCTGCTTTTGCAGAGTTAACACCTGGGCGCAACACCATTGACGCAGTGCATCATGGCATTTTACTTGGATTACTCAGCACCATCCGTCAAGTCATGCAACAATCCCCTCGAAAATTAGTGCTAACTGGCGGCGATGCACCTTTATTTGCACAATTTCTTGAAGAATTTGATCCTATCATTTGCCCTGATTTACTTTTACAAGGATTAAAAATTTATTTAGATCAAGAAAAAGTATCATTCTGAATGGCTCAATAATGAATACATCACTCATACCTCGATCAAGAAATCACTAGAATAAAGAAGAAGCCTGCACAAATTTCGCCCGTGTAGGCTTTAATAAAATTTCAACTTTTTCCCATAACTGTGGAAACTCTTTAAATCCATCTTGAGCACGGAATTGTCCAGCTTGTTTTACCTCAAACATTTGTGCATTCAATAAATGTCCCAATTGAATACTGACAGGTGCAGGAATATCTAAATCATTATTCGATAAAAACAAAAACCGTTGCTCGATATTGCTTCTAATAATTTCATCAACAATATCAATTTTTTGGATAAATTGATGATATTCAGGTTTAGCATTTAACATTTTGTTAAACGCAGAAATAACAAAAAGAGCTTTAACTTGTTGTCCTTGCTGTAAATGTGCCGAAAGCAAATCTAATGTTGATAACACACCAAACTCATGTGCAATGAAAATACTCTCTTCATCACACTGAACTTGATGATTTATCAAGGTTTGTTTGCATTGGACATAATCTGGATTTTCAGGATTAGGCAAAGCGATATGCGTACACTCAGCACCACATGCAGTGATTTTATCTGCTAACCATGCATACCAGTGATCGTGAGAAGACGAGGTCTTTCCATAAATTATGTATACTTTCATTATTTTCTTCTTATCAATATCAAAAAATTGGATTCATCCATTGATGAATTTATTAAGTTAAATTAAATATAGATACCATTTTATTTGCAAATAAATTAACATTTATCACACAATACACTTATAAAATCACAATAAAAAATTATTATATTCATTTTTTCTACACAATAAAAAAGATGCCGAAGCATCTTTTTTATTTATAAATCATATCGATCTATTATTTTTTATCATTGTTTCCAAACAATGGGCCCATACCACCGCCACCGCCGAATTGTTTTTGCATACCGCTCAATGAACGCATCATTTTCGCCATACCCGATGGATTGGCAAACTTTTTCATCATTTTCGCCATTTGCGCATGTTGTTTGATGAGTTTATTCACCTCTACAACATCCATACCACAACCCGCTGCAATACGTTTTTTACGGCTAGGGTTCATCAAATCTGGGTTACGGCGTTCTTTAATGGTCATCGATTGGATAATCGCTTCCATTTTTTTCACTTGTTTTTCAGGATTCGCTTGCGCAATCGCATCTTGAATACCTGAATTACTCATGCCAGGCAATTTATCCAAGAAGCCCATCATGCCACCCATCTTATTCATTTGTTCAAATTGCATCAGCATATCTTCAAAGTTGAAGCTACCGCCTTTTTGCAATTTTTTCGCCATTTTTTCAGCTTTTTCTTTGTCGATCTTACGTTCAACTTCTTCGACTAAAGAAAGGACATCACCCATACCCAAAATACGTTGTGCAACACGCTCAGGATGGAATGGCTCTAAGGCATCAAGCTTTTCGCCCATACCTAAGAATTTGATTGGTTTACCTGTGATCGCACGTACAGAAAGTGCCGCACCACCACGTGCATCACCATCAGTTTTGGTGAGAATCACACCTGTCAGCGGTAATGCATCATTAAATGCTTTTGCAGTATTTGCCGCATCTTGACCTGTCATCGCATCGACAACAAATAAAGTTTCAGTTGGATTAATCGCAGCATGTAATGCTTTGATTTCGTCCATCATGTCATCATCGACATGTAAACGACCTGCTGTATCGACAATCAAAACATCATTGAAGTTGATCTTCGCTTGACCAATCGCACGTTGCGCAATTTTGATTGGGTCTTCTGAAGCCTCAGATTCGATAAAATCAACACCAACTTCTGCTGCAACGGTTTGTAGTTGTTTGATCGCTGCTGGACGGTAAACGTCGGCAGATACCATAGCTACTTTTTTCTTTTGACGCTCTTTTAAAAAGCGAGCAAGCTTTGCAGCAGTGGTGGTTTTACCCGCACCTTGCAAACCTGCTAAAAGCACAACAACTGGAGGTTTTGCAGCCAAATCAAGACTTTCATTCGCCGCACCCATCATCTTTGTGAGTTCGTCATACACGATTTTCACAAAAGCCTGACCAGGTGATAGCTGTGTCATCACTTCTTGACCTAATGCCTCTTCCTTAACTTTCGCAATAAACTCACGAGTTACAGGTAAGGCAACATCTGCTTCAAGAAGTGCCATACGTACTTCACGTAACGTATCTTTAATATTGTCTTCGGTTAGCTGCCCTGAGCCAGTAACATTTCTTAAACTCTGCGTGAGTCGTTCTGTTAAGGTATCAAACATTGCAAAATCCGCTTAAAATAGCTAGTAGCAAAAAAATCTTTCTTAAAATAGAAAATTTATGCCCAAGATGCTATAGGATACTGTAGTTCACATGGAATTTATATCTTATAACATGAATATTCATCATCCTGAAAAAGGTTTGACATGATTAGCCTGCCCTTGGTTTATACGATTTTAGCATTAATTGCCTATACCTCTTCATTTTGGTATCTGTTTATGCACTTAATGTCTAAACGTCCTGCAAATCCTTGGTTTATTGGCATCGTGTCAGGTTTAGGACTGATCTTACACGCAAGTGTACTGTATAACGATGTCGTTACACCACTAGGGATTAACTATGACGTTTTTAATTTGATGTCATTTACCTCTGGTTTAATGTTATTACTGAGTATGCTCTACAGTACTTATCGTCCTGTATTGTCGTTAAATTTGATTGGGATTCCTGTCGCTGCATTTGGTCTGATTTTAGGTTTTTGTTTTAGTAAACCTGATCAATTCATGGAACAACATTCTTTTGGTTTAGATATTCATATTATTTTATCATTATCCGCCTATGCGGTTTTACTCATGGCAACCATACAAGCCGTTTTGATTTGGTTTCAAAACCGTGAACTGAAAAAGAAACAAAAAAAACGTATTTGGGTCAATTTCTTACCTGCTTATCAAGCAATGGAATCATTATTGTTTGATATGTTAATGACAGGTTTTTTACTGCTTACCATCGCTTTAGGTTTTGGTTTCTTCACGATTGATAACTTCTTTGCTCAACACTTAGCACATAAAACAGCCTTCAGTATTGTATCTTGGTTTGTGTATGGTGCATTGCTAATTGGTCATTATAAATTTGGTTGGCGTGGTCAAAAAGCTATTCGCTTTACCATCATTGGATTCTTCTTATTGGCAATTGGATTTATTGGTTCTAAATTTGTATTGGAAATGATTTTGCATCGGTAAGCTGATTGAGCTAGGCTAATCAAAATAGCAGAACAATGGTTAAAACAAAGAGATGAGGTGGGGAAAATCCATAAAAAGCCTCTGCTTGCGTAAGTTAGGCTTTTTTATGGATTACAACTTATTGAAATAAAACAATTAACGTAAATGATTTCGCATAAGGCGTATTATGTTAATTTTAGAAATATCTATACATAATCAGTATTTATTACCACACACATCCAAAATACATTTCCTTAAAAGTATCTTCTGCAATTTCTTTAATTCTTGGATCTAAATTTGGAGAGCAGAAAAATCCATATTCACTAATTTTAAATCCCCAATCATCACCTTCAATTTTTTCAACATCCCGATATTCATGAAAAAAATTTCGTCTTAATGCTGTTCTTGTTAGCCAATCCAATTCAACCATTTCATTTTCTAATGGATGTGGACCCTTAACTAAAACTTCTTTTGAAAACTCAAGTAAATTTGATTTTAATAAAAGAGAGCAGTGATAAGCTATATAATCAGCTAGTTGTATTCCTGACGTTATTTTTGAATCTTGGTTATGTTCTATGATAAGTTCATCATCATATATTTTTAAACCATGAATGCCTTCATCAATAAAAACTGATTGAGGCGTTTTCAATTTGTTATTTCGAATAATTAGCCGACTACAATCTTCAATATGCTTTAAAAGCTCTCTTCTTTCGTCACTAGAAGCAATATAAATTCCTATTTTACAGTGTTCAATTACAATCGCTGATATAGCTTCTCGTAATTGATGCCTAGCAGCAGAATCAGAACCATTCATTTTATAACTACTTTTATATTCATCTTGACTGGGATTAAAACCTGCTTCTATTAACGCATTTTTAACTAGTAGAGCTGGATCAGCTTCACAAAAAGCAAAACCTATACAAATATACCCCAAGTCACTTTGAATACTTTCATCAACATACAGCATTATTCTAACCTTTAATCAGCCAAGGATACTTATAGCAAATTCACACTGAAAGTTGAATCAGATAGTCCATTTAACATAATGGGCGTTATGCGAAATAAAAA
>NZ_RAXT01000129.1 GCF_003611475.1 Acinetobacter rongchengensis | reverse complement strand
CACAGCCAAGCCGAAAACAGCATCAAAAACGGCAAAAAACAGCGATTCTGGCGTTTCTAAGCAAAAAACCGTAGAAATCCCTACCAACATCGTAAAACAGCCTGAAAACGCAAATATGGGCGATTTACAGCACAGGGCGAGTAAGATCACTGGGTTAATCATGTCTAATCGTTTATCAGATCGGTTTAAACAGGGTGATGAATCAATTATGCAGATGATGGCACGTATCCAAAGTGAGATCACAACCGATGCAATAGCCGACCAATGGGAGAACAAATTGGAGGAATTTGGCGTAGTTTTTTAAGGATTTCTCAAAAAGAGTAAAATTCTATTGTCATCGAGCAATATTAAAAAATTGTTATTAAGCAATATTCACTTTTTTTGATTGTCACTGAACAATATTAATTTTTACTGAAAGCCTTTAAATTAAAGGGTTTTGTGCCAACGGCACATAAAACGGCTAAAGCCGTTATTTTTGGACTTAATCACCCAAAATTGTCATCGTGCAATTAAGGGGTTCCTAGGTGACGGAATTTGAGTATTGTAGATTCTTAAAGGGATTCTAAGATTTTTCTCAATAGTGATTTTCAAAGGAATGTTTTTTACTGAATTGATGCTCAAAATTAGATTTCATAATAAGCAGTTCCGAGATTCGATTTAATTGGGTTTTCAGTCGGGTGAAATTATTCAATTTTCAAAAATAATAATTAGCGAGTGTCTACGAGCGACACAATGAAAGTTCGCTTATTGCCCTCCCTGAAAAACCGCTTTTAAAAATACTGGCTGCTCGATAATTTTTACTATCGAGGGCTTTTGCTTTTGAAAAAATACGAGCGAAGCGAGTTCATAGTTGCTTTTGCTTTTTTCTGCTTTTGGTTCTAAATCTCCATTTGAAAAAAACAGCCCCTCAACCGAGCTTTAGCGAGGTTAAAACGTCCGAGCTTTAGCGAGGGCATAGGGCTGTTTTTCGTGTAAAAACCGCTTTTCTTTTTTTCTTTTTTTCTTTTTTTCTTTTTTTAGAGGGGTTGAAAGCCTTGCTGTGTAAGGCTTTCACGGGGTTAAAAGCGAGAAAATAACGGTTAAAAGCGAGAAAATAACGGTTAAAAGCGAGAAAATAACGGTTAAAAGCGAAAATAATGACATAAAAGCGAGTGTTTTATTTTACTCGTAGTTGTGTAATACTTGCTCAAAATCCAACTAGGTTTTGTCATGAAAGAAACCAACCAAATTGTCAAAAAATCAAATGATCTGATAACAGCAAAATATCGACTAACGATCATTCAGCAATACGTTTTGCATAACGTCATTTCTCAAATCCACATTGAGGATACGGACTTTAAAAAATACGAGGTGAATGTTCGTAGCATTGCCGAAAATCACGGTATCGACACCAAAAATGCCTATCGCTACATCAAAAAATCAGCCCTAGAGTTAAATAAACAACCAATCATCATTGGGGATGAGATCGAAGGCATAGCCCTGAATTGGTTTTCATCGGTACGCTACAACAGCAATCGAGGGACATTACTTGTCGATTTTCACCCCGACTTAAAGCCCTATTTGCTTCAACTGCAAAGCTACTTCACGCAATATGAAAACAAGAATATTCAGCAGTTTAAGTGCGTTCATTCCTTACGTTTTTATGAGTTTCTCAAGCAGAAACAGAACTTAGGAAAGGGCAAAGAGTTTTATATCGAACTTACGCTTGATGAGATCCGTTCAATGTTTTGCTTCTCTGATACTGAATATAAAAAATCAAATGATTTAAAAAGATTTGTGATTGAACCTGCACTCAAGGAAATTCACGAACAAACCGATTTAAGCATCACGGATACTCAATTTTTGAAGAAAGGGCGCTCAATTCACTCGGTTTACAT
>NZ_RAXT01000128.1 GCF_003611475.1 Acinetobacter rongchengensis | reverse complement strand
ATCTTAGAATCCTTTTAAGAATCTACAATACTCAAATTCCGTCACCTAGGAACCCCAAAATTGCACGATGACAATTTTAGGTGATTCAGTCCAAAAATAACGGCTTTGCCGTTTTTAAAGTGCCTTTGGCACAAAACCCTTTAATTTAAAGGCGTTCAGTAAAAATTAATATTGTTCAGTGACAATCCAAAAAAATGAATATTACTTAATGACAATTTTTTAATATTGCTCGATGACAATAGAATTTTACTATTTTTGAGAAATCATTAAAAAACTACGCCAAATTCCTCCAATTTATTCTCCCATTGGTCGGCTATTGCATCGGTTGTGATCTCATTTTGGATACGAGCCATCATCTGCATAATTGACTCATCACCCTGTTTAAACCGATCTGATAACCGATTAGACATGATTAATCCTGTAATCTTGCTCGCCCTGTGCTGTAAATCGCTCACATTTGCGTTTTCAGGCTGTTTTACGATGTTGGTAGGGATTTCTACGGTTTTTTGCTTAGAAACGCCAGAATCGCTGTTTTTTGCCGTTTTTGATGCTGTTTTGGGTTTGGCTGTGATGTAAACCGAATTGATCGAGCGTCCTTTCTTCAAAAATTGAGTATCTGTGATGCTTAAATCGGTTTGTTCGTGGATTTCTTTGAGTGCTGGTTCAATCACATAGACCCTTAAATCCTTATTCGCTTTGTATTCACTATCTGAAAAACAAAACATTGAACGGATCTCCGCAAGTGTCAGTTCAACGTAGAACTCCTTGCCTTTCCCTAGGTTCTGTTTTTGCTTGAGAAACTCATAAAAACGCAGGGAATGAACGCACTTAAATCGCTGAATATTCTTATTTTCATATTGCGTGAAGTAGCCTTGCAGTTGAAGCAGATAGGGCTTTAAGTCGGGGTGAAAATCGACAAGTAATGTCCCTCGATTGCTGTTGTAGCGTACCGATGAAAACCAATTCAGGGCTATGCCCTCGATCTCATCCCCAATGATGATTGGTTGTTTATTTAACTCTAGGGCTGATTTTTTGATGTAGCGATACGCATTTTTAGTGTCGATACCGTGATTTTCGGCAATGCTACGAACATTCACCTCGTATTTTTTAAAGTCTGTATCTTCAATGTGGATTTGGGAAATAACGTTGTGCAAAACGTATTGCTGAATGATCGTTAGTCGATATTTTGCTGTGATTAGATCATTTGATTTTTTGACAATTTGGTTGGTTTCTTTCATGACAAAACCTAGTTGGATTTTGAGCAAGTATTACACAACTAGGAGCTAAATAAAATACTCTTTTTTATGTCAAAATATTCCTATTTGACCGTTATTTTCTCCTATTTGACCGTTATTTTCTCCTATTTGACCGTTATTTTCTCCTATTTGACCCCGTGAAAGCCTTACACAGCAAGGCTTTCAGACCCCCTAAAAAAAGAAAAAAAGAAAAAAAGAAAAAAAGAAAAGCGGTTTTTTCACGAAAAACAGCCCTATGCCCTCGCTAAAGCTCGGACGTTTTAACCTCGCTAAAGCTCGGTTGAGGGGCTGTTTTTTTTCAAATGATCATTGAGAACCAAAAGCAGAAAAAAGCAAAAGCGACTATGAACTCGCTTCGCTCGTGTTTTTTCAAAAGCAAAAGCCCTCGATAGTAAAAATTATCGAGCAGCCAGTATTTTTAAAAGCGGTTTTTCAAGGGGGGAATAAGCGAACTTTCATTGTGTCGCTCGTAGACACTCGCTAATTATTATTTTTGAAAATCTAATAATTTCACCCGACTGAAAACCCCATTAAGTCGAATCTCGGAACTGCTTATTATGAAATCCCATTTTGAGCATCAATCTAATAAAAAACATTCCTTTGAAAATCACTATTGAGAAAA
>NZ_RAXT01000127.1 GCF_003611475.1 Acinetobacter rongchengensis | reverse complement strand
TGGTACGAAACTAATTCGGTTCATAAATACCAATTATGTAGGCAACCTAACCAGTATTTGTAGCTTATGTTATTTTTATGTTTAATATAAGGAAAAAGTATGTTCTTTATAGTAAATTACTTCAATAATTTATATTTGAGATAAAAATATGATATCAAAAAAAATTCTTCTAACAATTTGCTTACTTAGCACCCTAAATTCAGGATGTGCAAAATCAGTAGATTCAAACAATAATGAAAATAGTACTAGTCAACAACAGCCTCACTCAGGAGGTTTGAATGTTAATGAGATTAGATCAAAAGCTGAAAAAGGAGACTCTGAATCACAATATAATATGGGTGTTATCTATACTGATGGCTATGAGGGTATTCAACCAAATATAGATGAAGCAATAAAATGGTATACCCTAGCTGCGAATAAAGGTAATGTAAATGCTCAATATAATCTAGGACTCTTATACACAGGAGACCAACATAGAAAACCAGACTATACAAAAGCAAAATTTTGGTTTGACAAGGCTGCTTCTCAAGGTGATATAGCATCTATGAACAATTTAGGTACTATATTTAAAGATGGATTAGATGTTGAAATAAATTACGGAAAAGCTTTTCATTATTTCCATAAAGCCGCTTCTGCTGGTTATTCGGTTGCTCAATTTAATTTAAGCAATATGTATTTTGATGGACAAGGAACGCCCATAGATAAAACAGAAGGCCTTAAATGGTTAACAAAAGCAGCGGAGCAAAATGATATTGATGCACAATATAATTTAGGCTTAGCCTACCTTATAGGTGATGGTATAAAACAAGATTATTCACAAGCCTATAAGTGGTTCCTTGAAGCTGCAAATCAGGGAGAAAATGGAGCACAATATCATTTAGGGAAAATGTATAAAGATGGTTTAGGTGTAGATAAAAATTTATCTATTTCAAAAATTTGGTTTGAGAAGTCTGCACAAGCTGGGAATCCTCTCGCCTCCAAAGAATTATCCCAGCTTAAATAATATTCGTTTTAATAACTTGAAGGAAAACCATGAGCTCCTAAATCCCAAGTATGACCAGGACCATGCATAAGCGAAGGTCCGTTAGGGTTACCTACCATTTCTTTTCCTTGACTAATAGTAAAACCTTTTGATGTGCCAAACTTTGTTTTTTCTTTTCGAAAATATGGATCCCAATTATCTGAATGTGAACCTGCACAATATTTTGATTTACCCGTTGCAGCACACGATTCAATGTAAGGTCTATTTACTTGACGCTCTCCATATTTATACTTCCATTTTTCATCTCGTTGAGAAACTCCATATTCATACCCTAAACCAAGCTTTCGCTCCATGGTTAATGTACTAGATCCCTTCCCTTTATAATTTGCATATACGCCTATACCAATTCCAGCTGTAGCAGAACCTCCTACTGACTTTCCTTTTGTATATCTTTCAAGTTGAGAAGTAGCAATATTTTCTATTGGTATACTATTATCAGGAAGATTAGGGCCAGCCTTATTATAAATTTCTATAGCCGCATTTGTTCCCGCTCTCTCCGATGCAAGACCTAATGGGTCACACCATTGCATTGGATTTAAAACATAATCCTTTAAATTCAGTCCTCCAAACAACCCTATCGGATCTTTACTCACATACCGTGCACTATACGGCTCGTAATATCTATAACGGTTATAGTGCAAGCCTGTTTCTTTATCGTAATATTGCCCCTGAAATCTCAGATTAGTTTGCTCAAGTAAATGCTCAGAAGCTTTGATCGCCAAAGCTGTTCCCCACGTATCTTGTGTCATTTCCCATACACATTCACCCAACTCATTACTTAAACTGTGCGGTGTACCCACTTGGTCACAGTGATAAAACGCAACACGCTCTAACTCAGCT
>NZ_RAXT01000126.1 GCF_003611475.1 Acinetobacter rongchengensis | reverse complement strand
ATCTTTTTAAAATCTCACTCGCTATCTTCAAAAACAAAGCCGCTATAAAAGCGGCTTTATTAAATGATTTTAATCAATCTAATTATTCATCAAGCATCAAGTCTGGGCTCATCCCCACAGTGTTGAAACCTGCATCGACATACATGATTTCACCGGTAATACCATTTGCCCAAGGTGAGCAAAGGAATAATGCAGCATTACCGACATCTTCAATGGTCACATTACGTTTAAGTGGTGAAATTTTTTCGTTTACATCTAACATTTTGCGGAACGACTTAATCCCTGATGCCGCCAAAGTACGGATTGGCCCTGCTGAAATCGCATTCACACGAATCCCTTCTGCACCCAAGCTTGATGCCAAGTAACGTACGCCCGCTTCTAATGATGCTTTCGCCATACCCATCACATTGTAGTTTGGCATTACACGTTCAGAACCTTGGTAAGTCAAAGTCAATAAACAACCTTGACGAACTAAAAGTAACGGCTTCGCAGCACGCGCCATCGCAATAAAGCTATATGCACTAATGTCATGTGCCACTTTAAAACCATTACGATCCGTTACATCGGTAAAGTCACCATCCAATGTATGCGCAGGCGCAAAACTAATCGAATGTACTACACCGTCTAACCCGTCCCAGTGTTTTGCCAATTCAACAAAAGTCTGTTCAATTTCAGCGTCGACAGCCACATCACATGGTAGAACAATCGTTGAGCCAAATTGTGCTGCAAATTCATCTACACGTTTTTTCAGTTTTTCATTTGGATAAGTAAATGCAAGTTCCGCGCCTTCACGGTGAAGCGCTTGAGCAATACCAAATGCAATTGATAATTTACTTGCAATACCTGCTACTAAAAAACGCTTTCCAGCCAATAGTCCTTGTGCCATGTGACTCTCACTCAAAATAATTTATCTGCATAATGCCAAGTTTAAGTTGAAACCGAAATTGCATAATGCGCCTTTTTTCAATTCATCAACATTCAATAACAAATACGCCCCAATGAAGGGGCGTATTTGTTAAAACTAAGGAGATTAGTCGTCGCCACGCAACATGCTGAGTAGACGTAGGAATGAATAGTACATCCACACCAGAGTCGCTAGTAGTGCAATACCACACAGCCATTCCATCGCTTTCGGAGCGTGTTGTGCCGCAGCACTTTCAATCAAATCAAAATCTAGAATTAAGTTCAGTGATGCAATCACTGCAACAAAAGCGGCAAAACCTAAACCTAATAAATTGTTTTCAAATAAAAATGGAATGCTTGAACCAAAAGCCAAACGCATGACCATCTGCACCACAAAGACAATCGCGATGGCAATTGATGCTGACATCACTACAGATTTGAATTTTTCAGTGGCACGAATAATTTGAAAACGATACAGGCCAAACATCACTAAAGTGGTGACAAAAGTTGCCAAGAGCGCTTGTAAAGGTACACCCGGATATTTCAATTGGAAAATAACCGACACCCCACCTAAAAAAGCACCTTCAAACAAGGCATATGGAATGGCAAGGGTACGTGCGGTATTTGGTTTAAAAGTTGCAATCAGGCCTAAAATTAGACCACCAATCGCACCGACTAAGGTTGCAGCATAGGCTAGCGAAATATTTAAGGTCATGAAACAGTATAAAAACAGTGCTATACCGACCACAGCCGCAATCACTGTAAGTAATACAGACTTCTGAATAGCACCTTGAACAGTCATCGGTTGACTATAGTCCGCATGTGTTTCCACGCGGTTCAAAATAGGGTTATTACTTTGCATAACTCAACTCTTTGTTATAATTTAATTAATTTACTTTATCATAAAGCTTGTTTTAAACTTGTATAGCAAAAAAGTGTTTCTTTTTTCTACACAAATACCCTCAGCTCTATTCGATTTCAATAAAAAAGA
>NZ_RAXT01000125.1 GCF_003611475.1 Acinetobacter rongchengensis | reverse complement strand
CATTTTTCCAAGAAAACAATATGCTGATTTGGTATTACGTCTAGAAGAAAGATAAAAATCAATGGTATTGTCAACGGCATTCTAAAATTGACCCCTTTTACCTTACAAATGGCAAAGTAAAATTGACCCCTTTGATCGCGTATTAAGTTTCAACCTGGGGCTGAATCCCAATTCTTTTTTTATCCTTCAAACGATAACTCTCACCCGATATCTGTACCACATGACAGTGATGTAATAGCCGATCTAACATCGCAGCGGTCAACGTAACATCATCCGCAAATGACTTAGACCATTGGCTAAAGGGTAAGTTACTCGTCAATATCGTACTGCCTTTTTCATAACGCTTGGCAATCACGTTAAAGAACAGATTCGCTTCTTCACGTCCAAACGGTAAATAACCAATTTCATCGATAATCAGTAACTTTGGTCCCAGTACCGCACGTTGCATATAGGTTTTCAATTTACCTTGCTGATAGGCTGTACTCAGTTGCAGCATTAAATCCGCTGCGGTAATGAACTTGATCTTAATGTTGTTCATGATGGCCTTATAGCCTAATGCCATAGATAAATGCGTTTTTCCTACTCCGCTAGCCCCGAGAAACACCACATTTTCTGCTCTAGCAATAAAGCTCAGATTGAACAGTTCAATCACCTGTGATTTAGGGGCCCCTAGGGCATAATTAAAATCATAGTCTTCCAGGGTTTTGACTTGAGGCAGGCCTGAGAGTTTCATCAGTACCTGCTGGCTACGCTGTTGCCTGGCAGCATATTCATGCGTCAAGATCGCTTCAACAAAGTCGGCATAACTTCCATCCTGACCTAATGTTTGTTGTGCATGATGTGACCATTGTGATGCGATGGCAGGCAGATTAAGCTTTTGGCAAAGTTGCTCTATACGGTCGTATTGCAGATTCATCAGGAAACTCCCAGCAACTGGTCATATACCGATAAGGGATGCTGCAAACTCTCGTAGGGCATGACATGCTGTGCTGCTGCAACAGGTACAGTGCTGGAACCTGTATCTGGTTGCGGTAATGGCGTAAATTTTTGCTGCTCCTGTTGCAGTCGAACAGCCGGTTTTTCTTGCGTGGTGGCATGAATCCGCTGATTGGCGGTTTCATGCAGCCACCGGCCAATGTGGGCATTGGCGACATCAACATCTAACAGTAAACCCGAAGTCTTCAGGCTTACTTTCAATGGCACAATAAAGCTTGATTTGAGGTATCCATTAAAGCGTTCAACTTTGCCTTTGGTCTGTGCACGGTAGGGCTTACATACGCGGGGACGAAAGCTGTATTTCTTGGCGCAGTCGAGCAGTTTGGGGTTCCATTTATGATGCCCCTCCTGATAGGCATCCCGTTCAATCATGATCGTTTTAGCGTTATCAAACAGGATTTCCTGAGGTACTCCTGCAAAGAACTGAAATGCATTTTCTAGACCATCGATCCATGCATCGGTACGTTCATGATCATAAAATTTCACGAAAGTCGCTCTGGAATAGCCTAATGTTGCGACAAAGGCTTTTAAAGTCGTGTTGTTGCGTCGAATTGTCGTGAAATCTACCTGCATTTGTTGGCCAGGTTGGGTTTCAAAACGAATGATCGGTTCCGGTTTGGCAACTGGTTTTAATGTTGCAAGATATTCCCTCAAGATCCTGATCTTTCCTGGATATCCCAACCTTAAAATTTCCTGGTAGAGCACGACAGCAGGAATCCATTCAGGATGAGCTGCATTTACACGATGGAGTAAATAGGGTTTATATGGGTCAAGGATACTTATTCTAGGCTGTATACGCTGATACTGAGGTGTGGTGTTTTGCCGTAAATATTTACGTACGGTATTTCTGGACACCCCCAGTTCACGAGTAATGGCTTTAATAGATTTACCTTGTTGATGAAGTATTTGGATTGTCACTGCTTGCTCCAAAGTTAACATGTTGAGCAGTCCAAAATGACCGCTATATTAACCAAGGGGGTCAGTTTTTAAATGCCATTAGGGGGTCATTTTTACACTGCCGCTAACA
>NZ_RAXT01000124.1 GCF_003611475.1 Acinetobacter rongchengensis | reverse complement strand
TGACTTTTTTGATGGAAACATAGACCGACCATTCGTGACAGGGCGAATCCATGAAGGAAGACGCTCACCGACCAAGTTTGATGTAAAAGGTAAATTACCTGCGACCAAAAAACTCAGTGGTATTCGTACCAAAGAAGTTGGTGGTGAGGGTTTTAACCAACTGCGTTTTGATGATACGACAGGGCAGATTAGCACTCAACTTCAGAGTAGTCATGGTGCGACACAACTGAATTTAGGAAACTTGAGTCATCCGAAAGAACAGGCAGAAAGTGAAGGTCGTGGTGAAGGCTTTGAGTTGAGGACGGATGATTGGGGAGCGGTTCGAGCAGGGAAAGGACTATTTGTTGGAACAGATGCACAATTGAATGCTACTGATAAACAACTCGATATAGAAGTTGCAATCCAACGGCTTGAACAAGCTTTGGAACAAGTCAAAATATTACAAAAAGGTGCAACACATGCAAAAGCTGATCCTAAAGATGGTTATACACGTTATCCAAGTTTAAAGCAGCAACTCGATGATCAACTCAAAACTATGGCAAAGCCTAATATTTTGATTAGCACGCCCACTGGTATAAGTGTAACTACTCCCAAAAGTCACAGTTATCAAGCTGGTGAAAATATAACCATGATTGCAAATAAGCAAATTGATATCAGTAGTATGGGTCAACTGACAGCCAACAGCCTTAGTGGTATGAGTTTATATGCTCAACAAGGAGGACTAAAAGTTTTTGCCAATCAAGGAGCAGTGCAAATTCAGGCACAGAATGATATTTTGCAAGTTGCGGCTTTAAAAGATGTATCTATTACTAGTAGTCAAGGTACGATTAATATTGTAGCTGATAAGGAAATAACGCTAGGAAATAAAAGTGGTGGCTATATTAAGATCAAGACAAATGGCTCAATTGAAATCGGTAGTCCTGCTGTTGTAGATGTTAAATCTCAAATGTTTAATACATTAGGAGCAGTACATTTTAATGCAACCTTGCCTAATATGCCCATAAAAGCAAACTCAAAAGATAAAAAAATTACCCATCTGTTTTGGTCTTATGGGGAAGATTGCAAGCCAATTTCCGGTTCCTCTAGGCATTATGTAGACATGAATCTACATATTGAGACAATAAACTATACTGAGGGTGAAGAAGTGTCTGCTCAAATCCAACACGATAGTGTTAATGGAGAAACTCAAACTTTTTCCGTTTCAGGTAAAGTTAATAAGAATGGCGTTGTTGTAATTAAAAATGTACTTAAAGATAAACAGTTAGCTTTTAACTAGAGGGTAAAAAAATGACATGTACCATCACCGCTATTGCTCAAGATAAAACCGTACATTGTATTGCTAATCGACCAAGCTGGGCTGCCGTAAGCAGTTTTTATCAAAATTTGGCTAACACTATGAGTACCATTGAGCTATTTATTGCACTTTTTGGTCCCGACTATGATCGAGGTGTTTTTAATAACTCTTGCGCTACGCGAGTTTCGGTCACGTTACTACACGCTGGAGTAAAAGATGTTGGTCGTGAATATAACGTACAGTATGGTCAATTCAAGGGTAAAGGAATTACTGTCTCTGCGGTGAATATGAGAAAGCTACTCCAAAAAAAATGGAACTCTCCTGAGGTTCCCAATTTTAAAACAGGGGCTACGACCACGCTCGCTGATCTACAACGTGAGATAGGAGGTAGAAAAGGCGTGTTTTCATTTGTTTCTAGCGATCAAAGGAATTTCGGAGCATCTGGTCATATTACAATTTGGGATGGAACAGACGTCATACACGGTACAAGCAAATATCCTAATGAAGCTTATGCCGATGGAAATATAGGTACTGTTTGCCTTTGGGAGTTAAAATGAAAAAATGCTCTATGAACAAAATACTATTTTGTTTAGTCATCTCTAGTGTTGCAAACATCGCTGTTGCAAAGGATTTTTCTACAGAAAATCATGGCATACAAAAAGCAGTGATGACTAAATTTGCACACGACAATCGAGCTTTTGAGGAGTATGCAACATTAGGAAAGGCACAGTGTTATACCAAGTTGTTTAATTTAGAAGAAAAGTATGATCATACAAGTGAGTTATTTAGTAATGCCTCCATTACAATGTATAATGAACGAGTTCCGTTACTTCGGCTTATCAATGGTACTTCT
>NZ_RAXT01000123.1 GCF_003611475.1 Acinetobacter rongchengensis | reverse complement strand
CAATGAGCGTAATTCAGCTATCAACATTAAAAAATCTTTAGAACAAGACAACGATAAGGGTCGTTAAATCTATCCTTTTTGTCTTTTAATTAAGAATATTTAAACAATATCAATATTTTATTAGCGAGTGTCTACGAGCGACACAACGAAAAGTTGCGCCTAGACTCCCTGAAAAACCGTTTTTAAGTGCTTTGAATCCTAGAAAACTCATATTTCCATGCAGACATTAGCACCTAGACCGAGCGAAGCGAGTGAAAAAACTATGAGCGAAGCGAATCCATAGTCGCTTTTGCTTTTTTGAATCCATGTCCGGTATTTGCAAATAACTGCCCCCACGACTGAGCAAAGCGAAGTCAAAAAGTACGAGCGAAGCGAGTACATAGGGCAGTTATCCACAGGTTTTTTGAGATTTTTCCTTTTTAATAGTTTTTAAATCTTTTTAAAAGCTTTTTAGCTCCCCGCTATGCCACGCCCAGCAAGGCTTTCAAAGGACATATATGGAGGGATTGACGCACATATATGGAGGGATTGACGCACATATATGGAGGGATTGACGCACATATATGGAGGGATTGACGCACATATATGGAGTATGTATCATTCACTATATATATAGAGGTTAATTAAGTTTCTTGATATAATAAAATCAATTGGGTTTTTACATGAAAAATGATCTAGTCGTAATGGATAATAATTTAATACGTGCATCGTATAAGCTCACAGCTAATGAAATGCGTTTGGTTCTATGTGCCTTAGCTCAAATACCAAAAGATGCAGAGGTAGATCCTGGTAAGGCGTACTACATAACCAAAGAAGATTTTGTAAAACTAGGAGTAGAGCCGAAAAATGTTGCACGAGAAATTAGAGAGGCATGTTCGGAGCTATTAAATCGTATTGTTGTGGTTGACACAGCTATGGGGAAATTGAAATTCCATTGGCTGCACAGCGTCTTACATTTTAAAAGTGAAATTTTTGAACGGCTTAAAAAAGAATATCCAAACTCAAAAAATGATGAAGAATTTATTCAGCAATTAAGAAAATATAATTTATTGGATAGTTTGCCAATCATTGCTAAGAGTGACGACAATATCGTGGCTCGCATTGTTTTTCATGAAAATATGATCCCCTACATAAGTCAATTAAAAGAACAATTTACTAAGTTAAATCTTAAAGATGTTTTTCAATTTAGTAGTTTTTATAGCTTTAGATTTTATTTAATGATGATGCAATTCAAAGAAACGGGGTTTTGTAAAATATCTATTGCTGAATTGCGAGATTCTTTAGATTTAAATAATAAATATCAATTGTTTGCAGACTTAAAGAAATGGGTTATTGATACTGCTATTGATGAAATTAATGAAAAAAGTCCGCATACAGTAGGCTATGAGTTAATTAAAAAAGGGCGAACATATACTCATTTAGAATTAAGATTTAAAGAGAAAAAGGCGGAAATAAAAACAGTAAAATGCCCTAATACCATAGATATGTTTGAAGAACCAAAAGACACATTTATCAAGATGTCTGATAGCCAATTAGACACATTTGCAAGCAAATTGGCAGACTTGGGCGAAGTACAAGCAATGGCTAACGTAGGCGAAGAAATGCCAAGTTTTAAAGCTCGTTTACGCTCAATACTTAAAGACCCAGAGAAACAAAAAATACTCATTCCATATTTAAAAAAATTAGGATTTAAACCATGATTGAGTCAGATAATTTTAATTTTGATGAAGAAGTTGCCAAATTCAATGATGTTATTTTCAATCAGAGTAATGAAGTAAAAGCAAAGATATTGACTGGATATTTAAGCTCTATTATTGATGTTGAGATTAAACATTTTGATGATTTCAATGATCATAAAACAGTGCTTAAAGATATTGAAAGCAAAGTAACCTTTGCTATCAATATGCTAAAAACAATACAAAATTAATTATGGCAGATTAAATAATTTTCTATCCCGATCTTCTGTTAAATACTCGTTGATGCCAGCGAGTATTTTTTCTTTCTCTGCTTCATCTTCCATTTTGTTGAGCAAGTACGAACCAAGTAAAATTTTACGTCTGGTATCGTTTTTTCGATCTTGTTCTTTCTGTTTTGCCTTTTCACGAGCGTCTTTAGCCTGCTTTTGAGCTTTAAGCTGCTTTAAGCGTTCTTCCTGT
>NZ_RAXT01000122.1 GCF_003611475.1 Acinetobacter rongchengensis | reverse complement strand
CATATCTAAACAATATCAATAAGTTATTAGCGAGTGTCTACGAGCGACACAAAGAAAAGTTGCGCCTCGACCCTCTGAAAAACCGTTTTTAAAAATATCTAAAAAGGCAAAAGGAAATAGATCACATGCAGGTATTAGCCCCTAGACCGAGCGCAGCGAGCATAAAAACTTATGAGCGAAGCGAATCCATAGTCGCTTTTGCTTTTTTGAATCTCTCTCAGGTATTTACAAATAACTGCCCCCAACTGAGCAAAGCGAAGTCAAAAAGAACGAGTGAAACGAGTTCATAGGGCAGTTATTCACAGCTTTTTTTGGAAATTTTTCTTTTTTATATTTATTTTAATATTTTAAATATTTTACGTCCTCTGTATGCCACGTATAGCAAGGCTTTCACGCTCTAACTATAACGGATTGACTACTAACTATAACGGATTGACTACTAACTATAACGGATTGACTACTCTAACTATAACGGATTGACTACTAACTATAACAAATAGTATTATTGTTATAGATAATAAGGAATAAACTATGAAAAAAGCAGGTCTAATCGTAAAATCAAACCAAGTTATCGAGGCTGGGTATGAGCTAAGTACATCAGAACAACGGCTAATTCTTTCTGCCATTGAGCAAATACCAAAAGGAATCCCTGTATCTAGCAACGAAATTTATCAAATAAACGCTAAAGATTTTGTTCGCTTGTTTGGTGTGCATGAAAAAACAGCTTATCGAGATTTAAAAGAAGCTGCGGCTAAGTTGTATGACCGATCAATTACTATTAAAACCAAAGAAACAACAACAAAAATTAGATGGCTTCAAATGCTTCAAGTTAAAAATCCTTATTTTCACGATACATTAAGGGGTGAAGATTGGAATTCTGTCTTGCTTGTTTTCAGTGAGGCAGTTACGCCTTTACTTTCCGATCTAAAAAGTGAATTTACCAAGTATTTGGCATCGGATCTGAAAGGTCTTAGTAGTGCTTATGCAATTCGTATTTATGAGCTAATAAAACAATACGAAAACATTGGTAAGCGTGAAATAGCAATTTCTGATTTGCGTTTTATGCTGTGCTTACAAGACAAATATCCGTTATTTGGAAATTTACAGCAGCGAATAATTGACCCTGCAATTAGGGAAATTAATAAAAACACACCGATGCAAGTGACTTATGAACTACGCAAAACAGGAAGAAAATTCACTCACATCGAATTAAGGTTTAAGCCCAAGAAAGAAAATAAGGCTATATCAACAGTTTCAAACCGAGATCCAAACACGGTTGACCTGATAGCTAAGATGACAGACAAACAACGCTTTTCTTTTGCCAAAAAACTTTCTGATATGCCTGAAATGAGCAAATATTCTCACGGCACAGAAAGCTATGAACAATTTGCTATTCGTATCGCTGAAATGCTCCTAGATCCTGAAAAAAGAAAAGAACTAGCACCGTATTTAGTTAAAGTTGGATTCAGTGAAAAGCCTTGATAGACAAGGCTTTTGGCATGGATATATGGACGGATTGACGCACAACTATGAGAGATTGATGCGGATTATCTCCCCCTGTCTTGATCCTTACCAATGCTACCGTTTTCAATTTGAGTATTTAATCTGTCTTGGATTCTCTCCAATTGTCTAAGCTGTGCATCTTCCGCCCACATTGGGTTAAATGCTTTTTTCTGCTCTTTCAGACAATAATCAGCTTGTTTATCAGTCAATCTTTAGCTTTTTTTTAACTTTGCCTTTTGGTTTTGGTTTTGGTTTGACAATAAATTGCTCACCCAAAGCCTTTCCTTGTTTAAAAGTGACTATTTGCTTAGCTTCAATTTTAAGTCTTTCTCCTGTTTGAGGATTGTGTCCCATTCTTTCAGCACGCTGTTTTACTGAAAAAGTCCCAAAATCAACTAATCGGATATTTTTATCTTCAACTAGGGCTTCTGTAATGACTTCAAGAACAGAATTAAGAACAACTCTTGCTTCGTCTTGATTAATATTTAATTTAGGCGCTAATTTGGCAATTAAATCGGCTTTATTCATAATTAATTTTCCTCAATATTTAGTAAGTCAAAAAGTTTTCTATCACGATCTTCTGTTAAATACTCGTTGAGATCAGCGAGTATTTTTGTTTTCTTTGCTTCATCTTCCATTTGTTTAAGTAAGAAAGAACCAGCTAGAATTTTTCTTCTGGTGTCATCCTTACGATCTTGTTCTTTTTGCTTTGCCTTTTCACGAGCGTCTTTAGCCTGCTTTTGAGCTTTAAGC
>NZ_RAXT01000121.1 GCF_003611475.1 Acinetobacter rongchengensis | reverse complement strand
ATTTTGAAAAAAGGAATGACAATGAAAATTAAATTTTTAACAGTCTCATTGATGTTTATTTTGCCATTTTCTGTTTTGGCAGCAAATGGGCAAGTCGAAAAAGCGGTCATTGAATCAAATAATGCGTATAAAACGAAATATAATTTAGACGATATGACTGAGTTTAATCATGCGCAAAAAGGTTTTATTGCTAAGCCAACCGGTCAAATTAAAAGTGAGAAAGGCAATGTGATCTGGGATTTTGATGCATTTAATTTTTTAAATGATCCAGCACCAAATACCGTTAATCCCACTCTATGGCGACAAGCAAAATTAAACAACAATGTTGGGCTATTTAAAGTAACAGATCGAGTTTGGCAAATTCGTGGTTTTGATTTGGCAAATATGACCATCATTCAGGGTGATACTGGCTGGATTATTGTGGATACATTAACCTCTAAAGAAACGGCTGAAGCAGCACTTAAATTTGCTAGACAGCATTTAGGTGAGCAAAAAATTTCAGCCATTATCTTTACCCATAGCCATATCGATCATTTTGGTGGTGCATTAGGCGTTCTTTCTAGCGAAGAAATTAACGCTAGAAAAACTCCAATTATTGCGCCAAAAGGCTTTATGGAAGAAGCGACCAGTGAAAATGTGATGGCAGGTTCAGCCATGATACGTCGTGCGACTTATATGTATGGAACTTTTCTACCTAAAAATGCGGAAGGATTGGTGGATACAGGTTTAGGTAAGGCTGTTGCTGTGGGAAAAATGGGCATCCTTGAGCCTACACAACTGATCACTCAACCAGAACAGAAAATGACGGTTGATGGCTTGGATTTTGTGTTTTATAACGTGCCGGGTTCAGAAGCACCAGCAGAATTAACGTTCTCTATCCCATCATTGAAACTTTATAACGGCGCAGAAATTCTATCTCATACCATGCATAATCTTTATACCCTTCGGGGTGCTAAAGTCCGTGATGCCTTAAAATGGGTGGGCTATCTAGACCAAGCAATGCAGCATGCCAAAGCATCCGATGTATTGATTGCACAGCATCATTGGCCTGTCTGGGGCAATGACAATATTCAAGATTTTATTAAAACCCAGCGAGATGTTTATAAGTTCACGCATGATCAGACGGTGAGATATATGAACTCTGGTTTTAATGGCGCTGAAATTGCCGAAAAAATTAAGCTTCCAGCGGCACTTGATCAAAAACTATATGCTCATGGCTATTATGGAACCCTAAAACATAATGTAAAAGCAGTATACCAATATTATATGGGATGGTTCGATGCCCATCCTTCCAATTTAGATCCATTACCCCCTAAAGCTGTTGCAAAAAAATATATTGAGTTAGCAGGTGGAGAGAACAATGCATTGAAAAATGCGCAGGATGCCTATGCTCAAGCTGACTATAGATGGGCTGCCGAGATTTTAAAACATATTGTGTTGAATAACCCTCAAAACCAACAAGCGAAAGACTTATTGGCAAATACTTATCGTCAATTGGGCTATGCTGCTGAGGCTTCGACTTGGCGTAATTTCTTTTTGGTGGGCGCTCAAGAGTTACAGAATAATGTACCACTACAAAATACCTCTGATCCGAGTGATTTATTGATTCACACGCCAACTGAAAGATTTCTTGAAGCCATGGCGACAAATTTAGATGTGGAAAATTTAAAAAATGAAAACCAGTGTATCAATCTGGTTTTGTCGGATACCCAAGAGAATTTTTCATTATGGGTTGAAAACTCAGTCATGCAGTTTAAACGTCATGATGACAGTAATGGTTTGGCATCGGATTGCCCAACATTAACCGTAACCAAGCCCTTATATCTAAAAATGATTACAGGTCAAATAGAAGGGGTAAAAGTCCTGCTTTCTAAAGACAGTAAAGTCAAAGGCAATCCATTGAAAATTGGAAAATTCTTTACAATGTTTAAACGTCCAGATTCAAT
Source organism: Acinetobacter rongchengensis (assembly GCF_003611475.1). Classification (GTDB taxonomy): domain Bacteria; phylum Pseudomonadota; class Gammaproteobacteria; order Pseudomonadales; family Moraxellaceae; genus Acinetobacter; species Acinetobacter rongchengensis. The sequence goes on along the minus strand of NZ_RAXT01000121.1, from coordinate 386 downwards.
TTTCCCAATTGTGACTCGACCAAATGGTTAGGGGGGAAATAACGAAACTTAAATGTGTAGGCTTAGATCAATAGCACAGAATAAAATGGGAGAACTTATAGACTCAGTTCTCCCATTTTTTATATCAGTATTAAAAAATATTTAGACATTTTAAGTAGGTCTATTTTCATTAGAGAATTTAAAAGAACAAGTCTCTTTATCAGCTAAAATATTATTTGGTATGACTGAACTAGGATTATATCCACATTGATGTATTCGGGAACTCGTATTAGCTTGAATTGTGAATTAGATAAGGCTCATCTATAATTAAATTCTTGCGTGTAGAAAATAGAGAAGTATGTCATCACAATCTCAAGTCGCTTCTACTCAGGTGACAAAAAGGCAAA
>NZ_RAXT01000120.1 GCF_003611475.1 Acinetobacter rongchengensis | reverse complement strand
TGGGTAAACGTAGGGGTATTGATGGGTAAACGTAGGGGTATTGATGGGTAAACGTAGTAGAATACTCTCTGTATGCCTTGCTGTGTGGGCTTCTTAGTGTGTCTAAAAGCATTTAAAAGCATTTAAAAACCTTAAAAGCCCATTTCCACCATGAAAATTGCCCTATGTTTTCGCTTTGCTCAAACTTTTTTGACTAAGCAAGCTTAGTCGAGGGGCAATTTCTGCAAACGGAGGGAAAGAAATCAAAGATTTAAAAAGAAATAAGCAAGGATACACAGAGGGGACTTTTTCACTATCGTGCAAAATTCTCACTCTGTGCCTTGTAAGGGAGGCTTCGCCCCCCTTAACCCCCCAAAAGCAACTATGAACTCGCTTCGCTCGTATTTTTTCAAAAGAAAAAGCATTCGATAGTAAAAATTATCGAGTAGCCAATATTTCTAAAAGCTGTTTTTCAGAAATAGTAATGAGCGAATTTTGATTACTTCGCTCGTAGACACTCGCTAATCGATATTATTCAAAATAAAAAACCTAATAAGTTCTTTTTTTAAATAAAGATTCTTATATTTTTTTAATAGAGGTAATTTTGCAATCTTTATATCTACTTTGTACTATTTCACGAGCTTCACTTTCGGAAGCAGCATTAACAGATGTATTTCCCGATGCTATTCCAGATCGACTTCCATTGGGGTTATATCGAACATAACTATATGATATTAAATATTTATTCATTAATAAAAAACCTTTTTCCTTGAAGTACTATAAATCAATAATCTTTTTAATTAACCACCGTCATAGCCACAATTTGAACAACCCCAACCACTTTTGTATGTATCTTCACCGCAGTTAATACAAGTATTGAAACCACCATATTCACCTAGATTAATAGGAGTTTTTTTTATAAGAGAGAACACTTTAACTATCCTTTTAAATATTTGAGAATTAATTATATTTTTATTAGTTAAAAACTAAAACATTTTTTCCTAAGGAAACGCACTTATTTGGTTCAAGACTAAAATTCGATCTTCAGGATTTTCATTTCTGAAAAGCAGTGAAGTAATAATGCGCTTACCGGTTTTTTGTAGACCTAAAAAAATTATACCAAAGCCTTTTAATTTATTTTCCAATTGTTCAGCTATGTCTAATGAGTTTTAAAAAGCGTCACTATTTCAGTAGTGACGCTTTTTAAAACGATGGCTAGAAAAGGGATACAGAGGAAAATTCCACGTGATTGCCACGTGACAGAAAATTTTTGCAGAGCAAAACGCACCCATTGGACTCAATGGCTAAGTGCGCCCTTCGGGAAAAACCAATTACAACTAAAAATTAGTTTTTCTTGCTGTAGTCGGTTTCCGTTTTCAACGCTGTGAAAATTCGTTTTGCTGTTTGCTCATCCGCTTTTTCAGGATTTCTTAGGATATTACCAATCCAATTTGCAAAGGTTGGATAGTCGGGGAAGTTACTCAAGTCTGAAATACTGCCTAATTTGCACAGAATCATGCTGTATTTTGCGATCTGAGGCTCTGTAAGGGGTTTTATCGTGTCTAGGTCATTCGTGGCTATTTTTGGCGTTTCTGTAGCAATTTCGGCTTGTTTGGGCTTCTTCTGCTTAAACTTGAATGAGAATCCCGTAATCACTCGCCCTTTTTTGTGCTGTTCGTAGGTTGCTGTAATGTCGGTATGATCATTGATCTGCTTGAGTGCTAGCTCAATAACTCGCATCTTTAAGTTATCTGTTCTCGTGTATTCAGTATCTAAAACACCTATTCGTTTTCTAAATTCGCCTAATTCAATAATGGGGGTTTTTCCTGTTGTGCGCCAACAAATCAATAATTCATACATACGGACAGCATAGGCACTCGATAAACCGCTAATTTGCTCAATATCGTACTGGGTGAATTGTTCCTCCAGTCTTGTAATTAATGGAACAACCGCAGGGGCAAAAATAACTTCAACCGTTGCAGTTTCATCAATGTAAGCAATTTGACTGACCCAACGACTTGTAATATTTGCACGTCCACGTTCTCGTTTTTCTTGGTAGCTAAACTGACGAGCAAATAAGTCCTTACAGGCATCTTTTAAAGCTTGATATGCCGTTGTTCTGTGTACACCAAATTGGTTGATATAACTCTCTGCATGAACGGTTAGAGGATCATTGGCATTGATTCCTTTGCCTGATTCTCTAGCCTCAAGGATAGCTAAGAGAATTAAACGCTGTTCAACGAGATCCAAGTTGTAACTAGCGTTCATTAGGGCGTTATCTTTTACTATTAATTCGCTCATAACCTACAATTATTTTTTTGAAGTTATTACTACATTAAAATAACTTGTAGTAATGCGCAAGGTAAACGTAGGGGTATTGA